>NZ_JAUCGJ010000109.1 GCF_030378065.1 Candidatus Venteria ishoeyi | reverse complement strand
CCTGAATCCGTGACGTAAATTCAAAAAAATTAAATAATTAACTTTATTAAACAGCAATATAACGTTTAAATATAGGCATCATCCACTTCACCAACCAAGTGAATCATGCCAAATATTAAATTAGAGCAATCAGAAACAGAAACTTATACCAGCCATGCGGGAATGTTGTTGGTAGGCTCATGCCTGAATAAACATGGAAACCTGGATGCAATCTGCGCTCCGCTTGGCAAAGGCGGAGAAGTGAGCAATGCAGATTTGATACGCAGCTATGTGGGGCTTCTTGCGCAAGGGAAAAGCGATTACGAAGCAATAGAAAATGTACGCAATGATGAGATATTCCAGTTAAGCCTTGGGATAAAACAGGTTTTATCATCAAGTCGGCAACGGCAGCGTTTTGATGAAAATGCACGCACATTGATAGAAAATGTTGTTACTCCATGCAATATTGAAATGCTGAAGAATCTGGATGTGCAGATTACACCACTGTACACCGGGCATGTACAGATAGACGCGGATGCTTCGCCGTTTAATAACTCAGGAACAAAAAAAGAACATGTCAGCTGGACGTATAAGAACTTTGATGGCTACAACCCGATGTTTGTCTATTTGGGACAGGAAGGCTGGAGCATTGCGGCTGAATTACATCCGGGAAGTTGGAACGGGCAGCGGGAATTTGGGTTTGTAATAGAACGCGCCCATGAAACAGCACGGGAGTTGACGACACTGCCGCTGTTATGGCGTTTGGACAGTCAGCATGACGCCCTGGACAACTTGGCGCAACTTGTAGAACAAGACGGCAGCGATTTCATTATAAAGTGGAATAAACGCAAAGAATCTGCACATACATGGTTAAAGTATGCCCAAGAACTTGGGCATTGGTGTCATTGGGAAACACCACGCCCAGGCAAACGAGTGGGTACATTTACCGTCTACAAAGAACGCAAACACAAAGGGAACACGTATACTTTCAGGCGAATAATGCGCGTAACGGAGCGCAATATTGATAACAACGGGCAAATGCTATTAATTTCTGAAGTTGAAGTAGAGGGCTGGTGGACAACGCTGGAATCAGCGGATGCTGAAGTCATTGCGCTGTACAGGGACCACGCGACTTCCGAACAGTTTCACAGCGAGTTCAAAACAGACATGGATTTAGAGCGCCTACCCTCTGGGAAATTTGATAGCAATGACCTGGTACTTAATCTGGGAGCACTGACTTACAATATTCTCAAGCATATTGGCTTATGCGGTTTGCTTGATGAGGATGCACCGGTGAGGCATAGCGCTAAACGGCGACGGATAAAAACAGTCATACAGGAGTTGATGTATGTAGCTGCACGTCTGATTAAGCGAAGTCGGCAATTATGGCTGCGTTTTGGTAAAAATTGTTCAGCTT
>NZ_JAUCGJ010000015.1 GCF_030378065.1 Candidatus Venteria ishoeyi | reverse complement strand
AAACCAAACGTCTCAAAGCTGGTTGGAATGAAACATATCTGCTAAAAATTTTATTGGGCACGTCGTAAAAACCAAGAACTACATAACACTATGGTATTTATTAAATTTTTAATGCGATTGCCCTGCCAACTGTCCTGAAAACTTTTTTGTACAAAGGAAGGGCAGAATGTATAAAAATCTAAACCTTTTCATCAAGTAAGGAAACTAAAAAAGCGGACAATATTTGTCCACTTTTTTAGTTTAATTTGTGATGTTTTGCTGAACCATCATGAGCGAAGACGGAACAAGACGCAATAGATTCACCAATAATTTCTGAAGTTGTCAGTATTGCAGATAATAGACATTATTTTCCAGACGCCCAAAACCGCGTTTAACCCAATATTGAACCTGTTCCTGCACTCGTATCCGGGCCTGTTGCGCTAACAAGTCTGCATTAAACGCCTTACCCTGCATTTGCCATTGCAGTGCCAATTGCAGGCGTGTCAGTTTTTCCAATACAGCTAAAGGCTGTTCCAGTGCACCCTGGATTTTTAATAATTTTGATAAATCCGTGATTGCCCCTGTTTTAGCGTCAAAACGACTGCGCACGCTCATGTTTAATTTAACATCCCCGTCTTGCGTTTGCAGATGTAATTGCAGGGTTTCTAATGCCGGGTTATGGGCCAGTAAATGTTTACCTTCTTTCAGCAAAAACAGCGGTAGCAAATAACGCTGTTGATATTGTGGTTTTTTTAGAATTTTGAGTAGTTCAAGCGTTTTTTGTGCATCCAGGTTTTGCAGCTTAAGCAGCCACTGTGCTTTGCCCCAAGGTTTATTTTCCCATTGTATATCGTCCACCTTTCCCTGTGCGGAGAGATTAAGCTGGTTTTCCTGTATATCACCGCCAAAATGCCACTGGTTATTGTTCAGTTGCACTGTCTGCTGTAAGGGAAAATCTAACTGGATGCCCTCAATATGGGCTTCAATGTCTGCGCCGTGGTGTAAATCATTGTCTTTGTCTTTTTGCGCTGTTGCATTAATGGTTAATGCATTGATTGTGACCGGCAGCGCTGTAGCAGACCACTGTATTTTGGGTATAAAGCTGTAACTGCTAAGTTGTGGTTGCATTTTTTGTAGTTGCAGCGTGCCTTGTGCTGCAAAATAGTCATCCTGTTGCTGATGCGGGTTTTTCGCCTGCCATTGCCAGCGGCTTTCAATATAACCATCCAGTACCAGACGACTGTGGACATAGAGTTGTTCCCCGGAACCTAACAGACTTTGCAGTTGTGAAGTCAGTTTTTCTCCGGGGCTGACATAAGTTGAGATTTCCGGCACCTTAAACGGCAGCCAGCCATGATGACGCTGTTGTTTAATGCTAAGCGTTTCTGGCAGCACTGCCAATTTTAAGTTAATTTCGTCGCTGGACATCCACCAGCCTGTCTGTTGCTGCCACGCCAGGTTTTCAATTTGTGGCTGCTCTTGTGCCTGTTGCTGAAGATTTTCCAGATAATAAGCACTGCCAAAACTGGTCAGACCAGGCATAAATACCAGTAATAACAACAGCAACAAGGTGATGAGCAGCAGGATTTTTTTCATTAGACAACTTCTCAATATAAAGTCAGTGGAATATCCTGCCTTGCCAGAAACTGACAGCTTGGGCTGTGAGCCTTGCAAGTGAATAAACTGGCTTCCAGTGTCCCTGCCCCCCGATACCAGGTCAGTGGCAATAACACAAATCCCCGTAAGTCAATCGTGCTTGCTGCGGGTATTGGAGCCAGTCGTATTTCTTCAGGTTTATGATGATACAAGGCGGGTAAAGTTTCATTTTCCAGCGTGATTTGCTGCCCTGTGGCGGTGGTATAAGTTAAACGCAGCAATAAATCCGGGCTTGGATGTGGATTACGATTTTGAATCGATAGCTGCACGAATAAGCGATAATTTTGCCCCTGAGCCACCGGGTTTTCTGCGTATAAACCGGTAATTTGCAGGCCAGCACCAGTTTGCGCTGTTGCAGAAACGGACAAAGTCAATAACAATGAACAAAAACAGAATAAGGTGAATATTATTGACTTAAAAAATGAAATATTCATATCTACTATATTTATGCCTCTATTCCGTATCAATTGCTACTGCTCGAATTTCACGACCTAAAGGCAGGTTAACACCTTTTGACTTCATGAAATCTCTTTCCAGTTCAATGAGATAATCAAGTCGCTTTTGCAGAAAAATATCTGCCTTATTATTTTTCAAATCAGATAAAGCATCAACAGGTATGGCATGGCTTTTCAATATATTATTTGCATCGCCGTCCAGTTGTGTAAGCCAGTTTTTAGCCTGACTAAAATCACTATTGGAACTCACAGTTCCAGATCCACTAAATAAAGCAAGGTTTAATACTCTATTAGCAGGACTGGAGGCCAGTGTTTTATCATTGACTGTTGCTGCAATTTTACCGATAGCAAGATGCCCATGTTCTGCAAATAATGTACTGAGTTTTTTAACTGGAATTTTTTCATAAGAAATTTTATTTTTTGAGTACTGTTTTTTATAATATGGTTCTTGAGCAATCATTACCAACAGTAAGCTCCTCACTCTTGCACTGCGCATATTAAAGGTTTTAGGAAAAGCTTGAGCAGGTTCATCCAGACGCATACTCTCAAGAAGCTCAGGATTGTCTTCTGTAGCAATTTGTTCCCGAAATTCTTTAATCAGGGCACCTACTTTTGAGGAGCCTCGTGAAGCAAACCAACCAGTAAATGATGAGACCCAAAACCAACGCTCGAGAAAGTTTATTTGTGCTGGAGTAGGCTCAGAGCAGGATGAAAAAAAACTGCTTAACACAACCAGTTGCATGGAATAAGGTAACAGGCGATGATTATAAACGCCCAGTTTAGCCAAAAACTCTAATGATTTTATTAGGGCTGTTTGCGTTTGCTCTACAACAGTCTGTAATTTGTCTCTGGGATCAGTGCGGTTGGTATCGGTAAATCGTGTCCAGTCAGTTCGATAAACATCTTCACCTAAAATAGCCAACAGCGAGCGTAAAATCGTAACCCGATCAATATTTCTAAATCCATACTTATCCAACGCTTCAAGAATCGCATTAATATGTTCTGAAATAGTTACTTGATTTTCCCGATAACTGAGTGCTGAGACCATTTCATCAGGACTTATGGGTTGACCTTTTGAATTCAGCCGGGCAAAAATCTCTACCGCCCGGTTAATCCCCGTATACTTGATGCGAATAACAGGCACCTTATAGGACTGAAAGCGCTGTAACAGTTCTTGTATTTTTTGCACATACGCAGCCCCCTTATCTCCATTGTCCTGCAAAATACGTTGTGATTCATGTAAAAAAGAAACAGTATCTAATAACTTCCACATAGGAAAGTGCCAGGATTCAGGTTTAGCATCAGGAGATTTAGGATGCTCAAAAATATCATCCCGGATATTAAACCAAATCCACCAACGCTCAGGGTCTTCATCATCATTTTGAGTTTTACTTTTATTCTCCGCCGCAGCCATTAACACGCCGGTCAAGGTAGACAAGCGTTGTTGCCCGTCTAACACATGAGCGCTAAGCGCTGAAGGTGCGGCAGGTATCGCCAATGGCCCAATCCAGTTGCGGCTGCTGACCTTCTCTTCAGTTTCCCACACCAACAGGCTGCCAATTGGAAATTGGCGATTGATACTATCCAGCAATTCAGTCATTTGCTGGCGTCGCCAGACATAAGAGCGCTGAAACTTTGGAATACGCAGTTTGCCCACTCTGACTTCAGTGAGTAGTTCAAATATAAACGTCACTTCCGGTTTGAGTTCAGGTATTGATGACATTATTTTATTCCTGTAAATATAGCGCTTAAAGCTCAGATAGAATTAGTTCAACCAGATAATCCAGTTCACCTTGTCCGTCACGTTGGCGCAGTGCTTTGGCAGTAATTACATTATTAAAATTATTGAGCTTTTCGATAACCTCTTTACCAAAACCTTTAGCCAACTCTATTCGATCAGCTTCACTGATATTTTCATAAAGCTTATGTACTGATGCACTGGCACCTGACAGATTTAAACCTTTTTTCATTGGGTAATGATCACGTTGTGCTGGTTTGAGCCGCTTAACAGCTTCAAGAATACAACGCTTTTCATAATGTGGTGTTGAGGGTATCCAGGCTTCCAAAACTTCATCCGGAATATAGTTTTCAATGGTACACTTCGATAAAATAAGGCACGGAACGTCTTCAGTTTCACAAGTTTCTTGTACCAAACGCGCATTTTTGTGTATCTCACCGGGTATTTTGGCATCACTATCGGTAAATACAACGCCCCGGAATGGAATCCCCTTACTTTTTCTCTGTTGAACATAATCTGTGATCAGTTTGGGTAATTCTCCGATTCCGCCTGAACTATCATAATAAATAAAACCTGGTGCGTTTTGGCGCTGCTCATTTATTGCTTCAGGCGCTAGAAAATCCAGAACGCTATTGATAAAAAGACCATCTGTAAAACGGTTTTCCATCAAAATCACCAGTGGGGTACTCACATAATCAGCGGCTTGCCGGGGTGGTAAAGCATCAGTAAGTGGTTTGGTGGAAACTATAATTTTTTGTTTAGGGAAATCAGCATGGGCATTTAAATCAGCCGCCATAGCCGCTTTATTAAAAAGTTCTTGTAGCCATTCACACCCAGTTCTCTCCAACCAGCCACTTGCCTCAATCACTTCAGTATCATCAATTTGCCAAACATGCCACTCATCAGCAATCTTGTTTATAATACGATCAAGAAAGCGCCAATAATCAGGATTGCTGACAACATCTTCAGCGATGGTTACTTTCATAGTGTTGCCTATTCCTTCCCCCGCCGCGCCCGATGCAGGGCCTTTAATTCTTCATAGCCTTCAGTGAATACACCTTTTGGCCACCAATCGACTGAACCATCAGGCAGAATTTCTATAGGCTTTATAGTGCTGTAACCATCAGGGTGTTCCAATACAAAATAGAGCGCAACCAAATGAGGATCCAAACCTTCGGCTATGCGCCGACGTATGCGTAATAACAGGTTTTCTGAGTGGGTTTCTACCAGTACCTGGGTTGAGCCTTTACGCGCCGTGTCCAGAAAAAGATCTCCCAGTGGTGCATGGGCGGCGGCATGTAGGTGGAGTTCAGGTTGCTCTAACAGATCAAGCAAGCTCTTATCGGAAGATGTCTGATGAGACAATTGTTGCACGATAACCGGTAATACTTGCTGAATGCCATGACCAACATCAGCAAGATTGACACTGATACTACCACGCTGCAATAAGCAATGGTAAGCACTGCCAGCATAATCCAGTGTAATACGCCAACCATCAAGGTGTTGCTGAAACCAGTCTGAAACTAAATCCAGCAAATTACGATCCCTGTCTAAACGGGCTACAGCACCCGCGCCATCAAAGCCCAGTGGTGTCGAAACTCCAGTCTCAAAAACACGGGGAATTTCACTACGTATCGGGCCTAAATGGGAAACCCGATCTTCAAAATCTTGTACGGACTCCCGCCAGTCTTCTATAAATGCTCGGGATTCTTTGTAGGCACTGCGTGTATCAGGTAATAGACCTCGAAAAGGTATTTCTCCAAATCCATGGTAAGAAGCAATTGTTTTTGCTTGTGGTTCCCATTCCAGGTGAAGCGGAAATTGAGGATGTTCAATATGCAACTGGGATACAATACTGAATTCTGAGTGTTCTTTGTCTGTTGAAAACGGATTTTGTACATTTTGAACGGTGGCTTGTACATCCAGTTTCTTTTCTTGCTCATTCAGGACAAAGCCAAAGGAAGCTGCACCATGCGCCAAACCGCCATGAGTTAAGTCACAAAAACGCCCTGCAAAATCTAATTCATCAACCTTAACGGGAAAATCACGGCCTGCTCGTGTTGATAAGGCACGTAACAAAAGGCGTGGTAAGCGTAGAAGCGTTGATTTACCACTGTTATTTTTACCAAAAAGCAGGGTTAAAGGTCTGAGATTGATTTGTGCTTCATCGCGGAAGGCTTTATAGCCTTTACAATTAAAAGACGTGATTTTCATAGGGTTTTATGTTTTTAATCATGGTTTAAGGTAACTCGCAAGAAATAACACCCCCATAGCGCGCAGGATTTTTATCTGTTTTCAAGGCGTGAAAACCGGCGCATAGTGAGCTATGTAACGGTTTTTATAACGCGGAAAACGGGTAAAAAGACCAGCGAAATGGGGGGTATTATTCGCTGCGAGTTACCTAAGGTACTATCTCTAACGCATTTCCTTTAATTTCCGATACAACATCCGCAACTTATCCGCCAGTGCTACGCTGATACAGCTAAGCGGCTGGCTACAGTAATCAAATTGTCCAATCGGATAGGCATCAACACCTTGCTTGCCTGCCAGACCATACTTAAACTGCGCGGTGCCGGGCACCTTGTCCGGGTTGATGCCGCCCAGGTCATACCAGCGGTAGCCCTGCTGTTGCAGCCATAGGAGCATATTCCAATGCAGCAGATAAGAAGCGCGGTTTTTCAAACCTTCATCGCTGGTCGCGCCTAAGGCATAAATCCCCATGTCACCTGCTGCCGCGCAGATAATCGCGGCCTGGATTTCACCATCCAAGCGGCATAACATGACATGCATCTTAAAATTTGGGGGCAGGGCTTGCTGCATGTCACGATATTCTTCAATATCCACATATTCCACAAACTGCTTGCGCTGGTGCATTTGACGATAGGCAGCCTGAAATTGTTCGTAAAGTTCATCGCTGCTGCCTTCAATCAGTTCAAAACCCAGTTTTTCTGCACGTTTCAGATAATTGCGCCAACGCGGTTTCAGCGCTGCCCGCAAGGCTTCTTCAGACAAGCTGAGGTCAACGTATAAAGTGCGCCCACCTTCTGCCAGTGGTTTGCGCTGATAATTTTCCTGCGCCAGAATGTCAATTTGCTCCTGGGCGGCGGCATCATCGCGGATGTTGGGTAAAATACGCAGCAACAAACCGCGTTTTTTAGCGTATTCATCGCGCAAAGCGCGTGACATCTGACGGAAATGTTCCGGGTTGGGGGGCTGGTTTTTAGACTGCCACAGACCGCCCCAGCGCAGATAAGCAATGCCACCGGGCAGCACGGGCAAGCGCATTATGCGCAACTGCGCCGCTGCGACAATATTATCACCTTGTTTTAATACGCAGTGACTGAGGTTATCCTCTCCCCAGCGTACCTTGCCATAAGCCCAGGTCTGATACAGACTGGCATCGGTGAATTGTTCCAGTAATTGATACCAGTTGGTTTCAGCAATTGAATCGACTTCAAGCTGATAGGTTTCGGCTAATGGTGCCATGATCTTGGATAATTTCCTTATCAATAATTTAGCGTAAGGAGGAAGCAGTTTTCAACGCCTTTAGCGCTGATCGAGCTTACACCAAACTCAAGTTAAGGAGTGAGGATGAAATAAGTCCAGTTTCTGAAGTTATAAAATTCTCACTCCTAAGTAGCGGTCATAAATGGCTTTACGCTCTAAAATATTTTTTTCTATATCAAACTCAGCCAGAATCTTGTTGCGTCCTGCCTGCCCCATGTGCTGGCGCAAAGCTGCGTCAGTGGCGAGCTTTTGTATCGCGGCAGCAAATGCCTCTGGATTAGCGGGTGGGGGTAAATAACCACTCACCCCGTCTTCCACCAGTTCAGGAATACCGGTAATGTGCGTGGCGACCACAGGCACCTGTTTGGACATGGCTTCCATTAATACCACAGGAATGCCTTCACTGATACTGGAAAGTACAAAAATATCAGCCTGCTCAAAATAAGCCTGGATTTTTTCCTGTAACACGATGCCAGGCATTTCAATCACATCCTGCAATTGATAATCTGCGATAAGTTGCTGTAATTTTTCACTTTCCGGGCCATCGCCAATTAATACACAACGAAAATCCAGACCCTGTTGTTTCAGTAAGAAACAGGCTTTTAATAAATCAGCATAGGCTTTAACCGGTACAAAACGCCCAATGGCCAATAAGGTCAATTTATCATTGGCGGGGGGTGGGGCAGGCAGAAACTGCTGCGGATTCAAGCCGCAATGCACCACAAAAACCTTGTCCGCGTATTGTGGATAATGTTTGAGAATAAAGTTTTTATTATATTGAGAAATACACAGAATAAACTGCGCGCTTTCGGTTTTTTCCTTAATCAGTACCCGCTCAATAAGCAAAGCACTGCCATGTGCGGTAATGCTGTAGCTGATACCCAGCAGTTTTGCCACCAGCAGCGCAATCGTGGCATTATTGTGATAGAAATGCGCATGAATATGGGTAATACCCTGGCGTTCAACTTCAGCCGCCAGATAAACCGCTTCGGCAAAATGGTAAACTGTGCGGATACGGTCGTGAAGACGGGTATCGGGACGTGAGATAATATAAAAAAAATAATATAAATAGCGCAAGGGCATACGCAAAAGAAACCGTATATGCGTCCAGATAAAATCCCATTTTTTTAACGGAAAAATATAAAATACCTTGCCTTTAAATACCTCATCCTCTTTGGAAATTTCTTCCGCTGCGGGACGATGAATGGATAAGTGGCGAATGCTGTAACCCAGTTTTTCCAGCCCTTTGACTTCGCGGGAAATGAAAGTATGACTCAGTACCGGAAAATCGGATGTGAGATAGGCAAGTATCGTTTTTTTCTTAGGCATAATGACGCTATTATAACGTAATTCTGTTCCTGAATAAGTGAGTTACAACATGACACAATCCCAAGCAGTCAAATCACCCAATGCCTCCGGCTTAAAAATGATTGATTTCCAGCAATTGTTCAGTGCTGAACAATTAGAGCAAATCAAGCAGGTTGAAACCTTCCGTGACTCCCAGTATGTGGTACTGGATATTCCGGCAACCCTGGATTATTTTACCCGACGCTTTGTCTGCCAGTTACCGGATTTCAGCGAAATTAATCAACAGACAGTGATTGCTGATGTCGGCACGGGTTATGGTTGGATGGCAATGGCACTGGCATTTACCACGGATGCCAAAATTATCGCGGTAGAGCCTGATGGCGCGCGTTTAATGGCGGGTAAAAAAATTGCGGAAATCTTGGGTATTGCCGAGCACATAGAGTGGCAGGTTGCGCCATTAGGAAAATTACCTATGGCGGATCGTAGCATAGATATTGTGTATTGCATTGAAGTGCTGGAGCATATTTATCACGATCCTACCGGTATCCCGGATTTATGCCGCATCAGCCGGGATTTAATTATCTTGACCACGCCGAATTTATGGTTTCCCATTATTGCCCATGATACGGAATTGCCTTTCTGTCATTGGTTGCCGATTCCTTTACGTGAGGTCTACGCAAAGCTGTTTGGAAGGGTTGGTGGCACCACGGAAAATGATAACTTATTCTGGTCACCGTTTTCCTTGAAACGGCAAATGCCTGGATTTAAACCAGTTTCCAACTGGCTGCATTACATTTCCTACCAAAAGTATCTGGATGCTTTTCCTTATTACCTGCCTTATGGTGATGAACCGGAAGTGGTTGCAGGGCCGGGGCGCTGGAAAGGTTTATATTATGGGCTGGTGTCCAAGCTCGGTAGCCTGGGACGGTATATTATACCTTCGCTGTCTTATGTGATGAAACGGCAACAAAACAAGAAATAAACACGGTTTTTGAAATATGATAAAAATATTACAAAATCATCTACTTATTATTTTTGGTTGGTTTTTTATTGGTTTAGGGCTTATTGGCGTCATCTTGCCAATATTGCCTACCACGCCATTTTTGCTTATTGCTTTAGCATTGTTTTCAAAAAGTTCACCCAGATTCCATAAAATGCTGCTCAATAATGCTTGGTTTGGCCCAACCTTAAAACAATGGGAAGCTAAAAAAGCTTTACCACGGAGAATCAAATACAAGATATATTTCATCATTATTATCAGCTTTTCAATATCCATCGCCATTTTTGCTGACAAGGTTCTGCTTCAGTTATTGTTGGTGGGTATCGCTGTCGTTTTACTCTTTTTTATCTGGCGTATCAAAGAAGCGCCTTTAATGGCTCAAAGTTTAGATGATGAGTAATACCAATGATTCTGCATAGTTGTGACCTGTGTTTTGTTATTTACTGACCGTTCCTAAGCAAGCCATGCAAAGTGCTCAGCACTTCCGGTGTATCCCATTCAATGCCTGCGTTCACGCCGTAGGCTATTTTTCCTTGCGGGTCGATAATGAACGTGGAAGGATAAGCAAAGACTTTCCATTGTGCAGAAACGTGCCCTTCCTCATCCATTAACACGGGGAAATCAACCACAACTTGCTGCATAAATTTTTGGATGGTTTCAGGTTTTTCCGCATAGTTCACAGAAATCAGGCTAAAGGGCGTATCGTGCATTTTTTCGCGCAAACGGTTGAGCGAGGGAATTTCTTCCACGCAAGGCGGACACCAGCTTGCCCAGAAATTTACGACGGTTACGCGCCCGAGATAATCGTTCAGGGCGTAGTGCTTGCCGTTGACATCGGGGAGTGCTATCGGCGTGGGTTGAATTTTTCCACGATAGGGTTTTAAACGCTGATCCACGCCTGAATCAGTGTTGAGTTCAGGCAATTTCAGCGATGTTTTGCGAATCGGCGCAAGTGCTGTATTGCGCAACAGTGATAAACGCGCTTTGAGCTTGTCGGGCAAGCTTTGCTGCATTATCTGTGCAGTCGCTGATGGGGGGCTATCATCAAAAGGAAACAGGCTGCGGATGTTGGGCATGAGTTCAGCGTAAACACTGCTGCCGCCAGCATGAAGGGTTTCCAATAAATTTGCCAAATGCCAGCGATTACCGTCACCTTCAGCCTGGAAAATAAAAATGGGCAGGCGGTTGAGACTGAGTACGGGCAAATATTGCGCATCTTCGCCCAGTTGTGGCACTTTTAAGTACAAGGAGGGGGAAAACAGCACAATACCGCCTACAGCACGGCTATCGCCGAGTTTAAGCTGCCAGGTATGCGCACCGTGCAGAATCGGCATTGCAGCCGAATGTGTCCCCAGCAAAATTAAAGTTTTATCACTGCCCTGCTGTAAATGCTCAAGCAACTCTGCCACATAGTGTCCGCTGAGTGTGCGCATATGGTGGACGCTGCGCGTCATAAACAAGGATTCCTGCAAATCAGTCAACCAGACATCAAAACCTGCCTTAGCCAGCAAGTCCGCCACATGGTGGTGACTGTCACGAAAGCCGAAAGCATTGGCAACCCATAGCAGTCGATACTCGCTATTGGCAGCGGGATATTGGTGCAGGATGATTTCAGATTCATCGCTGAGCGTGACCGCATGTTCTTCTGCTGCTTTGACATAACAAGAAGCAAACCAACAACTTAAAAATAAAATAATGAGCAGGCGCATAAACTACCGGATTTAGTTGATTATGAATTAAAATATGGTATACAAAAAGTAAACATCATTATTAAATATCAAAAACGCTATAAAGCAAACCCCTAACGGGATTATTTGGCGAAACTATTGCCAACAGCACAGAATACAAAAAAATGAACAGGAAAACTTTACAGTGGCTTAACCTCAGTCTGATACTGGCATTTTTACCCCATATCGTGCGCCTGCCGTGGTGGCTGCCACCGATTTTTTTGGGGCTGTTATTCTGGCGTTACTGGGCTTTAGCACATGCACAGCATTTGCCGGGGGCGCTGCTGCGCACGCTGCTGACTATCACCCTGGCGGCGGTGATAGTGATTCACTACAAGGGTTTATATGGACGCGATGCGGGCATTGCCCTGTTGGTGGGCTTGCTGGGGCTGAAAATGCTGGAATTGCGTGGTCATCGGGAAATGATTATTTTGATTTTCCTGAGTTATTTCCTGATTATGACACATTTTTTGTATTCTCAGTCGATTCCCACGGCCTTATATTTGATGCTGGTGTTACTCATCACCACCGGCACCTTAATCAGTATACACGACACCCAAAATGGTTTGGATATACGCCAGCGCCTGCAACTGGCCACCCGTCTGCTGGTGCAGGCCATGCCGCTGGCACTGGTGTTATTTGTCTTGTTTCCACGTCTGCCAACGCCCTTATGGGGCATTCCTGAAACCAGTCCAGACAAGGCGCTCAGCGGTATTAGTGAATCCATGTCACCCGGTAGTTTCAGTGAATTGAGTTTATCGGATAAAGTCGCATTCCGGGTACGCTTTCCAGCGCAGCGCCCAAAAAATCATCAGCTCTATTGGCGTGGTCTGGTATTGTGGCATACCGATGGCAGTACCTGGACACAAGGCACGCCGCCCTTGTCAGCCGCTAAAATTCGCGTATCCGGTACGCCTGTGCCCTATGAAATTACCCTGGAGTCACACCAGCAGAACTGGCTCTACAGCCTGGATATTTCCCCTGATGCCGCGCAAGGTTTGCCACTGCGTCTGGCTTTACACAGAGAGGCCGGACAACAGCAGCGCCTGCGCCGAAAATTATACCGGCGCGTACAATACCGTATGCAGGCTTATCCAGACTATCAGTTGAGTTATCAACAGTTAAACAGCGCAACAAGCTTACGAACTTTCCATCGTGCCTTGCAACTACCCGCTGGCGCGCACCCCAAAGCCCGCGCCCTGGCGCAAAGCTGGCAGGAAGACAATCCCAACCCGGAAGCCATTATTAAACGCGCTTTATTATATTTTTCAGACAATGAATTTGAGTACACACTGGCACCTGAATTAATGCCCGATGATCCGGTGGATAGCTTTTTATTTGACAAGCGGGCCGGATTTTGTGAACACTATAGCAGTGCTTTTGTCACCTTAATGCGCGCAGCCAGCATTCCCGCGCGGGTGGTAGTGGGGTATCAGGGAGGAACGATGAATCCGCTGGGAGATTTTCTCACCGTGCGCGCACGTGATGCCCATGCCTGGACGGAAGTCTGGCTGGCAGGCAAGGGCTGGATACGCATCGATCCCACCGCAGAAGTCGCGCCATCCAGAGTTAATCAGGGCATTGCCACGGCATTGCCGGAAAGTGTGCGTCCGCTGGGTATGCTGCTGGATGAAAATTCCTGGCTGTTTATAAGCTGGCAACAATTGCGTTATGGTCTGGACGCAATTAATAATAGTTGGAATCAATGGGTGTTAAACTATAACAGCGCCCAGCAAAATCATCTGTTATCCCGCATTGGACTGGAACATATCAGCAAGCGCAACTTACTGTTATTACTACTGATTTGTTTAGGCGTATTGACGCTACTTGCTGCCTGGTGGATACTATCAGGTTATCACTGGCATAAAAAGGACCCCCTACAGCAGCAATATTTGCGTTTTTGTCGTAAACTTGCAGGTTCGGGTTTGGTGCGTCAACCCTGGGAAGGATCCGAGGACTTTGCCCGCCGCGCCGTGCGGCAACAACCCGCATCCAGTGAACAGATTTGGGCTATCAGTGAGATGTACGCCCGTTTGCGTTATCGTGAAAATGATCCCCGGACATTAAAATCCGGGCTAAAGACACTGAAGAATCTAATACGTTATTTTCATCCTGTAAAAGGGCGAAAATAATTTTTTAATCCAAGGAGACTTTTTGTTATGTCTGTAAAACATCCGATTATTGCGATCACCGGTTCTTCCGGTGCTGGTACCACAACGGTTAAAAAAGCTTTTGAAGGTATTTTCCGTCGCGGACAAATCAGCTCTGCCGTTGTTGAGGGTGACAGCTTCCATCGTTTCAACCGCAAAGAAATGAAAGAAGCCGTTGTCAAAGCCGATGCAGAAGGTCGTGATCTCAGTCATTTTGGCCCGGATGCCAACGTCTTTAAGGAACTGGAAAACCTGTTTCGAGACTACTCCAATGATGGCGCTGGCAAACGGCGTTATTACCTGCACAATGATGAAGAAGCCGCACCTTATAAACAGGAGCCTGGTACTTTTACTGAATGGGCAGATTTGCCAGAAAATACCGACCTGTTATTTTATGAAGGCTTACATGGCGGTGTCAGCGATGACGCGGAAGGCATTGATGTCAGCCGTTATGTTGACCTGCTGATTGGCGTGGTGCCCAGCGTGAATCTGGAATGGATCCAGAAAATTCATCGTGACGTGCATGAGCGCGGTTATTCTACTGAAGCAGTGGTTCACACCATTTTGCGCCGTATGCCGGATTATGTAAACTACATCGTACCGCAGTTCACCAAAACCCATATTAACTTCCAGCGTGTACCGCTGGTTGATACCTCCAACCCCTTTATTGCCCGTGATATTCCAACGGCTGATGAAAGCATGGTCGTAATTCGCTTTAATCGTTATCGGGATCAGGATTATAATTATCTGCTGAATATGATCCACGGCTCTTTCATGGCGCGCCCTAACAGCCTGGTAATCCCCGGCGGTAAAATGGGTTTTGCAATGGAAGTGATTTTCCGTCCCATCATTGCAAGGATGATGGAAGACAAGCGTAAAGCTTTGTTAGGCGGTTAAAAAATATTGTGTTTTACGGATAACACCCCTTCAAAGGGGTGTTATCCGTTGGCTCCTTAAAAATTATTTTCCATAACGATTTTTATAGAATTGATAATTGTGTAAGTGCTTAAGCATAGGGCTATGACAAGAAAACTTATCAGTTTTGACTGGGCCATTAAAAAAATCCTCAGAAGCAAAGCGAATTTTGTTATTTTGGAAGGATTTTTGTCTGAACTCTTAGCCAAGGGTTTAGCACAGGCAAAAGAAACGCTGGATGTGCTGAAAATGGACGCAGCAGAGCGTTGGGCTTATGAACAACATCAAAACCAACGCCACCGTGAAGCCAGTTTATATCAGTCTACTTATGTACTGGGTGAGATCAAAGCTAAAAAAGAGACTGCCAGAAATTTAAAAAAACTGGGGGTTGATGTTAATACCATTGCGCAGGCAACGGGCTTATCTATCGCAGAAATTGATACACTTTGAGGAAAATCAATTTGCGTAGAGACGCAGCAGCGCGATATCTCTACAATATTATTTCAAAATAAAATTAATGATGTCTCGACATCTTCCCGCCGAATGGGAACCCCAAACGGCAATATTACTGACCTGGCCCCACGCGCAAGGTGATTGGGGAACTCAACTGGATGCAGTGGAACACACGCTGCTGCAAGCCTGTCTGCATATCAGTAAACATCAATCCCTGATTATCGCCTGTCTGGATGTGGCACATCGCCAGACCCTGCAACAAAAACTCAATACCAGTGGTATTCCCACTTCAGCTTATCAACTATATATCGCACCTTCTAACGACAGTTGGACCAGAGATCATTCGCTTATCAGCATCTATTCAAATCAACAACGTGTGCTGCTGGACTTCCAATTTAATGGCTGGGGTAATAAATATCCTGCTACGTGTGATAATCAAATTAGTTTGCAACTGCATCAACAAGGCGCTTTTACTGAAAACGGCATCGACAGTCCGCTGCAAAGTAAAGATTTTATACTGGAAGGTGGCAGCATAGACAGTGATGGCTGCGGCACCTTGCTGACGACCCGCGAATGTCTGCTGGCTCCCACGCGCAACGCTGGCTGGACACAAGCAGCAATTGAAGCATATTTAAAAAAAACCTTGGGCGTGCAGCGTATCTTATGGCTGGAACACGGTGGTATAGCAGGCGATGATACCGACAGTCATATTGACATGCTGGCACGTTTTTGTAATGCCCATACTATTGCCTATAGTATTTGCGAAGATCCGCAAGACTCTCATTACCAACCCTTGCAACAAATGCATGAAGAATTGACGCAGTTCAGGCAAAGCAATGGCGAAGCCTATCAACTCATCCCCCTGCCACTGCCGCAAGCCTTATATAATCAAGAAGGTCAGAGATTACCCGCCAGTTATGCCAATTTTTTAATTATTAATACTGCCGTCTTATTGCCGGTATATGGCGATCCTGCCGATAAAATTGCCCATCAACGCCTGTCCCTGGCATTTCCAGAGCGGAAAATTATTGATATACATTGTCGTGCCTTGATTGAACAATATGGGAGTTTACATTGCATGGCCATGCAGTTACCCTGTGGAAAAGAAGTTTAACAACACAACCCTGTGTTATAAAAACTCAATTCCAGTCATTATAATTGGAATCGCTCATTCTGAAGGAGGGTGCTCATGAATTTTTTTGGGCTTAAGGCTAAGGTCATTACAGGTATTGCCATACCCTTGGTATTTCTTTTAGGTATTGGCATACTCAGTGTCATCAATATCAATGCAATTTTAGAGACCAATAAATGGGTTGAACACACTCATGACGTACTGGAAAAAGCAAATGCCGTTGTTGCCACCGCTGTGGACATGGAAACCGGTATGCGCGGTTATCTGCTGGCGGGTAAAAAAAGTTTTCTGAAGCCCTATACCACGGGGGAGCAAAAAACCTTCAAGGGCATAGAAGTTTTACAAGGCACTATCAGCGACAACCCGGAACAGGTCAAACGTCTGGAGGAAGCCAGGGATATTTTGCAGGAATGGCAGCAGAAAGTGGTGGAACCCATGCTGCAATTACGCCGTAATATTGGCGATGCGGAAACCATGAATGATATGGCAAATCTCGTCGGGCAAGCGCGTGGCAAAAACTATTTCGATAAATTTAGAGGACAAATTCATACCTTTGTCAGCAGGGAAAGAAACCTGTTGACTAAACGCGAGCAGAATTCAGATTCAGCAGAACAAGTGTTGATTAAAAATTCAGAACATATCGGTAAAACTAAAGAAAAACTATTAACAGATCATGGACTGACTTATGAGACAAGCAGAAAAGAAATTACAAGCAACCTGAAAACAATGCAGGAAAACCGAAAATGGGTTATCCATACCTATAACGTGATACAACAGGCCCAAGCCATATTACTCAGCACCGTTGATATGGAAACTGGTATGCGTGGTTATCTGCTGGCAGGTAATGATGCCTTTCTCGTACCCTATCAACAGGGTGAAAAAAACTTTTTTAAGCAGACCAGCATGCTAAAAAATACGATCAATGACAACCCCGAACAAGTGAAATTACTCACTGATATTGAAAAAAATATACATGAATGGCAGCAGCAAGTCGTGAAACCCATGACAGAACTGCGCCGAAAAATTGGTGATGCCAAAACCATGGATGACATGGCCGATCAGGTTGGGGAAGCCTATGGCAAGGTATATTTTGATAAGTTTCGTGGGGTGATGAGCAGTTTTGTTGCAGAAGAACAAGGCTTGATGAGCATACGTCAACAATCCAGTATCAATGCTGCGGAAAATACTAAAAACGCTATTTATGCTGCCGTATTTTTTGCCCTGCTATTTGCAACTGCCATTGGCGCTTATGTCATTGTGAATGTATTAAGACAAGTCGGTGGCGAGCCTGCAAAAATTGCCGAAATTGCGCAGCAGGTTGCAGATGGCAGACTGGACATACAATTTAACAATAAAACAACCGGTATTTTAGAAGCCTTGGCAACGATGGTCGCACGTCTTAGAAATATCGTCGGTGATACACTCAGTGCTTCAGATGCTGTTGCCAGTGGTAGTGAGGAAATAAGTGCCGCCGCCCAGGGTCTGTCCCAGGGTGCTACGGAACAAGCTGCTTCGCTGGAAGAAAGTACAGCTTCCATGGAAGAACTGGCTGCAACGACACAGCAGAACATGGAAAATGCGCAACAAACTGAGGATAAGGTTGCACAGGTAACAAAGGATGCACATGCAGGGCAGGAAGCAGTAGAGGGAACCATTGCTGCTTTGAAAAAAATTGCTGGAAAAATCAGCATTATTGAAGAAATTTCCCGCCGCATTAATTTACTGGCTTTAAATGCAGCAATAGAAGCCGCGAGAGCAGGAGAGCAGGGCAAAGGTTTTGCTGTGGTCGCCGTGGAAGTGCGTAAGCTTGCAGAAGACAGTCAGGTCGCAGCAAAGGAAATCAGTGGCTTGTCCGATACCAGTGTCATTCAGGGAGAAAGTACCGGAGAACTCATTCAAAAGATGGTGAAAAACTTCAGTGAAACTGCGGAACTGGTACAGAGCATCGCTATTGCCAGCAGTGAACAAGCCGCAGGTTTTGAGCAAATCAATCAAGCCTTAATGCAACTGGAGCAAGTGACCCAGGCCAATGCCAGTGCTTCTGAGGAGATGGCAGGCACCACCTTGCAACTCTCTGAACAGGCAACACAACTGCGGAAAAGTATATCCATTTTCAAGATATAAGGTATTATGAAATATCCGGGTTAAAGAACCATTTGGCAAAGTGAAATATCAACATTGAACCTCGAAGAGGCCACCGCAGATTATGCTAACAAGAATATCTCTCACATATGAAACAATAAAAAAACTCACTTTGCTTAATATACTTTTCATTCCTCTGCTCGTTAACACGGTGCTTGCTAAACCGTAGTCACTTGAAGGTCGTCATTTTCGTTTGAAGCTGACTTACCGTTTTTAATATGGAACACAAACATGACTGAACCTTCTGGATTACTCAATGCGGCATTTATTAATGATCTGTATGAGATTTGGCTGCAAGACCCAAACCAGTTGGAGCCGGAGTGGCAGCTTTATTTTTCTCGGGTTCAAGTATCACAGTCAAGCGCCAAGCCAGAACGCTCAGCAACGCAGTTACAGGCGCAGTTTCGCTTGCACCCTAGTCAGCAGGCAGATAATGCCGCCTCAGCACAACGCAAACGGCGCCAGTCTCCCCACCCATTGATAGCAGAAACGACCACGCAACCAGCTATGCTATCTGCCAGCTTATTATCCAATGCCTTATCCCGGCAGCAAATGGAAAAACAAAGCGCCGTGCATCGTTTGATTCATTATTTCCGGGTGCGGGGTCATGAAATTGCCGAGTTAGATCCGCTGAAGTTACACGATACCCGTTATGTCGAGGATTTGGATCCCGCGTTTCACGGCTTGACTGAAGCTGACATGGACATGGAGTTCAGCACGGGTACCTTTTTCGCTTTCAGCAACCAACAAGCAACATTACGCGAGATTTTTACCGCATTGCAGCAGATTTATTGCGGACATATCGGTATCGAGTTCATGCATCTGACCGATACCCGAAAAAAACGCTGGTTACAGGAAAACCTGGAAGCACGTTTTGTACATGATGAATGCGGGGTGGACAGTGATTGCAAGCAACATATTTTAGAGCGTCTGGTCGCCGCAGAGGGGCTGGAGCATTATCTGCACATGCAATATGTCGGACAAAAACGTTTTTCCCTGGAAGGCGCGGAAAGTCTGATTCCACTGCTGGATGAGGTGGTGCAAAACGCCGGGCGTTATGGTGTGAAAGAACTGGTTTTTGGCATGGCCCACCGGGGGCGTTTGAATGTGCTGGTCAATATCATGGGTAAAAGTACCCGTGAATTATTTTCCGAGTTTGAAGGCACCATTGATATCGATCCCCGGCGCGGCAGTGGAGATGTAAAATACCATCAGGGCTATTCCACCGATGTCATGACCCCCGGCGGCCCGTTGCACCTGACCCTGGCATTTAACCCCTCACATCTGGAAATCATCAATCCGGTAGTGGAAGGTTCAGTGCGCGCCCGTCAGGAACGCCGCCACGATCATGAGCGCAATGAGGTTCTGCCGGTATTGATTCACGGCGACAGTGCTTTTTCCGGACAGGGCGTGGTAATGGAAACCCTGAACCTGTCGGAAACCAAAGGCTACCGCACCGGCGGTACGGTGCATATTGTCATCAATAATCAAATCGGTTTCACTACCAGCGATCCTTTTGACGTGCGCTCAACGCTGTATTGCACCGATGTTGCCAAAATGGTGCGCGCACCGATTTTTCACGTCAATGCCGATAATCCCGAAGCGGTCATTCGGGTGTCCAAGCTGGCGCTGGAATACCGCATGAAGTTTAATATGGATGTGGTCATCGATATGATCTGCTACCGGCGGCATGGACATAATGAAGCCGATGAACCGATGGCAACCCAGCCGCAGATGTATCAGCGGATAAAAAAACACCCGCCAATTACCACCTTGTATGCTGAAAAACTCATCAAAAATGAAATTATTCAGCCGCAGGATGCGGAAATGATGGCGCAGCAATACCGGGCCGTGCTGAAAGCGCAGGAAATGGTGGAAATGGCACGGCGGCGTAAGGTTGATGGCTTTGAATATGGTACCAACTGGAAACCCTATCTGGGTACTAAATGGACTCAGGAAGCGCCAACCCATATCAGCAAGGAAGCACTGCAATATTTATCCGAGCGCATTACCAGCCACCCCCCGGATTTTAAGTTGCACCGCACCGTGGAGCGGATTATTGAAAACCGCAAAAAAATGGCAGCAGGCGAGATAGATGCCGATTGGGGTTTTGCGGAATTACTGGCTTATGCCAGTCTGCTGCAAGCCGGTTATCCCGTGCGTTTATCCGGACAGGATAGTGGACGCGGCACGTTTGCCCATCGTCACGCAGTGTTGCACGACCAATCCCACAATGGCATGTACATTCCTTTGCAACATATTACGCCCCGGCAACCACAATTTCTGATTATCAA
Organism: Candidatus Venteria ishoeyi; assembly: GCF_030378065.1. Taxonomy (GTDB): domain Bacteria; phylum Pseudomonadota; class Gammaproteobacteria; order Beggiatoales; family Beggiatoaceae; genus Venteria; species Venteria ishoeyi. The sequence goes on along the minus strand of NZ_JAUCGJ010000015.1, from coordinate 70,440 downwards.
TTCTCTGCTGTCCGAAGAAGCGGTACTGGGCTTTGAATTTGGTTATGCTTCTTCCGAGCCGGAAACCCTGACCATCTGGGAGGCTCAGTTTGGTGATTTTGCCAATGGCGCGCAGGTGGTGGTTGACCAGTTCATCAGCTCCTCAGAAGCCAAATGGCGGCGCTTGTGTGGCTTGGTATTGTTTCTGCCGCATGGTTATGATGGTCAAGGCCCGGAGCATTCCTCCGCCCGTCTGGAGCGTTATTTACAATTATGCGCGGAAAATAACATGCAGGTCTGCGTACCCAGCGAACCTGCGCAGTTTTTCCATTTGCTGCGCCGTCAGATGCTGCGGCCTTATCGCAAGCCGCTGATCGTAATGACGCCCAAAAGCCTGCTGCGCAACAAACACTCCACCTCCAAACTGGAAGATTTTACTGACAAGGATTTTGAACTGCTGATCGATGAAACCGACACCAGCATCGATCCCAAACAGGTCAAACGGGTATTGCTGTGCGCAGGGCAGGTGTATTTTAAACTCCTGGAAGCACGCACCAAAAAAGGCATTAACAATATCGCTATTTTACGGCTGGAACAGCTTTATCCGCTGCCCCGCGCCACCTTGTCACGCGCACTGGAAAAATACAGCAATACCAAGCAATGGTTCTGGGTACAGGAAGAACCCCGCAATCAAGGTGCCTGGAATTTTATCCACGCCCGCGTCCTGGATACCATGCATCAGCCAAATATCCGCCTGGGTTATGCCGGACGTTTATTATTTGCCTCGCCTGCCGCCGGTTACTTAAAAGCCCATCTGGATCAAGAGCGAGAATTGATTGAACAGGCGTTTGATTTGGAATTCAGGGGCTAAGGCAACTCACCTACCCATTTCGCTGGTCTTTTAGGCCGGCATCAGCGTTGTGAAAACCATGACATAGCCAGCTATGTGAATGGGTAATATGCAATATTGGAAAATCACCTACGTAACCAACCAGAAAGTCTATGAGCCAATTTCCCCCTACACCCGATTCCGATCCTAACGCTGATTTAGACCCCGCTTCCGCCCTGATCAACCTACTCAATGATGCCCAGCGCGAGGCGGTGTGCGCGCCATTAGGCAACCGCCTGATTCTGGCGGGGGCGGGCAGTGGTAAAACCCGCGTGTTGATTTACCGCATGGCGTGGCTGATGCAGATCGAGCGTATCTCACCCTATTCCATGCTGGCGGTAACCTTTACCAATAAAGCCGCCAATGAAATGCGCGCGCGTTTGATGAAATTGCTGCGCACTGCGGAAAATAGCGGACAGCCAAGAATTTCCGCCTATGACCTCTGGGTCGGCACATTTCACGGGCTGGCGCACCGCCTGTTGCGGCAGCACTGGCAGGAGGCGGGACTGCTGGAAAACTTCCAGATTATCGACAGCGAAGACCAAAGCCGTATTGTGCGCAAGGTGATGAAGGCGCTGGAACTGGATGAAAAAAACTGGCCGCCAAAACAGGCGCAGTGGTTTATTAACCAGTGCAAGGATGAAGCGCGACGTCCGCATGATTTGGATAATTATGATGATGTGTTTGAGCGCACCATGAAACAGGTATATAAAAATTATCAGGAGACTTGCGAGCGCAACGGTCTGGTGGATTTTGCCGAATTGCTGTTGCGGGTACATGAACTCTGGGTACAGAATCCGCACATCCTGGCAGATTATCAGCGGCGTTTTCAGCACATACTGGTGGATGAGTTTCAGGATACCAACACCATACAATATCTCTGGTTGCAGCAGTTGGCAGGCGCGCAGGCACATGTGTTTGCAGTGGGTGACGATGACCAGTCGATTTATGGCTGGCGTGGGGCGAAAGTTACTAATTTGCATCACTTTCAGCAGGATTTCCCCGAAGTTCAACTAACCAAACTGGAGCAGAATTACCGCTCTACCGGCACCATATTGGAAGCAGCAAACCGTTTGATTGGCAATAATCCGGGGCGGCTGGGTAAAAACCTGTGGACTGATGGCGAGGAAGGGCTGCCCATCAGTTTATATCGTGCATTTAATGAATATGATGAAGCGCGGTTTATCGTTGAACGGGTGCAAAGCTGGGCCGATGAAGGCGGAAGCTTGAAGGAATGTGCCATATTATATCGCTCGAATGCGCAATCGCGGGTGCTGGAAGAGGCTTTGTTATCTGCCCGTCTGCCCTATCGGGTATATGGCGGCTTGCGCTTTTTTGAGCGCGCAGAAATCAAGGATGCGATGGCCTATCTGCAACTGCTGGCAAATGAAGATAATGATTCTGCTTTTGAGCGCGTGGTAAATACCCCCACCCGTGGCATTGGCGATAGAACCGTGGAAATCGTGCGCCAGGAAGCGCGGCGTAATGGTATCTCCATGTGGCGGGCTGCCGGACAAGTGATAGTATCCGGCGAACTCACCACCCGCGCCGCTAATGCCCTGCGTAAATTTCAGGAAATGATTCTGCAACTGCGCGAGAATACCGGCAGTCTGCCCTTGCATGAACTCACCGAGCAAGTTCTGGAAAACAGCGGCTTGCGCGCACAGTTGAAAAAGAAAAATACAGAAAAAGATCAGACCCGGCTGGAAAACCTGGATGAACTGGTCAACGCCACCAAGCATTATACGGATGAAAGCCTGGACAGCGATGGGCTAAGTCCACTGCAAACCTTTCTTAGTAAAACCGTGCTGGATACTGGCGAAGAATCCAGCCACAGCGGGGAAAACGGTGTGCAGTTAATGACTCTGCATTCCGCCAAGGGGCTGGAGTTCCCGCTGATTTTTTTATGCGGTCTGGAAGAAAAATTATTTCCACACAGCATGTCCTTACAGGATGAAAACGGTCTCGAAGAAGAGCGCCGCTTATGTTATGTCGGCATCACCCGCGCCATGCGCCAGCTTTATATCAGTTATGCGGAAGTACGGCGTTTGCATGGGCAGGAAAATTATACCCGCCCGTCACGTTTTATTCATGAAATCCCGGCGGAACTGCTGGAAGAAATCCGTTTGCGCAGCAGCAATCAAGCCGTATACCAAGCTCCCAAAGCCCCGGCCTTTGCGATGGATAGCGGTGCGGGTAAGTTCCGTGTCGGGCAGCGTGTGATGCATCCTAAATTTGGTGAGGGCGTGATTTTAAATAGCGAAGGCAGCGGCGCAACCGAGCGGGTGGAAGTACATTTTGGTCATCAGGGTAGCAAATGGCTGGTACTGGTGTATGCCAACTTGCAGGCGGTGGAATGAATGAAGCTTAGGTTATTTAGGATTCGGGGCAAACCTGGTTACGCCCAGCCGCTTTAGCGCGATAAAGCTCCTTATCGGCCTGTTCGATCATGCGTTCGCGGGTTGCATCCGGCAAGTGATCAGTAGCGCAGAGGCCGATACTGACAGTGATCCGAAATTCCTGGCCCTGATACACGTAGTGTTCCTGCTCAAGCATCATGCGCAAGCGCTGACAGACCTTGATCGCCTGCACCTTAGTCGTGCCACGCAGCAGCACCGCAAATTCTTCCCCACCGAAACGAAAAGCGGTGTCATATTCACGCATTGCATTCTTCAGGGTAGCGGCGAGGCCTACCAGCACGACATCGCCAGCGAGATGACCATAGCTGTCGTTGATCTGCTTAAAGTGGTCGATATCGAGGATTGCCAAAGCCAACGGGGTATTGGTACGCATGACCGCGCCCAGCTCGCTCTTAATCAGGTGGTCGAACCAACGCCGCTGATAGAGACCGGTGAGGTGATCCTGGATAGCCATCTTCTGTAGCATATTTTTCTGGTTGATAATACATTGGTTGGCCTCCTCCAGCTTTTGATAAGCTAACTCCAGATCCCGTCGTTGCCGCCAGAGCTGGATGAAGACCTGTACTTTACTTTGCAGGATGAAGGAATCGAGTGGTTTGTAGAGATAGTCCACCGCACCCGCCTCATAGCCCTGGAAACGGTAGCGTTCTTCTTTGCTAATGGCGGTAATGAAAATAATGGGAATAAGGCGAGTGCTGGGATTAGCGCGCATTAACTCAGCCACCTCAAAGCCGTCCATCTCAGGCATCTGCACGTCCAACAGCACCAAGGCGAACTCCTGCCCCAGCAACTGCCTCAATGCCTCTTTGCCTGAGAGCGCCCGACATATTTCAATATCCCGCTCCTGTTCAAGTAGCATCTCCAGTGCGAGTAAATTTTCTTCATGATCATCAACGATCAGTACGGTTGGACGCATCCCTCTACTCATTAAATTTAGTGGAAATTTCAGGTAAACAACAATGCACTGACGGCATCTTCCAGCGGTGCGTCAGCGCGGTCGGGGAACACCAGGTCACCCGCACCGCTGCCCATCAGATCGGAGACGCCAGCAAACACATGTTCCAGGCCGGTTTTACCGGTGATATCCGGGCTACGTTTGTCCAGACGTTCGAGTTCTTCGTTGGGGAAGGGATCACCGTATAAACCACCGCGCACGCTTTTACCCAATACCAACATGGCATTGCCACGTCCGTGATCGGTGCCGTTATCACCGTTGGCTTTAAGCTGACGTCCGAATTCACCGGAAATCACAATAATAATCTGATCCGTGATATTTTCTGGCAGGTGCTTAAACAGAGTTGCCAATGCGCCTTGTTCGTGAAATAAATCGGCAAAACGTTGTTCAATGTAACGTTTCTGGTTTTTGTGCGTATCCCAGCCGCGATAGGCCAAAGAGGCAATGCGAAAATTGAGCAGGTCACGGCAGGCAAAACAATCGTATAAACTGGCGATTTGCCGCCCAAAACCCGTATTATTGAGCAGATTGAGGCCGCTTTCACTGGCAAAGCGGCTATCATATAAGGCACGGATTTCATCAGGAATCGGGATATTGGGATTATCGGCATCATCACCAATCAGACGCGCTTTCATGGCATCGCCAAACTTGCGCAGGGTGATTTCATGTTGAATCAGTTTGTAATAGGGTGATTGCTTGTCCATTTCACCTTGTTTAGCCGCATAATAGGCTTTTAAGGCGCGACTCATGACGCTGGAATCTGCTTCCGGGTTGTAACTGGCAGCATTGACATCGGGGCTGAATAGACCTAAGTCACGCGCATTGGGCACGGAAATGACTTGCTCGTTATTATGTTTGCGCGGATCACTGGCATGGGGGCCGTAACAAAAACGGCGGATTTCCCGGGTCAGAGAGATAATATTAACTTCAGCATCAGGATCATTTTGTTGCGCCTGATCGCGTAGCACCCTTGCCAGACGACCGCCCCAACCGGGTTTATCCATATCATGCACGCCTGCGTTGCGATCACCTTGCTCCAGTGCCAGCAGTGCGTGGGCGTGATTACGATTGTTCGCGGTCAGGGTATTATTGACAATGGCGGCATTGCCCTGTTCCCATTGTTCAAATAACCAACCCGCACTGTTTAAAAAACCGAATTCCGCGCCAGCAGGGGCGGGGTTCAGCGTGGGTTTGAGAAAATCATCGTCCCAGCGTTGTTGAAACGCGGCATTATTGGCGGCAATGGAATGCGAAGTTGCGCGATGATACCAGTATTGCCAGGCAAAGCTGTTTTCATCAGCGCTGAACGCAGGGGGCATCAAATGGCGAAAATCAGGGCCGCCATCCAGAGAGATATTTAGCAGAATTTTTGGCGGGGTAGCAACCGGGAAATCAGCCGGTAAGTTTGTTGTTGCCGCCAGTGCGCTACGACTGCTTAACAATGATAAGCCGCTGCCCATCAGCAGGCTGCTGGCAATGGCGCTTTTTAAGAAATCACGTCGTTTCATGGTTTTTCTACCTCAACTCGGGATAAGTTTTTTTCATATTATCCCGCTCAAAATTACTTATTTTTTAATTCAATGTGTGAGGTTTTGGCGATTTTCAGCCTGATTGCTCACTTTTTATACAACCCAGGCTGAAAGAAGCCTCAACCGAACTCAACTTATTGTCCTTCCTGTCCAAAGGCAAACGGCAAAGCATTAATAAAGTTGATGGCAAGGCCGATCTTATGGTTTGCTGTGCGGCGGTTTTCCGAGTCATCGCCGTCCAGTGCCAGCACGCTGCCACCCCAGTCCTGTAATGCGTTTTGCAGGTCGTTGTCAGTGTCAATCTCATTGCTGCTAAATATTCGATCCGGAGCATTGGCATCCAGGGCGTAAGCAGCATCCTGACCAGTTGCCAGCAATGCGTATAAATGCAGGCGTTCCAGGCTGCCCAGATTTTTCAGGCCATCGGCGAGAAAACGCTGCCACAGCCATTCCACCGTTTGAGCAACCGGATAAGCCCCTTGGTCGTCAACAGGTATCACGCTGCCCCAGTCTTTGCTCCACAGCAGTTGCCCGTTGTCTTCGAGATAGGTTTGGCTGTTGATATGCGCGTTTTTGCTGCTGCGCTGATATACGGCGCGAAAAACTTCCGCGCTGTCCGCCGCTTCAATGCCGGTTTGCGCACCAAACACATCATGCAAGGGCCGGAATACCTGATAATCTTCCTCTTCATAGCCGCCAATGTCATATAAATCCAGATAGCTTTCCTGGTTACTCAAGGTCATCTGATTCAGCGCGGTTAAATAACGCTGCGGCACGGTGTGGTATTTGAAGCGCTGGGGATGGTGGAAAAGCGTGGAAATCGCGTAATTACGCAGGAAAGTCAGCAGATTTTTCTCCGCCATTTCCGCCCAGGCGTTTTGCAGCACCTTGGTTCTCGCCTCATCAAGATTTTCATCTGCGAAGGCGCGTACCAGAATAATCGGCAGGTTTTCCAGGCTTTCCGGCTGCACAACCGCGTATTGCGACAAGGCCTGAATTTTTTCCTGTGCAGTATTACCAGCAATGCTTTGTTGCAGAATTTCCAGCGGTGCGATGTGATGTTGTTCCTCGCCAAAAGTCACCACCTCATCCTGTTCCCCCTCAGCATTTAATAATACCGGCATGTCGGTGAGCGCCTGCGCGGTATTTTTAATGGTGATTTCTTCATGGTAATCGGTATTGTAATCACCGAATATGCCAAAAAATATCTGATGGAATTCCCGGGCAAAATCTTCATTGCCGCGAAACACCTGCGTTTCATTATCAAAGGTATTGCGGCGATGGTTATATTGGGTGGCAACGGCGGCAGATAGTGAGGCAATACTGAGTACGTCCTGATAGGGCGTTGCTGCTGCCAGTGCATTCATGATGTCATCATAATAACGCATCATTTGTGGGTTGGTAATATTCACCACGGCATCCAGGTTGACGCTGAGATGGTAATTGCTTTCAACCAAACCCAGCAGTTGCCGCGCAGGATTCAAACCGCGCAGATTAACCGCCTGTCGCCAGGTATGTTCCGCGCTGTTGCGCGCGGTTAAAGCAAAATTCTCCCGCGCATCCGTTGCAATCGGATTGGCACTGTCCTCACCACTCCAGAAAGCTGACAGGGTTTTTAAGTCGCCATCGGGCAATGAATTATCCAGGGTGTCTGTCGGGGAGAGTTTGGCGTTGAGGGTGTCGGCACTGAGCATTTCCTGTATCGCCAGTATCGGCACCATGCCTGCCCAGGTCTGAATTTGCGTGTCGCTGGCAAAACCGCCAAAAGCAAAGGTATGTAACACCTTGCGCACTGCGGTTTCATCCCAGCTATCCAAAGACTGAAAATTAGCAGTCAGTGAAAATGCGCCAAAATGTAATACCTTATCTTTATCCAGAATGCCAAGATAAATCAGCACCGGATAATCGAGCAAGTGAAAAAAATCTCCGGCAACGACTTCAAAAGTAATCTGCTCGTTATTTACACCTAAACCCAGGTCTGTCAGCTTGAAGTTACTGACATTGAGCAATTCAAACCCTGTTGGGGTTTTGCTTAATAATTCACCACTGGGTAATTGCACCAGAATATACGTTTCGCTGACATCAATATCCTGAACATCAATAGCTTTAGCAACCTGCACAAAACTGTCATCAGGATAGAGATTAACATCATCCAGCGTACTGCCTGAAGGACTGAGCGTCTCGGCGGCATGGCTGCCTAGTGCCAGCAAGCTGGTTAGGCAGAGCGTATAAAAAATTTTGCGTAAATACACTGGCTTCTCCTGGTAAGGAATCCGCAGAGCGGATACTGTTGTCATTACCATGCAGAGCATGGTAATGAGGTAAAATTTTCAGATTAAGGATAACGGGGGGTTATTTACCCCACCACAACTTATGATCCCAGCGTTGATTTGGCGCGGTATTACAATCCCAGATATGCAGGTGCATCCCGTTACGGTTCCAGTTGGCTTCACCGGGAATATCAAGACATTTGCCGCCAACGCTGCGCAGGCGACCCTTATCCAGCGTCCATTTCTGATTGGGTGCGTTATTACATTCCCATAAACCGATGCTGCCACCGTTTTTATGCAGATCCGGGCCAGCAATATCCAGGCATTTGCCACTGGTGTTGACCAGGCGTTGCTGGCTGTCGAGTTTCCAGCGTTGGTATTTGCTGTTATTGCAATCCCATAACTGAATTTTGCCACCGTTGTTTTTAGCTTGATCCGGTGGTGATTCCAGGCAACGCCCCTTTACATTCACCAGTAATTTGTACTCATTGACTTTGTTTTTAAGTGCCTTTTGCAAGGCTTCCATTTTATTGGCATCGGGCAAATCCGCGGAAACGGACATCGCTAAACTGCTGACGCCTAATAAGCAGACGGTTAATAAAATTGGTTTCAACATGATTAAAACTCCTTGGTTTGTGGTTCTTCAACAATTTCCAGCTCGCCTTCTAACACTTGCTGACAGCGTTGCAAATAGACTTCAACAACACTGTCTTGTGGATTTTGTTCCAGCACCTGTTGAAAACAAGCTTGTGCGGCTGTAATTCGCATGTCGTGGTAATGATGGAAGCCTTCTGAAAAAATGTCCAGTGTCTTTAATTTTAATTGCCGTTCTTTTGCTTCATCGGCATCAAACACTTCATATACTGTGACGGCTTCAGTTTTACCCTTAACCCGCACCCTATCTACCATGCGCGTCAAAAACTGCTCTGGATGACGCATGTTTTGATAGGTTTGCTCTGTGATCAACAGCGCCGTGCCATAACTTTTGGTCAACCCTTCAGTGCGTGAAGCCAGATTCACTGCATCAGCAATCACCGTGCCGTCCATGCGGTTTTTACCGCCCACCGTGCCCAGCATCAGTGAGCCAAAGTGGATGCCGATGCCGATTTTCAGATTAGGGCGGCCTGGACGACCACGTGAGGTGTTATATTCAACCAGACGAATCAGCATATCAACCCCTGCCTGTACCGCCGAGTCCACGCTGCCGGGGAATAAAGCCATGATCGCATCACCAATATATTTATCAATAAAGCCTTCATATTTACTGATAATTGGTTCCATGCGACTGAGATAGGCATTGATAAAATCAAAATTTTCCTGTGGTGTCATGGCTTCTGATATGGTGGTGAAACCGCGAATATCAGAAAATAAAATAGTCATATTACGTTCAATATGATCACCGAGTTTAACATCCACCACACTTTGTTTATCCATGAGCTGAATAAATTCATGCGGTACAAAACGTCCGTAAGCAATATTGAGATTACTCAGTTGCAAATGGGTTTTAATCCGTGCCAGCAGTTCGTTTTTGGAGACGGGTTTGGTCAGATAATCGTTAGCGCCAGCATCCAGCCCTTCGATTAAATTGGATACCTGGGTTTTTGCCGTGAGCAGCAAAATAGGCAATTCATTGGCGGGGAAATACTCGCGCAGGCGGCGGCAGACTTCATAACCGGTCATGCGCGGCATCATGATATCAAGCAATACCAGATGTGGTTTTAATCCTTCTTCAACCAGTTGCAAGGCTTCCAGGCCGTCATTGGCTTCAACCACGGCGTAGTTTTGTAAGGACAGATGATTGACCAGCACTTGCAAATTAATCGGTTCATCATCAACAATCAAAATAGTAAATTGATCAGGATTGGGATGAATTAAACTTTTTTGATGACTCGATTTAGCACCCGCTTGTTGTATTTGTTCATTGGCATCAGGCACAGATGCCGTTTTTATCTGGGTTTCGTGTAAGGGCATCCGAGTTGACATGTGGGGTGATATATTGGATAAGTCCGCCGTTGGCGTTTTTTCATCCTCTACCACCGGCAGGGTAAAGCTGAACTCTGAACCTTGATTGGGTTGCGAGGTCACGGTGATTTGCCCCTGGTGCAATTCCACCAGTTGTTTGGTCACGGTTAAACCCAGACCCGTACCACCATATTGCCGCGCATTGGAGCCATCTACCTGCTCAAAAGAGTCAAAAATCTGCCCCAGCTTTTCTGCGGAAATCCCGATACCCGTATCACGGATGCGGATTAATAATCGTGGTGGTTTTGCTGTAGTCTGATATTCAGCAAAGATCTCAATTTTACCGCTTTCGGTAAATTTAATCGCATTCCCCACCAGATTGTGCAGAATTTGTTGTAAGCGGTTTTCATCGGCCAGCACAGGGGGTAAGTTTTGTGGGATATGATTAATAAGTTTAACCGCTTTTTGTCCAACCAAGGTTTGGCTGAACATCAATACCACTTCAACCACTTCCCGCATCCCCACGGATTTCAGTTGCAGATTAATGTTTTTATGCTTGAGCTTGGAAAAATCGAGAATATCATTCACCAGATTGGTCAAACGGTGTCCACTTTGCGCAACCATTAATAAGTTTTTGCGTTGGGATTCGCTGATGGAGCCAACCGCGCCATCACACATGGATTCTGCAATGCCCACAATACCATTTAGTGGCGTACGCAGTTCATGCGAAGTATTGGCTAAAAACTCATCTTTGAGGGTATCGAGTTTGCGTAAGTCAGCATTTTTAGTTTCCAGCGTAGCAAAACTTTCTTTGAGTTGTTCCGCCATGCTGTTAAATGAGCGCGCCAATTCACCCAGTTCATCTTTACGACGCGCTTCCACAACTTGATCCCAGCGTCCCAGAGCCAGGGATTTTGCTGCATTATTAAGATGCTGTATGGGACGGATGACCCAATGCGAGGTCAGCAGGCCACCTAATAAACCCAAGACCAACGCAACCACGGATAACCAGAAGGTTGCCACCGAGATCATGTTGATGCGTTCCATAAAGTCGGATTCCGGTACGATGACCAGAATCAGCCAGTCCAGACCATGCCGATCACGCAAGGGGGTAATTTGTAAAAACTGTTTATCATTATTTAAGACAAAATCCAGGCTCTGGCTGGTGCTGATGTGACTTAAATCACCAAAATACTGTTGTACCGCTTGCGTGGCGTGACGAATTCTGGCATTACTGCTTTCATTGGCGGGAATACGCACTGATTGACTTTTATCAGTTTGTTTTTTTAATACCGGCGCGTGACTGGAACTGGCGATTAACAGGCCATTCCTGTCCATGATAAAGGTCTGCCCGGTTTTGCCGATGCGCAGACTGCTTAAGAAATCATCCATCCAAGACAAAATAAAAGAAGCGCCTAAGACTGCTTTTAAATTTTTATTATCCTGATACAAGGGGGAAGCGGCGGTGATTGCCAGGCTGTTGGTGGTGAAATCAGGATATACCGCGCTCCAGGTTGCCTGCTGTTTTTGTACAGCAGCCTGATACCAGGGGCGCAGGCGTGGATCATAATTTTTGGCTATTTTAACCTGACTGACAGGAAACCCCTGCGCATCCACCGAGAAATAGAGATTATCACCATTAACCCGGCGCATCACCTGGTAGCTATCATCACTCAGACGCTTTGCGCCAAAATATCCTCCCGCAGGGGTGGCAACATAACTATGGCTGATCAGCTTAAAGGTTTTGACCTGTTGATAAAAATGCCGACTGTCCTCTTCAGCATTATGCAAATCAATTTCCTTCAAACTCAAAGCATTGCTATTAAGCTCATTCACTTTGTGTGGAATGCTGAGATAAGCCTGCAAGCGTTCCTGGATTCTGGCAGTCACTTCATTGCGCAACTGGCCTGCCAGATCATTAACTGCCTTTTGCCCATTAAAAAAAGCAATTGCCCCGGTTAAACCCACGGCAACAAAAATCTGTAGCATAAAGGGCACAATCAGCAGGGTGCGCAAAGACGCCTTACCGGAAGGTATTAGGCGTAACGGGTTAAACCTGCAAAGTAATTGCCACATATTTTCAGATAAAACTCAGTGTGAAGCAAAGGCTTCTTTTTTATGCCCAAAGCATAAAAACTCAGCCTTTGCGTAACATCAATTAACCTTAATACTCCAGCTTAACGCCGCCCATAATGGAATGGTGGGTGATGCCGTTTAAACCCAGCAGTGTTTGATAGCTGACATAAAACATCTGCCCCTCACCATATTCCACATCCGTGGAAAATGCCAGACTGAGATAATCTTTATCGGGATTATCGGTAGGCAGATAAAAGCGTTGCCCACTACCATCATGGATAAAACGCCCACTGATTAAGTGTGAGCGGTTTTCAAACTCATGTATCACATCCAAACGCAATTCAGGCAGCAGTGTAGCCCATTCCAGTTCCATTTCATAACTGGCGATAGCGCCTAAGGATAAGGTCATGGAACGTACACTCTGACTGTCCATATTCAAACCCAGTTGATAGCCCGTGGCACTGGTATATTTCATGTTTTCCTGAAAACTGTCCATTTCTGAATGGATATAATCAAAGCGTGCCGTGGGTATCAGGTTAAGCGTATCATAGACAAAGAAATAGCCGCCGCTGAGACTGAAAGCTGTGGCGTTGCCATCAGGACTGGCAAAAGCCGCCTGATTAACCTGGGTGTCTGCCACTTGGTAAATAATATTACGGCGCGTATCGTAGCTGTTTTTACTCAAGCTGAAAATGGCATCCAGATAAAACTTTTTAGGCTTATAAAATGTTGTATAAAAAGAAGTGGTCACTGCATCCGCTTTAATCTCGCCACCTTGATTAAAGTCAGATTTAGCCTTGCCATAACCCAGGGCTGCACCAAAAATAAAACTGTCTTTGACCCGGTAATCCAAACCCAAAGTCATGCCCTGACTTTCAAAATCAAAACCTGATTCCTTATCACTGGCATCGCGGGAACCAAAACTGGCATTACCACTGACAAACACGCCTAATTCATTCAAACCGTATTTATGCGCAACCGCAGGTGGCAGACTGCCGGGTTTTTCCTGCCCGGAAACCGGCTCGCCCAGACTGTTTGGCAAGGGCGTACCCTGCACGTCGATACTGAGATCTTCCAGATTCACCTCAGCCCCTGCCGCACCACCACGCAGTGCCATTAAACGACTGCTGATATTACGAAACTGACGGGAAGAAAATTCCACTGCCATGCGTCCCGGCGTGGCGTATTCTTCCGGTGCCCATTGTTGCAGGGCATTCGCCACCGCGCTGGGGTTGCTGCCTGCATTTAAGATCAATTCCCGGCACAGCGCCTGTAAATCCGTACCCGCCTGCCGCGACTGACAAAGCTTGCCAATCGGGCCAGCCATCGCCAATTGGGTTGGATTGCGCGCTGCCGACTCCAAAGCTGCAACGGCATCTTCTTCGCTGAACTCATCAACAATGGTCAGGGTTGCCGTGCGCTGGCCTAAAATCGCATCATCAGCCGCGCTTAATATCAGGGTTAAGGCACGGTCGCCTTCAATCACCGGATTATTGATAATATCCACTGCAAAGGTTTTTGCAACCCTATCGCCATGACTCCAGAACAAGGAGCCTTGCGCAGTGGTATAATCCTCTCCGGCAATGGCGCTGCTGTTGCTGGTGCTGTAATTAACGGTAATCGCGGTATCCGAACCGCCGTTACGCACCACGGTGATGGTTGCGCTGCCCGTATCTTCGGACACCCGGTAACTAACGCTGCTGAACTCAATCTGCCCGGTGGTTTCATCATCGACAATGGTCAATACTGCATTAGCCTGTCCTAAGTCGGCATCCACCGGGTTTTCCAAAATCAGATTAATGGTTTCATTACGTTCCGCTTCTTTGTCATCGATTAAACGCACACTAAAACTTTTGTCGCTGAGATCGCCTTGGGTCCACGCCAAAGTACCTGTGGCGGCATCATAATCCTGCCCGGATACGGCAGTACCGTCTTCACTGCGAAAATCAACACTGATTGCGCGCTCATCCGTGCCGCTGCGGCTGACGGTAATGCTTGCCAGACTGCCATCTTCACTGACGCTATATTCTGTGGCGGTAAAAGCAATTTCTATCGGTGGCGGGTCACTGACTGCGGTGGTAACACTTACGCTGCTTTTACTGGTTGTCACATCACCGCTGATGCTATCCAGGCTTAAACCCGAAGCAAAAAAACTGCTGGTGACACTGCCGGTCTGCTGGGGCTGTACCACAAACACGATATTCTGACTGTCGCTTAAATCCCCAACTTCACATTCCACAATATCCCCGCTGGTACAGGTGCCTTGTGATGGTGTGGCAGAAATCAGCGTAAAATCAGGTGGCAGGCCATAAGTCAAAACAACATCATTCACCACTTTGGAATCCCCCACCCGCACCGGAAACAAGGTGACGGTATAAGTTAAATCCTGGCGTAATACACCCTGTGCGGGACTGGTGGAAACATTCATGGATAAATCGGCGGCACTGGTCAGTGTCGAGAATAGTAACAATAGCCAGAATAAAAGGGGGAGGTGATATTTTTTATCCATTATTTAATCTCTATGCATACTTCCAATGTGGGAGGATTTTATTAATGCCTGTGAATCTTACCAGAAACGCTATCAAACAAAGTGTTTGATTATAACGGATTCTATTGCCTGCTGAACATGTACAATTCGTAAAAGTTCTGTTTCCAAAACTCAAAGGTTTGGCAAGCACTTCTTAAACATTGAGTTCTATCCTGTTATGCTGTATGAAGCGTATGCCAGCACAACTAAAATGACTCGGTTTATAGAAATACTGGGTGAAAAAGCAGCAAAGCGGGTGTTATGGGACAATACACGAGTTTTTTATCACATGAACTCAGGTAAAATACAATGAAAAAAAATTATTATCAATTACTCGGCATTTCAGCGACAGCAGCCAATAAGACAACACTGAAACAAGCCACCCAAAAACGTTTACAAGCCATCAAAACAGCCTATGGCGTTTTATCCAACCCGGAACAACGCCAGCTTTATGATGAACAAAAAGCCGGACAGGTGGACAATACTTATTATGACTTGTTAGGTTTGTCACGCGATGCCCTGCCCGAAGAAATAAAGCAGGCAGCGCAAACGCAATTGAGCGCAGTGCGTAATGCCTGGCATGTGTTATCCGATGATGATAAACGTACCGCTTATGACCAGGAATTACAGCTCAAGACAGCTCAAGCCAAAGCACACTCAACCCCAGCAGCAACAAACAAACCCACCGGCACAGCAGACATGACAGAGGTGCAAAATCCTTATCAGGCACCTGATGCCGCAGTAGATGATGACTGGGAAGAAACTGATGTCAGCCCGATGGCAACCCGTGGTAAACGCCTGGGTGCGGCATTACTGGATACCCTGACCTATATGGTGCCGCTGTTACTGGCTTTTATCATATTGTATATAACGGGCAACGCCGATATGAATACGCTGGAAAACCTGGATGGTGAAGATAAAGAAGTATTTGTCAATATCGCTATTGCAATTGTCGGTGTAGGTTATTTGCTCTTAATAATAATTAACCTGCGTTTATTGTATCTTAATGGTCAAAGTATCGGTAAATACATGCTCAATATCAAAATTGTGCGTAGTAATGGCAATCGTTGTGGTCTGGGCCGTATTATCGGGCTGCGTATCATACCCATCATATTACTGAGCATAATTCCAGTGATGGGCGATTTTGTGAATCTGATTGATGTGTTGTTTATATTCCAGGCTTCCCGCCAGTGTCTGCATGACATGATTGCCGATACCATTGTGGTGCAAATCTCCTAGCCATGCCTGAGCAGCAGTTAGACACCGACTACCCGATAGAAACGCCGGAAGGGGTGGTATTAAACCTGCAATTAGCAGGACCTGTGGTACGCGCAATGGCCTGGCTGAGTGATTTTTTCCTGCGTTTGGCGATTTATACCCTTTTAAGTATTTTTCTGGCGCGATTTGATGACCTGGGTTCGGGCTTGCTATTACTGGCTATTTTTTTACTTGAGTGGTTTTATCCTGTATTCTTTGAAATCTATGCAGATGGTGCAACCCCTGGAAAGAAGCGATTTAAGATCAAAGTATTACACAGCAATGGCGTACCGGTTAGCTGGACCGGTTCAATGTTGCGCAATTTGCTACGCACGGTTGATATATTGCCATTTTTTTATGGCTTTGGTTTATCAGCCATGTTGTTAAATGCAAAATTTCAACGCCTGGGTGACATGGCGGCAGACACCATAGTGGTATATACAACGCCACCGGGTACAGCGCCAATATTGTTGTCTAAGCATCCATTGCCACTGCCTTGCCAACTAAATGATGAAGAACAGCGTGCGGTTTTAGCCTTTGCTGAGCGCGCGCCAACTTTAGGTCGTAAACGGGTTGTCGAATTGGCAAATCTGGCAACGCCTTTGACAGATCAAACCGGGCAACAGTCGGCAGAACGTTTACAGCAATTTGCTAAAGGTTTGTATCAATCCTGATAGCCTTTCAATCGCGTACAAAGCATGAATGTATTAATTGCAGAAGACAATATAACCACCCGGCTGATGTTATCAGAATGGGTAAAATCCTGGGGCTATACACCGGTTGTCGCCACTGACGGGCGTCATGCCCTGGAAATTGGCAGTATTCGCGATGCCCCCTGGCTTGCGATTATTGATTGGATGATGCCAGAAATGGATGGCATCACCTTATGCCGCAAACTTAAACAACAAAAAAACTGTCCTTTCATCTACAGTATTTTTCTCACCAGTAAAAATAGTATTGAAGACAGCATTATGGGTCTTAATGCCGGTGCTGATGATTTTCTGACCAAACCGGTGCGCCCGGAAGAACTGCGCAGTCGCTTGAATGCCGGACGGCGCATTCTGGAATATCAGGAACAAATTGAAGAGCGCAACCTGCATTTACAGGCCTTACTCGAAGCCATGCCGGGCGCAGTGATATTAAAAGATGCTCAAGGCTGCTGGCTGGAAGCCAATGAATACGCGCTACGCATGTTTAACCTGGATGAAAACACCTCCTATCATGGTTTGAATGATGAGATTCTGGCGGAGCAACCCCACGCTTTTAAGCAAGCATTGAATACATTAAATATCAATGATCAAAAAGCCTGGGAGCAAGGTGGTTTTTACCGTGAAGAACTGGAATTGCCCGGTAACGCCTATGCGGAAAAATGTTGGTTTGATATTGTGCGCACTCCACTGTTTCACAATGATGGACGACGCAAAAGTATGATTGTGTTGGGTTATGAAATCACCAAACGCAAGTTGCTGGAAGAAAAACTGCGCCGGGAAGCCTGGTATGATTCTTTAACCGGGGTATTCAGCCGCCATCATTTTCAGGAGCATCTGGATAAAATGATGAGTTTCTCCCGGCGCACGGGTCTGCCGATGAGTTTATGTCTGTGTGATATTGACTCATTTAAGCAGGTCAATGATCAGCATGGTCATGATGTGGGCGATCAAGTATTGGCTAAATTTGCCGAACTGATTTTGCATCAATTGCGCAACTCCGATGTCTGCGGACGTTTAGGTGGTGATGAATTCTGTATCGCGCTGCCCGGTACCCGTGCTGAAAAAGCAGTTTCCTGTCTACGCCGCATTGAAAACCAGTTGCGCGCACAGTTTTTTCATTCCTATGAAGGTATTGCATTTCAGATTTGTGGCTCTTTTGGGGTTGTGGAGTTTAATAATTCTAAACTGACACAAAGAGAATTGATGCGCCATGCCGATCAGGCCTTATACCGTGCGAAAAAAAATCAGAATAATAAAATTCTGATTTATCGTTGAATGAATATAAAAATATCCATTGGAAAATAGAGCACCATGCCTCAAGTCGTCATTAAAACAGCAGAAACCACACCCCCAAAACAAGCCGTCACCCCATCTTGCCTGCCACAACTGGGTGAACGCCTGCAACAGCAGGGTTTAATTAATGCCCAGGATTTACAGCGTGCGCTGGAATTTCAAAACCGCTTTGGTGGTCGTTTAGGTGCAGTGCTGGTGCGCATTGGCGCGATTTCAGAAGATGCACTACTGAGGGTACTCAGCGAAGAACTGGGTCTGCCGGTGTTGCAGGGTGCGCAATTACCATTTGATGCGCAACCCCTGTTAGCCGCTATAGAAGACAGCCAGATTGCCGTAGACTGGTGGCTGGATCAGGAAGTCATCGCCTGGAAACAAGATGAGCAGATACTTTGCGTGGCGCGTGATCCCATGGCGGACAATGTGCAGGAAATCATCGCCTTTTATTTTGCCGAACCCGCACCACAATGGCTGCTGGCAAGAAATCAGGATGTGGATCGTTTAATCGATCTACTGGAAAAAGCCGGAGAACACCAGAGCAGTGGCAACGAGGTGGGGCATTTGCGGGAACTGGCAGAAGGCGCGCCAGTGGTGGAATTTGTTAACAACATGCTGTCACAGGCCATTGATCAACGCGCTTCGGATGTGCATATCGAGCCTGAAGAAAAAATATTTTATGTGCGTTATCGTACAGATGGCGTATTAACCGAACATCTGAATTTACCCAGCGAGCGTTTTGCCGCCATTGCCTCACGCATTAAACTCATCGCTGGTCTGGATATTGCCGAGCGCCGTCTACCTCAGGATGGACGGCTCAATACCCGGGTCAGTGGTGAGGAACTGGATATTCGCGTGTCCACCCTGCCAGGGGTGCATGGTGAGTCCATTGTCATGCGTTTATTACCCAAAGAGCGCGGCACCACGCAACTGGAACAACTGGGTATGCTGGAAGATCATTATCAGCAGTTCAAACAATGGGTCAATGAACCACATGGCATTATCCTGGTGACAGGGCCGACAGGTTCCGGTAAGTCCACCACCCTATACGCCACCATTGACGCCATCAATGATCGCAGCCGTAAAATCATTACGGTGGAAGACCCGGTGGAATATCAACTACCCCATATTACCCAGGTACAGGCGCACAGCGATATTGGTTACACCTTTGCCAAGGCGCTGCGCTCAATTTTGCGCCAGGATCCGGATATTGTCATGATTGGGGAAATTCGCGATCTGGAAACGGCAGAAATTGCGGTACAGGCTTCGCTCACCGGGCATATGGTCTTATCCACCCTGCACACCAATGACGCGCTCAGCGCGTTTACCCGCTTGATGGATATGGGCGTGGAAGGCTTCATGGTCGCCACTTCCGTGCGCGCCGTGCAGGCACAACGTCTGGTGCGTACCCTATGTACGCATTGCGCGCAGCCGACTCAGGTTTTACCGGAAATTATTGAGCATTGTCAGGCGATTTTGCCATCCGCATTAAAAGACAGTCCGCAAAACTGGCGACATGCTGTGGGTTGCCCTGAGTGCCAGGGCAGCGGTTATCATGGTCGACTGGGTATTTATGAAATCGTCTACATGACCCCGGAACTGCAACAAAAAATCCTGCAAGGTGCATCGATACAGGAGTTAAGAGACTTAGCCAGTACCCAGGGTTATCGCAACCTGCGCGAAGATGGCTGGCTGAAAGCCTGGCAGGGCTTGACCAGCGTGGAAGAAGTGCTGCGGGTTACGGAATCGCATTAGTGTTTGTTCTGGGAATATCGTGTATGGGACACCAATTGGGTGATGAAAAAATTCTCACTCTTTATGGTGTTGCTTGGGTTGTTTCCGTGCGCCCTAACAAAAACTCCAGGCCGGTGCAGGTTTGCAACCTGCACCGGAAGGTTTCCCGAAACCATCATTTCTCACCAATATTCACAATGCAGCAAACATTCCGGCTGACTTATGCTTTGACCTTGAGCATATATGTTTTGTAACCTTCAACGTCATATAAAAACAATTTTTTCACGGCCTGTCAGTTCCCTCCAAATACCACATTATCCAATGCCCCGGTTGCAGCAGCAGAGCCGTATTCTCCCCGGATTCGCAAACTGCTTAAGGTTGACAAAATCTGGCGTATATCGGCATCGCTGGCATTACTGGCTCCGCTCAGGCTGCTATTGTCAGCCATTTTCCATTCCGCAGTGGCATTTAACAGGATGCTGTAACTCGTCCAGTCACTGCCCGGTTCCGGGTATTTGGCGACCTGGAATAGTGCTTGCGCCTGATATAGGTGCATGGCATTACCCGCCGCATCTGTTCCGCTTAATACCACAAAAGGAATAAATGACATGTAATTGGGTGCTTTGCTATTGTCCGTTTTCAGATCAAAACTCAGCATTTTATTCAAAGCAAAGCTTTTATCTCCACTGTATTTGTCTGAGGCGGTGACAAAATACCACCAGTCTCCCTGTGAGCCTACCCAGCTGATATAACCATCGGGGTTTCCCCCCGTGGTGTTGTAGCTTGCCACATCTTGTGATTGAAACCAGCCAACGCCAAATCCCGGAGCCATGGGACCAATGCCCCAGCGATCATAATTTTCAATATGCAGCCCGTCAAAATCACTCACAATGGCTGTGGCCTGGGTATCACATTGCGCTGAAAAATCAAATGAGGGCGCAAGCTGCATATAATCATCAGTATCCTGATTCCATCTGACTGTCGGCTGGTATACCGCAGTTTGGATGGAACCGTCATGCTTGACGGTGAGGGTTTGTGGATGCAGCAAACGCTGCCGCGCAATATCATAAACCCTTTCACTGCACATATCTCCGCCATCTTCACCCACGCCTTCCTGCTGCGCGGCCTCATAGACTTTTCTCAGCGTTGAAATCAACGGCAAATCACCTACCAGCTTATCCGCTGCAGTATCCATGACCGTGCTTGTGCTGCTTTGCGTGGAGCCTGCGCGATAATCTTTAATCATGCTGTTAAAAGCCGAATAGGCGGCGGCGGGGTATTTTGCAAAACCACCGATAAAGCCCGTGCCCACATCCACAATATAATCTTTTCGGCATTGCCAGCTCCAGGCATCGTAATCATGTCCGGGAATGCTGAAGCTGTATTTATAGTTAAAGTTTTCAGGACTTTCTTCAAGCCGATAAGCCTCTTCTATAAAATATATGCTTTGTGCATTAAACGCGCGCGCCAATAACGGGTATCTGGCTTGTAAGGCCGGGCTGAAGTTGCGCTGAATAGACACTTCAGGCGGGGTGTTGTCATCACAAGTCTGAATGCCGCCAACGTACTCGACTTTAATTGAGGTGGATGCGTCCAATGAGCGAGTAAGCGATGGGCTTGTTTCGTCTTGTGCATACTCAAACAGTGAGGCAAACGGATTGTTGATCATAACGCTTTCCTGGCTGCCATCAGCTGCATTCACGGTTAGCTTCACCTGAGTATCTGGCAAATATTCCAATGCTATCTGGCCTTCATCTTCCGCTAAAATAATCCCTGTCAGCCTGCTTTGTGCATCAAAATTCAGTGTCATATAATGCTTAAACACGCCCTGCGCATCGAATTGATCAAGCACCAGCCTGTCATAATATAAGACCTGATTCGCCGCATCTTTCACCCCGTAAAAGCGATAATAACGGTCATTGCTGTCAACCACCGTCATTACCAGTGGTTCGGGGCTGCCAACATTGATGTCGATATGTTTAATCCAGTCTGGTGCCTGTAAATTGACTTCTCCCGCGTTTTGCAGTTCCAGCAGATTGATGGAAACAACCCTTAAATCTGCCCAATAGGCCTGTTCTCCCAAATCAATACAACTGATATGCAGTTTATTGCTTGCCGGGGTATATTCTGCGCAATCATAATCAACGGCATCAGCCTCATAGGGGCGGATGCTTTCCAGCTTAAGCTGGAAGGGATTGGGGGGATAAGCACTTAAACTCACCTGATAAAGATCGTTGTCCACACTCAGGCAAGGAATCTGATAGAACTTGTTAAATGAATCGAAGCTGCCACATTGTGGCCGCTCTCTTGCAACTATCGGACAATCCTGCGTTGAGCAGGTATCATTACACCAGGTTCCCTGGCCTTCAAAAAAACAATCCCGCGCTGTTTCACAAAGTGTAAGATTTTGTGGGGAGCAGCTTAACTGCGGCTCAGGATCGGGTATGGGATCAGGGTCAGGTACAGGGTCGGGTACAGGGTCGGGTACAGGGTCGGGTACAGGATCTGGAATAGGTTCGGGATCGGGGATAACCGGCTCAGCATCCGTCACAATTACTTCCGCCAAGGTGAGATAGGTATTTTCTCCCCCATAGTTATCAAAAAACGAAATAATAAAAGGTGCATCCTGGAGCGCGGTTATTTGCGCCTGAGTATAGCTGCCTGAATAGCTGTGTAACACTGTGCCACCGGCATCATCATAGTTCTGTTGCGCAATAACATACTGCCATGCACCCGTAGTTTCAATTTGAGTGCGCATAAAAAGCCAGCTATCTTCGGGAATCACCTTGCTCTGGAGGAAAGAATGATGGGTGGTGATAAGGCCGACAGGCAAACCTTCTGCTTTTGCCTGTATGCCCAGATACTGGTTATCAGCATGAATTTTTAGCTGAATATAGCTGCTGACACCAACATGGTTATAGTTAGTGCTGGAAATAATCGCATTACCATCGGCATAACCATTGGCATCAAGCCTGCCGTTGGTCCATTTTGCACCCTGTAAAACCAGTTCTTCGGTGGTTTTCTCAATCAAGCCATCATTCGTGGATGGCTGCGTCCAGAATTGTAAATCCGTGCCGATATTAGCAGGAATAGAACGCAGGCAAGGCGCAATGAACGCTTCAGTACAAGCCGCAGATACTATGCCAGCAGGTAGTTGCATGAATAAAAATACACTTAGCAGGTATTTTATCCAGGCTGAATTTATGAATTTTCTAATCATTATCAATCTCCTGAATATTATCAGGTAATTTTTAGGACTGCCTCAATATTCCCCTATAGTATAATTTTTGTATAAAAACAAATTATTGATTTTTATGTTGTTATCTTAAAAATCTTATACTGAACTCAGCGGCTTAGTGCATACTGGCATTAATCAATATCACAACTGCCGGTTTTTTCATACACTGCCATAATTGCTTTTAACTCCACTAATAAAAGCTGGTGCTGCGTTGCCGATAACATCGCCGTTTCAGGCAGGGTTTCACCTTGCTCCATTTGCAAAATAACCTGGCTTACCTGGCGACAACCTTGCTGGCAAATATTTTCCAGACTGTTTTCCAGACAGTCATGAATCAGTTTGTCTTCACTCATGGGCTTATACCTTGTTTTTTAGCATATTTGTTAAGCCAGCACATCACTGTGCCGCGTGATTTTAAGGTGCCGGTGATTAAGTAATCCAGTATCCAGTGATCTTTATGCGCCCATTCCGACCACCAACGTGCTGCATGACTGCCGCACCACAAAATTTGATCACCAGAGTGTAACGCCTCATCTTCATCGGGTAATAAGGTATACTGATGCTCACGCAGCAATAATAAAGGGATAATGGATAATTTCTGCTCACGCGCTCTGGGATTGCGTAATAAGTCGCCCAGATAAATATTGCTCTCTTGTTGCAAGGCAAGATGTACCGAAGGACTCTGCCTGGCATCAATGCAGGTTTCCCAGATTTCCGGCGAGTGCTCTAAAAAATCCCGATCTGCAAAACTGTGAATAGTGTCCAGCAACGTTTTAGCCCAGTCATCGCCCTGTTTTTTTGCCAGTTTCATAAAGTCCACCAGCATCGGCGTGGTTAAGACCACCCGAATATAATCAGCAATGGCTTGATTACCAGGCATAATGACATTAGCCCCCACCGCCTGAAAAATATCGTGATTATCCGTCTGGTTCTGGCGCAAGACGACAAACAGTTTATGCCCCACCGTTTTGCTTAGCTCTCTTGCCGTCATTACAATTGAAAGATTATTCACATCATTATTGGTGCCGGCAATAATCCCGACTGCCTGCTCAATATGCGCCTCCTGCAAGGTGCTGGCTTCCGTACCCTGACCAATCACATATTCCACTTCAGGATAACCGGTTAACTCAGGTTTGGCTTCAATAATAATAATGTGCAGCCCTGGTTCCTTTTTCAAACGCTGATACACCGCCTTACCAAAACGACCATAACTGCATAATATCCACAATCCCTTAAACGGTGGTTGCTCTAATGTATAGTTAATATTCTGAATGCACCCGGTAAACCACTCACGTAATAAATATAAATGTGGCACGCATAAGGTGGTGTGCAGACCTGCGGCGAATACTTCAAACGGGTTCATAATATAATCAGTGCCAAAGGATTTCATATTGGCAGCCACTTCCTGGCTGCCGGTACGACAAATGACCTGCACTTTGGGGTTAAGCAGTTTGCTGGTAATTGCAATTTGCAGATTAATCGAGTCATTATTGGTGACGGCAATCACTGATTGGCAATGGGGGTTATTCAGCCCTGCTTCCTGCAAGTACAGTGGCTTACGACTGTCTGCACATAACAGCGGCACATCAATGGGATAATTTTCCATTATCAGTGTATTGGCAACATCTTCACTCTGTTCGATGACCACCACCCGTATGCCACGCGCTTCCAAGGTAGCCACCAAAGCCCGTCCGGTTTCTCCATACCCGCAAATCAGATAAAACGGGCAACAGATGTTTTTAACCTTGGAAGTAAAATGCATTTCCCGTAAAGAGCGTTGCAGGGATTTATTTTGAAATAAGGCAATTAAGGTACCGATGGCATAAACCCAGGCAATTACCGTGAGATAAATCGAAAAAGTGACCCACAGGCGCTGGGCAGCGGAAAAAGGTTGTGGAATTTCACCAAACCCTATGGTTGTACCCATAAATGATACAAAATAAAAAGCGTGAAATAAATCAATATACTGAACTTCACCCGTTGCATCATCAATATGACCGGGCATCAGGGTCAGTCCAACCAGCACAATGGAATAAATGGCAATCAATACCAATAGCGGAAAACGCATCCGCCGTAAAACCAGGAAAATCACTGCTTAACGCCGCAATAAAACAGTTTCAGTGACCAGTAATAACACGGATATAACATTCGCTAACATCGCACCACCCGCGAGTGAAACAATACTGACCATAGTGTTGGGGGTCATCGTTTCCCCCGTGATATGCACGCCAAAAATCCAAATGCCGCCAGCCAGCAATAACTGCATATCGGCAACCAGGCTGGTGGAAAGCAAAATAGCGCCAACATGCGATTTATCCCCAAATTTTAAGATGGTCGCGATCAGGTTAACCAGAATAGCGGCCAATAATTCATATTGATTATGATGGACGGGATTATCGATATCCCCGATAAAAAAACCAAAATTCAGGGTAAGTGCTAGAACAATAAAAAAACTAAAAACAACGTTTTCAAAATTCATGAGTTATCCGGTGATAATAGTGGTGTTTCAGCTATTATTTTACCCTCATTCCTTAGCAGAGTGCCTCACGGGGTATAAGCCAAATCATAATGCCACTAAGAAATTGTTGATATGCTGCATTCTAGCAAAGACACAGCAGGTTTTCATCTTCACTTAAAATAGCTAAATCAGTAAAAAAATATTGCCTTTTCACAGTATGGCGCATAAGAACAGCATCACTCATTTGAGCTTTCCTCCGATTGCAAAATTTGCTCACAGAGATCACAGATAAGGTCATAGTGATATTGTTGGCTCAGTCTCTCAATGCGCTCTGCTATCTCCGGGTATTGCACCTTGATTTTTGCCGTAACATCTTCTACACCCTGCACATACAGAGAGAGTGCAGCTTGATACAAATCCTCCAATAAAGCCCGTGGTAATTTCTGCAAATCCTCACGGCTCAGCGCCGTCGTCTGCGCTTGGGGCGCATCGGTCTGAGCCTGGATATACAGGTAATCAACCCCCAGATATTGGTGCATCATTGCAAATACTTGAGACACCAGAAAGGGTTTGCTGAGCGCATCATCACAGCCTGCGGCAAGGATGTTACCCTGATCCTCCTGAAATACATTGGCGGTCAGAGCAACAATTTTAACCTCATCTCCACCGGGTAGGGTACGAATTTTGGCTGCAGTGGCATAACCATCCATCACCGGCATCTGGATATCCAGCCAGATAAAATCGGGCGACCAATCTTGAAACATCGCCACAGCTTCTACACCATTGGTGCACGCCCGCACTTTAAAACCGGCTTGCACCAATATGTTGGTGAGCAATATCCGGTTATCCAGGTCATCTTCAACAATCAGAATTCGCCAAATCTGTTGACCGGGTTGCAGACCACAAACCTGCCTGGATTGCGCTGTGCCACGAACATCTGCCGGAGTATTCAAAACCTCAACTGCGATCTGGAAACTAAAACAACTGCCTTCACCCACAACACTTTCCACACGCATCTCACCGCCCAGCAGTTCAATGAATTGATGTGAAATCGCCAGACCCAGGCCGGTGCCTTTTTGACCGAGCATATCTGGCGCAGCTTGTACAAAAGGCTTGAAAATAGTATCAAGATGCGCTTGTGGAATACCTTTGCCAGTGTCTTGCACCGCTACCTGCAAGCACTGGCGATCTATTTCATGCGCCAGCGGCAATATGTCGGCGTGTACGCTAATTTCTCCCTGTTGGGTGAATTTAACCGCATTACCCAATAGGTTACTGAGCACCTGGCGCAACTTGCCAGAATCGGTTTTGATATAATGTGCCATATTATCCGCCAGCAGCAGATTGACGGTAATATTTTTGGCTTGGGCACGGATACGGAACATCTCGGTAATATCTTGCAGCAACCGCACCACATCGAAAGATTCAGGGTGCAACTCGATCTTGCCCGCCTCAATTTTGGACAAGTCCAGCACATCATTAATCATGGCCAACAAATGTTCACCGGCATGGTTGATGGTATTCAGGTTTTCTTTTTGTGTCGGCAAGGTATCAGGCGCATTGGTCATGAGTTGGGAAAAGCCCAGGATAGCATTGAGCGGGGTGCGCAGTTCGTGGGACATATTGGCGATGAAAATACTTTTGGCGCGGTTGGCGGCTTCCGCCGCATCTTTTGCCTGTTCCAGCGCCTGATTGAGGAGTGCAAGTTGCTTGGTGCGTTGCTCGACACGTTGCTCTAGTTCTTCTCTGGCTTGCAGCAAGGCTTTCTCGGCAGCAAGCCGCTCGCTGATATCCTGACCGATAGAGAGTAATCCCGTCACCTTGCCATCAATATCTTTAAGGGTTTGCTCCGACCATTCGATAGGCACCTCCCGTCCATCTTTGGTCACTATGGGATTGCTATGCGTCTTAATGTCATCAGTGGCAGAGAAAAACACCTGTTTGATATGTTTCCAGTCATGCTTCGAAAAAAAGGTCTCAAACCAGTCCTTGCCCCGGACTTCATCCAGGCTGTAGCCGGAGATTTTTTCCATAAAAGGATTAAAACGTATAATTCGGCCCCGCATATCCAATACCAGCACAATGGTGGGAGCAGTATTGATCAAGCCTTCGGCAAAATCACGCTCGGTCCGCAGGGAGGCTTCCAGCCTTTTGCGCTCACTTATATCGATGAAACTTGCCACCGTGCCGCGAATATCACCGTTATACGCTATCGGTTTGGCGTATACCCAAACCGGAAAAAAGCTGCCATCTTTGCGGGTAAACAAATATTCATTGCTGTTTTTACTACTTGTGTGGATGCTATCCATAATTGAACGTTGTGCTTGCGGCAGAGGATCGCCAGCAATATTATGCGTATGAATCAATGAATGCAGATGCTGTCCGAGTAAACCCTTGGTGGATTCGTATCCCAACAGTTTCGCCCCGGCTTGGTTGATAAAGGTGCATATGCCTGCTTCGTTGAGTCCGAAAATACCTTCTACCACCGTATCCAGAATCAAACGGCTCATCAGTTCGGCTTTCCGCAGTTCGGTAATATCAGTATTAGACCAGAACCACTTGATAATGCGGTCTTCCTCATCCCGTAAATGTATGACCTGGGTATCAAACCAGCGATAGACACCATCATGACGGCGAATGCGCAGCTCGGTATGAAACTCAGTACCACTATCAATGGCTTTTTGCCAGGCGGCAATAGTTGGTGCGCGATCATCCGGGTGCAGTTGTTGCAGCCAGTCAAAGCCGAGTTGCTGAGCTTTGCTGACACCGGTATAAGTGAGCCATTGCTGGCTGAAAAAATTACAGGCTCCGTCAGGTTCGCAAGTCAAAACCAGTTGTGGCAGCGAGTCGGCTAATTGGTGAAACCGACTTTCGCTGGTACGCAATGCCTGCATGGAGGTGTTTAGTTTAAGATGGGTTTTTACCCGTGCCAATACTTCTTCAGGGGTAAACGGCTTGGTAATATAGTCACTGCCCCCAACTTCAAAGCCTTTGAGTTTGTCAGCCGTTTCTCCCTGCGCACTGATAAAAAGTATCGGAATCTCACAAAATACTTTCATTGCCTGCAATTGTCGGCAAACCTCAAAACCACTCATATCCGGCATGTTGACATCCAGTAGAATCAAGTCCGGTGTTTTTGTCTTGATACTCTTGAAGGCAGCAGTGCCATTAAGCGCAGCTCTGACCGTATAATGTTCCTGCTTAAGGACTCGGGAAAGAAAGCGTACACCCTCAGCATCATCATCAACGATGAGTATATTTTTATTTGCTAGTAAAGGGGGAAATGCCTGCATATTCATATCCTACTGTTCTGTGTCCTCAGTATTTAATCCGAATCAATTCAGATTTTGGGAGCCAGAAAACATTCCAATTGTTCATATTGGAAATTATTAGCATAAGGCATTATCGCCTCGGCTAAGACCGCATCGTTTTCTGCGATATGCTGAACAGCGTCAAGCACGGCATTGACATCAAGTTCCTTGAGCGCCTGCGCCAGTTCGGCGCGTAAATCATCGGGAAGTTCAGCCAGTGCGCTTACAATCAAGGCGGGTTCCAAGCTGGTTTTAGCTTGCGTCTCCTTGGGAGATAAATCCTCTGATTTATATATATAGTTTAGGTTTAAATGCCGCGCCATGCAGTCAAAAATTTCTTCCTCACGAAACGGCTTACGCACAAAATCATCACAGCCCAGTGCAATAATTTCTTGTTTCTGGGATTTAAAAGCACTTGCGGTGAGTGCAGCAATAATGGTCTCTTTACCACCTGGCATGGCGCGAATTCGTTTGCTTGCTTCATAACCATCCATCACCGGCATCCGCATATCCATCCAGATGAAATGAGGTTGCCATTGTTCAAAGCATTGCAAGGCTTCCTGCCCATTGTCCGCTTCCTGCACATTAAACCCGGCTTCAACTAATAATTTTTTCAGCAACAAGCGGCTTTCCTGCACGTCTTCAACAATCAATATACGGGGAACCGCCTGCTCCGGTACCAGCCTGAAAACCTGAAGCGGAGGGCTGGGCATCTCGACATCAACAGCATCCGCCAATGTCACTGCAATATGAAATTTGAACAGGGAGCCTTTTCCAGGCTGACTCATCACTGTAATATCACCACCCAGCAACTGAATATAATGGCGGGTGATAGGTAAGCCCAAGCCTGTGCCTTTGGCATTGACTGAAGAAGTTCCTGCTTGAACAAAGGTTTCAAAAATACTCTCCAGATGTGCTTTGTCAATGCCGATTCCACTGTCTTCAATTTCAATCCTTAATTGGCATTTTGCCCCTGGCGTATTTTCTTCACAATGAGTTTGCACACACACACTGACCCTGCCTTCCTGGGTAAATTTAATGGCATTACCAAGCAGGTTGATGAGTATCTGGCGTAATTTCCCTGCATCCGTTTTGATAAAAGCAGGTAATATCGGGTTCAGCTCCCAGAGGAGTTGAATATTATTATTTTTTGCACGGATTGACATCATATCGCCAATATCTTGCAGCATCTGTGACAAATTAATCACTTCTTCATTCACCGTCATACGGCCTGCTTCAATTTTTGACATATCCAATACATCATTGATTAAAGACAATAAATGTTGCCCACTGCGGTTGATAATAGCCAGCATTTCCTGTTGTTCCTGGGTTGCTTGTGGATCATCTTCCAGCAATTGAGAAAAACCGAGTATGGCATGGAGCGGGGTGCGCAGTTCGTGGCTCATGTTCGACAAAAAATCGCTCTTGGCCTGATTGGCGAATTCTGCGATTTCTTTGGCATGTTGCAGGGCCTGGTTAGTCTGGAGCAGATCTGCGGTTTTCTCCCGTACCCTATCCTCTAATTGATCCTTATATATTTCCAGATTGTGCTGGGCATTACGCCGTTGTGCAATCTCCTGCTTTAATTTTGCCATGTTCATATTCAGTTCATGGGTCATGTCATTAAAAGCCTGGGAGACATCACTTAATTCATCGTTATGGCCTATATTTAACCGGGATTTGAATGCCCCTGTGCTGATCTTACGAGCCGTAGTCGCCAGCCTGGAAAGATAACGACCAATCAGCAGGTGAAACAGAAAAAGAATAAATAGCGACACCAGAAAGGTTTTGATTCCCTGGCTGATAAGAATAACAACTAATTTATCAATGAGGTGCTGATAAACCACATCCAGATCAGCCAGTACCACCACCTCCCCCAAAGCAATGGTTTTATCACGATGAATATGATTCAGTTTAAAGGTATGATGAATAACCCGCTGCGCTCGATGCTTACCTTTATAAGTTTTTTCCTGGCCCAGCTCATCCTTGACCTGAGCATAGATAATGGCAGGCAGACGCAACATACTTTCCAGTTGCAAGCGCAACCCTTCTTCATTATGCACCCAAACAGATGTTGATAAGGTATCCTGATAAATGATTTCAATTTCTTGCAGGCGCGCTTCAAGGATGCTTATGTCACGATGGTAGTCATAAAGCAACTGAATTGCCGTGATCACCAGAGTGATGATCGAACTGAATAATAAGATATAAATTGCAAAGCGGCGTCCGATTCCTCTGGATATAGCCTTGAACATGGAATCTAATCCTGGTAACGTTTCAGTGCCGTATTAAATATCTTTTGGTGGCTGCCATCGGCTTTCATGCGCCGAATTTCAGCATCAATTATCGGTACCAGATCCTGATGTTTCTTATGCAAATAGAGATACCAGTCACCCGCCAGAAACGCGGGTTCCAAAATATGAATATCTTTAAGTTCCTGCGCTTTGATATGCATCATGCCAGCCATGCGCTCGATAATAGCCAAATCAATGCGTCCATCAGCGAGCATGGCAAACAATTGCTCACCAGCATCAACCAGGGTCACCGAGTTCGCAGTCGTTGTATTCCACTCGATAATTTTCCAGCCTTTGACAACACCCACATCATAAGGTTTGAGATCATCTGGCCCAGTTACCTTAAAATCAGCTTTGCGGGAAAAGATGACATGCTCATACTGCATCACCACTTCAGGCACCCGTACCAGATTCGGATATTTTTTATCCAGATCCAAAATACGGCACACATCACCATCATCAATACCTTTATTAGCATTGGTCAGCGCCCGCTCGGCGGGTAAATACTGAATCTCAAATTCCATACCCAGACGTTTAAATAGCTCCTGGTAAAAAATATCCAGTACCCCTGACTTATCCGGGGCATTAATCGGGGCGGTGTAGGACGTGTTAAGTATCAGTTTGGAAGTTGCAGCAAGTGGCATTTCCAGTGGCAATAAACAACACAGAGCGATAATAAGTATGCGATACATATTGATTCTCCTTTGGAATAATACTTAATTCCATCTATAAATCAGGGGACATTCCCCAAATATAGTATATCTCTGGCAAGGATGATTGTCCCCTTTCCAATCTTTTACAAAGATGGAAGCTTCCAGGAAAATGATGACTATCAGTTCTCATTATCTGGATTTCCTACCTGAAATATAACCTGTTCACAAGTATCATATAAATATCCAAAATCAAATTGTTCAACTAAATTCTGGATACGTTTAGCGACTACGGGGTTTTGTTCATGAATTTGTTGGGCAATCTTATTGATTTCTTCCTGATCCAGAGACAGTGCAGCTTGCTCCAAAGATTTTAACATTGCTATTGGTACGACTTTGAGATCGGCTGTGGACAAATGCTGGGTTGAAACCTCAGGAGACTTGATAGTGGGCCGCTTATAACTATACTGTAATCCCAATTGTACTTTCATATATTGGAATATCTGCTGTTCCATATAGGGTTTGCTGAGAAAATCATCACAACCAGCATCAAGAATTTTTTTACGGTCTTCCTCAAAAGCATTAGCTGTTACCGCAACAATTTTAACCTTATCACCACCTGCTAAGGAACGAATTTTTCTGGCAGCCTCATAGCCATCCATGACGGGCATACGTACATCCAGCCAGATAAAATGGGGGTTCCAGCTTTGAAAAAGTGCTACTGTTTCAGCGCCATCCACCGCTTCCCGTATATTAAAGCCCACTTGTTGTAATAATTTGCTGAGCAGCGCCCGGTTGTCTGCATCATCATCGGCGATCAGAATTCGCCATTGTGGCTGACCTGATTGTAAACAATTGACTTGTAATGTTTTATCCGATGTATGGCTGTCCACTTGTTGTGCTATTATTTCTAGTGGAATATCAAAATAAAATTTTGCACCTTGGTTTAAGACACTTTCCACCGTTATTTTCCCCCCCATTAATTCAACAAAAATACGTGAAATCGCCAGCCCCAGACCCGTGCCTTTTTGTTGGGAAGTCGTAGGGCCGACCTGGATAAATGGTTTGAATACACTGTTGAGTTGGCTGGTTGCGATACCCTGTCCTGTATCTTGCACTGCTACTTGCAGGCGAGACTGTGATGCTGCTGTTACAGGCGGCAATATGCGTACACCCAGGCTTATTTTGCCATGCTCGGTAAACTTGATCGCGTTCCCCAGCAGATTGGCGATAATCTGGCGTAGCTTGCCGGGATCGGCTCTGACCAAAGCCGGCAGCTTTGCTTCTAAATCCAGAGTAAATTTCAGGTTTTTAGCTTGGGTACGCTGGTGGAAAATATCACTCATATTTTGCAACAGGTGTTTTAAGTTAAAGGTTTCAGGATGAACCTCGATTTGTCCTGCCTCAATTTTGGATAAATCCAATACATCGTTAATCATTGCCAGCAAGTGTTCACCTGCGCGGTTGATGGTTGTGAGATTCTTTTGTTGCTCTGATGTCACTGCCGGATTGCGGGCCATGAGTTGGGAGAAGCCCAAAATGGCATTAAGCGGCGTGCGTAGTTCATGAGACATATTCGCCAGAAACATGCTTTTGGCGCGATTAGCCGCTTCTGCCGCTTCTTTCGCCTGTGCCAGCGCCTGGTTGGTGGTCGCAAGTTGTTTGGTGCGTTGTTCGACTCGTTGTTCCAGTTCATCTCTGGAACGCTGCAAGGCATGTTGTATTTTTTTGTGTTCGGTAATGTCGCGGTCTATACCTCTATAGCCCTGAAAGCTGCCGGATGCATCATAAACAGCAACCCCGCTGGTTTCGAGGATAACATCATGACCCTCTTTATGGCGGCAGGTATTTTCCAAGCGCACAATGGGGCCATATTTAGCGACTATCTTGGCGAATTTAACCTGTATCTGCCTGGCTTCCGAGGGGGACATCATGTCAAACGGAGTCTTGCCCAGCACTTCCTCCGACGTATAACCCAGTAGATCTTTAATGGCGGGGCTGGTGTAAGTATATTTCCCATTCTTGTCTATGGCCCAAATCCAGTCGCTGGTTGTTTCCACCAGAGAACGGAATTTATTTTCACTTTCGCGTAAGGCATTTTCGGCAAAAAGCCGCTCACTGATGTCCTGACCGATAGAGAGTAAGCCCGTCACCTTGCCATCAATATCCTTAAGGGTCTGATCCGACCACTCAACAGGCAGTTCCCGTCCGTCTTTACTCACTATGGGGTTGATATTGCCATGTGTTTGAATATCATTAATAGCGGAGAGAAACACCTGTTTGATACCTTTCCAGTCAGATTTCGGCAGGAAGGTCTCGAACCAGTCTTTGCCCTGTACCTCATCCAGACGGAAGCCCGAAAGTTTTTCCATAAATGGGTTGAAACGCACAATCCGACCCTGTGTATCCAGCACCAGCACAATGGCGGGGGCGGTATTGATCAGGCTTTCTGCAAAATCACGCTCGGCCCGCAAGGATGCTTCCAGGTTTTTGCGCTCACTTATATCAATAAAACTTGCCACCGTACCGCGAATA
Organism: Candidatus Venteria ishoeyi; assembly: GCF_030378065.1. GTDB lineage: Bacteria > Pseudomonadota > Gammaproteobacteria > Beggiatoales > Beggiatoaceae > Venteria > Venteria ishoeyi. Next base: position 36,359 of record NZ_JAUCGJ010000015.1, on the reverse strand, counting down.
TGATCGTTATACTCTACGCATCTGGCATATACCCAGGCTGGAAAATAACTGCCATCAGCACGGGTAAACCGTTGCTCAGTACCGTCTTGATCATGACTGTGGATAGTGGACAGGATCGAACACTGTTCTTCCGGCAGGGGATTGTCTTCAAGGTCTGTGGGGTGAATCAAAGGATGCAGGTAGTGACCGAGCAAATCCTGGATCTCATAGCCTAAGAGTTTCGCACCAGCTTGATTGATGAAAGTACATAGGCCGTCTTCGTCAAGCCCGAAAATACCTTCCACCACCGTATCCAGAATCAAGCGGCGCATGAGTTCAGCTTCCCGCAGTTCAGTGATGTCAGTATTGGAACCAAACCATTTAATGGTGCGACCTTGCGCATCCAATAAACGTATAGCGCGGGTGTCAAACCAGCGATAGATACCGTCATGGCGACGAATGCGAAATTCGACATGAAATTCCGTACCAGCCTGCACGGCTGCATTCCAGGCTGCGACAGTGGGTTTACGATCATTGGGATGCACTTGTTGCAGCCAGTCAAAGCCCAGTTGCAATTCTGCGTCAATGCCGGTATAGCTGAGCCATTGTTGACTGAAGAAATCACATGCTCCGTCAGCTTGGCAGGTCCAGACCAGTTGCGGCAATGAGTTGGCCAGTTGGCGGAAACGGTTTTCACTTTCCCGTAATTTAAGCTCCGCCTGCTTGCGCTCGGTGATGTCATTCATTGAGACCACTGCCCCAAGCTTATTGCCATCAGCATCAATCAGCATCTGACCGGTTACGCTTATGCTGCGAGCTGGAAGCCCCTTAGGCGCAATAACACATTCCTCATTCTTCACTTTTTCGCCTTTTAGGGCGCGAACCAATGGAATATCGGAGAGTGGCAGTGGCGTCTTGCCATCTTCCTGGAATAAATCGTAGTATTTGCTCCAGCCTTCCTGTGGGAGCGGCTCTGCGGGCAAGCCGTGGAACACCATTGCTGCCCGGTTGAAATAGGACAGAATGCCTGCCTTATTACATGTAACAATACCATTTGCCGTGCATTCCAAAATCGCCTCCAGAAATATCTGACGGTTTTCCAGCGCCTTCTCGGCCTGCTTGCGTGCAATATCCAAAGCCAGGTGATTGGCAATATTTTGCATGGTATGAAGCAGTGTTTCCGGCTCAGATCGTACTACCTTGTCAGACAGGGATAGGGTGGCGAATACCGCGCCTTTGATGATGACTGGCACACAGAGAAAGGTTTCTACCTGCAATTTATGCAAAGCCTGAAACTGATATTCATGGCCTTGCCCGGCATGTGTTTCTACCATCGCTTCACCACTTTGCGCTACACTGCCGGAAAGGGTCTGTGTTATCGGCACGCGCAAGGGCAAAGATAATTCCGGCATACCGTAAGCAGCGGTAAAAATCATCTCGGTGGCGCTCTGGTCGTACAGTTCCAGCGCAGCAATGGGGTATTCCAGACAGGTAGCGAGAATTTCCACCAATTGGACGTAGATCTCCGGCAGTTCCATGTCGGAAAGAAATAGACGGGAGATGGCGGCGGTTGCTTCCTTTTCCATCTCCCCTTGTTTTTGCATGCTGATATTGTGGCTAATACTGATTAAACCACAAGACTTTTGATTTTCGTCATACACTGAGGAAATAAAAGTTTCCACCCAGAATGTAGAGCCATTCTTATGTTTTTGTCGATATTGCCCGCGCCATTCCCCATTTGCATGAACCTGGTGAATGCGTTCCCGTTCTTCCTCTTCTGTTCCAGTTTCAATGATAAGACTGAGCGGTTGTTCCAGCACCTTGTTTGCAACATAGCCGTACAAGCGTTCCGCACCCTTGCCCCAGTAAACCACCCGTCCTTCCAGGTCGGTGGCGATGACGGATTCATGTATGCTGTCGAGCAATTGTGCCTGAAACCCTAAACGGGTATTTTGTGCCTCCAGTTGTTTCATGGAGGCGCTTAGTTTGAGATGGGTTTTTACCCGTGCCAGTACTTCTTCAGGGGTAAATGGCTTGGTAATATAGTCACTGCCCCCCACTTCAAAGCCTTTGAGTTTATCAGCCGTTTTTTCACGTGCGCTGATAAAAAGTATCGGAATTTCACAAAATGCTTCCATTGCCTGCAATCGCCGACAAACCTCAAAACCACTCATATCCGGCATGTTGACATCCAGTAGAATCAAGTCTGGTGTTTTTGTCTTGATACTCTTGAAAGCCGCAGTGCCATTGAGCGCGGCTCTGACCGTATAATGTTCCTGCTTAAGGATGCGAGAAAGAAAACGCACACCCTCAGCATCATCATCAACAATGAGAATGTTTTTATTTGTTGGTAAAGGAGGAAATGCCTGCATATTCATATCCTACTGTTCTGCTTTCTCTGTGGTTGATCCGATCAATTCAGATTTTGGGAGCCAGAAAACATTCCAGTTGTTCATATTGGAAATTATTAGCATAAGGCATTATCGCCTCGGCTAAGACCTCATCACTTTCTCCGATACGGTGAACAGCGTCAAGCACGGCATTGACATCAAGTTCCTTAAGCGCCTGCGCCAGTTCGGCGCGTAAATTATCGGGAAGTTCAGCCAGTGCGCTTACAATCAAGGCGGGTTCCAAGCTGGTTTGAGCTTGAGTCTCTTGGGGATGTAAGTTCTTTGATTTATGTACATAATTTAGGTTTAAATGCTGCGCCATGCAGTCAAAAATTTCTTCTTCACGAAATGGCTTACGCACAAAATCATCACAACCCAGTGCGATAATTTCCTGTTTCTGGGATTTAAAAACACTTGCAGTGAGTGCAACAATAATGGTCTCTTTACCATCTGGCATGGCGCGAATTCGTTTGCTTGCTTCATAACCATCCATCACCGGCATCCGCATATCCATCCAGATAAAATGAGGTTGCCATTGTTCAAAGCATTGCAAGGCTTCCTGCCCATTGCACGCTTCCTGCACATTAAACCCGGCTTCAACTAATAATTTTTTCAGCAACAAGCGGCTTTCCTGCACGTCTTCAACAATCAATATACGGGGAACCGCCTGCTCCGGTACCAGTTTGAAAACCTGAGAAGGTGGGCTGTACACCTCAACATCAACAGTATCCGCCAATGTCACTGCAATATGAAATTTGAACAGGGAGCCTTTTCCAGGCTGGCTCATCACTGCTATATCACCACCTAGCAAGTGAATATAATGGCGGGTAATGGTCAGCCCCAAGCCCGTGCCTTTTACATTAGCGTGATGGTTGCCAGCTTGAACAAAGGTATCAAAAATAGAATCCAGGTTTTCTTCAGCAATACCAACACCGCTGTCTTCAACTTCAAAGTTTAATTGGTATTTTGCCCCTGGCATATTTTCTTTGCAATGACTTTGCACGCGCATACTGACCCCGCCCTCATGGGTAAATTTAACCGCATTACCAACCAGGTTGATGAGTATCTGACGTAATTTCCCCGCATCTGTTTTGATGAAAGCAGGTAATATCGGGTTCGGTTCCCAGGTGAATTGAATCGCATTATTTTTTGCCTGAATGGACATCATATCGACAATATCTTGCAGCATTTTTGGCAAATCAATGACTTCTTCATTCACCGTCATACGGCCTACTTCGATTTTTGACATGTCCAATACATCATTGAGCAAGGTCAATAAATGCTGCCCACTACGGTTGATAATGCCCAGTGTTTCCTGTTGTTCCTGCGTTGCTTGTGGATCACGTTCCAGCAGTTGAGCAAAACCAAGAATGGCATGGAGCGGAGTACGCAGTTCATGACTCATATTTGACAAGAAATCACTTTTGGCGTGGTTGGCAGTTTCCGCAAGCTCTTTTGCTTTAATAAGTTGCAGATTAGTTTTTTGCAGTGATACTTCCACTTGTTGACGTTGCCGGATCTCGCGCTTGAGTGACCACGACCATAACAGCGCCACAGCTAACAGGCTAAAAAAAATACCCGCACTGATAACTGCATAGTAGCGGATGATTTCCATGGAAACGCCACGGGGATCAATGACACCAAACCACTTGTCGTAAATTTCATCATATTTACCATTGGCCTTGATGATGCTGAGTCCCTGATTCAAGTGCGCCAGTAATGTAATATCTCCTTCTTTAACTGCAAAACAATATCCCCGACCATAGACAGCAATGTTGGGGCCAGTGATTTTGAGGTTGCTCAGTACCAATTCTTTTGCGGTCAGAAGACCGACCAGTCTGGGCAGCAAAGCATAGTCTCCCTGCCCAGAAGCAAGCAGGCGCAAGGCTTCGGGCACTGTTTTGACCAGTATCAGGTGCTTGCTGATTTGATTTTTTAGCAGATAATCATGGGTTGCATCAGATTGCATGGTGATAATCTTCTTATCACGCAGATCATTTTCTGAGCTTATACCCGATTCTCCCGTGCGCATAAACACGGCGGCATAAGAAACAGTATGCGGGGTGGTAAAATCAAATACCTGTTCTCTTTCTTTTGAATAGGAAACAAGCGGTAGCGCATCAATTTCACCCTTTTCCAATGCGCCGCGCACCTCATTCCAAGGCCCCACCCGGAAACGGATATCGAGATCCATCACCCGCGCCACCGCTTTAAAGAGATCAATACTGAAACCATCCGCCTCCCCCTTGTCATTAACAATGGCAAAAGGCGGATAATCCAGTTCACTACCAACCACCAGGATTTTTGGCAAGGCTGATGTGACTACTGGTGAGTCACTTTGTTGCGCAAGCGCGGAAAATGATAAAAAAATACCCACCAATATGAGCATGATGAATAAATTATCAGCAACAATTTGTTGCATAATTTTCATGGTAAGGAACTCCCGGATGTTTAGCCCGGATATTTCATAAGTATCCGGGTTAGCTGTATTTTTATCGGGGCTGTCTCTTTATGTTGTTAAATCTGATGGAAAAATACCTAAGTAGGTGATAATTATGATGACCTACTTATTATCCACTAAAAATACCCCGCAAAGAATTAGGCAATGCTTCGGTAATTTTCACCTGCACAAACTGCCCGATTAACTCGGCAGGCCCGTCAAAATTTACCACCCGGTTATTTTCCGTGCGTCCTGCCAGTTGTTTGGGGTCTTTTTTGGAAAAACGCTCAATCAGCACTTTTTGCTGCGTACCTAGCATATTTCTGGAGATTTCTCCCGCCATCGCATTAATGCGGGTTTGTAAAATCGATAAACGGGATTTTTTCACCTCCAGCGGTACGTCATCCACCATATCCACTGCCGGGGTACCGGGGCGGGGGCTGTAAATAAAGCTGAAAGAATGATCAAAACCCACGTCCTCAATGAGTTTCATGGTGGCTTTGAAATCATAATCAGTTTCACCGGGAAAGCCGATAATAAAATCTGAAGACAGGCTTAAATTGGGCCTTGCTGCGCGTAATTTACGAATTTTCTGTTTATATTCCAAGGCACTGTGACCACGTTTCATTTGTGCCAGAATACGATCCGAGCCGCTTTGTACCGGCAAATGTAAGTGCCCAACCAACTCTGGTACTTCAGTGTAAACCTGGATTAAATTGTCATTAAATTCTATCGGGTGTGAAGTGGTGTAACGAATGCGGTCTATGCCATCAATCGCTGCCACATAATGAATTAATAATGCTAAATCAGCAATATCGCCATCGTGCATCAGGCCGCGATAGGCATTGACATTTTGCCCCAGTAAATTGACTTCACGCACGCCCTGCTCTGCCAGCGCGGAAACTTCTGCCAGCACGTCATCAAACGGACGGCTGACTTCTTCGCCACGGGTATAAGGCACTACACAGAAGGTGCAGTATTTGCTGCAACCTTCCATGATGGAAACAAAGGCGCTGACACCATTGGCCTCAGGTTCCGGCAGTTTATCAAACTTTTCAATTTCCGGGAAAGAGATGTCGATTACGGCATGATGTTCAGCCCGCGCTTGTCTGAGCATGGCGGGCAGACGGTGCAAGGTCTGCGGCCCAAATATCAAATCCACAAAAGGTGCGCGCTGGCGTATCGCCTCGCCTTCCTGTGAGGCAACGCAGCCGCCAACGCCAATAATCAGCTTAGGGTTTTTTTCTTTTAAGGGCCGCCATGCGCCTAATTGTGAAAACACCTTTTCCTGGGCTTTTTCACGCACGGAGCAGGTATTGAGCAATAGCACGTCAGCATCGAGCGGGTTGTCGATACGCTCTAGCCCGTGTGATGCGGCTAAGGCCAGGGCCATTTTGTCAGAGTCATAGTCATTCATCTGACAGCCGAAGGTTTTGATATATAACTTGTTACTCATTTCTTAGTGCATTCCTTGATCGTATTTCCCTGTTTGTATAATGTGCCATAGCTCATCTGGCGAATACACAGGTAGTGTAGCGGTTTTATAATCTTTCAGGTTTCTCGTCACTAAACCGTTGAGCTTAAGACATTCAGCTGAATAGTATTGCACTGCATCTTCAAAATCTTTAAATTCAGACTCCACAGATAAACGCAATACCTTATGATTCACTTCTGCAATCTGAAACAGTGTTAATAATTTTTTAATCTCAATTCTTGCTTGACTTCTATTAAGGCTTTTCGCTATTAGATAATCAATAGTCGTAAGGCTTGTGGCGCATAAATACCCTTCGAGTCTTTTATTTTCCACAAAACCAAGTAAAGTCGCCGAGAGATTTACAAAATCTTTTCTGTTTAATAAAACATCAAGGATAATATTAATATCAAAAAGAATTTTCAAAGATATTTATCCTCAAGGTGTTTTTTATAATCATTGTCGTCAACATCACTGGATTTCAATATCCCAATTAAAGACCGGGTAATTGGTGCTGACACAGATTGCTCCGTTTCCTGGCTTAAGCGTTGAAAATAATCGGCAACGACTTGGGATAGTGATAGTTCATGTTGCTTTGCATAAATTTTAGCTTGTTGTATTAATTTATCGTCTAACTGTAAGGTTAATTTTGTTTGCATGGCAAGGCTCTCATATGGAATATGAAGAAGTTAATAACGATAGGTAATAATTTAGCCCAAAAGATGCGCTTTTCCACCAAGAATATGACATAAACACCCCAGCAGATAAAAACTGGCAGAGTATAAATGATAAAGAAGCAAAGCTTTTGACAACTGCCTTTGTTTCGATAGAGATCTATATATACTGCTGTCAGAAATAATAGCGGAACAATACTTATGATTAAGGAACGAGGATTTTATAATTCCCGAAACCAAGCTGGCCTTTTTCTCCATTTTCTGCGTTCTGAAAACAGTTACATAGCTTGCTATGCGCCTGTTTTCACGCCTTGAAAATGAATAAAAATCCTGCGCCCGGTTTCGGTTCTTATTTCATCCTCGTTCCTAAGTTAGCTGTTTCATTTAATAAAAAAATGAATAGCCAAATGTTGCATAAGACATTGCTATAAAAGATAACGAAAATTATTATATCAATATATTTTTTATTCACATTAGGCTTTGCTGACATTTAGGCATGGCAAATTTCCACGCAAACAACATGGAAATAAGGTGGAATATACCAACGCCCAAATGTCAATAAAAACTAATGCTCCCGCGTCGCCATAAACCGCACGTCCGGCCAGCGTTCCTGCATCAGGCTTAGATTAACCTTGGTCGGGGCGATATAGGTTAAATGCTCGCCACCATCCAGCGCCAGATTGTTAAAGGCTTTTTTCTTGAAGTCTTCAAACATTTTTTCATCATCACATTCCACCCAGCGCGCAGTCGCCACCTGCACGGGTTCAAACGTACATTCCACCTTGTATTCGTTTTTCAAACGCCAACTGACCACGTCAAACTGCAACACCCCGACCGCACCCAGAATCAAATCATTGCTGTTCAACGGGCGGAATAACTGAGTGGCACCTTCTTCACTGAGTTGTATCAAGCCTTTAAGCAGTGCTTTCATCCGTAGCGGATCACGCAATACTGCACGGCGGAACAGTTCTGGCGCAAAATGCGGAATCCCGGTAAATTTGAGTTTTTCACCCTGGGTAAAAGTATCGCCAATCTGGATAGTGCCGTGATTCGGCAGGCCGATGATGTCACCAGGATAAGCGGCTTCCGTCTGTTCGCGACTGCCTGCCATAAAGGTCATGACATTGGCCAGCGTCACCGGACGTTCCATGCGATCATGATAGGCTTTCATGCCTTTATTAAATTGCCCGGAGCAGACCCGTAAGAAGGCTACCCGGTCATGGTGGGCAGGGTCCATATTGGCTTGTATCTTAAATACAAAACCACTGAACTTTTCTTCATTGGCAACCACTTCACGCTGCTTGGCGGCTCTGGGCAGCGGCGCAGGTGCGTATTCGGTAAAGCTGTCGAGCAATGCTTTAACGCCGAAGTTGTTAATAGCTGAGCCGAAATACACCGGTGATAAGGTGCCGTCCAGGAAGGCTTCCTGGTCAAATTCATGACTGGCACCTTTAACCAGCTCGATTTCTTCTTCTAATTCAGACAGGCGGTATTCACCCAGTGCTTCCGCGAGCTGCGGTGAGTTCAAGCCCTGAAAAGTCTGGCCTTCGCTGGTCAGATCATTATTACCCGCCTCAAACAGCGTCACCGTGTGATGCTGGAAATCATAAACGCCCTTAAACCCTTTACCCATGCCAATAGGCCAGGTCAGCGGCGCGCAGCGGATGTCGAGTACGCTCTCGATTTCATCCAGCAATTCTATCGGGTCTAAACCTTCACGATCCAGCTTGTTAATAAAAGTGATAATCGGCGTGTGCCGCAAACGACAGACTTCCAGCAGTTTAATGGTGCGCTCTTCCACGCCTTTGGCGGAATCAATCACCATCAGCGCCGAGTCCACTGCGGTCAAGGTGCGGTAAGTATCTTCGGAAAAATCACCATGCCCCGGCGTATCCAGCAGATTGATAATTTTATCCCGATAAGGGAACTGCATCACTGAAGAAGTCACGGAAATACCCCGCTGTTTTTCCAGTTCCATCCAGTCAGAAGTGGCGTGACGGCTGGACTTACGCGATTTCACCGTGCCTGCGCTTTGAATGGCACCGCCAAATAACAACAATTTTTCAGTGAGCGTGGTTTTCCCGGCATCCGGGTGGGAAATAATCGCAAAAGTGCGGCGTTTTTGCAGTTCAGTTTCAATCAGGGACATAAGGATAATGCGGATCTATGTTTAAAAACTGTCAATTATACATGAAATCAAATTATAACATTCAGCGGCTTGGGGTAAAAATGACATGATATGGCTGTTTTTTTGCTGACCTTATGCTTTTGAAAACTCCGAATAAGTTTTCTCCTGCAATAAAATCAATGGCTTACACATATGCGTGCCAGCTAAAATCTAATGACTTACGGACTTTTCCAGCGTTTTCAGTAAATGAAAGCCACCAAAATCTCACGCTAACGCAAAAACTGCTGCAAACGTCTGACACCTTCCTGCAAATGCGCTAAATCCCGGGTATAGGCAAAACGCAGGTATTTATGTGCCTGATTCTGCCCAAAATCCAGTCCCGGCGTGGTGGCAACCCGGATTTCATCCAATAATTGCTTGGCAAATAACACACTGTCATCCGTATATTTTTCAACATTCGCCCAGATATAAAACGCGCCTTGCGGACGGGTTTCTATCTCAAAAAGTTCCGACAGCGCCTGATATAAATAATCCCGGCGCTGTCGATAGGTTTCTGTGGTTTGTCGCAAATAAGCCTCATCAAATGCTGCCAGCGCGCCGTACTGACTCAGCGTGGGCGCGGCAATAAACAAATTCTGGATGACTTTTTCTGCATTGCGTACCTGGTTAGGCGGCAAAATCGCCCAGCCCAGACGCAGACCGGGCAGTGAAAAATATTTGGAAAAGCTGTTAATCACAATCACCTGATCGGAAAATTCCAGCGCAGTATGCGCGGGTTCCTCATAAGTCAGGCCATGATAAATTTCATCGGAAATAAAGGTTGCACCCTGCGCTTCACAGGTTTCTATCAGCGCTTTTAAGCTTGCTGCCGGATACACATTGCCAATGGGATTGCTGGGCGAAGAAATCTGCACTGCACGTATGCCGGGATAATCCCGGATTTGCTGCGGCGTGAGTTGATAATCCGTGCTGGCATCAATGGGAGCAAATACCGGCTTAATATCCAGTAAATGCGCAAAGTTTTTATAACAGGGATAAGCGGGGTCAGTGAGCAGCAAACGCTCCCCGGCACTGAGCAAAATGGCATAGGTGATTAAAAACGCCCCGGAAGTGCCTACGGTGATGGCAATACGCTCTGCTGCCACCGTCACCCCATAGCGCCGCTGATAAAAATCAGCGATGGCCTGCCTCAGTTCCCACAAGCCCAGGCTTTCGGTATACCCCACCTTACCCTCCAGCGCCGCCTGGCTTAAGGCCTGTTTAACAGCATCTGCGGGCGGCACATCCGGCTCGCCGATTTCAAAATGAATGACATCTTTAAGGCTGCGCGCTTTGCGCAGAATGTCCATAACCAAAAACGGGGTGACAGATTTTAAACGTGACATGGTGATTGCTATTATAAAAATTGGAAAACAGACGAAATGATCAGCAAAACCCAATCATACCTGAATTCCATTTTTTTATGTTGTGGGAAATTATCTGTGCAGGACTGCCAGCCCTTCAATTTTCACCAGAATAAAAGTGGGATATGATTTTATGCTACATTAGGAGTGAGAATTTTATAACTTCAGAAACTGGACTTATTTCACCCTCACTCCTTAGGAAATTTTCACCACCCCAGGTTAAACCCGCTGCAAGTAAAGCCATTTTGCTTATCTGTTTAAAAATACTTTAAATGTTCATCACATTGTTTTCTTGATTTGAGATGAAATATCTTGAATAAAAATACTGAAATTAAAATCACCCCACCTGCTACAGCAGCAAAAGCGAACAATAAAGTAAAGAAGTAAATAACGGCTACGCTCAAAAGCAAATAGGCAATAGAATGCTTTATGCTATGGACTTTTTGCCACAGATTATTAACCGTAGTGGTTTTTAAGCTGCCTGAATGTAATAGCGGAGGCATAAAGGTTTGAATGACAGTGTTTTGTAAATCTTGCCGGAGGATTTGTATATTCATGAGTGTTTTCTCCAACCTTCTGTTCTATGCAAAACTTGCTGTTATAATTATCTGTAGTAATTTAAGCTTTGTATATGGCACTAAAGTGCCTATTTTTAAGAGATTTCAATTTGAAGTCGAAACATATTTGATTTTTAAGCTATTTTTTCATTACAGAGAACTGTGACTGTGAAAATCCTGCTTGCAGATGATCACCCCTTATTCCGCGACGGTATGCGTTATCTACTTACGCGCAAGCAAAGCGAAGTCATCGTGCTGGAGGCCGGGGATATAAGCACGGCTTTGGCATTGTTGACGGAACACGGGGATGTGGACTTGATCCTGCTGGACCTGAAAATGCCGGGCATGGAGGATTTTAAGGGTTATCAGGTGCTGGAACAGCAGGTGCCTGAAATTCCTATTGTCATACTTTCCGCCTCGGAATCGCCGCTGGATATTCAGCAAGCGCTGGATGCGGGTGCTGCTGGTTATATTCCCAAGTCCTTCACCACCGAAGCAATGCAACATGCTTTACAATTAGTGCTGGAAGGGTATGTTTACCAACCGCCACCAGATGATACCAAACAAAAACTTTTTAATCAGTTGAGCGCACGCCAGGTGGCCGTGCTGCGTCTGTTGTGCGAGGGGCTGAACAATAAAGCCATAGCCCGCCGCCTGCATATCTCGGAAACCACGGTGAAACACCATGTTGCGGCGATATTCAGGGTGCTTGATGTGAGTAATCGCACGCAGGTCGCGCTGAAGGTAAAAATCTTGTTGATTTGAGATGGCTGAAGAATTCTCTCTGTTTGCGGCTGATTATGAACTGGATGAAACTTTATACACCAGTCGCTGGACGCGTATTTTCCGCGCTTACAGCCGTCAAAGGCAATGTCCGGTTATTCTTAAATATCTCAATGAAGTCCAGCAACTTACTGATTTTCAGCGTGAATATGAACTGCTGCAAAGTCTGAAACTACCCGGTGTGGTAGGCGTTTATGCGCTGGAACAGCATCTGGGGCAGCATTATCTGGTGCTGGAGGATTTCGGTGGAGAATCCCTGCAACGTCTGCAATTAGCGGGCAAACTGACGCTGGATGAATTTCTGGGGCTGGCGCTTAAAATCAGCGAAATCATTAGTCAGCTTCATAACCGGCAAATCATGCACAAGGACATCAATCCCGGCAATCTGGTGTTCAACGCGCAAACCGGGCAAATCAAGTTGATTGATTTCGGCATTGCCACCACCTTTTCCAGAGAAATGCCGGGCTTTAACAATCCCAACCTGCTCCAGGGGCAGTTGCCTTACATCTCACCGGAGCAAACCGGGCGTATGAACCGGGTGCTGGATTACCGCACGGATCTCTATGCGCTGGGCGTGACATTTTATGAACTGCTTACCGGCAGCCTGCCTTTTCAGCTTCCCACGCCAAGCCAAAACACGCTGGAGTGGATTCATCAGCACCTTGCCAGGGAACCTGCCGCACCTGAGAAATTCAGAAAGGATATTCCGCCGATGCTGGCAGATATACTGCTTAAGCTACTGGCAAAAAATGCCGATGAGCGTTATCAATCCGCATTCGGCCTGCAAGCAGATCTGGAAATCTGTTTGCAGAGATTGCAAATGCCGGGGCAAAAAGTTGGGTTTCCCCTGGGGCAACGGGATTTCCCGGCATCCCTGCAAATCTCCCAGAAACTCTATGGACGTGAAGCAGCCAGAACAGCACTGCTTGAGACTTTCGATGAAGTCAGCAAGGGCCAGACCAGGGTACTTTTGCTAACAGGTTGTCCCGGCATTGGCAAAACCGTGCTGGCCAGAGAGTTGTATAAGCCGGTCACCCGCCGGCGCGGTTATTTCGTAGCGGGTAAATTTGAACAATATCAATGTGGCCAGCCTTATCTGGCGATTGTCCAGGCCTTCAGTGCACTGCTCAGGTATCTATTGGCGGAAGAAGAAATAGTGCTTGCGCGCTGGCGTGAGCGTTTAGAGCAGGCACTGGGACAAAATCTTGCACTGCTGACTAATCTGCTGCCGGAATTGAACCTGATTAGCGGGAAAGCGGAAACCATAACAGAATTATCAACAGAACAAGCACAAAGCCGTTTTGTATCGGCTGTGCAAAATTTTATCCGGCTGTTTGCAACTGCCGAACATCCACTGGTGGTGTTTCTGGATGATTTGCAATGGGCGGATAATGCAAGCTTGTGCTTGCTGGCGCACATAGTCCAGACTGCCGGGTTAAATCATTTCCTGCTGCTGGGGGCTTATCGCGATAATGAAATCAATGCAGCTCACCCTTTGTGTGATGCACTGGCAAGTATGCGGGAAAATGGAATTTTGCCGCAACAGCTCAACTTAAAACCTTTAAGCGAGCAAGACAGTGTTCAACTGGTGGCGGACAGTTTGCGCTGCATGCCGGCACAAGCCTTGTCCCTGGCTAAACCGACATATCGTAAAACCGGTGGCAATCCATTTTTTATCAATACCTTTCTCACGGCTTTATCGGCAAAAAAATATTTGTATTTTAATGTTCAGCACCGGCATTGGGAATGGGATCCGGTTCAAATTGCAGCCTACGGGGTCAGTGATAATGTCGTGGAAATGCTACTGCAAAAATTACAGGCGCTGCCGGAGCATCTGCAACAAGTTGTGCAGATAGCGGCCTGTCTGGGGCGGCATTTTACAGTCTCCACCCTGGTGTTGGCAGGTGATTTTGAGACAAAATCGCTGCTTAGGCAGTTAAATAAGCTGGTTGCTGAAGAAGCATTACTAATCCGCGCCAGCGATGATAGCAATGAATACAGCTTTACTCATGATCGCATCCAGCAGGCCGGTTGCGCCTTGCTCAATGAAAATGAAAAAACGGCTCTGCATTACCGCATTGGTCAGCGTCTGCTACAAGGCTGGTCCATTACAGAGCGGGAAAGTGGTATTTTCAGCCTGGTTAATCAGTTAAATCTGGGTATTTCACTGCTTAGCAATCAGGCAGAGCGTAAACAGTTAGCAGGATTAAACCTGACTGCGGGCAAAAAGGCTAAATCTGAAATGGCTTATGAATCAGCCTTGCGCTATTTGCAAGCCGGTATTGATTTGCTGAATGAAGATGCCTGGAATAGTGATTATGATTTGTACCTGGCTCTGCACACGCAAGCGACGGAGGCAGCATGGCAAAGTAACGAACTGGTGCGTATGGAAGAACTGGCTGGCGCAGTCGCATCTCATGCACGGGATGTCTTGGATCAAATGGGCGTATATGTCACCCGCTTGCACAGTAAAACTGCAAATGATGATCTACTCGCTGCGATTGACGTTGGTTTGCATGCTTTAGATCTGCTTGGCATCCATTTTCCAGATAAACCCAGGATATTTCATATTTTTTGGGAATATATCAAAACCCGTTGGATTTTACGGGGCAAACAAGCTGAAGATTTGCTGAATTTAGTGCAATCAACGGATCGCCTGCATATCACCCGTATGCGCTTTCTGGCTCGCTTGATGTCTTCCGTGAACATCAGCAAGAAACGTGATTTTCTTCCGCTGTTGACGTTCAAGCAGGTTCAACTTTCGGTTTGTCATGGCAATACACCGGAGTCGCCATTGGCATATGCGGCATACGGCATAATCCTGGGTATTGTATTTAAAGATATTAAACAATGTTTTGCTTTTGGTGAAATGGCGTTGAAATTAACGGAGCAACAGGAAGGCATGTTTAAGGCTCCGGTAAAGATTACTGCCGTCGCACACCTCAAGCATTGGAAAGGGCCTTTTAGAAACTTTATGCCCTTATTAAAAAGCGCTTTTCTGGAGGGACTGGAAACCGGTAATCTTGAATACATGTCACATGCTTATTACACCTACAGCGCACATTCTTTTTATATGGGGCATAATCTCAGGCAACATGAACAAGAAATACTTGCTCTGTCTGCGGCATTCAAGCAGCATTATGCCCATGTGGGTACGGAAATCATGCATTATGCAGATAAGGAATATTTTGAGACTGCTCTGGTTTTACAAGCTAAAACTTCCAAAAATGATGACTGGTTACATAAATTAAAAACCCAGGGTGGCAGTGCACTGAGGCTGACTGAATCCCAAAACAGCTTTAGAGCGGCACTTTATATAGAAACCTTATTTTTCAGTTATTTGTTTTGCGCTTTTCCCAAGGCATTGGAAGATGTCCGAAAAGCTGAGCCGTTCAGTAGTGACGCATTAGGCACACCTTTTGAAATACTTTTTCATTTTTACGCCGCCCTTACCTACCTGGCGATGCTGCCGACAGGCAGCCATCGCCTGCAAGACTGGCAACTTCGCCACAAGGCTGCCGCCAACCGCAAAAAACTGCACCTCTATGCCGACCGTGCACCGATGAACTACCGCCATAAATATCTGCTGGTAGAAGCAGAATGGCAACGGGTGCAGGGGCATCCAGAGCGGGCAGCGAGCCGATATGAGCAAGCGATTGCCGGGGCTGCGGAAAACGGTTTTATTCAGGATCAGGGTTTGGCCTGTGAAGCTGCCGCCCGCTTTTATCTGGAACAAAATAATACCCGGGTAGCCCGAATTTACCTGTTTGATGCGCGGGAAAGCTATCGGCAATGGGGGGCGGTGCTTAAAGTCCATGATTTAGAAAGCCGTTATCCCGCACTTTTGGCGATGACAACGTCAGCTTCCAGGCAAGTGTCCGCAAGCAGTATCATCACCAGCAATACCCGGTTGGATTTAGATACCTTGCTGCAATCGCTGCAAACGGTTTCCGGGGAAATCATCCTGGATAAATTGCTGGGCCGCTTAATGCGGTTATTACTCAGTAATGCGGGCGCAACCAAAGGTGTTTTGTTATTTGCGGATGAAAATCACTGGTATGTGCAAGCCAGTGGCAAGGCAGGAGAATCAAGCCGCCTGTGCTCTCCGGTACTGCTGGAGGAAAGTACGGAAGCTCCAACTTCATTTATTCATTACGCGGTCAGAACCGGAGAACCCTTGGTTCTCGATAAGCCGGCAGAAGATCCTCGCTTTGGGCAAGATGCTTATTTCCAGAAACATCCGGTCAAATCAGCACTTTGCCTACCAATCATGCAACAAGGACAGATCAACGCACTGGCTTACCTGGAAAATGATTTAACCCACGCGATATTTACCCCAAGCCACTTGGAAGTATTACGTCCCATCTGCGCCCAGGCTGCTATTTCTCTGGAAAACGCCCGTTTGTACGGGAAACTGAATGAATATTCAAAGACCCTGGAAATCAAAGTAAAAGATCGCACCCAGGCACTGGAAGAAGCCCATCAAACTAAAATGCGACTGCTCAGCGCGGCCACCCATGACCTGCGCCAGCCCATTTATGCCCTGAGCTTGTTTCTGGACACAATGGAAAAACATGCGGTCACTGATGATTTGCTTGAACTGGTGGTGAAAAGCAAAGACTCCCTGCAAGCCATGCAAAAGCTGTTTGACGGGTTGATAAATATTTCCCTGTTGGAAGCGGATGAAGTGAAACCCAGTATTGCACCTTGCCGCTTGCAGCCCTTATTAGCCCGCCTGGATCATGAATTTGCCGAGATGGTCAAAGCAGAAGGTTTGCAGTGGCTTTGTACATCTTGCGAGGCACTGGTGCAAACCGATGCGGTTCTGTTAGAGCGTATATTGCGTAACCTGCTGGAAAATGCGTTGAAATATACCGAGCATGGCAAAATAAGTTTGTTTTGTCGTTTAGTTGGGGAAAACGAGACGGCAGCACCGGATACCGGTATGAAAGCGGTGATTCAGACAAAGCTTGAAGCCTCATCTGCTTATGTTGAAATTGAAGTAAAAGATACCGGTATTGGCATTCCTTTGGCGCAATTAGACAAGGTTTTTCTGGAATTCTATCAGGTATCGGGGTTTCAACGCTCAAACAGCAAAAAGGGTTTAGGTTTGGGTTTGGCGATTACGAAACATCTGATCGGATTGCTGGCGCATCCCTTGTATTTAAGTTCTCAAGCAGGCCGGGGAACACGTTTTGTATTAAAAATCCCTCTGGCGCAAGTAAGCACTGATAGTTCTGAAGAAACTAAAAACCAGCTTGTGCAACAAAATACAATTTCAGCCTGCGTGTTGATTATTGGCGATGATCTAGCGACTGTGCAAGCCTTACAGGTATTACTTCAGAAATGGGGTTGTCAGGTGCTCACCGCCCGGGATGCGCACGATGCCCAGCGGCATTTTGAATCGATGCAAGTCGCCCCGGATGTGCTGGTGGTGAATTATCGCCTGTCCTGTGGATCAGGAATTCAAGCCATACAACAACTCAGACATACGCTGCAAAAACCACTGCCAGCGATACTTTATGGCGAAGACCCAAATACCGATTGTCTGCAAATGGCAAAAGTGGAAGGCTTTCGCTTATTACGCAAACCCGTTAAACCGGCTCAGTTACTGAGGCTGATTAAATATTATCTGCGCGGAAAATAATGATTGCTTTAGTTCAGGTTTTATTTTGATTCAGTTTATACCGGCAATGCCTTGAATCGGTAATGTTGTATTGTGGATTACTCACTGCGCGCTTGCACAGGACTGGTAGCTCAAAGCCAAGGCTATTTGAGTGATATGAAACTAAATATCACAAATTGCTAATTAGAATTTTTTTTGAATTTAAAAAAATTCTAAGCTGCTGATTGTTAAATCAAAAATATAAAAACATCTATTTAATCAATAAGTTGCCAGTGTTTTAACTGGTGTTAAATTTAGGTTATCATAGCCGTCCTTGTTGATTGCATCATCCTTTTTTGAGCCTTACCTGCTCTAAATTCCTGCATTAAATCTGAACAAAACTCAGCCTCGTTCAGCATGTTTCACGCATACCTGTTTATAAAAATTATTTTGCTTTTTAAGTTTATCCTGAAATCTGGAGTCCTGCTTTCATGAAACCGGAAAATGTTTCTACCCCCACCGCCACCTTAACCAGCGACCTGGATCCCACCCTGGATGCTACCCGCTACGCGCAATACCGCGTTATTAAACGCAATGGTCAATTAGCCCCCTTTGATCCGGCGCGTATTGCCATTGCCATTACCAAAGCCTTTATCGCTGTTGAAGGTCATGGTGGTGATCGCCCGGATCAGGCACCCGAGCGGATTCATCACAGCGCGGAAGAACTGGTTAAAAATGTCATTAACAGCCTCAGTCGGCGCATGGAATTTAATGGCACGGTGCATATTGAGGATATTCAGGATCAGGTAGAACTGGAACTGATGCGCGCTGGCGAGCATAAAGTTGCGCGTGATTATGTCTTATACCGCGAGCAGCACGCCGCCCAGCGCGCCACCCGTCCAGGTCGCACCAGTGCCTTGAACGTCACCGATCACAATGGCAACTTGCATCCGCTGGATGAAACCCGCTTGTATGAACTGGTGGCGGAATCCTGTGCCGATCTGGATGATGTTGATCCCGAACTGGTGGTGGCGGACAGCCTGAAAAACCTGTATGACGGTATTCCCGCCGAAGAAGTTAATCGCGTGTTGGTGATGACGGCGCGTATGCTGATTGAAAAAGAGCCAAATTATACTTATGTCGCGGCACGTTTATTACTCGATACCCTGCGCTCGGAAACCCTGGGCTTGATTAACAGTCGTGATGGCGCGCAACACATGCCCACCACAGCTAATGCCACGCAAATGGCTGAACTGTATACTGAATATTTCAAACGTTATATCCAGGCCGGGGTGGATTATGAATTGCTCTCCCCCACCCTGACAGAATTTGATTTGGAGCGTCTGGCGGCAGCGATTCAGCCACAGCGTGATTTCCAGTTTACTTATCTGGGTTTCCAGACCCTGTATGACCGTTATTTCCTGCATTGGGGTGAAGTGCGTTTTGAACTGCCGCAAGCCTTTTTCATGCGCGTGGCGATGGGCCTGAGCCTCAACGAAATCGACCGTGAAGCCCGTGCTATTGAGTTTTATAACCTGCTTTCCAGCTTTGACTGCATGTCCAGCACGCCAACCTTGTTTAATGCCGGTACTTTGCGTTCACAGTTGTCCAGTTGTTATCTCAGCACCGTGCCGGATGATTTACATGGTATTTATTCTGCCATTCGTGATAATGCATTATTGTCTAAATTTGCCGGAGGTCTGGGTAATGACTGGACACCCGTGCGCGCAATGGGTGCATGGATTAAAGGCACCAACGGCAAGTCTCAGGGCATCGTGCCGTTTATGAAAGTGGCGAATGATACGCTGGTGGCGGTAAACCAGTGTTTTGCCCCGGATACCTTGCTGCACACCAGTGAGGGCGTGAAAGCCATCAAAGACATAGAAAAAGGGGATCTGGTATTGGGTCAGCACGGTGCTTATCGTGAAGTGCAGCAACGCATGGCGTATAACCAAACCGATCCTATGGTGGAAATTGAGGTAAAACATGCAATTTCCCCATTGCGCGTGACCAGTGGACACCCACTGTGGACACTCTCCGGCGTACCAATGGAACAAGCCAATCAGCGCAGTTATGAATGGCTGCAAAAAGGCAAAATTACACCACAATGGCAGGATGCCGGAACCCTGCAAAAAGGCGATTATGTGGCCCAGGTGATTCCTAAAGAAGTGGTGCCGGTTGCGGATTTTGATGAAGATGAAGCGCGTTTGTACGGTATTTTGTTAGGCGATGGTCACTGTACGCAGGACGGCATGGAATGGGGCGTGTGTGGCAACCCTAATCAAGACGTGCATTTACAGTTTGTGCGTGATTATTTGCAAAACCAGGGCATACATTTCTGGGAGAAAGGCCAGCGCGAAAATTATCTGCAAATCAGTTGGGCGCAGGGCTGTGAACTGGTGCGCGATGCCACAACGGGACAATTTGCCCGTGGCAACGCAACCGGTTTTATTTTCAAACGTGAAGACCTTTATGACGCTGATGGTCATAAACGCATTGCGCGTCAATACGCGCATTTACCCAAAAATCAGACCCTGGCTTTGCTACAAGGCTTGATTGAAACCGACGGTGGTATTAGTCGCGGCAAGGAAATTTATTTTACCAACACCTCGCAGGCACTGATTGAAGGACTGCGTTATCAATTATTACGCCTGGGCGTACCTTGTGCTGGGCAATATCGTGAGCGTGAGCAGGATCATACCGGACAACGCGCCGACGGCACTCAAATTGAATTTAAAGGCGTGTGCAAAGCCTATGACTTGCGCATTCCTGCCATCCCTGAAATTGCCAGGCGCGTGGGCTGTCAAGCACTGAGCAAACAAAACTGGCTGAGTTGGAAAGGCTGGCTATTCACCCGTATTCGTTCAGTAAGCAGCATTGCCCCCTTGCCTTTTGTGTATGACTTAAAAGTGGAAGGTGATGAGTCTTATATGACTACATCTGCCCTGGCGCACAACGGTGGTAAGCGCCTGGGTTCCGGCTGCGCCTATCTGGAAACCTGGCATCTGGATATTGAAGAATTCCTGGAACTGCGTAAAAACACGGGTGACGAGCGCCGCCGCACCCATGACATGAACACCGCCAACTGGGTGCCGGATTTATTCATGAAACGGGTACATCAGGAAGCGGAATGGACCTTGTTCTCACCCGATGAAACCCCGGATTTACATGAGTTATTCGGTGCAGCCTTTGAGCAGCGCTATCACGAATATGAAGAACAGGCCGCGCTGGGCAAACTGCGCCAGTACAAAAAAGTGTCCGCCGTACAACTGTGGCGCAAAATGCTCACCATGTTATTTGAAACCGGGCATCCCTGGATGACTTTCAAAGACCCCTGTAACATTCGCTCGCCGCAACAGCATGTGGGTGTGGTGCATTCCTCTAACTTGTGTACAGAGATCGCTTTAAATACTTCGGAAGAAGAAATCGCCGTGTGCAACCTGATGAGCGTTAATCTGCCTGCGCATACCACGGAAAACGGGCTGGATATGGAAAAACTGGCGCGTACCCTGAAAACTGCGATGCGGATGCTGGATAATGTGATTGATATTAACTACTATTCAGTGCCGCAGGCGCGTCGCTCCAATCTGCGCCACCGCCCGGTGGGCCTGGGCTTGATGGGTTTCCAGGATGCCTTATACAAACAACGCATTGCCTACGCCTCAGATGCCGCCGTGGAGTTTGCCGATAAGGCGATGGAAGCTATCAGTTATCACGCCATACTGGGTTCCACGCTGCTGGCGGAAGAGCGCGGCAAATACGCGACTTTTGATGGTTCTTTATGGAGTCAGGGCATATTGCCCATTGACAGTTTGCAGGCGCTGGCTGAAAGCCGTGGCGAATATCTGGAACTGGACGACAAACAAACCCTGGACTGGGACAGCCTGCGTCAGCAGGTACAAACCAACGGTATGCGTAACTCTAACTGCATGGCGATTGCACCGACTGCAACCATTTCCAACGTCTCCGGCGTGACGCAATCCATCGAACCCACATTCCAGAACCTGTATGTGAAATCCAACCTTTCCGGCGAGTTTACCGTAGTCAATCCGTATCTGGTTGCCGATCTCAAAGCCCTGGATTTATGGGATGAAATGATGGTTAATGACCTGAAATATTTTGATGGCAGCGTACAGGATATTGAGCGCATCCCGGAAGCGATTAAAGCCTTGTACGCCACCGCCTTTGAAATCGATCCCAAATGGTTGATTGATGCCGGTGCGCGCCGTCAGAAATGGCTGGATCAATCACAATCACTGAATCTCTACATGCGCGAGCCTTCCGGTAAACGTCTGGATGAGTTATACAAACACGCTTGGCTGCGCGGCCTGAAAACCACCTATTATCTGCGTAGCATGGGCGCAACCCAGGTTGAGAAAAACACCGTGCAAGCGACTGAGGCTAATATGGTGAATGCCAGCGACATGCTCAATCTGGATAATTCTGCGCCACTACCGGCGGCGTGTTCCATTGATGATCCAGAATGTGAGGCTTGTCAATAACACCTGCTTTTTGCTTCGGGAATGCCCGACAGGGCTTTCCCGGAACTGTGGCCCCGATATATCAGGAAATCCACTGCACTGCATTCCCGAAGCAAACCTATAGGTTTTCAGGAAAACCTGACAGGTCTTGAAGACCTGTCAGGTTTCAATCCTCTTATTCCCAATCTCCAGAGACTGTGAAAGCATTAGCCCATTACAGGCAGAAACTTCCTTATTGGCTGGCATTTGTAGCATCTGGAGACAACAAGGTATCACACCAATACATTTTATCGCGTGAACCCCCATCATAAGCAACTGCATGACCTTCATCTATCAAGGTTTGCGCAACCGCAACGCCATCAACATAAACTTCGGCAATAACCCGAAAATAAGTACCCTGACTCATATTTCTCAATTCGACCTTTAAAGCCCCGTGCAATAACTCAGAGAGCCGATCACGCGCCGCATAAGCCGCATTTTTTTCTGCATCGCATTGTCCCTTGATTTCTGGTGTATCAATGTCTGCGAGACGAATACGGATATTATCAAAAAATACCGGCCAGTCTGGAATAGTAGTGCGAAAGGTATCACCATCATAAACACTTGATGGCTCAACCCATACCGCCTCCGGTTTAAGCACGACTGCATCAACCGCAAATTTGCCACCTTCCTGGCGTAAACCTGCACTCAAGGCATCTTCACTGCCGGAAACCCGCAAACATGGAATTTCCAGGCGTCCAGATTCCAATCCTGTCCCCGGTGTATACTCTGCCACACAATCTGCCTGCACAGCAGCAACACCTGCCCATAATAAAATACCGATGATTAATTTTTTTATATTGCACTGATTCATATTTGATTCCATACCGTTAAGCCGCTATTGTTAGGCGTTATTATATACTGTAGTTCAGGAGCAGGTGGAAATCGCAGTATCCGGGGCAAGCTTATATGCCTGCGCAGATGTTGAAGAACGGGATATTTAAAATGAAAATAGCCATACTGCAATCAAATGGGTTTCCAGGCGAAAAACAGCGTAACCTGGAATACATTGAAAAATATGCCAGTCACGCAGCACAGCAAGGCGCTGATATGCTGATTACTGCAGAACTTTTTATCAGTGGTTATCATCTGGATGCCCGAACCTTCCATACACTATCTGAGCCAGTTCATGGCGCATCTATTTTGCAATTACAGAACATTGCGCAAAAGTATGCCATAGCAATTGTCACCGGTTGGCCGGAACGGGACGGGGAAGCGATGTACAACAGTGCCGTGCTTATTGATAAAAATGCAAAAGTGCTGCTGCATTAGTAGTCGTTTCAGTTTAAAGCAAGTTTAACAATGATAGGTAGAATATGACCAATCGCGAGGATGTTCGGCCCAGCCGCGTTTGATGGGATTGTAATGGATGTAATCGACGTGGTTAGTATAGTCGCGGTCATCGTAGATGATGCGCCCCCAGAAGCGACGTTGCCAAAGCGTTGATTTGCAGTGTTTGATTTTTGATGCATTCATCCATTCGATATTGTGATAATGCGGTATTGCACGGCGGGTGAACAAGATTTTGATGACATTCCAACAGATAGAATAATCATCATCGCCTTCTAGCAGTGTCCAGATGCAATGCAAATAATCCGGCAGCAACACCCAGGCATCAATTTCAAAAGAGTGGTTTTGCCGGATTTTGATAATCGCCTCATGCAGAAAATGCCGTGCCAGTTCATCAGTCAAAAAGCATCGCTGCCGATAAGTGACAATGGTAAAAAAATAACAGCCGCCCGGTTGTTCCATGCGGATATAATGAGGCATGCCGTATCATACCGCAAAAATGTGGGGCGAAATGCCGTGACAATATTGGGTTGCGGTACGTGCTTTACCAGCATTTTGCCCACCATTACCGTTAAATTTGGGAACGGTGGGAGAATTTGTTGGTCGGGTTTTCTTTGTCTGTCTTTATTTTTAAAGTTGCATTTTTGTAGTCTCAGATTTATCCTTAAAAATAGCTTACGTGGTTTTATCTGCCATCCAATACAGAGTCTGGCAGAACGTTAAATAGTTACCGATGTAAACTGACCTTACTTTTTTTCTTCTAAGACACTTTCCTGGTTTTATGCTCAAAAAGCCGTGTAGAGACTCTGTTATGCGGTGGAAGTTGTCCGAGAAGATTTATTAATTTATGGAGCATTAATTATGAGTCATTTAACTGACCAATCTGCGCGAGATAATCACGCTAATCAACTCAATCCCTGCCACACCGCTTATTGGAAAAGTCGCGGATATGAAGAAATGCCACCAATCCAAGATATTCCTTACATTATCGAAGCAGGCAAGAAAATAAAACCTGAAGATAATGAAGCCAATATTAAAAATCCCAATAAGGGGACACCTGGCACAAATCCTCAATACGATCAAGCTCAGGGTGATCGTGGCAAGCAGTTAAATCCTAACCACAAAAAAACTCACTAACTTTCTTTGATTGATTGAAATTTACCTGTAAGCAATGCTTGCAGGTATTTTTTTGGAGAATATCCATGTCTAAAATTCTTATTACTGGTGCAGTGGGTTTAATCGGTCGTACCCTATCCCCGTTATTATCCCAGCATCATTTCCAAGTCATTGCTTTTGATAAAACCTATCCACAAACACACGCAAACTATGGCGATATTACTCAGATAGAAACCTTACGTCAGGCAATGCAGGGCTGTGTTGGAGTGATTAATCTCGCTGCTGTGTCGCGAGTGATTTGGGGCGAGCAAGCTCCTGAACTGTGTCGTTTGACTAATTTCCAAGGAATGCGAAATGTACTGCAAGTTGCGCAAGAACAAACAACTCCGCCGTGGGTGATTTTTTCCAGTAGCCGCGAGGTTTATGGACAACCTGAAAGTCTGCCAGTGCATGAAGATATGCCGTTGCAGCCGATGAATGTGTATGCTCATGCAAAACGTGACGCAGAAAATGCAGTTTTGGGAGCGCGTCAGCACGGCTTGCAAACCGCCATTGTGCGCTTGTCGAATGTCTATGGTTGTACAAAGGATCATGCTGATCGGGTCGTTCCAGCTTTTGCTCACGCAGCCGCTTTAGGGCAAGGAATGCGTGTCGATGGCACAAATCATACCTTTGATTTTACCCATGTCAGCGATACGGTGCGCGGTATTTTGGCGGCTGTGCAACGTTTGCAGGCTGGGGTACGGGATTTACCGCCGATTCATTTGTTGACGGGCAACGCAACGACTTTGGGGCAGTTGGCGACACTGGCAAATCAGTTAGGCCAAGGCAGATCACAAATTCATGAAGCTAAAGAGCGTAATTTTGATGTGGCTAAGTTTTATGGTAATCCAACCCGTGCAAAAACTCTGCTCAATTGGTCAGCGCAAATTTCAATCGAGCAAGGCTTAAAACAGTTAATTGCAGATTTTACGGCTGAATTAATCACAACAACAGAGGTCATTGCATGAAAATTTTACAAGTAATTCATGGTTATCCGATGCGTTATAACGCAGGTTCTGAAGTCTATACACAAACCCTCAGTCATGGTCTAGCACAACACCATGAAGTGCATGTGTTTACTCGTGAAGAAAATGCCTTTGCGCCGGATTACACTCTACGTGAAGAATTTGATGCAGACCAACCACAAATTAAGCTACATATCATTAATTTACCCAATTATAAGGATCGTTATCGCCACACAATTGTAGATCAGCGTTTTACCGAATTACTCGATAGCTTGAAACCTGATGTCGTACATATTGGCCATCTTAATCATTTATCTACTTCCTTAGTGAAACAAGCTGCACAACACCAGATTCCTATAGTCTATACCTTGCATGATTATTGGCTGATGTGTCCACGTGGGCAATTTATGCAAATGTTTCCAGAAGAACCTCACAATTTATGGGCGGCTTGCGAGGGACAAGCAGATCGCAAATGCGCTGAGCATTGTTATGCACGGTATTTTTCTGGTGCAGAGGCAGAATATGAGCAAGATGTGAATTATTGGACGGATTGGGTGGCGCGACGCATGGCGCATGTACGCGAAATGGTGGATTTAGTTGATGTATTTATTGCACCTGCACGTTATCTCCATAACCGTTATCGTGATGATTTCGGCTTACCTGAAAGTAAACTACGTTATTTAGATTATGGTTTTGATGTCAGCCGTTTGCAGGGACGCAAGCGACTATCTGGCGAGCCGTTTACTTTTGGCTATATTGGCACACATATCCCCGCCAAAGGTATTCATCAGTTAATTCAAGCGTTTGGGAAAGTGAATGGTGATGCTAAATTACGCATTTGGGGCAGAGCACGAGGACAAGAGACGGATGCCTTACGCACTTTAGCTCAGGTTTTGCCAGCCGATAAAGCCGCGCACATCGAGTGGCGTAGTGAATACCGTAATCAAGAAATTGTACAAGATGTATTTAATCATGTAGATGCCATCGTTGTACCCTCTGTATGGGTGGAGAACTCGCCCTTGGTAATTCATGAAGCCTTACAAGCACGAGTCCCTGTGATTACCGCGAATGCAGGCGGCATGGGTGAATACGTCCATCATCAAGTCAATGGTTTGTGTTTTGAGCATCGCAATCTTGATGATATGGCAGTACAAATGCAGGTTTTTGTTGATGATCCCGCACTGGCGCAGCGTCTTGGACAACATGGCTACGCACAAAGCAAAGACGGCAATATTCCCGATTTAGCCAGCCATGTACAGGATATTGAAGCGATTTACCACAAAGTGTTGCAACATGATTAACCAAGCATCCAGCCCTTGGCGCATCACCTTTGATACCAACCCAGATGACTGTAATTTTCGCTGCGTCATGTGTGAAGAGCATTCAGAACATAACCCCAATCGGCGCACCACACAAAGCCAAAAGCGGCGGATGCCGATTGCCTTGATTGAAAAAATTATTGCTGAAGCAGCACCTTTAGGCTTGCGCGAGGTAATTCCTTCAACTATGGGAGAACCACTGTTATATGATGATTTTGAACGTATTCTTGAACTTTGTCAGCAGTATCAAGTTAAACTCAATCTCACTACTAATGGCAGCTTTCCCAAGCATAATGGTAAAGGTGGCGTGGACTATTGGGCGCAGCGCATTGTACCAGTGACTTCTGATGTAAAATTTTCTTGGAATGGTGCAACAGCAAAAACTCACGAAAAAATTATGTTGGGGGCGCGTTGGGATAAAGCCTTAAACAATCTTAAACACTTTATCCAAGTTAGAAATGAACAGGCAGCACAAGGCGGCGATTATTGCCGTATCACATTTCAGTTGACCTTTTTAGAATCGAATCTGGCAGAATTGCCCGACATCATCAAGCTGGCAGCACAATTAGGTGTGGATCGGGTGAAAGGTCATCACCTATGGGCGCATTTTTCAGCAATTGAGCCACTATCTCTGCGCCGTAACGCAGAGGCGATAGAGCGTTGGAATCAAGTCGTTGAACAAGCGCAAACTATTGCTGAAACAGACCGCTTGCCAAATGGAAAAAAAGTTTTACTGGAAAACATTTACCCCTTAGAAGTCAAAGCAACACAAAACCTGATGCTCGATGGTGAATGTCCATTTTTAGGACAAGAAGCCTGGATCAATACTCAAGGGCGTTTTGATCCCTGCTGTGCTCCAGATATACAGCGGCGTAGCTTAGGCAATTTTGGCAATTTGCATGAACAAAGCTTGGCCGCCATCTGGTACAGCGAGGCTTACCAAGTTTTGCAGCAAAATTACCAGCAACAACCATTGTGTATTGCTTGTAATATGCGTAAGCCTAAGGAGAGCCAATGAGTTGGCAAAAATTACAGCCCGCACCTGATAATACTCATCATCTACGGCAAAACACTCCGGCCTACGAGCAACGCTTTAGCGAAGTGCTGGCTTTTCATCCACCGGGGCTTGCCGCTGTGAGCTTAAATGATAAAGCCTGGCATATCCACCCGGACGGTAAAGCCGCTTACCCACAGCATTTCCAGCGCACCTTTGGCTTTTATGAAGGCTTGGCAGCAGTTATTGCCGTTGATGGCTGGTATCATATTGATTCCACAGGTACGGCTATTTCTCCACAAAACTATGCTTGGTGTGGCAATTTTCAGGGCAGGCGGTGTAGTGTGCGCAATACCGCTGGTGAGTATTGGCATATTCAGCCTAATGGCAAAGAGGCTTATGCACAGCGTTGGTGCTATGCAGGGGATTTTCGCACGGATATTGCCGTTGTGCAGGCAGATAATGGCTATTCTACCCACATCAATACACAAGGTGAATACCTACATCAAGTTTGGTTTTTAGATTTAGATGTCTTTCACAAAGGCTTTGCTCGCGCTAGAGATGAGGCGGGCTGGATGCATATTAACCAACAGGGTAAACCAATTTATAAACATCGATTTACCGCCGTCGAACCTTTCTACAATGGGCAAGCACGAGTTGAGTGCTTTAACGGTGCTTTAGAACTAATTGATGAAACAGGTAAAACCTTGGTTCAACTCAGACCTGCTCTACGCAGTGAATTTGCTGAATTGTCGGCAGATATGGTTGGCTTTTGGCGTACTCAAACCATTGCTTCCGCAGTGGAATTAGGTGTACTTGATAACTTACCAGCAAATACTGAAATTATTGCTAATAATTGTAGGCTAACTGTTGAGCGCAGTCAGCGTTTATTACGAGCCTTGGCTGAATTAGCTTTAGTACAGCAAGACACAGATACCTGGTATTGCACTGAACGTGGTCAATATTTACAAACTAAACATCCGTTAACATTGGCAGGCGCAGCACAAGAGTATGCAGGTGCTTTTACATCCATGTGGATGAGTTTATCTGAAGCATTAAAGTGTGATGGGCAATGGCAAAAACCAATGATTTTTGCCAATGTAGCAAATGATAAACAACGCCGAGAACGCCACCATCAAATGCTGTCAAGCTATGCACAACATGATTATTCTGAAGTGCTCACTGTATTGAGCTTACAAGGTAATGAAAATGTTATTGATGCTGGTGGTGGTCTAGGGGTGTTGACGAATAACTTATTACAAACCTATCCAGATATGCATGTTACTTTGCTGGAGCGTCCTGAAGTCATTGCTCAGGCTAAACTACAGATACCGTCAAATCCCCACCTAAGCTATTTAGAAAAAGACTTATTTTCTGATTGGGAAACCGACGCTGATGCAGTGATATTAGCGCGTGTTTTACATGATTGGGATGATAGCGATGCGCTACATATTTTACAACGTACACATACAGCATTATGTTCTGGTGGACAGGTATTTATTGTAGAGATGTTATTGCCCGAAGATAATTCAGCAGGAGGTTTATGTGATTTACATTTATTGATGGCTACAGGTGGGCGAGAACGTAGCTTATCTGGCTATAAGGATTTGTTAGCACAAGCTAATTTCAAGCTATCAGCCGTACATAAGCTCAATGCTTTACCCAGTGTGATAGTAGGGGAGGCAGAATGAGAACCGATTCACATTGGCGAATCCCAACAAGTACTTTGCTCTGGCTAAAAAAAGTACCTGCTGATCGCCCGGTTGCACTCTTATTAAGGCATTCAGTACGTGAACCTTTACCTCTTAATGAAAGTTGCTATCATGTACCCATCATTCCTGAAGGTAGAAAACTAGCAATTGAACTTGGTAAGCAATTGAGTTCACGCCTAAAAACACTGCATTCCAGTCCTTTGTTGCGTTGTATACAAACATCCGAAGCCTTACGCGAAGGTAGCGGTGTTGAAATAAATATTTTTCCAGATCGATTGCTGGGTGATCCAGGAGTATATGTTTTAGATGATCAACAAGCTGGACAGCATTGGCAAGAACAAGGACATGAAAGCATGATGCTATTCCTAGTAAATAGTGAGCAAGTATTGTCCGGTATGGAAAACCCAGCATTTGCAGCGCACTTGTTGGTGCAGCATATGCTGAATATTACAGGGACTGAAGCAGGAATTCATGTCTTTGTTACCCACGACTCGCTGGTGGCAGCAACCGCTTTGCGTTTGCTCAAACAAAAAATAACTCAGTATCAATGCCCTGAATATTTAGAAGGTGTATTTTTTTGGCATGAACAGCAAACCATCTGCACAGCTTATCGCAATTACTGTTACTAAAAATCCACTCTACAAGTACAAATCACATAGTTATTTATGTGGGTGTACTGAATTTCTCCTGAATTAAATAAATTGGACTTTGGACAAATTAGCCCCAATGCCTTGGCGATGGCTCGGTTCACATGAGGCTTGATCACGACCCGCACTCGTTAGCCTGGAATTAATCGGGGGTTTGGGGGAAAGCGGTGGTTGCTCAAACCCCTAGTTAATTCCAATTGATTGATATTGTTGGTAATTAACCCTTCCCTCGAAGGCTATAGCCAGCACCAAAGTCAATCAATATAGCTTACACCATCATAAGCTACTGAAAACTCCGAAAAACTATATTGCAGTTATAATTGACTGCAATCACTAAATTAAACTACTATAAGTAGGGATAAAACATGACATTAACAGGATATATCAACAAGGTAACTAGCTGTTTTATTGACACAAGAGTCGTAAAAAAAGCTGAAAACCTTTTAAAAAAATTGTTGAAAACAAGACGATAAAATTATGGCAAATTAGTGATGACAAACGTGAGTTTGAGAGAAGTAAAAAGTTGATAGATAATTCTTTAAAATTGGTTTTAGATGATGAAAAAATATCCAATGCCTTGATTAAAAATAGCGTTGAAAAGCTATGTAATAACAGTCGCTTGTATATTTTTAGTGACCATTGTGATATTCGCAAACCTCATGCTTCAAAGCAGGAAAACCAGGGCAAAGTTCGAACCTTGGATGGCAAGATAGTTAACGGTTATACCACGTTAAATAGCGTGATTTTAGATGAGCGCAAAAAGAATCTGACACTGTCTAACATCAGTGTTTTCAGCAATAAAGATGATGATTTTATCTGCAAAAAGGAGCTGGAGGATTATCACAAAGACAATATCAAAAACCCGATAAGAAAAGCTGAAATAGCGGAAAAAATAGAAGATGAAAGCCTTATCAATATGGGCGTGATTCTAAAAAAACACCTGAAAAAACAAAGTGAAGCCTTTAAGCAAGCATCCCCTGATATATCGCTTTGCCACGTTCATGATAGAGCGGTTGACAGCATTGAATACTTAGAGTTCGTCAAAGACAAACTGGGTGATGATGCGGTTGTGCGCGTTAAAAAAAGCCGCAATTCCAACCAGGCGAAAATCAATCCAGACACGGGGCGAAAAGTCCATATCAAATTAATCAACAGTACGTTTGCCAATCAGAAAGTGTATCTAATCAACAAGCTTACCTTAAAAGGCAAATGCTATCAAAATGCTAAGTGTCTAATAGAATGGGATAAAATCAACCTAAATGGTCATAATTATACGACCATCCGTGCCACGCTATATAAGAGAGATGGCTCAAAATTATACAAAGAACCGATGCTGTTGATGACGACCATTGAGGTCAACTCTTATCTAGAAGCACAAGAAATTTATCGTATTTATTTGCTGCGCAGCAAGATTGAGTCAGTCTTCAAATTTTTGAAGGAGGTGCTTGGCTGGGAAGAATTTCAAGTCAGAGATTGGGAATCGATAAAGAACATCATAGCCATCTGCTTTTTTGTGGGCGGATACTTTTATGAAATAGACTCTGAACTAACAAAAAACGCTACGATTATAATGATTTGCGATTTAGGCGGTGGTAAAGGAAAGGTTACACGTTACTTTTTTCTTCAAGGTTTGAAAAAGCTGCTGATAGCAGAAAGTGTCAATAAATTCATAAATTCAGAGAGCAACATCATATTTCTGATGAGCTTTATTCCGAGATGCAAGCGTATGTTGGTATCTCAGAATAGTTTTTCGGAGTTTTCAGTTCAGTAACAACACAAAGTGCATTGGACGGAATTTCGCCCACCTACCGGGTTGAACGGATACCGGCTTATTCGTGCTTAGATTCATATAATTTACAAATAAATCTAGATTTCTTTTGTACATGATCAGCATCCCAAGGCATTCTTTTTTGCCGAGGATACGTGATATATATATGCCGTTTTGCTCTTGTGACAGCTACATAAGCATTATTTTTTTCTTCATCCAGCGCCTGTTGGGTTTTTGCGCGATAGTCAGGAAATGTACCCTCAGTCATACCCATTAAAAAGACAATATCAAACTCAAGACCTTTAGAAGTATGGACTGTCGCAAGCGTAAGTTGCTCCGTTGTGCTATGAGTTTTATTAAATCCCATCACGGTATAGCGCCGAAAGTCAGCCAAAGTTCTCGTATTGGGAGGAGTATTAGTGATATATTTTTTCCATGCTGCACGCCATTCTTCTATATCTTTTTGGGCATATTCACGTTCCTTATCGTCAATCTCACTCTGATTTTCAAGCAACATATCGAGCGCTTTAGGGAAATTTGAATGACTCTTATCAATAGCTTCCCAAGCATTTATCAATTGAGGGTATATTGATAGTTTTTGTTTTTTAAGAAACTCTAAGCCGGTAGTATGTTTGTTTTTAGTAAAATCCAGTCTAGCTAATGAAAGTAACTGTCGCTGATAAACATCACCTTTTGGGTTGCATATAACCC
Source organism: Candidatus Venteria ishoeyi (assembly GCF_030378065.1). Classification (GTDB taxonomy): domain Bacteria; phylum Pseudomonadota; class Gammaproteobacteria; order Beggiatoales; family Beggiatoaceae; genus Venteria; species Venteria ishoeyi. The sequence goes on along the minus strand of NZ_JAUCGJ010000015.1, from coordinate 3,845 downwards.
TCATTCCTAAATCAAAAAATTTCATCAATATTGATTCAGGTTGTAAGCTATCCGTACCTTTTTTTAGTAAATATCTAGAAGATAAAATACTGTTATCTAGTACATTAATAAGACTTGAAAATACAAAGCGATTTCTTGCCAGGACAGCAATTTTATCTAGTGTGACAGAACCATCAAATTCACCTGAGTTCAAATTAAGTAACTTAGTTATTTTGTTAACAATCCACTGTGCTTCTTCATTTTCATTTGCAAAGCTATGAATTTCACCTATGCCTTTAAAAAACTGATTTTTACTATCATTTAGTGTAGATTTTATGATTGTATTCGCTATATTTAATACAGTTTGAGATGAGCGATAATTTTTTTCTATCTTAGCTTGTTTGGCGGAAAAATCTAGCACAAATTCAGTAAACATATACTCTTTACTTGCCCCTGCATAACCATGAATGGCTTGGTTAGCATCACCTACCATCAAAATATTGCGAATATTCTCGCCGCATAAAACTTTTATAATTTGATACTGGGTAAAATTTAAGTCTTGCGCTTCATCGACTAATACATAGCGGTATAATCTTTGATAAATAGATGCAACAGAAGGAATGGAAAGAAGCTTCCAGGCCAATAGCAAAATATCATCAAACTCAATCAGGTTTTGATTACGTAAGTGTTGGCTGTATAGCTTATACAAGTGAAAGTGCTCTTGTTTCCAGCCATTGTATTCTGTTGCATCATCATCAAGGAAAATCAGTTTTTTTTTCTGATTGGAAATCCATACCAAAGAATTTGTCAGTATTTTCTTTTGATGCACTTCCAAGCTGTTTTCCTGTGAGTTTTCAGCAAGGTGCATAAAATATGGCTCAAGTATAGGACTTTGTAGAAACACTTTTTTCAAAATATCTTTACGGTCTGCATCTTTTTCGACGATATGCGGCATATCAATATAACCAAGTTCATGCCGATAAGCTTTGATAACATCCAGACCAAACGCATGAATGGTATTGATAAATGCCCTGCCCTTTATACCTTTGACAATTTTAAGACGATCCTGCATTTCTTCCGCAGCCTTATTCGTAAAAGTCAGGCATAGAATACGGAATTTTTCTTTCGGCGAAAAGTCCAACAAACGCCGAACTGATTCACTCAATACACGGGTTTTTCCGCTACCGGCGGAGGCGGATACAAGCATTGCGCCGCCGTCAGTAGTCCAGGTATCAACAATATATTGCTGTTCATCAGATAGCATCATTGGATATTTGCTCTTGTATTGGATGAAGTGTTGTTGTGCTGATTGCGTTGAAAAGGTCTCGTATTTTTGGAGGGATAGCACGATCATCAGATAACTTTATGATTTCTTTAGCCCAAAAAGAAGGATATCGAACTTTGCCATTATCAGAGGATATGTCACGTAACAATTTTTCATCCGTATAACTGTTTATTTTTGTAACTCCAGCGTCTATTTGCCTCTGATCGGTATCCGGTGCTGTTGTAACTGCGTACCACGCATTAATACCTGCTTTCAGTTGAGACTGATATGACTCTGAGATGAGGTAATCTTCTATCGACATATTTAGTTTTACTGCATTTGAGTGGGGCATTGCAGAATCCAAACCAATATCAGAAAGTGCGTTATCAACCCCTCTCTTTATACCAGTTTTATCATAGTCACTAAAAATAAACCACGGAACATTGAAAGCGCTTGCCAGCAATAAAAATGGCTTATAGTTATTACCATTGACAGCAATAAAAGTTAATCCCATTTCAAATGGATCCATATTCCAATATTTTTTTGCAAATATTGGTAAAGCCTGTGATTCCGTTTCCCCTTCAAATAAGATAATTGCTTTTGAAAAGAGTAACTCTCCATTACTTTGAAGCACTTCTCGTTTTAACTTTCTACGCTCATCAGTGTTTAATGCTGCAGTATCAATTCTATTTAATACAGTTATATCTGATGCTTTGTAAAAATGTCGTATTTCAGACAAATCCGCCAACGCCGCAATATAAGGCGAATGTGTGCTGATAATTTTCTGTCCGCTAATTTCCGCAAGTTGCCGGTAAACCTGGCGCTGTGCATTAGGATGCAAATGCGCTTCAGGTTCCTCTAAACCCAAAATAGGGAAAAATGGTTCATTTTCTTCCTGTTTTTCAGCAGAATCCCAACTGACTTTAGCTTTGAATGCCAGCAAAGATGCCCAACTGCGCGTACCCATACCGTGATATTCAAGGCTGAAGGTATCTGATCCACCATCTTGAAAATGCACTTTCATGCCTTTGTGTAAATCGCGTACTTTTTTTGGAAACGGGGTAATTTCAACCCCGCGTCCTCTTTCCTGCACCGTTTTATTGAGTTCGGCCAAGGAAGTGCGCAAATGCAATAAAACTGCACTTCTGGCAACCGCATCTTCATTAAGCTGCGCAAGCGCATTTTCCAAGGCTCTTCGCTGAGCCTGATCATATTCAATTTTGCCGGTTAAACTGCCGAAGTGAGAAGTACGCTGATGCACGTCTTCATTTAAATCCCGTTGCGCATCAATAAAATGAAATGGAATACCTGATAAGTTCGCAGAGACTTCCGAGTTTTCGTCAGCGGAATTAGATTCCCAAGTGTTAATAACATAGCGTTTTATTTGCGCTTGTTTGTTGAGTACACCAAATTCTATCTGCGTTCTGAATGCGAAAAACTGCTGACCACTTGCATCTATCTTTGCGTCAACTCCAAATGCATCAAGCCACAAATCGTCAAACTCACTACGACCATCAGCAGGAACGATTTTTACATCAATCCAAATAGCCCTTTCATCCTCACCGAGAGCATTTCCATCTTTATCAATAAACAAGTCGTCTTGACTGATAAAGCGACGATCAGCATTCAGGGCAATGCCTAAGGCGCGTAAGAATGTGGTTTTTCCGGCATTATTGGCACCAACCAAAAGCGTGACATTAGGTGAGAGAGTGATATCAACTTGCCGTAAAGAACGAAAATTACGAATGCGGGTTTTTTCAATAAAAATACTCATTTCACGGAACCTGTAATCAGAAAAAATTTTCTCTTAATATCATACCTACACAGGTAGGTATCCAGCCGCTATTTGCAATGCCTGGATTCCAGTCCTTGCCTACGCAGGATGACGTACACGGGAATGATAAAAATTGTGATTTTCAACTTAGATGGGGTTTATCTATAAATTTTTTTTCAAATGTAGTAAATTTTTCCAGTTCATGTTCTTCTTAGCAATTCCCGGTCGCCTTGCAAGTCATTGATAAACCAGGTTGTATTTTTACAACTTAGTGAGCACTAATATTCTAATATGCGTTAAATATCAGTGTGTTACACGATTCTGACTGGGAACTACTGTGTTCTTCTTCAGCCCATTGCCGAATATTTTCCAAATCAAAAACCTGTTCTTTGGCAATATTTACCGCCTGCACAAAAGGTTGTTGATTATCCCAATAAAAATAAGCACTCAAACGATCTTTAATATAGTCTGTCACAATTAATAAAAGCAATTCCCCTTGATATGTTTTCAAAGTTTTTCATAAGCTTAACGGCTTATTTTTTCTACGTGGGCGACGGCGTTCCATCGTCAGTTTCTCCTGTTCTTCCGCAGGATAAAACTGTAAGGCTTTGGTCATTAATAGCCGGAGTTCTTTATGGAGTGGATAGCGTGGATTGAGTGCATATAATATGGTTCGCCCTTGCGTTTCACTATATAAAATCCCGTATTCTTCCAGTAAATCCAGTTGTCTCTGGATGGGTGTCACGCTGGTGTTAAAGAATTGGGCAATTTCTCGCGCATATCCTTGTTTACGTGCACTTAAATAAATCAATACCCGTTCTTTGCTCT
>NZ_JAUCGJ010000108.1 GCF_030378065.1 Candidatus Venteria ishoeyi | reverse complement strand
GCAGCAATTCCCGGTCAGCATAAAATGAGTTAAAATATAGGAAAAATAGACACCATAAAAGATAGAATTATGCCAAAAGCCTTACCTCCAATTCCGTCATACGATGATATTCAGGCATCTTCATGCCTATCAGTAAAACGCCTACTTGAGGCAGTCAGAAAAACATTTACCAAAATACCCGAACATCGCACTGCAAGTGTAGAATATTCCTTGGTTGATACGCTAATGTCAGGTGCAGCAGTGTTCAGTTTGAAATTCCCATCTTTACTCAAATTTGACGAAAATCGCGAAGAAGCACATATAAAACACAATTTACAGACATTGTATGGTGTTTCCGGACAAGCCCCATGCGATACGCAGATGCGGACAATACTCGATCCTGTGGAACCGGCACAGGTTGCTAAGGGGTTTGACACATTACACAGAAGTCTTGAACGCAACGGTGTTCTACGAGAATTCAAATATCTGGGGGCACTTGTCATCTTATTGGATGCAACGGGAGAATACAGCTCCAACTGTATCGGTTGCCCGGACTGTTGCACCCGCACGCATTCAGACGGGACAGTGGAATATTACCATCAAATGTTAGCGGCAGTGATAGCATGCCCGAACAAAAAAACTGTACTGCCACTTGCACCGGAACCGATTATCAAACAAAAGGATGCGAGTAAAAATGACTGTGAAATCAACGCTGCCAAGCGTCTGATGCCGAAAATACGCAAGCTTTTTCCGAAGCGGAAAATCATCATAGCTGCTGATGGCATTTATTCCAAAGGGCCGTTTATCAAGCTGCTCAAAGAACTGAATTTTGACTACATTTTGGTGGCAAAAGAAAGCGACCACGTCAATTTAGTCAATGAATATATCGAGTGTCGTGTAGCAGGCAAAGCAGAAGAATATGAAGAAACTAAAGATGGCTTGACACAAGGCTTTTGCTGGACAAACAATCTATCATTAAATGCGAGCCACTCAGACATCAAAGTTAATCTTTTGAATTTTTGGGAAATTAAACAAGATGAGGAGAAACCACATAGCTGGATATGGATTACTAACCTTAAATTGACGCGGCGCAGTGTTTGCCGGGTCATGCGTGCAGGACGCTGCCGCTGGAAGGTCGAAAATGAGACCTTCAACACACTTAAAAATCAAGGATACAACCTGGAACACAACTATGGGCACGGCAAACAGCACTTAGCAACGGTGTTTGGTTATCTGATGCTGCTGATGTTTTTAATTGACCAAATACAAGAAGCCTGCTGCCCACTATTTCAGGCTGCACGTAACCGGCTTCATTCAAGAACTTCACTATGGGAAAAATTACGTGGCTTCTTTACGAATTATTTTATTGAATCCTGGGAAGATATTTGGCTGAGTGTGATTTATGGCAATCAGCGGGGTGCGTTAGCCCCGAATACTTCTTAGCATGTTATAAAAATATGTGTTTTAGGCTTGGTTTTAGATTAAGTGTGTGAAATTAAAATTTTGGGAAATATAGTTGGTCACTGTGGTGGAGGGAGTTCTTTGTCTATTGCTTAG
>NZ_JAUCGJ010000014.1:23707-97352 GCF_030378065.1 Candidatus Venteria ishoeyi | reverse complement strand
CTGGATTTGGTCAGATTTCTCCCTTATTTTCGTTAAATATACCCAATATTCGCCTCAAATAATGAAAAAATCTGCCTCAAACCAGCTTTCCCTCGCTACGGCCTCTGTTCTCGGACAGCCTCCTAGCTAACTGAGCAATATGTTACTTCATAGTGCAATTAAAATACTCAATATGATTTGTTAAATCAGTTTCTTAGCCAGTAGCTTTATGGGTGCTGATTCTATAAGATGTATTTTATAACCTATTGATTTATATGGAGTGGTATTTTTATATTTTATATTAAACATGAATTTTAGTGCTTAATATTAAAAACATGCCATTTCAAGTTATAAATTTGAGCATTCAGTAGCTATTTTTGGCTACTTCATACGGTATAAAATACAATTTTACATCGAAAAAAATCAGCACCCAGCTTTATGGTGCTTGCTGGGAGAGAGTCTCGTAATTTCTGGATATCATCACTATCTCTGCTGCCAGTGTATATATCAACAATCCCCTTTGTTTCAAAACCTAATGAGATAATAAGTGGATAACCAAAATTATTTTCATTTTAAGACTCATCACGTAATATATTCCAACTTGCATGCTCATTATGCTCATTTACTTGCAATAATATACTGTCTATCCCAATAAAATAGCAAGGTTTTTTGTCATGAATATAACTATCAGTCAAATTCGTACTAACTTGATTAATCAAGCGGTACTCACGTCATTACCACCCACAAATCAGAAGGGAAATTCATTATTTACAGCAATGAAACGTCGCCAAGTATTAAAACTTATTGCTTTGACTGGTTGTAGCATCGGAACATTATCCCCTCTATCCGGACAGGCTTTTTGGCCTATTTTATTGCGTTTAGCGGCTCGTTCTGCTTTACGAACATCAATTCGCTCATCAGTCAAGTCAAGTGCAAGGCGGCGGATCGGTGGTGGCCTTGTTTCCAAATACAAAAAACATTCTAGTAAAAATGCCAGGGTAAATAATAATTCAAAGGTAAAGCCCAAGGCGTTGCGCAATATAGGGGAGTCTCTTGATATAGTGGTTGATGCCTTGGATATTATTGAATTAACCCCTGAGATGGCTAATACCTGGCAGCAGTCTATAGCGGTTGCTCCGTCTTCTCCAAGGAAAACGTACCCAATAGAAGAATATGGTGATATTCAGGCGGCAGTTTCGGGTGCCGCCCCTTCGAACACATCGCCAGATATTGAAGTGTACGATGATATTCAAGATGCCCTTGATATTAAAATTTCCACATTGGTGCGACGAGCTGATGCTGAAGCGGTATGGGTACATAGAGATTATGATAATAAAATGACACTCTACCTCTCAAATACAAGTAATCAAGAAGTGCAAACCAAAGATATCTATCTCGCTCTTATGGATAAACCTTCCGGTGAGCTAGAGCATCGGCAATGGATTGGTGCTCATACATTAATGCCTAATAGTAATACTGAAATAACTGTTCAACTTAAAAATTTACCCACAATGGGAATAAAAATCCTGCAAAGTGCGGAAAATGGGCAAGAGTCATATTTTTCTGGTAATATTTTAGTGGTTTAAGACTGATTATATCAAAGCTCTTTGGTGTCAAGTTGCTCTGATATATCAGGGAGGGGAGGGGAATATCCTCAATAGGTAGGTACTCTTTGAGATTATCCTCTTCCTCATCCACAATGGTGTAATAGATTTTTTGTAATTCTATGGCATACTTTTCAACTATTGGCTGCCAAGTGTTCACACTTCCTGGTATGGCAATAATAAGTCCAATCAATGTTAGGAATAAAGATAGATATGCTAGATATCGTTCCTTCATTGCTCTAAGCCCGTTTCTATTTTATAGTCTAATACCCACTTATAGTTTTCAGTGTCTTGATATCTTTTTGCAAATAAGCGTAGTATGTAATCTCCAAAATATGGAAGTCGAGCTTGTATATAACGCTTTTCTCCATGCTTTTTTATCGTAATAAAAGATTTATTTAATTTTTTTCCATATTGCTCTAATTCAGCAAGTAGTGACACATCGTCAGGAGCAGATAGAATAATTGTAAGTTCATCATTGGTTTTTATAAGGTATTTATAATGACTATTCAATAACAGATTGTTATCAAAAAATGCAGGGCGTAGATAAACTAAGTTGGTGTATTCTTCAAATGTCAATTTTTTCTCAAGCAGTTGCCAGTGGCTGTTTTCAGGAAAGTGTGTATATATAAATTCTTTCGGGGAGGCCAGGAAATAATGCTCATTAAATTTTCTTACAAAGGTATTTTTTCCATCCACATACCCAGCTCCCCAAGTTGAGTCTATGAGATACCAGTTACCTTGTATTTTGATAGCATTCCATGCATGGTTGCTATCGCTGCTGCTAATGACCTTAAGTAAGTCACTATACCCTTTTGAGTACCCAGTAATTTTTCTGGTTTCAAGACCTGCGTAATTACCCAGCATCTGAAACAGGTTGGCATATCCTTCACATATTGTTTGTTGGTTTTGAAGCACCTTTTCGGCACTCAAGTTCGTAAAGTATCCACTGTGAAGGTCTGCTGTGTTATAAGTAATATTGTGGGTAATCCAGACATAAATTGCACGAGCTTTCTCAAATTCATTTGTTGCAGGTTGAGTCAAATAGACTGCTAAGTTCTTTAGTGTTTTCTCGGCACTTTCAGGGGTTTTTCGGGCGTGTTGATCTATTTGATTATAGGTCTTACGCCTCAATACATCTAAGTTAATAACGTTGAGGATCTTATCTATATTATTGTAATTTGATGATATTGGTGAGTTTTCAATAGTATCATTAAGCTCTTCTTCTGGCCCTAAAAAATCATCTGCCATCGGTGAAAATATTTCCGCATTCAGCAAATTAGGGTAGGCTATTAAGAATATAATAAAATTTAAATCTGAGATTTTAATGTTAGTCATTGCTACTCGAATATTATTCTTTATAAGGATAATAACTAATATTTAAACTTTGTTATTTTTAAAGGTGTGGTTTTCAATAGGGTGAGAACCTTCGTTCAATATGGGTAACTAGCACAACAACCAGCAAATACCGGTAATAATATTTGGATAAAAGACCAGGCTTTGCAACAGTTTTTTATTATTCATTTTTACCGGTTACTATACTAGCCATGAAATATGACTAATAACTCATATTTAAAAGCCTGGAAGGTTTAAGCTTTTAGTTTATTATAAATCCCTTATATTGGTTACTAATTTAGTTAGTATCAATATTTGTTAATCACTGCACCAGTTTTGTATAAACCATTACAGAATTTAGTAACACCTAAAAAAATACCCCCAAGCAGGGGGTATTTTTTGTTTTAAACTTTAATTACGATGTAATTATTGTTTATTGGTCTTATGGATGGTGATTTCTACACGACGGTTGGTAGAACGACCTTTGCGGGTTGCGTTGTCGGCAACTGGGTTGCTTTCACCTTCACCGGTAATAACCATCAGGTTAGTTGGAATACCACCAGCAGAAATATAATCCGCTACAGACTTTGCACGACGCTGAGACAGTCCCATGTTGTATTTAGCAGGGCCAGTGTTATCGGTGTGGCCGTCAACCATGATTTTCTTCACATGCACTATATCACCGCTCAGAAATTTTACCATTTTATCAACGATGGCCTTGCCTGCTGGTTTCAGGATCGCTTTATCAAAGTCAAAACGAATATGATCTTCAGTCAGAACGGCATCAACTATCATGCTGACAGCTTCGCAACCTACTGCATCAACCTTAGTGCCAGGTGGGGTGCCTTCACAATTGTCTCGACTGTCTGGAATGCCATCGCCATCGCTGTCATCATCAGTTACCTTGATGATAATTTTACAGCCATTTTCATCAACCTTGGCACCTGCACTAGTATCTGCACATTTGTCTTTATAGTTAGGCACGCCATCTTTATCGCTGTCAGGTGCGGTGTAACCACATCCTTTCAGAACAGCCAGGTTAGCTTCAAATGCTTTCAGTGCATCTGCGGTAAATTCACTGTAGTCAGTGTATTTTTTTGCATCTGCTGCGTTCATGCTGTGAGCACCAATAACGCAATCATACATAGCTGGATCGGCTTTAGGATTGTGACTGCCGGATTTGGTGGGTACGCCCTGGCTGTCAACCAGATAAACTGGTGGTGCCATGCCATCAGCAACGGCTTTTGCAGTTACACTGTCAACAGCAAATGCCGGGGTCGCCACATTGAGCAGCGCACCTGCAACCAAACCCATATAAATTGGGTGAGAAGTACGGTTAAACATGAATATATCCTTAACTAAGTTAAAAAAACTGAATCAATGCGCTGGCAAAGTGGCTATCATTGTTTGATGACAAATACAATGCCAAATTTCATTTCAAGGCCTATTCTAACAATCGCAATCAGGTTCGTCCAGATTTTTTATATGAAATTGCAACAATGTGTAGCCGAAAAACCACAACTTGCTACAAGTAATTGTAATAAATGTGGTTTTTAATTGTCAGATGCCAGCAAACCATCCAGTTCCCCGGCCATTTCCAGTCTGGCAAGGTCGTCATAACCACCAACATGGTAATTACCGATAAAAATCTGGGGTACGGTTTGGCGTTGACTGCGTTCCATCATTGTTGTCATTGCATCAAAATCGCGGTCAACCATGATTTTTTCTATTTTTACACCTTTTTGGTGTAATAACTGCTCCGCTCGAACACAATAGGGGCAGATTTGCGTACTGTACATGACGACAGCCATAACTCTATTCTCCATAAAAAAACAGGACAATATCTTATAAAAATATTGTCCTGTTTTTTCAATCAAAACCCGGCAGGCTTATTTTGCCCATTTATCAAAATTACCGGTTTCGCCGTTGCCACCATCTTCAAAACCGCTTTCATAGGCTTCATTGAGAAGCTGTTCTTCGCGCTCTGGGTTATGTAAATAACCACTCATCCAGCCTACTTTGTAGTCTGCATCAACGTTAATTTTTTCCATTTTATCTACTGCATTGTAGTAGCTTGTATCCATAGATAGGTCCTCTATTAAAATATCAATCAGATTTAAAGTGAAGCCAGCGCCTGTCAGATAATTGGATTATCTGAATAAAGCATCCTTGAAGTAATTTCAATGCTGGCAACGAAAGCGAGTAGTCTGATGGTATTACTCTCTTTTCTATTATCACATAATTGCAAAGAGAACGGCAATACCCTTTACTGAGTTTTCAGCATAGACAGGGTTTAAGCTAAACCTTTTGTTACATCTATGATGCTTTCAACTACTCGAATGCCATGTCTTGCCCAGTCTTATTTTCAATATCAAGCCCGCACTTTTGGCAAAAGTAGCGGTGAAAAGCCAGGTTTGGGGTGAGTTCCGGGTGAAATACGGTGACTAAGGTTTGCATATCTTCTGCGGCTGCAACATAGTCCCCCATAGTCAGCAGCGCACGAACCCCATCCCCTAAGCGGGTGATTTTAGGTGCCCGGATAAAAGTTAAAGGTATTGGGTTTTCATCAATATCAGGTATTTTTTCCTCAATGGTAAAACTATCCAATTGACTGCCAAAAGCATTTCTTTGTATGTCGATATCTATGAGTGCTAAATGTGAAGTTTCTTCGCCAATAATGTTTTTCGCTAACAAAATAGCGCCAGCACAGCTTCCCCATAGCTTTAGTCCAGCAGCGTAATGCGTGTATATGACGCGCTCCAATCCATACAATCGCAATAAACGGCTGATACAGGAACTTTCTCCACCAGGAATAATGAGTCCTGCAATGCCTTCAAAGTCTGCTTCCTTTTTTATCCGCACGGCGCAGACGCCTAAGCGTCTGAGATGTTCTACATGTTCTGCAACACCGCCTTGCAGGTCTAAAACCCCAATACGTGTCACCAACCACGCTCCGCCAGTATTTGTTCTTTAGGAATGGTGGGAATATCAATACCAACCATAGGCTCGCCCAAGTCCATGGAGATTTCCACTAATTTTTCCGGGTCATTGTAATGGGTGGTGGCCTGGACAATGGCGCTGGCACGTTTTGCCGGGTTGCCAGATTTAAAAATACCGGAACCCACAAAAACGCCGTCACAGCCCAACTGCATCATCAGTGCGGCATCCGCTGGCGTGGCAATACCACCAGCAGCGAAGTTGACGACAGGCAAGTGACCCAGTTCACGAATTTTCAACGCCAGTTCATAGGGAATATTTTCATCACGGCAATAGCTGCTGACTTCTTCCAATGGCATGGTTTTAAGTTGACGAATGCCGTGGTTCATGGCGCGCATGTGTCTGACTGCTTCAACTACGTTGCCAGTACCTGCTTCGCCTTTAGTGCGGAGCATTGCCGCGCCTTCAGCCATTCGCCGACAGGCTTCACCCAGATTTCTGGCACCGCACACAAAGGGAATTTCAAAACGGCTTTTATCAATATGATATTCTTCATCTGCCGGGGTTAATACTTCACTCTCATCAATGTAATCAATCTTCAAAGCCTGGAGTAGCTGAGCTTCGACAAAATGACCTATACGCGCTTTAGCCATCACTGGAATTGACACTGACGCTTTGATTTCCTTAATCATGGCGGGGTCGGACATACGAGATACCCCACCTTCCTGCCGAATATCAGCAGGAACCCGCTCCAAAGCCATGACCGCAACAGCACCGGCTTGTTCGGCGATTTTTGCCTGCTCCGAGGTGGTAACATCCATAATGACGCCGCCTTTAAGCATTTGAGCCAGTTGGGCATTCAGGGTAAAACGATCATTACTCATTTAGTTATTCTCCATAATTTTAAAGTAGATTCGGCTGAATATTTTAACGTAACCACATAGATTATTGTGGAATAATACGCAAAATTTGATGGTGTTGTTTTTTAAGCATTTTCCCGTTGCGCTAAAACACGCTCCACGGTATCCACCACTGCTTGCGTTTGGGTATCGATTTCAATATTTACCCGCGCCCCGGTTTGTAATGCGCCAAAAGTGGTGATGCGTAGGGTTTCCGGGATTAAATACACCTTAAACTGGTTTTCCAGCACTTCGGCAATGGTCAGGCTGCAACCATTAAGACCGATATAACCTTTGTTCAGAATGTATTTTTGCCATTGTGGTTCAAGCTTGAAGGTCAATACCCGGTTGTCTTCTGGTTGTTCAATTGCGCTGATTTCTGCCACAGTGTGAACATGTCCTGACAGCAGATGTCCACCAATTTCATCATTAAATTTTGCGGCGCGCTCGACATTGACTAAAGAACCAGGCTGTAAATCGCCAAGATTAGTCACCCGCAGGGTTTCCATAATCAGATCAAAGCTGACTTGCGCGCCTTCAAATGCGGTCACTGTCAGGCAAGCACCATTGACTGCAATACTACCGCCTAATGCGATTTTATCGCGTAAGTCTGCGGGTAATTCCAATACCAGATGGGCGGCTTGTGACTTTTTTTCAAAACGCAGCACCTTGGCCTGGCCTTGAACAATACCTGTAAACATAAAAAATCCTTTATCATAAAAGACAGAAAAACGCTTGATCTTATCACTGTTACCACGGCAAATCCGGGAAAAAACATGGCTAAAATAAAAACCGTCTATCGTTGCAGTGCCTGTGGTGCCAGTGCGCCCAAATGGCAGGGCCAATGCGTTGAGTGCAAGGAATGGAATACCCTGCAAGAAGAACAGGTGGAAACAGCAAACACACCGCAACAAGCACGATTTGCCGGTTATGCGGGTAATGCTGCGGAAATCTGTTTGCTCAAAACCGTTCAAGCTGTTGCAGAAACCCGGGTACACAGTGGTCTGGAAGAGTTGGATCGGGTGCTGGGCGGTGGTTTGGTGAATGGCTCAGTGGTGTTAATCGGTGGTGATCCCGGTATCGGTAAATCGACGCTGTTGTTGCAAACATTAAGTTATCTGTCTGCCAGTGGGCAGCAACCCTTGTATGTTACGGGTGAGGAATCACCACAGCAGATCAGCTTACGCGCCCAGCGTTTGGGGCTGGATAGTCAGGATTTACGTCTGCTCACAGAAACCCGCATAGAGCGCATTTTACAGTTGGCAAGCAAAGAACAGCCAAAAATCATGGTCATTGATTCCATTCAAACTGTGCATACCGAAGTGTTGCAATCTGCGCCCGGTTCCGTTGGTCAGGTGCGGGAGTCTGCCGCGCAGTTGGTACGTTTTGCCAAACAAACCGGCACCACCATATTTCTGGTTGGACACGTCACCAAGGAAGGCGCTTTGGCGGGGCCGCGTGTGCTGGAGCATATGGTAGACACTGTTTTATACTTTGAAGGTGATAGCAGCAGCCGCTTTCGGGTGATACGTGCGGTGAAAAATCGTTTTGGCGCAGTCAATGAGTTGGGCGTGTTTGCAATGACAGACAAAGGACTGCGCGAAGTTAAAAACCCCTCAGCAATTTTCCTGTCACGCCATGAAGATATGGTAGCTGGCAGTGTCATCATGGTCACCCGCGAAGGCAGCCGTCCCTTGTTGGTTGAGGTGCAAGCCCTGGTGGATAATTCCCATGCGCCCAACCCACGCCGGGTGACATTGGGACTGGATCAAAATCGCCTGGTGATGTTACTGGCGGTCTTACATCGTCATGGCGATATTGTGACTTATGATCAGGATGTGTTTGTCAATGTGGTGGGTGGTGTGCGCCTCAATGAAACGGGTGCTGATCTTGCGGTATTACTGGCGATTTTATCCAGCCTGCGCAACCAGCCGCTACCACGGGATCTGGTGGTATTTGGCGAAGTAGGATTGGCTGGAGAAATCAGGCCCGTGCCCAATGGCCTGGAACGTCTGCATGAAGCCAGTAAACACGGCTTTAAACGTGCTATCGTGCCCAAACAAAACGCGCCCAAAGGCGAAACCCCGGATGACTTGACGGTGATTGCTGTGCAACGATTGGTAGATGCGCTGGCAGCGATTCAGGAGTAATTGTAGTTTACGGTTTACGGTTTGCGGTTTCAAAGTATTAAACCGTAAACTAATATGATTTTAATGAGAATGACTTGACAGTAAGGGCCTGTTCCCCTTAGACTGCGCGTTCTAAAATCTGGTGAAGCAGGCTATTAATACTTAGCATGAGATGGAAGTGGCTTTCAGTGTCTTTGGCATTGATCGAACTTACACCGAATTCAGGTTATATTATGCTTTTTCAGCGAATTTGTATGGAGAAGTCTACAGTATGTTGGAAAATTATCTCCCCGTATTATTGTTTATTCTGGTGGGTCTGCTGGTTGGTATAGGGCCGGTTCTGGCGGGTTTTATTCTAGGACCGCATAAACCTTATAAAGAAAAGCAATCCCCTTATGAATGCGGCTTTGAGGCATTTGAAGATGCCCGCATGAAATTTGACGTGCGCTATTATCTGGTTGCAATTCTGTTTATTCTGTTTGATTTGGAAATTGCCTTTTTATTCCCTTGGGCTGTTGTGTTCAAAGAACTCGGCTTATATGGTTTTGTAGTAATGAGCATTTTCCTGGCCATTTTAGTGGTCGGTTTTATTTATGAGTGGAGAAAAGGGGCGCTGGAATGGGAATAGAAGGTATTTTGCCGGAAGGTGTTATCACAACGAATGCTGATGCACTGATTAACTGGGCACGAACCGGTTCCTTATGGCCTATGACCTTTGGTCTTGCCTGCTGCGCAGTGGAAATGATGCAGGCGGGCGCATCGCGTTATGACCTGGATCGTTTTGGCATGGTATTCCGCCCCAGTCCCAGACAGTCCGATGTGATGATCGTTGCAGGCACCCTGGTGAATAAAATGGGTCCCGCGCTACGCAAGGTTTATGACCAGATGGCAGAGCCACGCTGGGTAATTTCCATGGGTTCCTGCGCTAACGGTGGCGGCTATTATCATTACTCCTATTCTGTTGTCAGAGGTTGTGATCGCGTGGTGCCGGTGGATATTTATATTCCGGGTTGCCCACCAACTGCCGAGGCCCTGATGTACGGGGTGTTGGAGTTACAGAAAAAAATCAAGCAAACCAATACGATTGCCGCTTAATACGCAATCTAAATGTCATTGAGTTGAATTGCCGTTATGTCCGATAAAAATCAAACTTTGCTGGATGCCTTAGAGTCTCGTTTTGCCAAGCAATTGCTAAGTAGCAACCTGGATTTGGGTGAAATCACCCTGGAAGTTCAAAGTGATGCGCTGTTAGATGTTGCACTGGCGTTGCGCGATGAGTTTGGTTTTGGCCAATTGATGGACTTGTGTGGCATTGATTATATGGAATATGGTCAGGCTGACTGGGAAACTGAACGCAGCAGTAGTGGTTTCAGCCGCGCGGTCAGTAAAGGTATTGCTCAGGAAGCAAGCGATAGTCGGCAACGTTTTGCAGTGGTTTATCATTTACTGTCACTGGAAAAAAATCAGCGTTTACGCTTACGGGCTTATGCGCAGAGTGAGCCACCATGTGTGGCCTCAGTGCGTGATATCTGGATTGCGGCTGACTGGTATGAACGCGAAGCCTTTGATATGTACGGCATTTTATTTGAAGGTCACCCTGATTTGCGACGTATTTTGACGGATTATGGCTTTATTGGTCATCCCTTCCGCAAAGATTTCCCGCTTATTGGTGAGGTGGAAATGCGTTATGATCCTGAGCAGAACCGGGTTATTTATGAACCGGTCAGTATTGAGATGCGGGTGAATACCGCGCGTGTTATCCGCCCGCAACCTGCTCACTAGAGCGATAATTCTGAAGCTATTGCAGAGACGAAATAATTATTATGTCTGAAATTCGCAATTATACGCTGAACTTTGGTCCTCAGCACCCTGCCGCACATGGTGTACTACGTCTGGTGCTGGAAATGGATGGCGAGGTGATTGAACGCGCTGATCCCCATATTGGGCTGTTACACCGTGGCACTGAAAAGCTGGCAGAATATAAGTCGTTTAATCAGAGTGTACCTTACATGGATCGACTCGATTATGTGTCGATGATGTGTAATGAACATGCCTATGTGATGGCGATTGAAAATATGCTGGGTGTGCAAGCACCCAAACGCGCGCAATACATCCGGGTTATGTTTGACGAAATTACCCGCATCCTGAATCACTTGATGTGGATAGGCACTCACGGACTTGATGTGGGTGCCATGACCATCTTTCTGTATGCGTTTCGTGAACGTGAAGATTTGATGGATTGTTATGAGGCGGTTTCCGGTGCCAGAATGCACGCGGCTTATTACCGTCCAGGCGGCGTATATCGCGATTTACCCGATCAAATGCCGCAGTATCAGACCTCAAAATGGCATAATGCCAAAGAAGTTTCACGCCTGAATGAGAACCGTCAGGGTTCCATGCTGGACTTCATTGAAGATTTTACTCAGCGCTTTCCCGGTTATGTGGATGAGTACGAAACCCTGCTTACCGAGAACCGTATCTGGAAGCAGCGTACGGTGGATATCGGCGTGGTTTCTCCTGAGCGCGCGCAGCAGATGGGTTTTTCCGGGCCGATGTTACGTGGCTCCGGCGTAGCATGGGATTTACGTAAAAAACAACCTTACGAAGTGTATGCGGATCTGGATTTTGATATTCCCGTGGGTACTAACGGCGATTGTTATGATCGTTATCTGGTGCGCGTGGAAGAAATGCGCCAGTCCAACCGGATTATTAAACAATGTGTTGATTGGTTGCGTAACAATCATGGCCCGGTGATGTTAGATGATCATAAAGTCGCCCCGCCTAAACGCCAGGATATGAAAGGTGACATGGAATCTTTAATCCATCACTTTAAGCTGTTTAGCGAAGGCTATTGCGTCCCGGCGGGAGAGACCTATGCCGCCGTAGAGCATCCTAAAGGCGAGTTTGGTATTTATCTGGTATCCGATGGCGCAAACAAACCTTACCGCCTGAAAATTCGTGCGCCGGGCTTTGCTCACCTTGCCTCTATGAATGAGATGGCAAAAGGGCATATGTTAGCCGATGTGGTTGCAATTATTGGTACGCAGGATATTGTATTTGGCGAAATTGATCGCTGATACCCCTGAAAACTCAAAGATTTTATTATAATGTCAGAAAGCAAATCAGCTCTATTATCTTCAGATATTTGTGCAGAAATCGATCACTGGATAAAAAAATATCCGGCTGAGCGTCAGCAGTCTGCGGTGATGCCTGCCCTGACGATTGTGCAAGATGCAAACGGCGGTTGGCTGACAACAGAATTAATGGATGCGGTGGCTGATTATCTGGATATACCAGCCATTGCTGTTTATGAAGTCGCCAGCTTCTATTCCATGTATGAGCATAAACCTGTTGGGCAGCATAAAATCTGTGTTTGCACCAATGTTTCCTGCATGTTGTGCGGTTCTGATGAGATTGTGTCCCATCTTGAAAACAAGCTGGGCGTTAAAATGGGTGAAACCACCTCAGATAATAAATTTACCTTAAAAGAAGTTGAGTGTCTGGGGGCTTGTGGTGGCGCGCCTATGTTTGCGATTGGGCGAGAATATTATGAAAATCTCACCACTGAAAAAGTTGATGAGATTATTGGCAAGCTAAATTAATCGATATTTTTAGCAATAGATTTAGGTGCAAGCGTAACAATGGCTTATAGTAATTTTAAAACCGTTGTCGAGGTTGCCAGCAAGTTTGATATTCAGGTTGCTGATAAATCTACCTTTATTAAGCAAAAGGAAGCCAACATATCGATAGCTTTATACACTCTGATTGCAAACAGTATAAACGACGGCATGAGCTTTATTAATGAAGTTGCAATTTGTGAGCGAGTTATCAGTCCAATCCTTAATGCTGTTGCTGAAAATTATACGCAACTTAAAGTTTGGTCTCATGTTGCTTATAATATTGATGAACAACAAGGACTGATTGGCGAGCCTGATTATTTAATTGCACCAAGAACAAAATATGGCGGTATGGCAAAGCCTTCACTTTGCATTATAGAAGCCAAACGGGATAATTTTGATGAGGGATGGGCGCAAGCGCTTGCAGAAATGGTTGCATCTTCCCTGTCAGGTGCAGATTCCTGTTATGGTATTGTGACAACAGGGAAAATGTGGGAATTTGGAAAATTGGAAAATAATGTTTTCACAGTAGACCCTGTATCAGTTTCCGCAACTGATAATTTACAAAAAACATTTAATAGCTTGAATTGGGTATTTGATAAAGTTTCAAAACTTTCCTAGTTTAATAGCGACAAGAATAGGTGTTGATGTGCTTACTATGAAGATTAATTTAAGAGTAAATAGCGATGGCAAATGAAGTCTGTTTCCGCACTATGCATCTGGATCAACCCTGGACGCTGAAAACCTATGAAAGTGCAGGTGGTTATGAAGTTTTACGCAAAATTTTAAAAGAAAAAACACCAGCGACTGAAATTATTGAAGAATTAAAAACTTCAGCCTTGCGTGGTCGTGGTGGTGCAGGCTTCCCAACAGGCTTTAAGTGGAGTTTTATGTTGCCACGGGATGAAGCCAGCGCAAAAAAAATGGCAGGTATACAGAAATATATTATCTGTAATTCCGATGAAGGCGAGCCGGGTACTTTTAAAGATCGCGATATTCTGCGCTATAATCCTCATGCCTTGATTGAAGGCATGATTATCGCGGGTTATACCATTGGCGCAACTGTGGGTTATAACTATATCCGTGGTGAATTTTATGAGCCATTTGATCGCTTTGAAGCGGCACTGGCTGAAGCCTATGAAGCGGGTTTGCTGGGCAAGGATATTTTAGGCAGCGGCGTTGATTTTGATTTATACACCCATTGTGGCGCGGGTGCTTATATCTGCGGTGAAGAAACCGCTTTGCTGGAGTCCATAGAGGGCAAAAAAGGCCAGCCACGATTTAAGCCGCCATTTCCCGCCGCTTTCGGACTTTATGGCAAACCCACAACGATTAATAATACAGAAACCTTATCTTCAGTCCCTTCTATTTTAGCCAATGGCGGAGAATGGTTTTTGAATTTGGGCAAACCCAATAATGGGGGATCCAAGTTATTTGCAGTTTCCGGTCATGTCAATAAACCCGGTAATTATGAAGTACCAATGGGTACGCCTTTTTCTCAATTACTGGAAATGGCAGGTGGCGTGCGCGATGGTCATACGCTGAAAGCGGTGATTCCAGGTGGCTCTTCAACCCCTGTGGTACCGGGCGATGTTATGCTGAATGCCACGATGGATTATGACGGTATCACTGAAGTGGGTTCCATGCTGGGCGCAGGTTCCGTGATTGTTATGGACGAAACCACTTGTATGGTTAAAGTGTTAGCCCGTGTTGCGCATTTTTATTATGAAGAGTCCTGCGGTCAATGCACGCCGTGTCGTGAAGGCACTGGCTGGTTATCCAGAGTCTTGCATCGCATCTTACACGGGGAAGGCAAGATGGCAGATCTTGATTTACTCGATGATGTAGCCGATAAAATTATGGGGCGAACGATTTGCGCGTTAGGTGATGCTGCGGCAATGCCGATAGTTAGTTTCCTCAAGCATTATCGTGGTGAGTTTGAGTATATGATTGAGCATGGTAAAAGCCAGGTCAACGGTCAATAGTATTTTTTAAGAGAAAATTTGATGGCAACGATCACAATTGACGGAAAGGAATACCAGGTAGAGTCAGGTCAAATGCTGATCGACGTGGCAGATGACAATGGTATTGAGATTCCTCGTTTTTGCTACCACAAAAAACTGTCAATCTCGGCTAATTGCCGTATGTGTCTGGTCGATGTGGAAAAAGCGCCCAAGCCCCTGCCTGCCTGTGCAACGCCGATCATGGATGGCATGGTGGTACACACCCAATCCGATAAGGCCAAAGCCGCACAGAAATCAGTCATGGAATTTCTGCTGATCAATCATCCGCTGGACTGCCCAGTTTGCGATCAAGGCGGTGAATGCGAATTACAAGACGTTGCCATGGCTTATGGTAGCGATGTATCACGCTTTGCAGAAGAAAAGCGCGTGGTGATGGATAAAAACCTGGGGCCATTGATTGCAACTGAGATGACCCGTTGCATTCACTGTACCCGTTGTGTGCGTTTCAGCCGGGAAATTGCCGGTATGCCGGAAATGGGCGCAACCGGACGCGGCGAACACACGCTGGTTGGCCCTTATATAGAAAAAACCATCGACTCAGAACTTTCCGGCAACATGGTTGATGTTTGCCCGGTAGGCGCGCTCACTGCCAAGCCCTCACGGTTTCAGGCGCGAGCCTGGGAAATGCAGCAACGCGCTGGCATCGCGCCACATGATATTGTGGGTTCCAATCTTTATTTCCATATTCGTAATAATAAAGTTTTCCGCGTCGTGCCTAAAGAAAATGAAGCGGTTAATGAAGTCTGGTTATCAGATAAAGATCGTTTCAGTTATAGTGCATTGCAAGCTGAAGATCGTTTAACCCGTCCTATGATCAAAAAAGAAGGTCAGTGGCAGGAAACAGATTGGGAAAGTGCGTTAAAATTTGTTGTGGCGGGTCTGAAAGCGGTCATTAACGATCAAAACAAAACCCTGGGTGGTTTAGCTTCCCCCACGGCAACCCTGGAAGAGCTTTACCTGTTCCAGAAAATGCTGCGTGGCATGGGCAGTGATAACATTGATCACCGCTTGCGCCAGATTGATTTCAGCGATCAGGATATGGCCCCCTTGTTCCCGCGTTTGGGACAATCAATTGCAGCTTTAGAAGATTGTGACAGTGTTTTAGTCATTGGCTCCAATCTGCGCAAAGAGCAACCTTTATTAAATCAGCGTTTACGCAAGGCTGCTTATAATCGGGTCGGGCAGATTGATGAATCGATTGCTGCCGATGTGATGTTGCTCAATCCCGTTGATTATGATTTTAATCTGCCGATTGCTGAAAAAATTATTACAGCGCCCAGCCAGATGGTGGAAGCCCTGGCAGGTATTGCTAAAGCATTAAGCAATGAAAGCAAAACCGCAACTGATGCAGATGCTGAAAAATTACTGGCAAATGTCAGTCCCAGTGAAACGCAGCAAAATATTGCAAAATCCTTACTGACAGCAGAAAATGCAAGCTTATTATTAGGCCAGCTTGCCTTTTCTCAGCCGGATTTTGCCATCTTACGCGGACTCTCCGGTCTGATTGCAAAACTAAGCGGGGCTAAATTAGGCTATTTAAGTGAAGCTGGCAACAGTGCCGGAGCCTGGTTAGCTGGCGTCCTGCCGCATCGTGGTGTCGGTGGAACAGTTGTCACTCAGGCAGGGGAAAATGCAAACAGCATGTTAAGCAATCCCCTCAATGCTTATTTATTACTTGATTTAGAGCCTGAACTGGATAGCTGGAATGGTACCCAGTCGCTTGAAACCTTAAAGCAAGCCGATTTTGTGGTTTCTCTGAGTGCATTTAAAACTGAAACCATGCAAGAATATGCCGACGTTTTATTACCAAAGGCCTTGTTTGCAGAAACTTCAGGGACTTTTGTGAATGCCGCAGGGATTTGGCAGTCTTTTGCAGGCGCGGTTTCTCCCGCAGGTGAAGCACGTCCCGGCTGGAAAATATTGCGTGTACTGGCTAATTTGTTGTATCTTGAAGGCTTTGAGTATACCGCTTCGGATCAAATTGCCAGCGAGATGCGCAGTCAAATGCTGGAAAATATTGTACCGGATCAGGAAAATGCCTGGTCGCTACCTGAGGCACTGCCAAGTGCGAACAACAATGGTTTGCAGCGCTTAACAGAAATGGGCATGTATGCCACGGATGCCATGGTGCGTCGCGCTACGGTATTACAAAAAACGACTGATGGCAAACAAGCCAGCGGTGCACATTTACACCCGGATGATGCTGAAAAGCTGAATATCCAGGATGGGCAATCTGTGTTACTGGAACAAAATGGCCGACAGGCAGAACTTAATGCGGTATTGGACTCAAGAGTCAGCCCAGGGTGTGTGCTATTGTACGGGGGACAATCAGAGACCTCGACACTGGCGGATTGGTATGGCGCAATTCAGATTAAGGTGCTTTAAATGAAGATTTCAATGCCCTTTAAACCGATTGGTATTATTGCTGGTTTATTGTTTTTTCTGCTGGCTGGCGTAATTCTCGTATTATGGCAGTTACCTATCATAACCATACCCTTACTGGTTATCACCGTTGCCGGTTTATTGCTGGGCGTTGCTTATTTAACTTATGCCGAGCGCAAAATCATCGGTTATATACAGGTGCGCATCGGCCCTAACCGCGTTGGGCCACGCGGTTGGTTGCAGCCTATCGCCGATGCCGTCAAGCTGATGTTTAAGGAAATTATTTTCCCCAGCACCGCTAACCGCTTTTTATTTGTTGCCGCGCCTGCTTTAACGATGGCACCTGCCTTGGCTGCCTGGGCTGTCATTCCTTTTGATGATAAGTGGGTGTTTGCCGATATTAATGCCGGTTTGCTGTATATTCTGGCAATGACTTCCATGGGCGTTTATGGCGTTATTCTCGCGGGTTGGGCCTCCAACTCCAAATACGCATTTCTCGGTGCCATGCGCTCTGCCGCACAAATTGTTGCGTATGAAATTGCGATGGGTTTTGCCCTGGTTGGCGTATTGATGGCAGCAGGCAGTTTGAACCTGAGTGATATTGTCAATGCTCAACGCGGTGACTATGGTTTTCTAAACTGGTATTGGTTGCCCTTATTACCCTTATTTCTGATTTATTTTATTTCTGGCCTGGCTGAAACCAATCGCGCACCTTTTGATGTTGCCGAAGGTGAGTCGGAAATTGTCGCCGGTTTCCATGTAGAATATTCAGGCATGTTGTTTGCGGTATTTTTCCTGGCAGAATATCTGAATATGATTCTGATAGCTGCTTTAACTGCACTGTTGTTTCTGGGTGGCTGGTTATCCCCTTTTCAGGGTACAATGTTGGAAACTGCTTTTGCCTGGGTACCGGGGATTGCCTGGTTCTTGATGAAAACCAGTATCTTCCTATTCCTGTTTTTGTGGCTGAGGGCAACATTTCCACGTTATCGTTATGACCAGATTATGAGATTGGGCTGGAAAGTGTTTATTCCTTTGACAATTGTCTGGATTTTAGTGCTGGGTATCCTTATTTTAGTAGAATTACCCCCTTGGTTTTCTACTGCTGGAGTATGACAGATGGCCATTTTTAATTATCTTAAAAGCCTCTCCCTGCATGAATTGTTTAAGGGCATGAGTGTCACATGGCGTTATCTTTTCAGACCGAAAATAACCGTACAATATCCTGAAGAAAAAACGCCAATGTCACCGCGATTTCGTGGTCATCATGCATTGCGTCGTTACTCTGATGGCGAAGAGCGTTGCATTGCCTGTAAACTCTGTGAAGCAGTTTGTCCGGCATTGGCAATTACCATTGAAGCGGAGCCGCGTGATGATGGCAGTCGGCGCACGACGCGCTATGATGTTGATTTATATAAATGTATATTTTGTGGTTTTTGTGAAGAAGCCTGTCCAGTCGATGCCATTGTTGAAACCCGAAAATTTGAATATCACGGCGCAGTTAAAGGTGATTTGCTCTTAACCAAAGACAAGTTATTGGCGATTGGTGATGAGCTTGAACCTCAGATAGCTGCGGACCGGGCGCAAGATGCGCCTTATCGTTAGAATACTTATGAGAGACTATGTATGCGCTATCAACACGTATTATTCTCCATTTTGTTATTATTGCCCTTGCAGGCTGTATTAGCAAAAGAAGAGATTAAAAAATATCCATCGGGTGCAGTACATTTTATCTATAACTACGATGGTAACAGGCGTCATGGTGTCAGCAAAGAATTTCATGAAAACAATAACTTAAAAACTGAGTTTTTTTATGAAAAAGGTAAATTAACGGCTGAAAAACGCTATCGTCAAGATGGTCAGATCGAATACGAATTTACCTATAAAAGAAATAAAAAGCATGAAGTCGTGCGTGAGTTCCATTCCAGTGGCAAACTATTCCGCGAACGCCATCTGGTTGGTGGTATTCAGGAAGGTATGGAAAAAGAATATGCTCCTGACGGTAAACTCAAAGCAGAACGTACTTATATCGGTGGCAAAAAAAATGGCAGCGCTAAAGGTTATTTCAGAAATGGTCGGGTACAGGGTGATTGGACATTTAAAAATGGTGTACCAATTGCTGCAACAATTTTTTATTCGACCGGAGAAAAATATCTGGTGCATGAATTTAGTGATGGAAAAATAGATGGTGTTTCCAAAGAATATAATAAAAAAGGTAAACTCCAGGCCAAGCGTTATTATAAAAATGACAAGCTGGTAAAACGGGTGCGCAAGTAAATCATCTGAGTTCGATTTAGACTTCATTCAGCGCTTACAGCACTGAAAGCCAGCAAAATCTCACGCTATTTAGATTTTTACAGAATATGTGTTTTATAACGGAATAATTTGATGATTAAACTGATTTTTTATCTCTTTGCAGGGATTCTGATTTTTGCAGGAACGCGTGTTATTACGGTGAAAAATCCGGTTCATGCTGCCATGTTTCTGGTATTAAGTTTTTTTTCTTCAGCAGCCATTTGGTTATTACTGGAAGCTGAATTTCTGGCAATGACCCTGGTGCTGGTGTATGTCGGTGCAGTTATGGTGCTGTTTTTATTCGTGGTCATGATGCTGGATATTAATCTGACTGTATTAAGAGAAGGTTTTGCACGTTATTTCCCGGTTGGCGCTTTGGTCGGTTCATTGATTTTAATAGAAATGCTGCTGCTGGTTGGCCCTAATTATTTTGGTCTGGATAAATTCCAGGTTCCCGATACAGCATCCACTGTACCCAATACCGTGGCTTTAGGTCGCGTGTTATATACTGAATATTTATATGCTTTTGAAATTGCCGCAGTTATTTTATTAGTGGCGATGGTGGCTGCAATTGCTTTGACGATGCGCTCTAAACGTCAAAATAAATACCAGGATCCTGCGCGTCAGGTTGAAGTATCTGCTCATGACCGCCTTAAAGTGTTGAAAATGCCTGCTGAAAAAGCGCAATAAAAGGATTTATCATGCTTGCCTTATCTGATTTCTTAATCGTTGGCGCAGTACTGTTTTGTCTCAGTATTGCCGGTATTTTTCTGAACCGGAAAAATATTATTATCCTGTTAATGTGCATAGAGCTGATGTTGCTGGCCGTTAATATGAACTTTATTGCCTTTTCCCACTTCAGCGGAGATATTGCCGGGCAGGTTTTTGTATTCTTTATTCTCACGGTTGCGGCTGCTGAGGCGGCAATTGGTTTGGCAATTCTGGTGGTCTTGTTCCGTAACAAACACACGATTAATGTCGAAGATATAAACAGTATGAAGGGCTAGCATGGAATCCATTGCGCTAATCATTGTTTTGGCACCCTTAGCAGGTGCTATTCTCGCCGGGTTATTTTCAGTTTCCCGCAAAGTTGCACACCGTATCACCATTACTGGGGTCGGTCTGTCATTTATCCTGTCACTTGTTGTCTTTAAGCAGGTGGTACTAGATGGCTTATTACCTTTTGCGGACGGTACTGCAAAAGAAGTAACTTTATATACCTGGCTTAGCAGCGGTAACAGTATTTTTGAAATCGGTTTTCTGATTGATTCGTTGACCGCGATCATGATGGTCACGGTTACCTTCGTTTCCTGGATGGTGCATATTTATACCATTGGTTACATGGCAGACGATGAGCATAACTGGTCTGGCCCAGGTGGTGCAGGCAAAAACAGTTATCAGCGTTTTTTCAGTTATATTTCTCTGTTTACCTTCTCCATGCTGATGCTGGTGATGGCGAATAACTTCCTGCAATTATTTTTTGGCTGGGAAGCGGTTGGCCTGGTTTCTTATCTTTTGATTGGCTTCTGGTTTCAACGTGAAACTGCCGTCTATGCCAATCTAAAAGCATTTCTGGTCAATCGTGTCGGTGATTTCGGCTTTCTGCTCGGTATTGCTGCGGTATTGATGTATTTCAACAGCTTGAATTATGCGGATGTTTTTGCCAATGCCAATAATCTGGCAGGTATTAGCATACAGGTCTTTCCCGGCGTTGAATGGTCGTTGATGACGGTTATCTGCATCCTGTTATTTATCGGTGCCATGGGTAAGTCCGCACAATTCCCCCTGCATGTCTGGCTGCCAGATTCTATGGAAGGCCCGACCCCGATTTCTGCCTTGATTCACGCCGCCACCATGGTGACTGCGGGTATCTTTATGGTTGCGCGCATGTCGCCCTTATATGAGTTGAGCACAACGGCACTGAGCTTTGTCTTAGTCATTGGTGCAATTACTGCCTTGTTTATGGGTTTCCTGGGTCTGGTACAAAATGATATTAAACGTGTGGTGGCTTATTCCACCTTGTCACAATTAGGTTATATGACCGTGGCCTTAGGCGCTTCTGCGTATAACGCCGCAATCTTCCATTTAATGACCCATGCCTTTTTCAAAGCATTGTTATTCCTGGGTGCAGGTTCGGTGATTATCGCCATGCACCATGAGCAGGATATGCGCAAAATGGGTGGCCTGAAAAAATACCTGCCCATTACCTACTGGACAGCTTTAATTGGTTCTTTGGCACTTATCGGCTTCCCTGGGTTTTCAGGCTTCTTCTCCAAAGATGCCATCATTGAAGCGGTGCATTTTGCCTATGAAGCAGACCGTCCTGGTGCCATGTTTGCTTATTATTCCGTGGTGATTGGTGTATTCATCACTGCTTTATATTCTTTCCGTATGTTCTTTTTGACCTTCCACGGTCAAGAGCGTATGGATGAACATACCCGTTCACATTTACATGAACCCCCTAAGGTTGTCACCTTGCCTTTAATCCTATTGGCAATCCCTTCAGTATTAGTGGGTGTTATTGCATTACAAGCCCTGCTGTATGGCAACTTCTTCGGCGATGCCATTTATATTGCCAAAGAACATCAGGTCTTTACTGATTATCATGGCATCCTGGGTTTTGTCTTACACGGCTTAATGCAGCCGCCGGTTTATCTGGCTGCGGCTGGGGTGTTCACCGCTTATATGCTGTACATGAAATGGACCGACATACCCGCGCGTATCCAGCATCGTTTCTCTATGCTGCACCGTATTCTGATGGATAAATATGGTTTTGACCGCTTTAATGACTGGTTCTTTGCAGGCGGTGCACGCCAAACGGGTAATCTGTTCTCCTCAATAGGCGACAAAACAATTATTGATGGCTTTTTTGTGAATGGTTCGGCACATTTAGTCAACCGTATCTCTGGCATATTGCGTCAATTGCAAACTGGACTGTTATACCAATACGCATTTGCCATGATTATTGGTTTATTATTATTATTAGGTTGGTTCGTCCATTTTTAATGGGATCGTTTTAATTTTTTACTTTAAGTAAAAAATTATGAGCAAGGGAAAAGAATGTTTGCTGAATTACCTTTATTAAGTTTACTGATTTGGTTACCCATTGTCGGTGGTGCCTGGGTATTGTTACAGGGTAAGAACAAGGATATGGCGACAGTGCGCCCGGTTGCACTGTTTGTTGCTGTGATTACTTTTCTGCTGTCCCTGTTTTTATATAGCGGTTTTGATTCAAGCACCGCAGCCATGCAGTTTGTTGAAAAACACAACTGGATTGCCGCGCTGAATACTTATTATCACTTGGGCGTGGATGGTATTTCCATGCCGCTGATTATTCTGACCAGCTTTATCAACGTCTTAGTCGTGTTGGCGGGCTGGGAAGTCATTCAGAAAAAACCCGCGCAGTATATGGCGGCCTTCCTGATTATGACCGGTTTAATGAACGGCGTGTTTGCCGCACTGGATGCCATGTTGTTTTACGTGCTCTGGGAAGCCATGCTGGTACCGATGTTTATTATTATCGGGGTATGGGGCGGCCCTAATCGCGTATACGCAGCGATTAAATTCTTTTTATATACCCTGCTCGGTTCCGTGTTGATGCTGATTGCCCTGTTATACATGTATAACCAATCAGGTAGTTTTGGTATTTTGGATTTCCATCAACTGCAAATGGGCATGACTGCGCAAACCCTGATTTTCCTGGCATTTCTGGTCGCCTTCGCGGTTAAAGTACCCATGTGGCCGGTACACACCTGGTTGCCTGATGCGCACGTTGAAGCCCCTACAGGTGGCTCTGTGGTGTTAGCAGCAATCATGCTAAAAATGGGTGCTTACGGTTTCTTACGCTTCAGTCTGCCGATTACGCCCTTAGCTAGTCATCAACTGGCCTGGATGATGGTGGTGTTATCACTGATTGCCGTGGTTTATATTGGTTTTGTCGCACTGTCACAAAAAGACATGAAGAAGCTGATTGCCTATTCTTCCATTGCACATATGGGTTTTGTCACCTTAGGCTTTTTTATCGCCTTTCTGATTTATGATAAAACCGGCCAAATTGGCAATGGTTCCGTATTGGGCATGGAAGGCGCAATTGTGCAGATGATTTCACATGGTTTCATCTCCGGCGCTCTATTCCTCTGTGTAGGCGTGCTGTATGACCGCGTACACAGTCGCCAAATTTATGACTATGGCGGTGTCGCCAATACCATGCCTTTGTTTGCGATGTTTGTGGTGTTATTTGCCATGGCAAACTCCGGTTTACCCGGCACTTCTGGTTTTGTCGGTGAATTTCTGGTCATACTGGGTAGTTTTGAAGCGGGTTTCTGGATCGCTTTCCTGGCTGCCACCACGCTGATTATTGGTGCAGCTTATAGCCTGTGGATGGTTAAGCGTGTGCTGTATGGCTCAATTGCCGAAGATAAAATGGAAACGGTAGGCAAGTTATCGGATATTAATGGTCGTGAAACTTTTATCCTTTCCACCCTGGCGGTGATGGTGCTGTTTTTTGGCATCTGGCCCGAACCATTGTTAGATGTGATGCATGTCACAGTTGCTAATTTATTGGATCATGTTCACCAAGCGATACAAAGCGCGCGTTGATTTCAAGGAAGTATAATGAACTTTACCGTCACTGATTTGTCACTGATGCTGCCGGAAATTTTTGTACTTTCCATGGCATGTATCATCTTGATTGTTGATGCTTACTTACCTGAGCGCCTGCGTGATTTAACTTATCAGTTATCACAAGGCACGCTGGTGGGGGCGGCAATCCTCACCTTGGGTATACAGCCTGAAAGCAGCACGTTACTGATGAGTGATTTATTTATCAGTGATGCCATGAGCGTTGTGCTGAAAAGCTTTGTATATTTGATCGTATTCGCCGTACTGCTCTATTCCCGCGCTTATCTGCATAATCATAAGTTATTCTGTGGTGAATATTTTGTGCTGGTGCTGATGGCAACCCTCGGCATGATGGTGATGATTTCAGCACACCATCTGCTGACGCTGTATTTAGGTTTGGAACTGCTTTCCTTATCACTGTATGCACTGGTTGCGATTCAACGCGACTCCAGTCAGGCCAGTGAAGCCGCCATGAAATATTTTGTGCTGGGCGCACTCGCTTCCGGTATTTTGCTCTACGGCATGTCCATCTTATATGGTCTGACCGGCACGCTGGAACTGTCTGAAATTGCCAAAGCGATTGCTACGGGGCAAATTGAGCCACAACTGCTAAGTTTTGCTCTGGTCTTTATCATCGCAGGTCTTGCCTTCAAACTCGGTGCCGTGCCTTTTCACATGTGGTTGCCCGATGTTTATCAGGGTGCGCCTACAGCGATAACCCTATTCATTGGCAGTGCACCTAAATTGGCTGCATTTGCCATGGTTATGCGCATCCTCAGTGAAGCATTGCCGGATCTGCATCATGACTGGCAGAATATGTTGATTATCCTGGCAGTCTTATCCATTGCCCTGGGTAATATCGTAGCGATTGCCCAGACCAACATCAAACGTATGCTGGCCTATTCCACGATTTCGCATATGGGCTTTTTGATGCTGGGTTTGTTGGTGGCAAAACCTGATGGCTACTCCGCCGCAATGTTTTACACTATCGTTTACGCCTTGATGAGCATGGGCGGTTTTGCCATGCTGTTACTGCTGAGTCGCGCCGGATTTGATGCAGAAAACCTGGATGACTTAAAAGGCTTAAATACCCGCAGCCCCTGGTACGCCTTTATCATGATGGTTATTATGTTATCCATGGCCGGTATTCCACCATTTCTGGGTTTCTGGGCGAAATGGGCAGTATTGAGTCAGGTTGTGGCGCATGGCTTTATCTGGCTAGCCGTATTAGCCGTTATTTTCTCGGTTATCGGTGCATTCTATTATCTGCGCATTGTGCGTCTGATGTACTTTGAAGAACCCAGCGATACTGCACCACTGCAAGTCAATACCGATATGCATCTGGCGGTCAGCGTTAATGGTTTGGCAATTCTGGCCTTAGGTATTTTGCCACAGCCTTTATTGCAGGTTTGTATACAGAGCATCAGTTAAAAAACTCAATTAACCGAGTTATTCTTATTCCGGGAAATGCTTCTGAGGGCTTTCCCGGAGCTTTGATTCTAGTACAGTAACCGGTAAAAATAAATAATAATTTCAGGACTGGCAGTCCTACGGTATTAGGAGTCTGACAGATTCCTGACCCATCTTTGCTCTAAAACTAATACGGCTCATTCGGGTTTGCCCAGTTTGGCAAAAGTGAAGGCAGCTTGCGCGACGATGGCTTGCATGTCTTTGAGCCAAGCCTCTTTGTTGATAAGGTTGAGCCAGTTCAAACATAGCCCAATACATCATCAGCGCCCCCCTTTTCCACATACATGACTTTGAAGGTTAGCTTCGAATGGAACTGCCGGAGCAAAGACCTGACAGGTTTTTAAAAACCTGTCAGGTCTATGGAACGCCCGATTTTATAGGGTTTTGCTGCTGAACCTTCAAAGTCGTGACATGAGTTTATTCCTAAATTTTTTGTTCAGCGAGAGGGTTTGATATACCCAAAAGTACTATCTCTTGCCTCTTAAATTTTCTGTATTATATTTTTCCTTACTAAAGTTTCGAGGTTGAAAAACTGTAACTTCTCATTATCCACAGTTAAACCCAAGAAATTTGGCAAGAAATTTGAAGCCCCCCATGTTTTGAACCAATCAAAAACATGGATGTCTGTAAATTTGATTTTATGCCATCAATATGACTTAATGAAAAATGGAAATATCAGCTATTGGTATAACAACCGGGCAGCACTTTGACCCTTAAACCATTTTCGCCCCTGCCGTTCAGTTTCTTCCAGCAAATGCTGCATAATGCCAACAACCTTATAAAAATGATTGCCATAATGCTGTATGCCATCTATCCAGTTATCTTGCTTAATTTCTAAACGTTGCAGAATGGGCTGAATATGTGCAGGAATAGCACCACGTTTACCATCACGAATACAACGCCCAGTCCAGTCCACTAGTTCAAAGTATTCTTCCTGGCTGATGGGCAGGCAAACATGCGCATTCTGTATGGCTTGTGGTTTTCCGGTCTTTTTAGTTTCAGCAAAAGGCAACAACCATTGGGTTTGGGGTTCTGGTTTTGAGGCTGAGCTTTTTTGCGTCTCCACTCGTGCTGCAAAAGAAGTAAATTCAGAATCTTCCGGGGTTTGTGCAATCGCGGCTCGTACCGGGTTGAGGTCAACATACGCCATGCAGCTAATTAAAGCGGCATCATCGAGCAAAGCCTGAGACTTAAAACGCCCTTCCCAAAACCGCCCGGTACACTTATCTTCCTTATTCGCCTGCCGCGCAATGGGTTCATTCAAGCAACGCATAAACCAGCTTAAATCTGCCAGACGCTCACGCCATAAAGTTACTTTTTCTTCATCGGCTGCCAGACGTGCAAAATAAGCATCAACCACTTCAACATCAATTTGCTTATCATCAGAGTCTTTCAAAGCCTGCGGTGGAAACAAGGTACACCAACGCTTTACCACTTCCTCAGCATCCCAGGTCAAACTCTGTTCATAATCTACATGCAGCACCAGATGATAATGGTTACTCATAATGGCATAAGCACAAACCTCAACTGAAAACTGCTTGGCAAGCACTTCCAGCCTGTCCAGTATCCATTGCCGTCTATGCTCATAATTGCAGCCACTTTGTGAATCAAAGCCACACAAAAAGGCACGGCGTACAGCACGACTTGTTAAGTGATAGTGTCCATTACTATATTTGCTGACTTGTTCTTTGCGGGGTGTGGGCATGGCTTTATCCCTCTGTGGATTCAGGTTTTAGGACAGGATAACAGGAATGGTATTTTTTTCAAAATTTTGTTGGGTGTCTTGATTTTTTTTCCGCTGGAGCACAAAGTTATGTGATGAATACGCTTAGGTAGATAGGTGTCCTGCAACGACCCCGACCCCAGTAGCCCATATATTTTCTACTACTGAACTTAAAAAAATACGAGTACGAGCTTTCAATGTTTTTACCATAGACACCTCCTTAATGTTGTCGTGATCCGAAGGAATCAATCTAATACTTACGTAACGCAACAAAATCAACAAAAGGGCTACAGAGATAACAATCGCCATAGGGGTTGTCAACCCCTCACCTATCACCCCTATCGACCTAAACATACTCCAAAATTACATAACGCTTGCCATCACCCGACGCTGGAGCATAGCGGAAGCGGTCGGGTGCATGGCTAAGTTAGATACGTGGGTTATCAACAACCCCCAGTTTCTTTGCAAATTTCAATAGCTTCAGGATAGCCTTGTGCTGCTGCCTTTAGTACCCAATCTCTTGCAATGGTTTCATTCTGTGTAACACCAATACCAGCTCCATACATAATTGCCAAATTAACCTGAGCTTTGGGATGGCCTTTTTTTGCAGCTCTTAAATAATATTCATGGGCTTTATCATAATTAACGGAACCGAACCATCCACGCATATATGAAACGCCTAACAAAACTTCTGCTTCAGTATCACCTTGCTCTGCTTTTTTAACGATCATTTCGCGTGTTACACCAGGAAACATTTGTTCAAAAACTTCTCCCTGTTTGGCAACGGCTTCTTCATATTCTGGGGTAATAGACTCATTCCTCTCTTCAGGCTGAGTATTTTCTTGCCCAGTAATAGAACTAGCTCCATGTAGGCATAAGTCTATATTTTTCATATATATAAAATGCACTGGATTTCCATGTGGATCACATATTAATTCAAGCTTTCCTGTTATAAAATCATGTTTTCTACTGCAAGTTTGTTGTTCTCGCATAAATACTTTTTCTACATTTGATACTTGAAGTCGGGTATTAAGAGAAGTGTCAACACAGTTTCCCGTATTACTCTGAACTAGATATCTATATAGTTGATCATCAGATGCAAATACTGCTTGCGAAAAAATAAATAAAACTATGTAAACAACCTTCATTTCTTTAATCCTTTGTAGTGAGTGTTAAAATTAGTCTAACACCGTTCTTGAGCCGCCGCTAGGTCGGCTCCAAGACTAAGTTAGATTATAAATTACTAATAACATCACATTTAAATTTATAGTAAGCTTCCGCAGAGTCAGCGATTCCCGTTATAAACCAAAGATTAATACCACCGCCCACAGCTGCACCAAGGAAAGGAACCATACCAGCAGCAGCTTTACCAGCTAGTTTACCCGCAAATTTTGCTCCAATTTTTGCTCCAACTTTACCACCAAGTTTTTTTCCAATTAGTATAGCTCCTGATTTAGCTATGGTTTTTCCTATAATTTTTATTCCTGCTTTTCCGCCTACTTTAAGGGCTATATCCGCTGCCGTTTTGCTTCCAACCATTGTTGTAATTTCTTCATCACCAGCCCAGTATGCAAGAACATTTGCAAAGTCTTCATTTTCTAGTATATTTTTAGAAAATCTATCATGTCCATATATTGCACCTATACCATAACTACAAACGGCCATTCTGTTCATCAGGAAAGCAACATCTGCTGCTAATGCTGCTAAATGAGCACCTGGGATAGCCATTGCTGCTGCGCCAGTTCCAGTTACCATTGCCTGCTGTTTCATGCGCCAATCACTGATATTGTCTAATTTGGCATCATTATAAATACCATTAATATTTGGTGTTAGCTCATTAAAAGCATTAATAACCCACTTACCAAAATCTGCCATTATAAATTTCTCCTATGCTATCTAACTTGTTTATAGCCGGACATATCGCCGCCTATTCCAATATACCCCAATATGCGAGCAATTTTTCCGTATATCCCTTAGGCAATATGCGGAAGTTCTTCCGTATATTCCAATATCACCCAATATCCAAGACCATTTTCCTCTATATTGATATTAAGTAAGGGAAGGCTTTCTTTTTTACTTGCAGCACACACCTACCAAACCTGATGATAGCTCAATATCTGCTACAAATGTGCTATATTTTTACTGTATTAAAAATGTAAGTAATTGATTTAATTGGTGGGCCGTATAGGAATTGAACCTATAACCAATGGATTAAGAGTCCACTGCTCTACCAATTGAGCTAACGGCCCTTCTGATATTATTACAATCAGCGCGCAAAAAAGTGTAACACGCAGATCGCTGATTTTCAATTTTGAAAATCAGGTTGCCGGCCATTTATGGAATTTAGTCCGCTTTTGCAATTTTTTACCAGTGGCACGCTGAAACAGATCAACCCCTTCGTTAAATAAACGATTGCCCCGGTTAAATTTACGATTACCCATGATCACAGTGCGTTTGGCATTTTGATATGTTTTGTTGGCAGCTTTAAGCGTGTAAGCAGTGTTGGTTTTGAATTTTTTTAAATCTTTATCATAGGAACGGCTGGCTGTTCTTTTGGCTTTTTGGTACATTTTTTTAGCTTTGGCAAATAGGTCCAAGGCATCCTGGTAGTGTTTCAGTGATTCTCTGAAATGTCGGGTGGCTACGCCAAATTGTGGCATGCTCTCGTCTAAATTCTTCTTTTTTATGACTTCCTCATTTAAGTTCCGAGTGGCTCTATAGGCGAGGTTGGCAAAATAATAATATTGCTTGATCAGTGTCGTACTCACATCACATGCTGAAATTGTGCGTTTAGCCACTAAGGACATATCGCTTTTCCATTTCCAGGCATTAGGATCCTGTTGGGCATAACAAAGTTGCAATGAGTCTGACAGAAGCAGAATAAATACGATAAAATAGCAGCTTAGTATTTTCTGGTAACGTTTTAACATGATTTGAGTCCTCTTATAAAAAGGCTGGTAAAATTTAGTATGGTGCAAAGGCGCATTTTTTGCACATTTTTAAAAAACAATAACCTTTTATGTCACATGAGTTATTTATTAAACCAATATGTCTATTTTTTTATCCAAAAAATTTTTCCTGGTTTGTTTGCTGACCCTGTTCCTGGCTGCCTGTAGTAGTAAGCGTCCTCCTGCTTATCAAGAAAATCCGCAATTTCCGCCACCACCTAAAATGGGGTTTGGTGCGCTGCAACCGGGAGATAGTATCGATATTAGGTTTCGTTACTGGTCGGAACTGGATGATTCCCAAACCATTCGCCCGGATGGTAAAATCACCTTGCCTATTGTTGATGATGTGGTCGCGGCAGGATTAATGCCAGAAGAATTGGATGCTGAGCTAACTCATTTATATTCTGAGGAGTTAAAAGACCCTGAGATTTCCGTGGTGGTTCGCATGTTGGCTAATCGCACCGTTTATGTGGGGGGCGAGGTTTTTACCCCAGGCGAGGTGGAAATGAAAAATAAAATGACCCTGATGCAGGCGGTGATGGCCGCAGGTGGGTTTAATATGACCAGCGCAGAAGTGGAAAATGTGGTGGTAATTCGTCAGGCAGATAATATGCATTATGCAACCACAATTAACCTGAAAAAAATATTGCAGCAGCCTAACACCCCGCCTTTTTATCTGGCTGCACTGGATGTGGTTTATGTACCAAGAACCAAAATCGTGCAGCTGAATCAGTGGATCGATCAATATATTACACGTATGTTGCCAGATACGCGTTCATTTAATATTGGTGTCGTAAAAACAGTTGGTAACACCAGCTATAGCTACGGCCTTGGAAATTAGTTTTTCAGGTTTAATTGCATGAGTTCTATTCCTTGCAGCGAAGATAATAGCCGTATTATTGAAACGGATCACGCATATTCAGTGCGTGATGCACTGAACGTGCTGTTTTGCCATAAGTGGAAAATCAGCCTGTTTTTTCTCACTGTGGTTTCCATGATAACGATTATTACTTATCGTATGCCTTATGTGTATATGTCAGAAGCGCGTCTGCAAATTGGCGTAGAGCGCGATCCTACCGATATTGCGGAAATTTTGGCACCAGAGCAGAACCTGAATCAGGGGCAGGTGGAGCGAGTTAATAATGGAATGGCCGTGTTTAAAAGCCGATTGGTGGCTGGCAGGGCTGTGGATGTGATTGGTGCGCTACAGTTTTTCCGAAAACCTGGTCATAAACCGTTATTACTCAAGCCTGAAGAAATTAAACCTGTCAGTTGGGAAATGCGGGAAGGTGCAATCGATATTTTACTCAGTGGCCTGAGTTTATCTTCAAAACCCAGAAGTTATATTGTCGAGATTGAGCTGAGCATGAAAGACCCGGAATTGGCGCAAAGTACCCTGGATACGTTAATTAAAGCCTATACCAAGCGTCATCTGGAATTGAGCAAAGCCCAGGCTTCTGACGTTTTTGCCAACAATTTGAAACTGGCATCTGGGCGCTTAGAGTTGACCGAGGAGGCATTGCATCAGTTTCGCCTGAAATATCAGGTTGCTGATATGGAACAACAAAAAAAGATGTTGATTATTAGGAACAGTGGTTTGTTAGAGCGCATCACGCTTGCGCAAGCGGATGTTGCCGCGCATCGAGACAAAATTAAAAGTCTGGAAAACAGTTTAAAACAATATAAGCCAACAATGTTATTAGAAAAAATTACGGGGCGGGCAAATAATACTTTGGAAGTGATGAAAAGCACTCTGTTACAGTTAAAGACGCAGGAGGTTGAGACCACTTCGCGTTATCCTGATAGTTCACGGCGGGTTAATGAAATCCAGGAACAAATTAATCGGGTGGAAGCCGCAATGGCTGTTGAACCTGGTGGACGTATTGAAAAAAGAACCGGTATTAACCAGATTCATCAAAATCTGAATCTGGATCTGGAATCTGAAAAAGCAGAGTACCAGGCAGCAAATGCAAAGTTAAAAGATTTACGGGCCAGCATGATGTCCATTCAACAACGCTTGACTGGCTTGGTTGCGCAGGAAATGACCCTGAAGCGCTTAAAAAGGGATAGAAAGTTTGCTTCAAAAGAGTTTCATGAACAAAAAGAAATTATGCAGCGCAGTGAAAACTATGCGGCACTGGATAGAAGCGGCATTACCAGTGTTCGCGTCATAGAACCTGCAACCCTGTCCTATGAATCTGTCAGTCCTAATAAAAAACGTAACATCGTGTTGGGTATTATTCTGGGCTTAATCGGTGGCATAGGTATCGTGTTTGTCATTGATTATTTTGATGATTCCATGAAAACCAGTGAAGATGTCAACCGTCGCTTAAAATTACCGGTGCTGGCAATGATTTCCAGTAATGAGTTTGAAAAGTGTATTTGACGTTTTATGGTTTGCAGAGAACGCCATTTTCAGTTACACCCGATCCGGATTTTCTGTTTTTAAGTGATACCCATAAAGAAGCACTGGCGAGTCTGGTTTACGGTGTCAGCGAGCGCAGGGGGTTTATTCTGCTGACGGGAGAAGTGGGTACAGGCAAGACCACGGTGCTGCGCAGTTTTCTGGAAACTTTGGAAAATGGCCTGGAAAATAAACAGGTGCGTTCATTTTATTTACTCAATGCGCAACTCAGTTTTTTTGAAGTACTGTGCAATATACTGGATTTGTCTGAGCCTGCGGAGATCAAGACTTGCAGCACCAATCAACTGGTACAACAGTTGTATCAAACACTCATTGCTGATTATGCGGCTGGACGCAATGTGGTATTGATTATTGATGAAGCTCAGCATATGCCAGTCGAAACTCTGGAACAGTTACGCTTATTATCTAATCTGGAAACCGGGAAAGATAAATTATTACAAATAATCTTAGTGGGTCAAACCGAGTTGGAGCAGAAACTTCAGCGTTTTGAGTTACGCCAGTTACGTCAGCGTATCGCAGTACGGGCACATATTAAAGCGTTAACGAAAATAGAGAGTCTGGCTTATATTCGTTTTCGTCTGGAAACTGCGCAATTTAATTCAGCGACAGACACTGTTCCGGTATTTACCCATGCTGCGATAAAATATATCGTCAAGCAAGCGCAGGGGTACCCTAGAGTGATTAATATTCTTTGTGATAACGCCTTAATTACAGGCTTTGGTTACCAACAACGCCCTGTTTCAACAAAAATCATCAAAGAAGTGCTTAGTGATATACAGGGTGGTTTTATCAATAAAATGTACCACTCTGATAAAGGGGGGGCTGTTTGGCGACCATTGTTTTTATTTATTTTATTTTTAATTTTATTATTTTTTATTTTTTTACAAAAAAATGCTGTTGTTGATTTTTTTGATGGCAAAACAAGTGCTATTTCCACAAAGCCTGTTGCAAAGCCTGAAGCACGATGGTTTGTTGCGCCTGATATGATCAGCTATCAGAAAACACAACAGGGTACTCAAAATCCGGCATCTCGAGCAGTGCCATTGCCTGAACTTGATTCAGGCTCAAGCCAAATCCAGCATTTTTGGTATAAAATACAAACAGGCGACACAATTTATGATTTACTTTACCGGTTTTATGGCGGCTATTCACCAGCCTTGTTCAAACATTTAAAAACACAAAACCCCCAAATTAACTGGCAACAGCATATTCACGCAGGTGAACAACTTTTATTGACACCATTACCGCTTATTCCTGCTAATGATGCAAAATAATTATGAGTAAAATTTATCAAGCACTACAAAAAGCAGCCAGTTTACGTTTTGGCAAAAAAAACGCAGCCGTGGCAATGCAGACTTCAGAGGCTTATCTGAAGACAAAAAGTCGCGCGGTAGAGGAGCAAATGATTGGTTTGTATCGCGCAATGATTGCCTTGCTTGAAAATCAACGCGGCTGGGGACGTACGGTACAATTTATCTCCTCCCGTGAAAATGAAGGCTGCTCAGCTCTCAGTCGGGAGTTTGCCAAGGTTATTGTGCGCCGCCTGGATACCCGGGTTTTGTTAGTGGATGCTGATGTGTATGGTGATCAGTTAAATCATTTCGGGGTTAGGCCCGAATACAGTTGGCAGGAAGTGGCGTTGGCAGATCGTCCGGCGCAACAAACCGTGGTTCAGGTGCCTGATACCAAGTTATCCTTAACTCAAATGGCGATGCCTGGCGAGTCGATTACCCAGATTGTACATGCCCCCGCCGTTGAAAATATTTTGGAAGACTTAAAACGGGATTTTGATGTTATTATTGTCGATACGCCACCAGCAATCAGTTCTTCTGATGGTTTGGCGCTGTCACATAAAGTTGATGGTGTTTTTCTGGTTGTTGAAGCGGAAAGTACCCGCTGGCAAATTGCACGTAATACCCGGGAAAAA
Source organism: Candidatus Venteria ishoeyi (assembly GCF_030378065.1). Lineage (GTDB taxonomy): Bacteria > Pseudomonadota > Gammaproteobacteria > Beggiatoales > Beggiatoaceae > Venteria > Venteria ishoeyi. The sequence continues at coordinate 63,038 of NZ_JAUCGJ010000014.1, read as the reverse complement.
ATTGAAATCCGGGGTGGTAACGTATTAGGCGTCATTTTCAATAAAAGGCGGCATTATATTCCCCGGTTTATTTATGAACGCTTATAAAATGAGGTAGAACAAGTATGCCCTCTGCTGAGAAAGCTTCGCTGTTCCAGTATATTAAAAAATTGTGGCGACGCATTAGAAAAATAAAACCCCGTCAGGAAGCAGGTGCATTTGATTTGCTGTCTGAAAAGAAGTTTCTCATTGCTATTCAACGGGAATGTGCGCGTTCTGACCGCAACAGGCAAGGTTTTTCCCTGGTTATTTTTGATGTAGGACAGAACCATGCCAATAATAACCCGGTGACTTGCGCATTATTAGATGCCTTAGGCAAGCGTTTACGCATTACCGATGAAGCAGGATGGTTTAAGGAGCACTATATTGGCATATTACTCTATGCAACACCCATTAAAGAAAGTGCCTGGTTATTTGTTAATGCCATCTGGAATATTCTTGAAGAAAAACTGGATGCGTCACCAAAGTGTATTGTGTATAGCTACCCTGAAGATTGGCGCTATATTGAAATTGAAAAACAACATGAGCGGGAAATACCTCGACAGAATTTACAAAATGACCTTAAAAACGATACTAATGATTTTAAAAACAGCACTGTGGAACAAGTATCAAGCTCATAAAAGCATCAAATGATCCCGCTTACAAAGCCACCTAAAGCAGCAGCTAAAATTCTGATTATCTCCACTCGCCAAATTGGTGATGTATTGCTGACCACGCCCTTAATCCACAGCGTGTCCCGCGCTTACCCCAAGGCCCGGATTGATATGCTGGTTTTTACTGCAAAAGGAAGTATTTTATCCGGCAACCCTGATATTCAAGCCTTAATTGAAGTGCCGGAACGTCCCAAATGGCGTGACTGGTTACGTGTTATCCGCAGACTCTGGCGACATTATGATCTTGCCATATCCACCCTCAGCGGTGATCGCCCGACACTCTACGCCTGGCTTGCTGCACCGTTGCGGATAGGTCTGCTCCCCCCTAAAACCAGGCAGTCTTATTGGAAATACCTCATATATCAAGGCTGGGCGGTGCTGGATGATAAAAATACCCCAACGGTATTACAAAATCTGCAACTGGCTGAAGTTTTAGGTATTCAACAACATCCCCGTGTTATTGTTCCTTGCCAGCCTGATGATAACAACAGACTGACACAACAACTTGATTTCAATTGGCAACGGGATAATTTTGTTGTTTTACATTTAACTCCAATGTGGCGTTATAAACGCTGGCCTTTGCCTGCCTGGTCTGAACTTGCCAGGGTTTTACAGAAAAAAGGTTTGGAAATCGTGCTCACGGGTGGCAGCGATAGCAAAGAACAGGCTTATTTGCAGGATTTTATGAATTTATATGCTGGAAAAGTGCATAACCTGGCAGGAAAGTTATCATTTTCTGCGGTTGCCTTACTCATTAAACATGCGCGCTTATATGTCGGGCCAGATACCGCAGTGACGCATCTTGCCGCAGCAACGGGTACGCCAAGCATTGCTTTATTTGGCCCCACCAATCCTGTTAAATGGGCACCTTTTCCACTATTAAAGGACCTGGCATACCAACCCTTCCAACGTTGTTCATTGCTGCAACAACAAGGCAATGTGTATTTATTGCAAGGCGAAGGGGATTGCGTGCCTTGTCATCAGGAAGGCTGTGATCGTCACCGGGAAAGTGACAGTCGTTGTTTGCAGGAAATGCCTGCGCAACGCGTGATTAATATCGTTGAGCAGATTTTGAATAAAAATACTTCCAGTTTGCTTTAGAAAGCCCCTTTCTCGTCCAGGCTGCTTTCCAGTTCTGTAATATGTTGACTAATCAGCACAATCACAGCAGAAGCGTCATAGTCACTGGCATTATTGATACTGGCTATGTGGGTTCTAAAACTACTATGGAGTGAGAATGAAATAAGTGCAGGAACTGGGCACAGGATTTTTATTCATTTTCAAGGCGTGAAAACAGGCGCATAGCAAGCTATGTAACTGTTTTCACAACGCAGAAAATGGAGAAAAAGACCCGCCCAGTTTCTGAAGTTATAAAATTCTCGCTCCTATAGTAAATCCTTTATTTCATTACCCGGCTTGATTATCCCGCCCCTGATAACCTGCATATACATGCCTAGATTGGCATGACCGTAATGTTTTACCAAAGCTTTGGGAATATTCATGTCACGCTGTGCTGTGTCAGGATTGACATTGGTTGCAGCACAACGTTTGGTGGGTTTTAAGCCACGCAGATGCGTGTCAGCAATCTGAATATCTTTTCCACTCCATGCCAGCTCCGCCCAAGCGGGTAAGCCATCAATATAGACATTGGCCCGAAAGCGTAACGGATCTATGGATTCGCCAAGCACTTCTTCCAGGGCGCGTACGCTGGCAAGATTAATAAAAGATAAAACCTTATCCGCGACATCGGAAAACATATGCCCAAGAGACTGCACCAGTTTGGGGGTGTCGGCAATCACGTCTGCCAGATAATCTTTAAAGAATAATTCAATCTGCCTGCGGCCTTGCGCGGTTGATAAATTACCTTGAGCCAAACACTTGCCTTGTTGATATAAGTGCAATTCACCGGTTTCTGCGCTATAACGGCTCTCTATTGCTGCCAATTGCTCATTTTTCATGCGCATCACAAAACGGGTTTTCGGCAGGTGTTGCGGATTTTCAGGATCAAAAACCGTATCCGCGTGGGCCAGGGCAAATTGTCTGTCTAAAGCCAAACCTTGTCCCGGAAGCAGTTGCGCGGTAGTTAATGGCTCTGCGCTCAGCCCCTTTACCGGGTAACGATACAGGGCGCTTACCCTGCTACTCATATTTTTACGCCTAACTGTGCGGGTGTGGGTTTCTCGGTTAAAATGGCATCCACTTCATCTAAATCGACTTCAGCACCCTCATTATTAATCATGGGTTGGTCAAAATCATTCCAGCCTTTAACCCCGGTTTTTAACGAAATCGTATTGTGAAAACCCATTTGATGCAGGGTATAAGCAGCCAACACACTACGCTTGCCGGAACGACAAATCAGCACAATATCCCGTTCACGGGAACAGGCCATTTCCGGTACAGTTTCTTCATAGCCGTATTCACAGGCACTTTCCAAAATACCGCGCGGTACATTAATGGAATTTTCCAGATGAAATTGTTGATACTCATAAGGTTCACGAATATCCAGCAAAATGGGTGATTTGCGCGTTGCTTCTTCCAGCCATTCTGATAAGTCCCAGGGCATCAGTTCCTGTACGCCCTGTTCCAGGCATTCTGCAATCATGTCATCAAAGGTTTTCATGAGGCATCTTCTGTAGCGGGAGGTTGGTAATTGGCATCGTTAGGGTTGAGAAAAATAAATGCAAACTGCCCTGGCTCAATTTCCACATAATCCATTGTGGTACCTTCCAGTAAAGGTAAATGTACAGAAGCAATAATTAAATCAATGTCCTGACTGCATATTTCCTGGTCATCAACCCCTGCCTGGTCAAATCCCATGCCGTATTCAATACTACCATCTGGATTTTTTTTGGCGGCAATACGCAGTTTCAAACCGGAAACTGCCCCATCCTGAGCAGATTTAGCGATTTCTTGCGCGGCGTGTTCAGTCAGTTTAAACATTGTGATTCCTTTTATTTAATTCCTGTTCCTGAGCGATAAGATTTCAGTGCATTTAATAACCATTGCTGACTACTGATGGTTTTTGCTGCTGTGCAGTGAACGATATACTGTTTGCTCGTTAATGTACTTTGACTGGCACTGTATTGAATAAAATCTTCCGTGCTCTGGATTTTATCTTTAAAGTGCTTATATTTTTTTTGAATATGAGCCAGCGCCTCTATTCCAGCGTGCCGTTTGCCATTGCGCTCCATTAAGCACTCACTGTTTTTTATAAAATCCAGTAAATATTTAACTTCAGCTTGTTGTGAAACGGGAACATCAGCAAAAGCCGGGGCGCTTAATAACATGAAACCTAATAGCGTGATCAATTTTCTTGTCATATTTAATTTAGCTCCATATTTTTACTGAGGGATAACACCCCTTGAAGGGGTGTTATCCCTGAATCAGTAGTTATCTCGGGCATTTAAGACTCAAAAACCGATATGAAAATGATTAAAGCGCTGCTAAAGCTGCATCATAATCAGGTTCCTGGGTAATTTCAGGTACCATTTCAGTATAAATAACCTGATTGTTTTCATCTAAAATCACGACTGCGCGCGCAGTAATACCGGCTAAAGGGCCATCGGTAATCAGTACACCGTAATCTTTAGCAAAATGTTTATTACGCATCAAGGATAGCGCAGCCACATTTTTTAAACCTTCCGTGGTGCAAAAACGCCCCTGCGCAAAAGGCAGGTCTGCGGAAATGACCAATACTGCGGTATTGTCGCGACTACCCGCGCTTTCATTAAATTTACGGGTGGAAGTTGCGCAGACATCGGTGTCCAGGCTCGGCACAATGTTCAGCAGCTTTTTCTTACCGGCATAAGTTGCCAGATTAACATCGCCAAGTTCGCCATTGGTTAAATTAAAATCAGGCGCACTGCTGCCTACTGCTGGTAAGTCGCCACTGGTGTGGATTGCGTTGCCTTGTAATGTGATATTTGCCATGTTGTTTTCCTTGTTTAAAACTTCGGTTTGATAGGACAATTGCGGTTGCCAACTTTTGCTACGATTCGATTTAATAAATCCGCATAACGCTCAATATCTTCCTCGGTACGCAACTCTGTTGCGCAAACCAGCAAACTGTTGCCCAGTTCCGGGTAATCCTGGCTGAGATCATAACCACCCAATACATTATGCGCTGCCAATGAGCGCAATAATTGAGGTATAGGCATGTTAAAAGACAGAACCAGTTCATGGAAATAAGGGCTATTGAACACAGCTTCAATACCTTCAATGGCAGTAAATTTTTCCAGTATCTGGCGGGTGTGGTGATGACAGGTGCGCGCTGTTTGTTCCAGCCCTTTCGCGCCCAACATTGCCATATAAATTGTGGCTGCCGTGACCATCAATCCCTGATTGGTACAAATATTTGAAGTGGCTTTGGAGCGGCGAATATGCTGCTCACGGGCTTGTAAGGTTAAGGTATAGCCAGGTTTGCCTTCCATATCCACGGTAGCGCCGATAATACGCCCCGGCATTTGCCTGACCAATGCCTTTTTACAGCAGATAAAACCAAAATAAGGGCCACCGGACGACAAGGGAATACCCAGGGGCTGACCTTCACCGCAGGCAATGTCTGCACCGCTTTCCCCCCAGTTACCAGGCGCTTCCAATATGCCCAGGGACAAGGGGTTCACCAGACCGATTGCCAATGCTTTATGCTGATGCGCCCAATCAGTCAGGGCGTCAACCTCTTCCAGCACGCCAAAAAAGTTAGGCTGAGGAATCACCACCGCAGCAATATCTTCATCTGCAAATGCGGTTAATGCCGTCAGATCCATTTTTCCCGTATCCGGGTTAAACGCTACTTCCAGCAAAGAAATACCCTGATTTTTAACCAGAGTTTCAACCACCTTGCGATAGTTCGGATGCACGCTGCGTGGCATCAGTATTTGTTTGGCTTTGGATTTGCGATTACAGCGCACCGCCATCAAAATCGCTTCTGCCAGACCGCTGGCACCATCATATAAAGAGGCATTAGAAGCATCCATGCCCGTCAGTGCCGCCATCATGCTTTGGAATTCATAAAGCAGTTGTAACGTACCCTGGCTGGCTTCTGCCTGATATGGGGTATAGGCAGAATAATATTCACCACGGGTGGTGATTTCCCAAATAGCGGCGGGAATATAATGCTCATAAGCGCCCGCGCCAATAAAACACAAGCTGCCTGCATCCTGATTGGCGCGGCTTTGCATCAGGCGCGTGACTTCCGCTTCCGTCACAGACTCAGGCAGGGTTTCCAATTCGCCACAGCGCAAAGCGGCAGGAATTTCATCAAATAATTGTTCAATACTGGAAACGCCTATGGTTTCCAGCATAGTTTGAATATCGGCGTCAGTGTGGGGAATATAGGGCATGATGGTTTAATGATCTTCGTCTTCCAAAATCTGCAAATAACCCGCAGCATCCAGCAAGCCATCCAGTTGTCCGGTATTGCTCAGTTGAATACGACAAATCCAACCCGCTTCATAAGGCGATTCATTAATGGTTTCCGGTGCATCCACCAGAGTTTCATTCACTGCGGTAATCGTGCCGTTAACCGGGCTGTATACATCGGATGCGGCCTTCACGGATTCCAGCACCGCGCACTCTCCACCGGCTTCCAGCTCATCCCCATTATCAGGTAAATCAACATAGACCAAATCCCCCAACAATTCCTGGGCATGTTCAGTGATGCCTATGGTTACTGTGCCATCACCTTCGTCACGTAGCCATTCGTGAGATTTCATGTACTTTAGAGACTCAGGGACATTACTCATATCTTTTTATACTCCGTTATTAGCTTGAATGCAGGATTTTACCATGTCGAACAAAAGGTGGTTTAACAACCGTTGCGGGAATATTACGGTTACGAATATTGACCCAAACCTGAGCACCATGCTTTGCCGGAATTCTTGCCAGGGCAATACCTTGTTTCATGGTTGGTGAATACGTCCCACTGGTAATTTCTCCGTGAGCGGAAGGCTGCTGTGGGTCACCGATTAATACACTTTGATGGCCTCTGGGAATGCCCTTGCCTTGCAGTATCAAGCCCACTAAAACCTGTTCACTGCGCTCTTTTTCCGGCAAAATGGCATCACGCCCGATAAAATCACGGTTTTCATTCCACATCAGCGTCCAGCTTAAACCGGACTGCGCGGGCGTGGTCGCTTCTGTCATATCCGTACCATACAAGTTCATACCCGCTTCCAGGCGTAGCGTATCACGCGCGCCAAGGCCAATCGGTGTAATCTCCGCAGCTAACAGCCTTTCCCAGAAAGCCGGGGCTTGTGCCTGGGGCAACATGATTTCCAGACCGTCTTCCCCGGTATATCCGGTGCGTCCGATAAACCAGCCTGGATTTTCACCATGACTTTGTGCCACAGCATCTTCCCAGGTAGCCTGAAAAACGGCTAAATCCGCAACTGCCTGAGATAGGCCTGGTGGTAATAAAGACTGTGTTTTTTGCCGTGCATTAGGGCCTTGAATCGCCAGCATTGCCAAATCATCACGCTCGCTGACACTCACTTCAAATGATTGACTTTGTTGCTGTATCCAGTTCAGATCCTTTTCCCGGGTTGCGGCATTGACCACCATCCGGTAAAAGTCTTCTGCAACAAAATAGACAATCAGATCGTCAATCACCCCACCGTGTGTATTTAACATGCAGGAATACAAGGCTTTGCCACGGGTTTTCAAACGCGCTACATCATTTGCCAGTAGATAACGCAAAAAATCCTGTGCCTGTGAACCTGTGATATCCACCACAGTCATGTGAGACACGTCAAACACCCCCGCATCACGACGCACCTGATGATGCTCATTGAGTTGGGAGCCGTAGTGTAGCGGCATTTCCCAACCTGCAAAATCAACCATTTTACCGCCTGCGGCGACATGCTGCGCATACAGGGCTGTTTTATTTGACATAATAATACCTATTGTGTGCGTAATAACAGGGTTTTAGAAGTTATGTCATGCCAACTGCGTTGTTGTGTGTCAATCAGCATCCACCAATACCCCATGCCTAAACAAAACCAGGACAACATTGCGGTCAGAAAACGGATGAGTACCGCTTTCCAACTAGGGCGACTGCCGTCTTCTGCATACAAACGAATGCGCCAGGTGCGCATACCCAGCGTTTGTCCGCTGCGCATCCAGGGCCAGGAAAAGTATAAATAACAAATGGCATAAATATAAAGATTAAACAGCATACTGGATTCGCCCTTACTAAAAGGCAAGGCGATAAAACCAGCAAAAATCAATACTGCAATTAATAACAGGCTGTCGTAAAAAATGGCTGCCAGAGTACGAAATAAACCGGCGGCGGGGAGATCGGGGATGGCTGTGGACATAGGGCAGGGTAACTATTTATAGTCTTCAAGTTTATTAACAGGTGGTTCAAAACCTAAACGGGTAGCGCGTCGGATGAATTTTCTATCATCAAAAGAAACCATTTCAGTACAATCTTGGTAACCAGTATGATGTAGCGCATCTGCAAAATCCAATCCTTGCTCATACGCAAATACTGCTTGTGCTACCCCCGCTTTATCTTCAACTACGATATGAGAAAGAGACAATAAATGCCGAAATACTGCTGCAATTTCTGTACAATTAAAGTCATAGTATCCTCGCATGACCCATTCCAATTCTAAAATTACAGTCTTACATACCATAAGAGGTTTGCCTGACATAATCAAATATCGTGCTATTTCATGTTGTTTTTGTGCTTCTTCGTCACTTTCATCCTGAATATAGTAACGTGCCAAAACATTGGTATCTAAACCAATCATTTGCTTAATAAACTCGCTGGATCGAAGTCAACAGGTACGGCAGGTCGCTGGCTTTTCAACATGGCAAAACCATCTGATGCAAGATTTTCAGGGATAGCAGATTGAGATTGTAGCGTATTGATATTTTTGCTAGGTTTTTGCTGCATTTGAGGTGTCTCAAAAGAGGCGTATTTGCCTAATAAAAATTTATAAAAATCTAATAACTCAATCTTTGCCTGCGGCGGAAGCTTATTGAGATTAATGGTTTCCATATTATACACTCCTGATAATAATGAAAATGATTGGGAATTTTAATGCTGGAGCATCAAGGTCTACGTTCCCAGGTATAAAAGTGGGAACGAGAGGAAACATAATACCAAGATAATATTTAAGTAATTTTTCTCTCTAACTATTAAGGAGTGAGGATGAAATAAGTACAGGAACTGGGCGCAGGATTTTTATTCATTTTCAAGGCGTGAAAACAGGTGCATAGCAAGCTATGTAACTGTTTTCAGAACGCAGGAAATGGAGAAAAAGACCAGCCAAGTTGCTGAAGTTATAAAATTCTCGCTCCTAAGCTAAACCTGCAACCAAAAAGTCACCGGCCCGTCATTAACCAGATGCACCTGCATATCAGCGCCAAACACGCCACTGGCAACAGTAGAATGCTGCTTTTTCGCTTCCTGCAATACATACTCAAATAAACATTTTCCAGTTTCAGGATCCGCTGCCGGGGTGAAGCTGGGGCGGTTGCCCTTGCGGGTATCTGCGGGCAGCGTAAACTGCGGCACTAATAATAAACCACCTTGCATGTCCCGCAGACTTTGATTCATTTTACCGTTTTCATCGGGAAATACACGGTAATTCAGTAAACGCTCCAGCAAACGCCTTGCCTGTGCTTCGCCATCTTTTTTTTCAACGCCTAATAATACCAATAAGCCCTTATCTATACAGCCTACGGTTTCTTCAGAAACCACCACACTGGCCCGGGTGACGCGCTGTAACAATCCAATCATGGGGATGGTTTTTCCTGTTTTCCAGTGCTGGTTTTATTTTCATCAGTAGAGAGAATTTTCTGCAAGGCTGATGGAAATTCTTCCGCTGTTTTTGCTGGTGCGGGTTTAGGCGCAGGAGCAATAATGGCTGGCAGTTTCAGGTTAAGTTTGGGTGCAGCGTCAGGGGCTGGTTTTGGTTTAGTTTGTGCTTTATCCACGGTTACAGGTTTAGCTGCACTTTGTGGTGCGGCAGTTTTCTTCGGTGTCGTTTTCTCTTTAGCTTTAGTTTCCGGTTTTTTCTGCTCAGGCGCTATTTTTGGTGCTTGCTTTTTAGCTTTTTCCTGTTTGTCTTTTTTATCCGTTTTGGCTTCAGGTTTAACAGTTTTTTTAGGCTTTTCAGGCGTTACTTTTTTCTGTTTATCCTGTTTTTTAACATCCTGTTTTTGCTTGACAGGGGTTTCCGGTTTTTTCACTACTTTCTTATCTGTTTTACCTTTTTCAGACAAAGCCGGTTTGGTGTTTTCCTTTTTCTCAGGTTTTAAATCAGCAAGTGCTTTGCCACTACTGCCAGCCGCGATGATTGCCAGCAGGGCATCTTGTAAATACAGGGCTTGTTCGTGTAAGGCGGGCGGCATCGGGCGACCGCCATAAATTAACAGATTCAAGTCCATGGTAATTAACCAGGCTTGCCCCAGCTCATCTTCATAAAGTCCGATACGACAAGGCATGTGCACCAGATAAGCGGGATTAAATTGCAGTGCCCCATAAGCAATATCAGCATTACAAAATTGTAAAATTTCAGTATGGCGTATCACTGCATGTTTTTTCTTATCAATGGCTTCATGCAGGACATAACGTTTGATCAGCGGAATTTTCATTTGTTTGCCACGTTTAATCATAGCCTGACGCGCTTTTTTCAGGGTGACATCTTTTTGCAGCGGAGTTTTTACCACCAGAGCATTGGCAACATCCGTGAGTAGCGCTTTGCGCGCAAACTCGGTACTGATGTCCATAAACTGCGTTTGAAACGGTTTAATCGCTTGCTTGCCCTGATAATAAAAAAACAATATGGCAAATATGGTAAGTAAACCAATACCGGCAAGCAGGTTACGCAGGCTGCGAAAGAAAATGCTCCAGATATGAGGCTGATTTTGAAACAGCGGTATTTTTAATACCCGCACTATCCTACCTGTAAAACTTAAATTCTCCGTATCCATCCCTTTGCCAGTTTATTATTATCTGATGTTATGCAACAGCTTCTTTTTCATAGGTTTTGAAAATTTGAAATGCTGATTGCGTAATATCAGTTTAATTTATATTTATTCGTTTATTTTGAGGGTAGTAAATTAAACCCTGCTTTTTGCAGCAAGTTTGCCGTTTCAAATAAGGGCAAACCCATGACCCCGGAATAGCTGCCGTGCAACGATTGAATAAAAGTTGCTGCAAAACCCTGTACGGCATAAGCGCCGGCCTTACCAAACGACTCTCCAGTAGCGATATAATCGTCTATTTCCGTATTGTTCAATTGCCGAAACTGTACTGTGGTAACGTTTAAGGCTTGATGAATCAGTGGTAGATTCTGTGCTTGCTCACGGCTTTCTAACAAAGTCACGGCACTCATCACCTGATGCCTGCACCCCGATAACTGCCGCAGCATATTGTGGGCATCTTCAGCATGTTCTGGTTTGCCAAAAATCTGTTGTTCCAATACTACGGCAGTATCCGCACCCAGTACTAAAAATGCAACAGGTTTTTCAACATACGGTGCAATGCGCAGTGTAGCATAGACGGCTTTGGCTTTCTCCATTGCCAGACGCTGTACATAATCTTCAGGCAATTCTTTGGGCCTGGGCGTTTCATCAATATCAGCGTGAAGCACCTCACAACTGATAGATAACTGTTGCAGGAGCTGATGACGACGGGGTGAGGCGGAAGCGAGATAAAGTTTAGGCATAATACAATCTTTTAGTTTTTTGCTATTCTGACATGAATATGAGATAAGGAAAGATAAATTTTAAATGAGTTTGATTTTCCCCATTTCCTCGTTACCAAGCTCCGCATTGGTAATGCCTACCTTGCAAGCTCCAGTTTGCTGTCAAGCAGAGCTTGCAAGGCCTGTATTCCCAATCAGGAGATTGGGAATGAGGGGAAACGAGGAAAACACCACAGCACGGCTATAGTGAGACCTGACTGCCATGAGCGAACAACAGCAAAGTTCAGAAACTGTCGAAAATAACCTTCCAAAAACAGGCGAAGAAGGGGAAATTGACACCGGCGGCGCTTATGAGATTATTCGTCAGCGTTTAAGCCAACAAAGCCAGCGCTTAAGTGATTCACTGAATGGTTTAAATCAACACCGCAGTGAAGTGTTTGGCAGCACTAAAATGGAAGTGATTGGGCGCACCCGGATTCGCACGGAAAACAACTGCGTGCCGCGTGATATTAAAGCTTTTGGTCATGAAATGCTATTTGGGTATAACGTGTTTGTGGGGATGCGCGCGGAAATTAATGTTGCTGATGTTTTCAGCCTGCATCATATTGAAGAAACAGCAGAAGGTTTTGAATTTGCAGCCGTTGACAGTACCCATAACTTTCTAAATGAAAGCAAGTTTGTTGATGATTTTAATGAGTTATATCGTTATTACAAAGATGCAAAACTCAGCCAGTTGCGCGATGTTGCTGGCAAGCGTCTGGCGATATTTCAGATTGGTCGTACCCTGAAAGACATCCGGGTATTTCGCTGGACGGTGGATGCGCGCGGAAAAGTCAGTTATATCGATAATCGTGGGGAGCGCGATCATGTGTACCCGGATTCCCACGATTTTGAGTGGCAAACCACCACTCGCGAAAACCATGTTACCGGCACTCACCCCCATGTTTCTATTCTTAATGAAGTATTTGTTGAAGCCGTCGGCGGCGATCTGACGGTTAAAATTGAAAATAATACTGAAGATGGCCTGGGGATTTACCGCGAACCCGTTGAAGACCTGCATCAATCACTGGCAGATGCCCAGATTCAATATGCCAAGGTCGGTGCGTTGATTTTATTAAAAATCCGCCCTTATAAAGAAACCCTGTGGCGTTATCTGGTATTTAATCCTTTGCTGGAAAAAGTGCAAAGAATTGATGCCATCGGTACGGCCTGTATTGCCCTGCCCGAAGATCACGGCATTATTTTCCCCGGCGGCTATTATCTGAGTAACGGCGAGTTTAAGATTTTCCCGGAAGAGCATCTGGCGGAAATGATCTTTAAACGCCGCATCCGTGCACCAAATGGCGAGGATGTGTTGTATGTATTTGACCAGCAGGAACTGGGCAAGCTGGTTTTATTCTCTTATAACCTGATTCGCAAAACTGTGGATAATCCGATTATTTGTCATGGTTATTCAATTTTTGCTGATGGGCGCATGGTGGTGTTTCGCGCCGATGATGATACGCCAACCCGCGTACATCCCATGCAAATATGGCAAACCCCGTATATGAGCGCGGAACACGCCGCACAGTCTGCGCCAGCGGATTCCTTTCTGGCGCGTATCGGCAATGCAGAACTGGTGCGCGGCTTATCCGATGCTTACGGCATCAAACATCTGATTGACGAGCAAAGCCCCACGCGCTTGATGTATGAGCATTTGATCGCCACCACGCGGCGGGTAATGGACGGCTATCATTGGCTGGATCATGAAGAAGTTGGCAACTTGTCAGACATTTTCCATCAGGTATTGGAAAATGCGGAACAGATTATTGATGAATTTGAAAAGGTGCAGGCACTGCGCAAACAGGCTGCTCATGCGCTGAGTGAAATTCAGGCCAAACATAAAAGCCTGCTGTTTGAAGCAGAACGTTATGCCAACTGGCATGAAGTCAGTGAGTTTGTAGCTAATCTTGGACAACTGCGCGCCCTGCGCGGTGAGCTTATCAGCTTGCGGGAATTGCGTTATATCGACCTCAGCGCATTGGATCAACTCAGCACAGCAGCCACCGAAGCCTTTGATACGCTCAGTCAGATCACAGTCAAGTTTATCCTTGCAGAAAATGCCTTTGCCCCTTACCACCAGGCGCTGGAACAACAAATTCAGGACATTGGTGCAGTTAAGAAAACCCAGGAAATTACGGCACTGGCAGAACAACTGGAAACCACAGCCAATGGTCTGGAACTGCTGACTGAAGTGCTTAATACCCTGAAAATTGACGACAGCGATGCCCGCACCCGGATTCTGGAAGATATTGCTGAAGTTTACGCCAAACTCAATCGTGCCCGCGCTGAACTGGAACTTAAACGCAAGGAACTCAGTTCCCGCGAGGCCAGCGCTGAGTTTGCCGCGCAGTTTCGCTTGTTTTCGCAAAGTGTCAGTGGTGCGTTAAGTCTTGCCGACACACCGGACAAAGCCGATGAGCAGTTATCGCGCTTGCTGGTGCAACTGGAAGAATTGGAAGGACGTTTTGGAGAGTTTGACGAATTTTTAGAGCAGATTAGCGAACAGCGTGAAACGGTTTACAGCAGTTTTGAAAGCCGCAAACAACAACTACTGGAAGCCCGTCAGCGCCGTGCGCTGCACCTGGAAACTGCGGCTAATCGTATCTTGCAGGGGGTAACGCGGCGACTGGCGAGTTTTGACAGCCTGGATGAGCAAAATGCCTGGTTTGCCTCTGATGCCATGGTAATGAAAGTTCGGGATATGGTTCAGGAACTGGATGCCTTGGGTGACAGCGTCCGGGCCGAGGATCTCAGCGGTAAACTCAAAACCACCCGGGATCAGGCAGGCCGTGCTTTACGCGACAGTCAGGATATTTTTTCTGAAGGTGGCAAGCTGATTCAACTGGGTCAACACCAGTTCAGCGTCAATACCCAGGAACTGGATCTGACCTTATTGCCTAAAAATACTGAAAACGGCCTGCAACTGGTCATGCACTTGAGTGGTACAGATTATTTTGACAAGCTGGAAAACCCGGATTTAGATGCCCTGCGCGATTATTGGCAACAAAGCCTGATCTCTGAAAATGAGCAGATTTATCGCGCAGAATATCTTGCCGCCAGTATTTTTTTTACAGCGCAGCAACAACCGGAATTAGCCGAAGCACTGCAACAAGCCTTGTTGGTGGAAGAAGAAATGCTGACCCTGGTGCGCAAAATTGCCGCAGAGCGTTACGAAGAAGGCTATGAACGCGGTGTGCATGACGTGGATGCCGCACAAATTTTGCGCACCTTGCTACAGTTAAACCATAGCGCGGGCTTACTGGCTTACGCACCAGCTTGTCGTGCACTGGCGCAATGGTTCTGGGCAGAACACACGGATCGAGAACAATGTCAGCAATGGCAAACAGCCGCGCAAACCTTAAATACCTTGCAAAAGACTTTTAATCATGCGGGAGAAAGCTATGCAACGCGATTATCTCAGACTTTTGCACAAGCCATCGCCGATTTTGTAAAAACCCATCAACTGCAAGCGATGTTTCCACAGGCTCAGGCAAGTCATTATATACAGGAAGCGCATTATTTATTAGCTGAATTACAGGTGGGTGGACAACACTTTACCGCTACAGCGGCAGCCATGCAGCAGGTGGAAGCTTTTTCACATTACTTGCAAGAACACGCTTTATTGAATCAATTTGACAGCACGCTGCACGCTTTAAACCAACGCCTTGCAGAGCAATATATTTTAGTACATGCCTGGCTTTCCGCTTACCAGCAAAGCAATGAAGCATCCTCACATAATGCGCAAATCATACAGGAAAGCTGCATTATTCTATTAACTTGATCATATCACTTGGCAAAAGCCTTACCCCTGTGGTAAAAAAACTATTCGGTAATATTTGCTGAAATATAATCATTAAAAATAACACGACTAAAGGAAGGGAGATGTTTATGTTCTATTCTGCGAAGCCTGTTTCTGTGCTGGCACGTTCTCTGAGTTTTGCTTTATTACTAAGCGCTGCGGCAGTTGCACAAGCTGGAGAAAAATTAAAACCTTATGTGCTTGGCAGTCAGGGGGCTGGCGAAGTAGCGGCAAAAGCCGCCGAAGTCAAAACGGCATTAACCGACCAAGGCTTTGAAATTGCAGCTCAATACAGTCCTTATGCGGGTACGGAAATTCTGGTTGTCAGCAATGATGCGACCAAGAAAAATGCGGCCTTGTCCGACTTTGGCGGTTATGGCGTAGCGCAGCGCGTTGCCGTAAGCAAAGCAGACGCTCAGGTGCAGGTGAGTTACACCAATCCAGTATGGATGGCAAATGCTTATCGCATGCAAGGTGACATGCAGGATGTTGCGGGAAAATTAAAAGCGGCTCTGGGGGCAAGTCAGGCATTTGGTTCAGAGGATGGCAAAAATGCTGATGACTTACGGGAATATCATTATATGATGATGATGCCGTATTTTGATGATCAGGTGGAACTGGCAGCTTATGGCAGTTATGAAGCAGCAGTGAAAGCAGTAGATGCCGGTTTGTCTGCGGGTAAAGGTGGCACTAAAAAAGTGTTTCGGATTGATATTCCAGGTAAAAAAGAAACTTTATTTGGTGCAGCAATCAGCAAAGGCGAAGGCGCAGATGCAGGCATCATGAAAATCATTGATACCGGTAAACTGAAGCACGCCGCGCATCTGCCTTATGACGTGCTGGTCACCGCAGATGGCAAGGTGTATATGTTGCATGGCAAGTTTCGCATTGCACAAAGCTTCCCGGATTTAGGCATGGGTAGTTTTATGGAAATCTCCGGTGCACCGGATGCAATTGAAGAGGCTTTGAGTGCTGCGGTTAGCAAGTAGTTGAGAAGGATGGGCGAAATACCGATGAGATTTTTAATATTGGCACAATGTTGAACGGTATTTTGCCCACCATTTGCCTAAATTCAGTGGAAACTAAACAATGAGAGCAACTTGGGTTTTAGTGTTAGCTTCGGTGGCCGGGAATGGGATGCTCCGGCCCTGTTAAACAAGGTGCGTGCGTTAGCGCATCATTGACCAAAAGTTGCCAGTACCACTTCCATTAACGAATCAACGGTTTCTTTATCATCGGTGAGCGGCTCAACCAGCGCAGCCCGACAGGCGTCAACCGGCGCAAAACCGGTTTGAATTAAGCTGGCAGCGTAGACCAGCAGGCGGGTGGATGCACCTTCTTCAATATCGTGATCTTTCAAACGGCGCAGGGCATTAACCAGATTAACCAAACGCTTGGCCATATTCTCATCAATACCGGTTTCACCAATCACCACTTCTTGTTCCAGTTTGCTTTTGGGGTAACCAAAACGCAAGGCAACAAAACGCTGGCGGGTACTGGGTTTCATGCTTTTCAGCAGGTTCTGATAACCGGGGTTGTAAGATACCACCAGCATAAATTCCGGTGGTGCAACAAGCTGTTCATTGGTACGCTCTATCGGCAGAATACGGCGATCATCGGTGAGTGGATGCAAAATAACAGTGGTGTCTTTGCGAGCCTCAACAATTTCATCCAGATAACAAATAGCACCTTCCCGTACTGCCTGGGTTAATGGCCCATCATTCCAGTAGGTTGCGCCATCACCGATCAGATGCCGCCCAACCAGATCGGTTGCAGTTAAATCATCATGACAAGCGACGGTATACAGTGGTCTGCCCAGGCGTGCTGCCATATGTGCGACAAAACGGGTTTTGCCACAACCTGTGGGACCTTTGATTAATACCGGCAACTGATTTTGGTAAGCCTGTTCAAACAACGTCATTTCGTTGCCGAAGGGTTTATAAAAAGGTAATTCTGTATCTGTAGATGAAGACATGGTTTTAGTTTCCTTGAAGTCCCAGCCAATAAGCCAGTGCAATGCCGCCGAGTACTAAAAATAACCAAATGGAAACCATTAAACGCCATAAGCGTGGGGCATATTTCAAGCCCATAAAATAATCAATCACCATTTGCCCTTTAAGTAAAGTAGAAAACAGTAGCACAGAAATAATGACCGTGCCGCTTAATTCTAATTTACCAATAATCAGAGCCAATAGAGTAAGGCTCATTAATAGCAGCCATACTCGGGTACAGGGGCGTATCCAACTTGTTTTGTGAGCTACGGTTTTCATATTCATAGGGGGTCAACGCATGATATAAATCAGTGGAAACAGAACAATCCAAACCAGATCCACCATATGCCAGTAAGAAGCACCCGTTTCTACACCGGTATGAGATTGTGCGCTATAACCGCCGCGCCGTGTTTTTAATAAGACTGCAGCAAGAATAACCATGCCAAGTATGACATGCATAAAATGAAAAAAAGTCATGGACAGGTAAAACATATAAAAGGTATTGGTTGTTAAACTAATGCCATGAGAAAATTTTTCATGAAATTCATAAATTTTAATAATTAAAAAAGTACCACCCATCAACAGCGTGGCTATCAGCCAGTGTGCACAGGATTTAGAATTATTTTCGCGGATGGCAGTAACGGCTCTGACGACAAAATAGCTGCTGGTAATTAAAACTAAGGTATTAATTGCGCCTAGTTCACGAATTAAAGTGGATTGGCTGGCATTAAACAGGGCAATATCCCCGGTTCTGGCAAAGGCATAAGCCAGAAAAAAAACACCAAAAACTAATAATTCAGCACAAATAAATATCCATATAGCCAAGTCGCCAGGTAATATTTTTTGTGGCTTTTCTTGATTTGACATGCTGTTGTTCATTCCATGAAAACCCTCTCATGCTATAAGGTTTAGAATATAAAAAGGCTCTGCAAACATTTTCAAATTTATGCAAAATGTTTGCAAAGCCTTGTTATACAGACCTGATAATTAAAAAACTAATTCAGATCTTAGCCTGCTTCTTCTGTTTTGGGAAATCCACTACACTTCATTCCCAAAGCAGTATCTTAGGCTTCTGCCTTAGCTTCTTCATCACCGTCAACAAAAAAGCTGGCAATGTACAGTATCAGACCAATCAGGAAAACCAGACCGGTCAGTTCCCGCATCCAATAGAATAAAGCCATCTTTTCCTGTACCGCCATAAATGGCAGCGGTGTTTCGGTAGCACGTTGCAGATAAACCTGCAAGATACCTGCTGCCGTCAGGAACAGTGTGATAAAGGTCATGGCGATAGTCATCAACCAGAATGACCACATTTCCAATACTTGAGAACGTTGACTGTTAGCAGCACGTCCGCGCATCATTGGCATAGCATAAGAGATAATGGTTAATACCACCATGACATACGCGCCATAGAAGGCCATGTGACCGTGTGCAGCAGTAATCTGCGTGCCGTGGGTATAGTAGTTAACCGGTGCCAGAGTATGCAGGAAGCCCCACACGCCAGCGCCCAGGAAAGCCATGACCGCAGTACCCAAAGCCCACAATACAGCGGCTTTATTAGGATGCTCGCGGCGACGACGGTTAACCATAGTGAAGGCAAATACTGTCATCATGAAAAATGGAATCGGTTCCATTGCAGAGAAGATAGAGCCTATCCACTGCCAGTAGTCCGGTGTTCCGATCCAGAAATAATGATGTCCCGTGCCGAGAATACCCGTAATCAGGGTCATGGCGATAATGACATACAGCCATTTTTCAACAATTTCACGATCAACGCCGGTTACTTTAATCAGTACAAAGGCCAGAATTGCACCCAGGATTAATTCCCAGACACCTTCTACCCACAAATGCACAACCCACCACCAGAAATATTTATCCAGTACCAGATTTTCAGGGTTATAGAAGGAGAACAGGAACATTACTGCAAGGCCGGTTAAACCAGTCAGAAGCACAATAGTAACAACGGTTTTACGACCCTTGAGTACGGTCATGCCGATGTTAAACAGGAAGCCCAGTACGACGACGACAATACCCAGTTTGGTAATCGTAGGCTGTTCTAAAAACTCACGGCCCATGGTTGGTAACAGACTGTTGCCGGTCATTTCTGCAAGGCTAGCATAAGGCACCAGCAGATAACCCAGGATAGTCAGCGCGCCAGCGACCAGGAATACCCAGAATAATATTTTTGCCAGCAATGGGCTGTGCAGCTCGCGCTCAGATTCTTCTGGCACCAGGTAATAGGATGCGCCCATGAAGCCAAACAGCAGCCAGACGATTAACAGATTGGTATGCACCATGCGGGCGACATTAAAAGGGATTTCCGGAAACAGGAAATCACCCATGACGTATTGCAGGCCCATTACCAGGCCAAACAGGATTTGGCCGACAAACAGGCCAATAGCTGCAATAAAATAGAGTTTTGCAACGGATTGCGAGGAATATGGCATCAGTGTTTCTCCTTAACCTTGAATATTTGGCGGCCAATTAGACGTATTAATTTCAGAGCTATATTTCAAAAATTGAGCAATAGACTCCAACTCTTCGTCTGAGAAATTAAACTGTGGCATACTGCGGCGACCAGGAATGCCCTGTGCAGGACGACTTTTAATGAAACCTTTAATGGCTTCCGTGCTGTTGCCAAAGCGCACGTAAACATTACCCAGTTCTGGTGCAAAATAAGCACCTTCACCTAACAAGCTATGACAACCGATGCAGTTATTTTCTTCCCACAGCAGTTTTCCGTGAACAACCTGTTCAGTCAGGTTCTCCCGGTTATCGCGTTTTGGAATTTCATTTCTGACCGTATCAAAGCTTAAGACGAGGAATAACAACAGGAAGAAAACCGATCCCCCCAGATAAATATTCCGCGCCATGGACTTGGTAAATACCTCAGCCATGTGCATATCTCCTTTTAATTGAACAATGAAAAAAAAATGGTTAAGATTCTCTTAAATGAGTCACTGGCATTGTATAGCGTAGTCAACACAAAATATTTGATGTATGTCAGTATTCTGCTAATTTCAGTATTTAAATACGCTCACATTTAAAATAAAAAGTACTATAGCGTCAATAGAGACTCAGTTCAGGATTAACTGCATCCTTAGGAGTGAGAATTTTATAACTTCAGCAACTTAGCTGGTCTTTTTCTCCATTTTCTACGTTGTGAAAACCGTTACATAGCTTGCTATGCGCCTGTTTTCACGCCTTGAAAATGAACAAAAATCCTGCACCCAGTTTCTGTATTTATTTCATCTTCACTCCTTACTTGCACCAAGCTCCTTGCTCGATCCAGCGCATCAATAAGTGGGTATTTGGATGATCGCTTTCATCGTTAGGACCGATGCCTGGTGGCATACGATTTTCAATCAAACGCTGATATAAGGGACTGTTTGCAGCGTCATGAGGAATCACAATCGGCACGGGTGGTTTGCCAAGTTTAGCATTAGATTTTGAAAATGCACCTTTCATGATACCTTTGTAACTGGTCAGATTAACACCATGAAATGAAGGGGGGTCCCGAAATGAACTGTGACAGGAAATACAGGCGACATCCGATCCAAACGCTTTTGGCGTGGAAAATAGTGGCAAAATTGTATTTTTGAAATTATCATCCTCTTTAGCACCAGCATCGATCCAGTTTTTAATACCATTAATAGTATCCGTGTCAATTGGCGCTAAAAAGGATACGCCCAACGGCATCCGGTTGTTGCGCAGTTTTTGCACAACCCGGCTTTTCATAGGTTCCCCAGGTACGATTGCAGGTTTTACCGGGGCTTCTGTCGCACCGCGCAAAATACCTTCGCAAGTCGATAAGTCCAGGCCACGGTAACTGCGTTTAGGATCATTGGAGCTATGGCAAACAATGCAGGCAGGGCCTTCACCAAAGGCATTAGGGGTGCGCATCAAGGTTGCAACATATTCGTAAGTAACCGGAATATTACCCTGCAAAATCAAGGCGTCAACTGCGGTATGATCGGCCTCAATTTTCAGATTACCCAGCATAATATTGCGCCACATCTGATGGGTCAGGCTACCACTTTCAGCAGCGCTTACAGCTGCTTGTTGCTCAACGGGTTGTGCTTCTGCCGAAAAGGCTGGCATGCTCAAAAGTGGAGATGTTATTAGCAAAAAAATGATAAATATGAGTCTTTTTAAAGAAATCATAGGTATACCTATGTAAAAAATTAAAATTGGGTGATTAGTTACCTAAAGATAGGTGACAATGCAGGGTTATTTCATATATTATTCCATACAAATAAATCAAAAGATACGCACAATATAACTTATATTATAAAATAATAAATAACTTCAAATTATTATTTATAGGTAATAAATTTATTTTATGTCTCAATATGCTGAGCTTTAAAAATTATAAAATTGACTGAAATCAAGGATGGTTTATTGTTAATTCATTCATACTTCATCCTAATAACTAATAAGAGAGTCAAACTAATCTTGCTTAGGAGTGAGCATGAAATAAATGCAGAAACTGGGCGCAGGATTTTTATTCATTTTCAAGGCGTGAAAACAGGCGCATAGCAAGCTATGTAACTGTTTTCACAGCGTAGAAAGTGGAGGAAAAGACCAGCCAAGTTGCTGAAGTTATAAAATTCTCACTCCTTATTTATTCTAAGTAATTTGGAATAAATTTTAATGAATAATTCAATTCTATTCATGTAAGCACGATTAAAAAACAGAATTAAAAAATCTGTTTTTTATTAATCCTTCTGAGATCGGTGGTGTTTAAAAATCCGTATCAGGTTTTAAGATTGTTCCATAAATTGTGAGGTGAGTATGAAAAAATCAGTATTCAGTATGTCTGCTTTGACGTTGGCTATTGGTGTCTCTATGAGTGGTTTGGCACTCAATACCCATGCCGGTGAGCCAACCATGTCAGAGGCAGATTTTGAAACAACCAAAGCGCTTTATTTTCAGCGTTGCGCAGGTTGTCATGGCGTGTTACGTAAAGGCGCAACCGGTAAAAGTCTGGAACCTAAAAATACCAAAAAATTGGGGCAAAAACGCTTAGAGCGCATTATTGCGCTGGGTACCGAAGGCGGTATGAACAACTTTGATGATATCTTTAGTAAAAAAGAAATCAACATGTTGGCTACTTATATCCAGATGGAACCACCTATTCCACCTGAAATGAATCTGGCGTTAATGAAAGAGCGCTGGAAAACCATGGTTAAGCCTGAAGATTACCCAACCAAACCGATGCATGGTTTGAACTGGGAAAACTTCTTTGTCGTCATCCTGCGTGATGAAGGTAAAATGGGTATTATCGATGGCGACACCAAAAAAGTGATTGCTAAGATTGATACCGGTTATGCCGTGCATGTTGCCAAAGAATCTTCTGATGGTCGCTTCTGGTACACCCAGGGTCGTGACGGCAAAATGACCAAGATCGATCTGTGGATGAACCCACCACAAGTGGTTGCAGAAACTCAGATCGCTTATGATGCGCGTGACGTTGCTGTTTCCCATTATGGTGAGTGGAAAGATAAATACGTAATTGGTGGTGCTTACTGGCCTCCTCACTTTGCAATTCTTGACGCTAAAACCATGGAGCCATTGAAAGTGGTTTCTACTCGTGGCGTGAATGTTGATGGTGAGTATGTTAACGAAGCCCGTGTTGCAGCGATTTATAACACCCCAACTGCACCTACCTGGATTGTTGCAGTCAAGGAGTTAGGTCAGTTATGGCAGGTTGATTACAGCGATTTAGATAATCTGCGTATTGAAATGATCAACAGTCATAAGTTCCTGCATGATGGCTTCTTTGATCCAACTCAGCAGTATTTCCAGATTGCCGCAAATGCTTCCAACCGTATGGAAATCATGGACGCGACCAATCGTAAGTTTGTAGCTTCCATTGAAACCGGTAAAAAACCACATCCTGGTCCAGGTGCTAACTGGATTGACCCTAAATGTGGTCCAGTCGGTGGTACGGTTCACTTAGGTGAAGGTCGTATGACTGCTTGGGGTAATGATCCTAAAGGTCATCCTGATCATGCATGGAAAGTCTGCTATTCCGTTGAAACTGACGGTCCTGGCGTATTCCTGCGTACCCATCCAAAATCTGATAATGTATGGATGGATCAGACCAAACACCCAGAGCCAGAAGTTCAGCAGAGCGTTCAGGTAATGGATAAGAAAACCCGCGAAATCATCAAAACCATTCGTGTCACCGAGCATCCTAAAGCTGCCGCGGTACACATGGAATTCAACAAAGATGGTGATGAAGTCTGGGTTTCTGTCTGGGCACGCGGTAAAGGTGATCGCGCCAAAGGCGAAATTGTTGTCTATGATGCGAAAACTCTGAAAGAAAAAGCACGGATTAAAAACTTGGAAACCCCAACGGGTAAATTCAACGTTTATAATCGTGTACATCACGTAGGCTAGTCCCGCAAGCAACGGCATTTCACCAACTTTCAATAAGCTTGGTGAAATGCCGTTATCCCATATTTTTCCATTTTCCCCTAATCACAAAATAGGCACGGCGAGACATAAGATGACGGATACAAAACCAGGATTTTGGTCGCGAAAACGATTGTTTGGCGCAAGTATTGGCATGGCATTATTTTTCATGCTAGTCGGTATAATTTTCTGGGGTGGATTTAATACCGCCATGGAAGCGACAAATACCATGGAGTTCTGTATTACCTGCCATGAAATGGAAGAAAATGTCTATCAGGAATACCAAGGCACTATCCATGATGCTAACCGCAGTGGTGTGCGGGCAACCTGTTCAGATTGCCATGTACCTAAATCATGGGGCCATAAAATGATTCGCAAAATCCAGGCATCTAAGGAAGTCTGGCATAAAATGTTGGGTTCCATTGATACCCCAGAAAAATTTGATGGCAAGCGCCTGCATTTAGCTAAAAATGTCTGGCACTCCATGAAATCGACCGATTCCCGAGAATGCCGCAATTGTCATGATTTCGACACGATGGATCCGGCCAAACAAAAACCCCGCGCCCGTAAGCAACATATGAATGCCATGCGCCAGGGTATGACTTGTATTGATTGTCATAAAGGCATTGCGCACAAAAAAGTGCATGATCAGTTAGAAGATGAAGAGCTGGAACAAATGACCCAGCCCGACCCCAGTTTAATTCGTGAAGTTCCGCAACGTTGGCTGGATTTTGAAAAACAGGAAGCAGAGCGTGAACAAGCAGAAAAAGTAGCCGCTAAAGCCAAAAGAGAGCAACGTGCTGCCGAGAAAAAATTAGCCGCTGAGCAGGCAGCAGCAAAAGCTGCAGAAGCCGCAGCAACGCAGGCCACAACAGCATCAACAGAGAATACAGAAAAAGCTGCAACCCCTGATGCCAGTGGGATTAGCTGGGATGTTGCACCCAGTCGTGAAGTAGGCCTGTTCTATCCAGGGCAATCCTCTATGGAATGGACTCTGGTCGGCAAATATCATGGTGGTGCTCGTCCTTTCAAAGCGGGAGATCGTTGCTTTGACTGTCATGATAAAGAAACTCAGGCGATGGGTGAAAAAATTGTCACTGGTGCCAAAGAAGACTTAGAACCTAACCTGATTCCAGGTAAACGGGGTAGTATCCCGCTGACGGTACAGGCGCTATATGATGAACAGTATCTTTATATGCACTTCCAGTGGCCGGATACCGAACACGCCCCAGCACCCTTTGTTGAAGGCGGCAAAATGGATCCGGAAAATCCCACTAAACTGGCAATCATGTTATCCAGTGATGAAATCAATGAAGATGAAAATCCAGCTATAAAATATACTCGTCAAGCGGGTTGCTGGGGTACTTGTCATCATGATGCCCGTGACATGCCAACCCATCCTGATGCCGAGAGTTTATCCGCGTCAGCACATGCACAGACCTTGGATTTCAGCCAGGGCGTGACTAAATACATCAGTGAAAGCCGTACTAAAATTGAAGAAAAAGGTCGTCGCGGTAAAAAACTGGGCGGTTGGGATAAACTGAAAGATGGCGAAGCGCTGAAAGCAGAAATGGATGCCGGTCACGTTATGGATCTGTTGCGGTTTAAGTCAGGCAAAGGCGAAACTGAAGATGGACACATTCTGGAACAACGTGTCATGACGGGTGGACAGGGCTTTGAAGCAACCGCAGCTTTGGCAAATGGTACCTGGACGTTAGAGATTAAACGCAAATTGGTATCCACCCAACCCGGCGATCTGAGCTTAACTAAAGACAAGCTCTATAATATCGGTTTTGCGGTACACGATGATTACAGTGATGCGCGTTATCACCATGTTTCGCTAGGATATAAACTGGGTTTTGATAATGACGAGGCCGAAATCAACGCCGTAGCAAAATAAGTACGCTTCATTCCCACGCAAAAGCGTGGGAATGAAATATAGGAGACAAAATCCTAATGAAAATATTGAGTTTTTTAATTGGCTTTTTCCTATGCAGCTTAGCACAGGCAGAGGATGTTACAACCCGCGTTATCATCAAGGACTTTAAGTTTCAGCCCGCAGAAATCACGGTGACAAGTGGTACCACAGTGCGCTGGGAAAACCATGAAAAACGTCAGTACCACAGTGTCTGGTTTGAACAAAGCGGTGAACCAGAACCGGAATATTTTTTTCCAGAAGAATTTTTCGAAAAAACATTCAATCAGATTGGTGATTTTCCTTATCGCTGTGGCCCACATCCTAAAATGACAGGTATCGTCCATGTCGTGAGCAAAGAGGATAAGCAGGTAAAAACTGAAAATATGACAACTGAAAATATAGCCCAAACGACCTTTAACGGCTATCTGAGTGCAGCGTTTGGCATGTCCTGGCAGCAGGTTAAAGAGGCCATTGCTAAAGATGACCTGAAGTTGGTGAACGCTGAAGATGCAGAAATTATTAAGGCCAAACGTGACCGAGGCTTTATCACCACTGATATTAGTTACGTCATTCCCAAACAAACGGGGAAACTGGCATTAATTGTTGAATTTTATCCCGGCGTGCTCAGCGAAAATCCAATTGTTAATGAACTGGAAAAGCAATTGGGTTCGCCTTTGGGGAAGGATGCCACCGCAGAAGTTTTAAAACAGATCAAAGATGACTTACCACCAGGCGTTACCGCTTTAACACTCTGGGCATGGGAAGTCGATAATCAAGATCGTTTTATTCGTTTGCTTAAGTTTGATGATCATATTGCCGTTGAATATCTTGCGCCCGCTTTATTATCGGAGCCGTAGCAATGAAATCAACCTGGATACTGCTCGCATTATTGCTCGCCAATAGTGTCCCCGCTTTTGCTGAAACACTTTCTCTGCAACGGCAGCAGGAATTGTTATATATGTTGCGTCATGATTGTGGCTCCTGTCATGGCATGTTATTACATGGTGGATTGGGGCCTGCATTATTACCTGAGAATTTGCAGGGAAAAGCGCCTGATGGACTGGGTGCAACCATTTTTTATGGACGCCCTGGCACTGCCATGCCACCTTGGCGGGCGCTATTGACCTGGACAGAAATTAATTGGTTGGTATCGCAATTACGCCAGGGGCGATTGAACCAAAGACAATTAGCTATTAACCCAAAAAATTAAGGGGTTGCTCGTTATGATTAAAATGTTTTTACGTGTATCGTTATTCAGTCTGTTGGTCACGCTTGTCCAGGCTGAAGGTTTGCGCGGCACGGGTGATATGGGCATTGTTATTGAACGCGCCACTGGTTCTGTGCTGATTATCGAACACAGTAGCAATACACAATTAGCACGGGTTGAGGGTTTAGGCGATCTGTCTCACGCTTCTGCTGTATTTTCCAGAGATGCCCGTTATGCCTATATCTTCGGACGCGACGGTGGTCTGACTAAGATCGATTTGTTAACGGCAAAAATTGTCAAACGGGTGATGCAGTCAGGCAACAGCATTGGCGGCGCAATTTCCCAGGATGGGCAGATTGTTGCTGTATCCAATTATAAACCCGGTGGTGTCAAATTATTTGCTGCCAGCGACTTAGCACAATTGGCTGACATTCCAGCAACTTATGAACAGAATAAACAATCCAAAGTCATTGGTTTGGTAGATGCGCCCGGACAGCAATTTGTCTTCAGCTTATTTGATGCTGGGGAAATCTGGCTGCTGGATGCAAAACAATCACTTTCAAAACCCCACATCCAAAAATTTAGCAATATTGGTAAACAGCCTTATGATGGCTTAATCACCCCTGATGGACGTTATTATCTGGCGGGACTATTTGGTGAGGATGGCTTGGCCTTATTGGATTTATGGCAGGCAGAAAAAGGCGCACAACATATTTTGCCCAATTATGGCAAGGGTCAGCAAAAGCTGCCGGTTTATAAAATGCCGCATCTGGAAGGTTGGGCAGAAGCGGGGAATTATTTATTTGTCCCCGCAGTGGGTCAACACGCTGTGTTGGTCATCGATAAAAGCAACTGGCAGTTAGTCAAAACCATTCCAGCACATGGACAACCCATATTTGTCATGTCACAGCCTGATCAACGCCGGGTCTGGGTCAATTTTGCCCTGCCAAATAACGACAGTTTGCAAATCATTGACACGTTTACGCTGGAAACCCTTAAAACCTTCAAATCCGGTAAAGGCACCTTACACATGGAATTCACCCCGCGTGGTGAAAATGTATGGGTATCAGTGCGGGATGAAGACAAGCTTAATATTTACGATACTGCAACGTTTGAGCTACGAGCAAGCCTGCCAGCGCATAAACCCAGTGGTATCTTTTTTACCAGCCGCGCGCATTGGACCGGCCTGTAAAAATCAGTATTTGAAAAGGGGATCGTGATGTCTGTTGTTATTCAGCATTCACCAAAAACCACTGACACATTAGAAAATCCTGTTTATCGTCATTTATTAAATGATTATCAGCGGGGTTTTCCTCTGGTTTCGCGCCCTTATCAAGGTATTGCGCAGCGTCTGGAACAAACAGAAACAGATTTGCTGGAACATGTATATGATTTACAGCAAGCGGGTATTATCAGCCGTATTGGCCCGGTATTTAAGCCTCATAGCATTGGTGCCAGCACACTTGCAGCAATGTCAGTACCCGAGGCACAATTGCAACAAGTTGCGGCAATAATCAGCGCCTATCCTGAAGTCAATCACAACTATGAGCGTGAGCATTTTTTTAATCTCTGGTTTGTGGTAACGGCTGAAAACAAAAACTATTTGCAGCAGGTGCTTGCGCAAATGGAGCAGGAAACAGGCTTTGAAATTCTCTATTTACCCATGCTCAAGGATTACCATATTGATTTGGGCTTTGATTTACTCAGTTCCCATCAAGAGCACGGGCAAGATCACAAGCATCAACGTAAATCATTTCAGGGTTTTCCTCAGGATACTGTTACCGACTTTCCCGCGCTGGATGCACAACAAACTACAGCATTGATTCAGGCGGTTCAAGTGGGTTTGCCACTGTTATCAAAGCCGTATGCAGCACTGGCAAATACGCTGGGTTTAAGCGAAGCACAAGTATTAGGTACTTTGCAACAATGGCAGCGGCAGGGCATTATTCGCCGCTTTGGCATCATCGTCCGCCATCGCAAACTGGGTTATTGCGCTAACGCCATGACCGTCTGGAATATTCCTGATAAGGCGGTGGATGATGTTGCAAACCAGCTTGGCTCCGTCCCCGGTATTACCCTGTGTTACCAGCGCCCCCGCCGCCTGCCACACTGGTCGTATAACCTGTTTTGTATGATTCATGGACAGGATCGTAATAGCGTTTTGACAAAAATCCAACACTTAATCAGACAACATGATTTGATGGATATTGAGCATGATATTTTATTCAGCGGTCGCTGTTTTAAACAACGTGGCGCGATCTACCGTAATAGCTCCCGCTGCGCATAACGATTGGTACTCATGGATACGCTAAGTAAAAACATTATCCGGCATTTGCAAATTGATTTTCCGCTATGTTCCCGGCCTTATCAACAAACGGCCAGTCGCTTAGGTATTACTGAGGATATCTTACTGACACAATTGCGGGACTTATTGGACAATAAAATACTTTCCCGCTTTGGCCCGCTCTATCATGCTGAACGCTTAGGTGGTGGCTTGACTCTGGCGGCTTTGCGGGCAGCAGAACATGAGTTTGATGCTGTAGCGGATTATGTCAACAGTTTGCCGGAAGTTGCGCATAATTACGCCCGAGAGCATGAATTAAATATGTGGTTTGTGATCGCCACAGAAAAACCGGAAGATATAGCCAGGGTTATTAATAAAATCCACTTACATACCGGGTTGCCGGTTTATGATTTTCCAAAACAAAAAGAATATTATCTGGGGTTAAAGCTTAACCCTGATGGGCAGGCTGCGGAAAGCTTCGCCGTTAACACGCTGAAAAAAAACCAAACAAGCGCCAGCCTGGAGTCGTTTGATCGCTTATTGATTCAGGCCACGCAAGCCGGACTTGCCCTGTGCGCACAACCCTATCAGGAAGTTGCCAATCAAATTGGCAGCGATGAAAACAGCGTTATACAAAGGCTGCAAACCATGCTGGAACAGGGCATGATCCGCCGTATCGGCGTGGTGCCAAACCACTACAAACTCGGTTATTGCAGTAATGGCATGACGGTGTGGGATGTGAAAGATGACGTAGTGGATGCGCTGGGTCAACAAGTCGGGCAACTGGATTTTGTCAGCCATTGTTATCGCCGTCCGCGTCATTTACCCAAATGGCCTTATAACCTGTTTGCCATGGTACATGCACGTAGTCATGAAGAAATTCAGCAGCAAATTGAAAAAATAAAGACACTGCTTGGAGCGCATAATCAACAACATGACGTATTGTTTAGCCGTAAGATTCTGAAGAAAACCGGCTTGCGGTTTTCTTAAGGAGTAGAGCATCAAGCTGTATTTGCACTACCTCCTAAGGACACTGTCTGATAATATAAGACTGAGGTTCTTGGACAGTTCCTTATGCAGCTTAATGCTCACTTTTTTATTCATGAAACCCAATAATGGCAATAAATAAAAAAACATTCATTAGTTATTTAGTCATACTGCCCACGCTACTTTCATTCATTGGACTGCTTATCGGGTTATTTTTATACCTGAGTATAAGCGAAACAGAGCACATAAAAATGGCTTTGGTGGCAGGCTTTGCCTTTGCTGAGTTGATGATGGTGCTGGCGGCAGGTGGTGGTGTTGTGTATTTACTGACTTCGGAAAAACAGAAAAACTGGTTGATAATGAATATAGGCTTGTTTTTTATTGCAGGTTTTACGGGGCTATTAATGTTCATGCTGCTATAGACATCTATAGAATATCTATGTTTCGGGATTTCCCGAAACTGAAATATCGTGCTTCCCGGTTTTGGGAAATGCTATTACTCATTCCCGAAACAGCCTGCTGGAAATGGAATATGAAAATAATTTTACCTCGTTTATTATTAACTGCTTTATGCCTTAACATCACTGCCAACAACCTTGTCCTGGCTGAAGAAAAACAGGTATTATCACAAAATGATGCACCTGTTTTATACCAGACCCACTGCGCCAGTTGTCATGGTCAAGATCGCTTAGGATTGAGCGGCCCTGCGCTGCTGCCAGAAAACCTCAGCCGCCTGCGTAAAGCAAAAGCGATTAAAACCATCACTCATGGTAAGGTCGCCACTCAAATGCAGGCGTTTGCCCCCTTATTAAACCAACCACAAATCCAGGCACTGGCAGATTATATCTACACGCCCCTGGCACAAATGCCGGTTTGGAATGAAGCAGAAATTAAAGCCAGCCACATCGTTCATGTACCTGAACTGGCAACAACAAAAATAGAAAAGGTTAAACCTGTTTACAGCGCCGATCCCCTGAATCTGTTTCTGGTGGTGGAAACCGGTGATCATCATGTCAGTGTGCTAGATGGCGACAAACTGGAAGTGATTCACCGCTTCCCCTCCCGCTTTGCCTTGCATGGTGGGCCAAAATATACCGCTGATGGGCGTTTTGTTTATTTTGCCTCCCGCGATGGCTGGATCAGTAAATTTGATATGCACACGCTGAAAATGGTGGCGGAAATCCGGGCAGCGATCAATACCCGAAATATTGCCGTATCAGCGGATAATCGTTATGTGATAGTCGGTAATTACCTGCCGCATACGCTGGTGTTGCTCAATGCTTCCGATTTAAGTCTGATTAAAATTATTCCGGTGATTGACAGCAAAGGCAACAGTTCCCGGGTCAGTGCCGTGTATACTGCCAGACCCCGCAACAGCTTTGTGGTGGCGCTGAAAGATTTTCCTGAAGCTTGGGAAATTTCTTATGACGATGAGCCACCAGCGGGTTTTGGCAATTGGGTGCATGATTATCGCAAGGACTCTGGTGATGTTCGGAAAATGGAAAAATTTCCCATTCGCCGCATCCAGGCTGAGGGGTATTTAGATGATTTCTTTTTTGATCAGGATTATATCCTGATGTTAGCGGCTTCCCGGCAAGGTGGCGGGCAGGTGATCGATCTGGATGCGCGGCGCGTTATCAGTAAACTGGATTTACCCGGTATGCCACATCTGGGTTCCGGCATTACCTGGAGCTATCAGGATAAACCCGTATTTGCAACGCCCAACTTAAAAACCGGGAATATCAGTATTATTGATATGCAGAACTGGCAACAGATTAAAAATCTGAAAACCTTAGGCCCCGGCTTTTTTATGCGCAGCCATGAAACCAGCGATTATGCCTGGGTTGATGTGTTTTTTGGCAAGAATCGCGATGCCATGCATGTGATCGACAAAAATAAACTGGAAATTGTCAAAACCCTGCGTCCCGTTCCTGGCAAAACTGCCGCACATGTGGAATTTGATCGCTATGGCAAATACGCCATTGTCAGTATCTGGGACAAAGATGGCGCGATTATTATTTATGACGCAAAAACCCTGGAAGAAATCAAACGCATCCCTATGAACAAACCTTCGGGAAAATATAACGTTTATAATAAAATTACGCTTTCGGCGGGTACCAGTCATTAGGCTTGAAGGAATCTATATCTTCGACTAATATATTAGGGAAATATAATTGGGGGGTTGACAACTCAAACTGAGTACACTATCATTTCAGATGTAGGCGATGTGGCGGTAGAGGTATCCCCACGTTAACAAGTAATAACCTCATTGGACTTTGTGGCGGTAGAGGCATCCCCACGTTAATAAGTAACAACCTCATTGGATTGCCTATGCGAAAGCCCTCACTATCTAAAGTAGTGAGGGCTTTTTATTTTTAGGTGAATATGTAATGCAATTAAGACTTCTGACAGACGAAGCGTACAATAGGATATCCACTCTACGTGAGGTATTGCACAAGCAAAACCGGGGATATGGCATCATTACGATCAAAATACACAACCTCACCTTCGCTTTACCTCTTCGCAGTAACCTCAATCACTCTCATGGATTCAAGACTGTATTTCATAATGGCCAATGGAATGGGATTGACTACTCTAAAGCACTCATAATAGAGGACATTGACTTACGAGCAACCCCATTTAGACCTAGAAACAGAAGTGAATATGACAAAATCAAAAAGAACAAAAAGAAAATACAAGAAAAATTTGAGGAATATTTAACTTCTTACATAAACTTCCCGAAAGAGGATGGGAGAGAAATATATAGAAGATTTGGCTATACGACATTGGTTAACTACCATGCCGAACTCAACATAACTCCCTAACAAAAAGTTCCAACAGACCAAGCAAAGCGGTTCGACTAATGGTCTATTCAGCTATGGTGTCCGCTTTAGTCGGTCGCTGAACATTACCGTTGTGCATATTTTTGTAAAGAGATACAGATGAGAACAATACTTGATTTACCTGAAAATCTGATAGATGAAGCCATGATGGTTACGCATACGGGCACAAAAACCGCCGTGATTATGCTGGCCTTAAAAGGGTTAATTAGAAAAGCAAAAATTTCTGATTTAAAAAATTACAAAGGAAAAATTGACCTGGATATTGATCTGGATGAAATTCAAGATTGCCACTAATGGCTATTATCGTATATTAGAAAAAGTCATCAACATCAGCTTATATTAGCGCTTTGAAATGGGAACACGCCAATGCTACGCATCACCCCTTATATCCAGGAATTACTCAATCCCACGCCACTGAAACCAGCCCGTAAACCCAAAGGTCCGGTGGTGATCTGGAATTTGATTCGCCGCTGCAATTTAATGTGCAAACACTGTTATTCAATTTCTGTAGATACTGATTTTCCAGGAGAATTATCCACCGATAAGATTTATACGGTAATGGATGACTTAAAAGCCTTTGGCGTGCCGGTATTGATTTTATCCGGTGGCGAGCCTTTGATGCACAAGGATATTTACACCATTTCCCAACGCGCGAAAGACATGGGTTTTTATGTTGCGCTTTCTACCAATGGTACCCTGATTAATGCAGACAATATCCAGCAGATTGCTGACATGGGTTATGACTATGTCGGTATCAGCTTAGATGGCATTGGTAAAACCCATGATCAGTTCCGGCGTCAGGAAGGGGCATTTGACGCTTCGCTGGAAGCAGTGCGTTTATGCCGCCAAAATAACATAAAAATTGGCCTGCGTTTTACCCTGACCCAGGATAACCAGGAACAATTCCCCAAAATGCTGGAATTGCTGGAAACTGAAGAGATTGATAAGTTCTATTTATCACATCTAAATTATGGCGGACGCGGCAATAAAAACCGTAAAGATGATGTCTATCACCAGATGACCCGGCAGGCGATGGAAAAGCTGTTTGAAACCTGCTTGAATACCTTGCGTGCAGGCAAAACCCGTGAGTTTGTCACGGGTAATAATGATGCCGATGGCGTTTTCCTGCTGCATTGGGCTAAAAAACACTTCCCTGAGCAAGCTGCACATTTACAGGCAAAACTGGAGCAATGGGGCGGTAATTCTTCAGGTGTTAATATTGCTAATATCGACAACCTCGGCACAGTACACCCTGATACATTTTGGTGGAATTATGATTTGGGTAATGTTCAGGATCGCCCATTTTCTGAAATCTGGCAGGATACTTCCGATCCACTGATGGCAGGCTTAAAACAGAATCCCCGCCCCTTAAAAGGACGCTGTGCCAGCTGCAAATATCTTAAAATCTGTGGTGGCAATACCCGGGTGCGAGCTTACCAAGTTACCGGGGATGCCTGGAATGAAGATCCGGGGTGTTATCTGAGTGATGAAGAAGTAACCTGAATTCGATGTAAGGAGTGAGGATGAAATAAGTGCAGGAACTGGGCACAGGATTTTTATTCATTTTCAAGGCGTGAAAACAGGCGCATAGCAAGCTATGTAACTGTTTTCACAACGCAGAAAATGGAGAAAAAGACCAGCCAGGTTGCTGAAGTTATAAAATTCTCACTCCTAAGCTTCATTCATCTGCTTCACTCCTGAAAGTCGCTTACATCTCATGCTAACACTTGATAGTACGTACGGATAACACCCCTGCGCAGGGGTGTTATCCGTGAAACATTTAGCAACAACTTCTAAGCGACTGTAATCTGCTTATCCAGATACACATCCTGAATTGCATTTAATAAATCAACACCTTCCGCCATCGAGCGCTGAAAGGCCTTGCGCCCGGAAATCATCCCCATGCCACCGCCACGCTTATTAATCACCGCCGTGCGTACCGCCTGGTGCAAATCATCCGCGCCACTGGATGCGCCACCAGAATTAATCAAACCAGCGCGCCCCATATAACAATTGGCAACCTGATAACGCACCAGATCAATCGGGTGTTCGCTGGTCAGTTCCTCATAGACTTTAGGATGGGTTTTGCCAAATTGAATGGCATTGTAACCACCATTCGTCTGTGCCTGTTTTTGTTTCACAATATCGGCATTAATGGTAACGGCAAGATGATTGGCCTGCCCGGTTAAGTCGGCAGCAGTGTGATAATCCACGCCGTCTTTTTTAAAGGCGGGATTACGCAAATAAGCCCACAACACTGTAACCATGCCCAGTTCATGTGCGCGCTCAAATGCTTCACTGATTTCCTGTACCTGTCTGCGCGTGTGTTCCGAGCCGTAATATACCGTTGCACCTACCGCCACCGCGCCCATATCAAAAGCTTGTTCCACGCTGGCAAACAGTGTTTGATCATAAAAATTAGGATAACTGAGAATTTCGTTATGATTGATTTTTACCAGAAAAGGAATTTGATGCGCATATTTGCGGGCAACTGAAGATAACACGCCCAGGGTTGAGGCCACAGCGTTACAACCACCTTCAATCGCCAGTTTTACAATATTATCCGGGTCAAAATATAGTGGATTAGGCGCAAAAGATGCACCACCTGAGTGCTCAACGCCTTGATCAACGGGTAAGATAGACAGATACCCCGTACCCGCCAGACGACCGGTATTAAACAGGGTTTGCAGATTACGCATCACCGTAGGTTTACGATCTTTTTGCATTAATACACGGGAAACATAATCAGACCCCGGCAGACTGAGCATATCTTTAGAAAGGGTTTGACACTGATGGCCTAATAAATATTGAGTTTCTTCACCTAAGAGTTTGCTAATATCAGTCATAAGTATTTCTCCTCTACAGCGGTATAAGATGCGCCCGGCTGTTATACCGGGCGTGCTTCTGTTTTTTTACTACTTGGCTTTTTCCTTAACGGTTAATAATTCAACTTCAAAAACCAAAGTTGAATTAGCCTGGATTTTCTGGCCACTGCCACGCAGGCCATAACCCAGATCAGAAGGGATATATAACATCCATTTATCCCCTTCTTTCATTTTCTGCAATGCCTGAGTCCAACCTTTGATAACGCCATTAACCGGGAAATTTGCCGGTGTTCCGCGTTTATAAGAACTGTCAAACTCGGTACCATCGATTAAAGTACCCCGATAGTGTACGGAAACATAATCTTTCTCACCAGGGGTTTTGCCGCTGCCGGATTTGATGACCTTATACTGCAAGCCATTATCCAGGATTTTCACGCCTTCTTTTTTGGCATTTTCCGCCAGAAAAGCTTTACCCGCTTCCAGGTTTTTATTCGCGGCCTCATTTTTGAATTCTGCCTGACGCTTGAAATAAGCGCGTTGGTATTCCTGCATGGTTTTTTCAACTTCAGCAGGTGTCATTGGCCCTTGTTTGCCACTGAGTGCGTCTTCAATACCACGAGTCAGTTGCGTCATATCTAGTTCGACCCCCTGCTTTTTGAAGTTTGCGCCCATTTTCTGACCAAAGCTGTAACTCAGGCGTTCTTTTTCCGTGCTGAGCTTAGCCGCTTCTTCAGCATGCAAGGCCAGTGGTGATAAGCTGATGGCAATCGCCAGACTTAAGTTGGAAAGTACACGGGTTGATGATTTCATAATCTTCCTTTGATTCAATATTATTGTAAATATTTTTTTGTACATTAGGAGTGAGGATGAAATAAATACAGAAACTGGGCGCAGGATTTTTATTCATTTTCAAGGCGTGAAAACAGGCGCATAGCAAGCTATGTAACTGTTTTCATAACGTAGAAAATGGAGAAAAAGACCAGCCAAGTTGCTGAAGTTATAAAATTCTCACTCCTAAAGCACAAAAAAATAAGCATCTTACTATAGGAAGCTATTAAATTAAGCTGAGTTTAAACAAAATGCAATGTCTTACTGAAATTGGCTCAGGGCAATCTCATCCTTGGTTTCAAATGAAACACTCATCAAACCATCGGAATATAAGGTGCCGGACAGACGATAACGAAAATGCGTTTGCTGTCCGTCACTTAAGCTTTGCACCTGACGCAGGATGCCAAATAAACTGCTGCTGACTTCGGCTTCAACGAGTTGACTGGAAAATGCCGGAATGCTGGTTTTTTTATTACTGACCCCGCGCGCAAAGTTTTTACCATTAATTTCCAGCTTAAACGCCATGCCATTAATGGACAAAGGCACCGGACTGGGATTTTGAATACGCAGTTGTAACTGGTAATGCTGTTCTAACAGACTCATGCCCAGTGGCGTTAAATTGCTCAGGCTGACATAAGGCCGCTCGTTCACGCCTAAACTGGCGCAGCCGCTGAGCATCAGCAGTAATAGCACAAATAATACAGATTTTTTCATGGCACAGCACTCCAATGGCTTGCACAGTTTTTTATATTTATAATAAATTAAATCAATAAACTACGTTAATGTACCTCATTTTAATAAGAACTGTGTTGTTTTCAGTCACTTTTCAGCAAAATGAGCATGCTCTGCGTGCTTCTGTTAATATCAATTATTCAACATCTCAAAATATGGATAAAAAGTATGGATAAAGTGAGCAGCAATAAGTTTTAACAAAACCTAAAAACTCAAAAAACAAAGGATTTCTGTTATGTTCATGGAAAAAATTTATATTTTCAGCCTACTACTATTCTGTATACACGTCCAAGTCCAGGCTAGTACCGGTACCGATAACAATAAAACGCCATCTGCTGAGGCCACAAGCGCAGCACCACCCACCAAGATCGCAATACCCTCACCGCCTGCAACGCCGTTAACATTACTGAATGCTTGTATTTGTCTGCGCGATCCCGCCACCGACAATCTGATTAAGAATTGCACCCGACAGCAGCGCAAAAATGAAAACCAACCACGTATTTTTTGTTTTGACGTGGAGGGCATCATGATTGAACAAAAAAATGTACAGACCTGGCAACAACTACCCGCCGACCACCCCGATTGCACCCCCTGTCAAGACAACCAACCAGCTACAACTGATCGCATCCCCAGAAGCGGAGATTAAACATGAGCGAAGCAGCCAAACAACAAGCAAACGACAACCTGCGCTGGTGGGAATGGATCAGCCTGCCCTCCTTGATGACCGCGCTGATATATGTGATAGGCTGGAGTTATGCTTATGCCTATTATGCTGCGTTTAATCTGGGTCTGTTGTCCATCGACATTCCCGGTCAGTACTTTATTATCTATGGCTTTTGGGTCTTGTCTGATCACTGGTGGCTGCTCCTGCTCTACCTGGGCATTGTCGCTATCTGGTGGCTGTTGCGCAAGCGTCCACGTATTCAACATGCCCTGGCCACGGCCCTGGTTCCCATACTGATTCTGGCGCTGTTCGTGGGTGCCTATCAGCTTGCCCGCTACAGTGCGGTACAACATTTTCAAGCCCAGCAACAGCAAGACTATCCCGCTTATCCGCGAGTAAAAATCTGGCTCAAAGACAAGGTTCAACAGCCGCCGGACTTGCAAGTCGTTAGCGATGCGCTGCCCAAAGGCTGTTATCGCCTGCTGCTGCAAAGCGGCAGGCAGGCACTGTTGTTTTACACTTACCAAGACAAACCCGGTCTGCAACCGGCGGTGCTTCATATTCCTATGGGTGAAGTGCGGGCCTTGCGGGTCTTGCCGCAATACGGCAGTTGTTCCTGATGAAAGGAGTGAACATGAAATTACCCATCCCGTTATTGCTTGGCTGTCTGGCGCTTACTGCCGTTGAAGCTCAGCAAACCCTTGATCCCGCCGAACTCGAATGGGTGTCCAGCGTCGCCGCGGTCCTGGAAGAAAAAACTGGCCAAGCACCGGAGCCCGAACAACTCGTAAGCACCTTAAACGGCTTCGCAGTCAAACTTTACCAGGATGGCAAATACCGCGAAGCTATCGAGTTGGCGCAACAAACCTGGCAATACGCTGAGCAAAAACTTGGTGCACAGCACCAGAAATCTTTGTATGCTCTCAATAATCTAGGGCAACTGTACCAATCCCTGGGGCAATACGATTCGGCAACTCCCCTTCTAGAACGTACCTTACGAGTGAAAGAACAGACGTTTGGCAAGGAACATCCCTCAACCTTAATCAGCGTCAACAACCTGGCGGGCCTTTATCAAGCCCAAGGCAGCTATGGCGAAGCCGAGCCGCTGTATCAACGGGCCTTGCGCGTTCGTGAAGCCGTGCTGGGCAAGGAACATCCCGATACCTTAATCAGCGTCAACAACCTGGCGGGCTTGTATAAATCCCAAGGCCGCTATGGCGAAGCCGAGCCGCTGTATAAACGGGCCTTGCGCGTTCGTGAAGCCGTGCTGGGCAAGGAACATCCCGATACCTTAATCAGCGTCAACAACCTGGCGGGCTTGTATCAATCCCAAGGCCGCTATGGCGAAGCCGAGCCGCTGTATCAACGGGCCTTGCGCGTTCGTGAAGCCGTGCTGAGCAAGGAACATCCCGATACCTTAATCAGCGTCAACAACCTA
>NZ_JAUCGJ010000014.1:0-23608 GCF_030378065.1 Candidatus Venteria ishoeyi | reverse complement strand
TTCGTGAAGCCGTGCTGGGCAAGGAACATCCCGATACCTTAATCAGCGTCAACAACCTGGCGGGCTTGTATGAATCCCAAGGCAGCTATGGCGAAGCCGAGCCGCTGTATCAACGGGCCTTGCGCGTTCGTGAAGCCGTGCTGGGCAAGGAACATCCCGATACCTTAATCAGCGTCAACAACCTGGCGGGCTTGTATAAATCCCAAGGCCGCTATGGCGAAGCCGAGCCGCTGTATCAACGGGCCTTGCGCGTGAGTGAAGCAATACTAGGCCAGCAACACCCCCAAACATTGACTAGTCTCAACAACTTAGCTTTTTTATATCAAGCCCAAGGCCGCTATGGCGAAGCCGAGCAACTGTATCAACGGGTCTTGCGCATGAATGAAAAGATACTTGGCAAGGAACACCCTACCACCTTGAATAGCATCAATACTTTAGCGGTATTGTATTACTCTCAAGGCCGTTATAGTGAGGCTGAGCCATTATATCAGCAAGTTTTATATGAGCGTGAAATGAAATTGGGTAAGAAACATCCAGAAACCTTAAAAAGTATTAGTAACTTAGCTAGTTGTATTATGCGGTTGGGACGTTATAACGAAGCTGAACCACTCTATCAACGAGCTTTGGATACGGTTAAAAAGGTTCTAGGCAAAGAACATCCCCAAACTTTCGATAGTGTTAATGACTTGGCGGTGTTATATCAAGCTCAAGGCCGTTATGGAGAAGCCGAGTCGCTGTATCAACATGCTAAAATCGGTCGTGAAAAGGTGTTGGGGAAAGAGCATTCACACACTCTTTCCAGCATAAATAACTTAGCCGGATTGTATTATCAACAGAATCGTTACAGCGATGCTGAATTTTTGTATCAACTGGTCTTGGATATGAATGAGCAAAAACAGGGTATGGAACACCCTCGTACTTTGATTAGCATCAATAACTTGGCATTATTATACCAAGCTCAAAATCGTTATGAAAAAGCTAAATCTTTATTTCAGCGAGCTTTGCGCGTTCGTGAAGAAATTTTAGGGAAGGAACATCCCGATACTTTAATTAGTGTTAATAACTTGGCAAATCTCTATCAAGCTCAAGGCAACTATCACGAAGCTGAGCCTTTATTTCAGCGAGCCTTGCTCGTTCGCAAACAGGTATTGGGAGAGGAACATCCCGATACCTTAACCAGTATTGATAACTTAGCAAATTTTTATCAAGCCCAAGAACGCTATGGTGAAGCCGAGTCTTTATTCCAGCAAGTCTTACGTGCTCGAAAAAAGGTGCTGGGTAAAGAGCATCCTGATACCATGCATACAATGCAAAGTATGATTAGTTTGCAACTAAGTCTAAAACAAGCACCCAAGGCATTGGTTTTACTTCGACATTTAGAAACTGCCGCCCTGCGTTATACTGCAATAGAACTTTCTACCACCTTGGGTGAAGCGCAAAAGCGCAGCTTCTTAAGCCAGCAAAGCGTATTGCAAGATTTAGCCTTGAATTTGGCGGTACAATATCCATCCAAAGAAACCCACCAATTTGCTGTTACTGTACTGCTACGCTGGAATCAGGTGCAGGGTGAAGAAGCTTTGTTTTTGCAGCGCCTCAGTCGTCAGTCCGGTGACCCGCAAATTAAAGAACTCGCTGAACAAATCCGCGCCACGCGCAAGGAACTCAGCTTTCTTGCCAACCAAAAAGAGGTCAATTCGCAAACGCTGCAAACCCTCTTGAACACGCTGGCTGCAAAGGAAGTTCAACTCAGCCGCCACAGCAGGCTGTATAAACAACATCTGGTAGTGCGCAGTTTGGATCTGAACAGTGTGCGTAGCGAACTGCCACATAGTAGTGCCTTGCTGGCGGTGAAAGCTTATCGACCTTTTGACACGGAAAAACAGATTTTACAGGCTCCGCATTATTTAGCGCTATTATTACCCGCCGAAGACAGTGGGGAAACGGCTTTACAATTAAAGGATTTAGGACCGGTAGAGGAAACTGGATTATCTGGTCAGATACTCAAAGCCGGTGAAGCACAGACGGAAAAAGACTTATATCAACAGTTGTTCGCCGATTGGGATGAACAACTAGCAGCTTACGAATCTCTTTATATTGTCCCCGATCATTGGCTACACCTACTCAACTTTGAGCGCATGCGCCTGGCGGACGGACGTTACTGGATTGAGCGCCAACCCTTGCACCGCCTCAGCAACGCCCGTGATTTGCTGCGCCCGCCGCCGCTACAAAAAGGCAAAGGACTGGTGGCATTGGGCGGTATCGATTATGGGACACGACCCGTCAAAGGCACGGGAGCCGTAGTCGGTGCGGGTTTGCAACCCGCACCGGAACATTTAACCGCCCTCACTGACACCCAACGCAACTTGGCTGGACAATTGGAACAAGGCTTTTTACCGTTGGCAGCCAGCCGTAAAGAAGCCAAACAAATCCCGCAATTCTTCTGGTCCCCCGCCCACGGTGACGACCAAAGCGGCAAACTGGAGCAAGTCTGGCTGGGCGCTGATGCCACTGAACATAAACTCAAGCAACTCGACCACGCCCCGCAAGTGCTGCACCTCGCCACCCACGGTTTTTATCTGGAAGACCGCCTGGAATTGGGCCGTCCCCTGGTGCTGTCCGGTCTGGCCCTGGCCAACGCCAACCTTGGCATCCACGGTCAACGTGATGAACACGGTGAAGACGGCATCTTATACGCTCTGGAAGTGCAAGACCTCAATCTGGAAGGCACTCAACTCGTCACCCTCTCCGCCTGTGACACCGGCAAAGGCGTAGTGGACTATGCCGAAGGCGTCTACGGCCTGATTCGTGCCTTTCGTGTCGCCGGTGCCCGCAACGTGTTGATGACTCTGCGCAAAGTGGACGATGAGCAAGCTTTTCGCTTCATGACCGAATTCTACCGCCGTTGGCTGGAATCCGGCGGGCTGGAAAATCCGGCTAAAGCCCTGCGCGACACTAAACTACATTTTTTGGGTAAGGGCGAAAGCGTGGAGATGTGGGCACCGTATGTGCTGGTGGAGGTATTGTGACAGTTAAGACATATCATGCTATCGGGCTGTTATTGTATCTGTTTGTCATAAGTTTGAGTGCCTTCGGCAAAGATACACTCAGCCATGCAACCAATATCGCCGCAGCAATGGAACCAGCACAACGTGTCAAAGCAATGAATATTGCAACGCTGAAACTGCGTCGGGCTGGTCGTATTAAAGAAGCCTTACAGCAAGCTGAGCAAGCATGGCAATATGCTGAACAAGCGTTAGGCGAACAGCATTCGAACGCTACCGCCGCATTAATTAATCTGGGACAGTTACACTGGGTTTCCGGTAACTATGCGATAGCGGAAACCCACTTAAAACGCGCCCTTAGTATTTATGAACAGATACTGGGAAAGAGTCATGCCGGGACAGCAATTGCCGTGGCAAGTATTGCCGTGCTGTATCAGTCTCAAGGCCGTTATGCTGAAGCAGCAGATTTATTTCAACGTGATCTGAATATCAGTATCGCAATATTGGGCGAAAAGCATCGTGATACCTTAATCAGTATCAGCAATCTGGCAACCATGCGCCACTTGCAAGGGCGCTATGGTGAAGCGGAGTCTTTGAACTTGCAAGCTTTAGGCATTCGTGAAAAGCGTCTGGGAAAAGAGCACTACGATACCTTAGTCAGCATGAATAACCTGGCCGCTGTTTATCGGCAACAAGGCCGCTATGATGAAGCCGAATCGCTTTATTTGCGGGTGCGGCAACTACGGGAAAAAATACTGGGAGAACAACATCCCGATACATTGCTCAGCCTTAACAATCTGGCGGCACTATATCGAAAGCAAGGTCGTTATGAAGAGGCAGAGACATTATATTTGCAAGTTAAGCGTACTCGGGAAAAACTGCTTGGAGAACAGCACCCTGATACCTTATTCAGTCTCAACAATCTGGCAAGCCTATATCGTGCGCAAAACCGCTATTACGAGGCTGCTGAATTGTATCTGCGCGTTGAGCAAATTCGCACTCAAATATTAGGAGAAAAACACCCAGATACCTTGCTCAGCCAGCATAACCTGGCAGCTTTGCATATGTCTCAGGGACAGCACAAAGATGCCGAAGCCTTATACCTTCAAACTCTGGATACCCGTAAGCAGGTATTGGGAAACCATCATCCTGATACCGCGATTACAATACAAAACCTCAGCCGTTTATATTTAACCTTGAAGCAACCAAAGCAGGTGTTATCCCAACTTGAAGATTTGCAGAATATTGCGCTAAACCATGTGGCGATAGAACTTGCGACAACGCTGGGAGAATCACAAAAACGGCGCTTTCTTCGCCAGCAAAGTGTGTTGCAAGATTTGACCCTGGATTTAGCGCTCCAATACTCGTCCGCAGAAATAGGGCAATTTGCCGCAACTGTATTATTACGCTGGAATCAGGTTCAAGGTGAGGAAGCACTATTCCTGCAAAGCCTCAGCCGTCAAGCTGAAGAAGGCTCGCCTGTTCAACAACTTGCCCAACAAATTCAATACCAACGCAGCTACTTAAGCCGTTTGCTTAACCAAAAAAGTATCGCCCCCGAACTCCTGCAAACCAATCTGGATAAACTCAACGAACTGGAAGTCCAACTCAGTAAACTCAGCCGTGCAGCCAAACAACACCTGGAAATTCGCAAGCTGGAACTGAATGACGTGCGTAAGGCCCTGCCGCCAAACAGCGCCTTGCTAGCCTTGAAGGTCTACCGGCCTTACGATACCGAAAAACATGAACTCCAAGCCCCCCACTACGCAGCCCTCCTGCTCCCCGCCCAAGGTGACAAAGAAATCCGTCTGCTGGACGTAGGCACGGTGGAAGAAACCCTGGCTTTGGGCGAAAAACTCAAAACCGGCAACGAACAAGCCGCGGCGACCCTGTACACCCGCCTGTTCGGCGCACTGGACGAACACCTGGCGGTCTATCCGCAACTTTATATTGTCCCCGACCACTGGCTGCACCTGCTCAACTTCGAGCGTTTGAAGCTCACGGATGGGCGTTATTGGATTGAACGCCAAGCCCTGCATCGTTTGAGTAATGCGCGTGACCTGTTGCGTATGCCTTCAGAGAAAAAAGCCAAAAACCTGGTGGCGGTGGGTGGCATCGACTACGGTCCGCTACTCAAGGACGACTGCAAAGGCTCTGCCGACAACCGCCATCGCAGCATCACCGAGCAAATCCAATGCGGCTTCAAACCTCTGCCTGCTACGGAACGGGAAGCCAAAAGCGTGCGCGGTTACTTCAACGCCGC
Source organism: Candidatus Venteria ishoeyi (assembly GCF_030378065.1). GTDB lineage: Bacteria > Pseudomonadota > Gammaproteobacteria > Beggiatoales > Beggiatoaceae > Venteria > Venteria ishoeyi. The sequence continues at coordinate 18,343 of NZ_JAUCGJ010000014.1, read as the reverse complement.
CGTGGACAAAGGCGATGCGTTGTTATGGCTGAAGGCTGAAGCGGACGAGGCGAGCCTGAAAAAACTCGACGAAGCGCCGCGCATACTACACCTCGCCACACACGGTTTTTACCTGGAGAAAAATCCCTGGTCGGTTCGCCCCTTGGTCCTTTCCGGCTTGGCTCTGGCGCATGCCAATGACGGCCTGCGCGGTGATTCGCTTGAAACAGGAGACGGTGAAGATGGGATTTTATATGCCCTTGAAGTCCCCGACTTGGCCCTGGATGGCACCGAACTGGTGACACTCTCTGCCTGCGACACCGGCCAGGGCGTGGTGGACTATTCCGAAGGTGTGTACGGCCTGCTCCGTGCCTTCCGCATGGCCGGGGCACGGCAGGTGTTGATGAGCTTGAAAAAACTTGATGATGCCAAAGCCTATAAGTTCATGGATACTTTCTACCGCCACTGGTTGGTAAACGAGGCAGGGGAAAGCAGCCCAGCGGCAGTGTTGCATGCTCTGAAATTGGCTTACATCAAGGCAGGCAAGCCTGTTGAAGATTGGGCTGCGTTTGTGTTAGTGGAGAGTCGCTGAATTTATAGAAACCAAAATTCAGTTTGTTACGGCACCACCATAAAAGACTGACTGCGCCAGCCTTCTGGCGATTGATAAAACAAATGCCCCCAGCTTTGTCCGGTATCCAGTTCAAAATAGTTTGTTGTGATTTCCTCGTACAGCTCGCTGTAAGCTTGCGGACGTAATGCCAGACGTTGACCATTTGTATGAAAAATTTCCAGATTGCCATTATCCAGTACAGTGATACCCGCTTGATAACCCGCTGCTATTAAAGCATTCTGCAAAATGCAGATATCCTGTATTGCAGGTTGTGCATACAAAGTGATATGAGCCGTGGTATCTAATTGCAAGCTGCCATCGGGTGCCAGCAATACCCCCATTTGTTCTGGAGCGTCCAGATACTCGGCCTGCCTGACAAACCAGGCAAAACGTTGTTCGTCAAAATCCAGATAAAAATAATGCTGCTCAGGATGCTGACTGATACTGAGATGATTATCTTGCAGTAGCGGCAATTGATTAATGGCATTAAATAAATCCACGCTTGGCGGCAAATTGACAGGTGTTAATAAATCAATACTATGTGGGCTTTGATAAGGCAAGTTACAGGATACAGGAGGGCTTTGTGGCAAGACCTCATCCAGTACTGGCCCTGGCTGGATTTCAAATGCCAGAATTTTGCTAGTGAACTGCGGATGGGGTGCGGATGCTGCCAGTTGCCATTGACCATCGCTTGTTGCTTCTAGCAGACTGTAACCGGCATGAATTTCAACCTGTCCTGTATTAAGTAAGGGAACCTGCTCAAACAGTAAAAATTCCATTTGCTCCTGCAAGAGCATATCATTGAAGTCTGTCGCATAAGTGCTTGGCATATCGCCATTATCGGGCGTTAGCGTCAAAGACCAATGGATACGCGCCATTTTTTCAAGGTGCTGGGTGTCAGGCAAAATACGCAGATGTGCAGAGAAAGCCTGAATACCGTAAATCACGGGTAAGCCACCATTTTCTCCATGTAACACCTGGCCCTGGCTGCGTAGTTCACCGCTGATACGATGTTCTAATTGATCCTGCACTTTAATAATAAAATTTTGATCAATAAAGGCCCCCGTACTATCGATGCTGCGCACCTGAATCTCCAGTTCCGGCGTATCTTCAAAATCCAATGGAAAACTATTCGCCAGACGCAGTTCATCATCCTGAATAGCAAAATAAGGCAGAGGAAAACCTGGGTTTTGCAGCAGGGCATACTGGAAAAAGTCCTCTCGGTCATTATCCTGAGTGCTTAATAGTCCAATTAAAGTCTCTGCCGGACTGTTTTCTGCAATTTGATTACCATCTAAAAAAACAGCCTGTGGTGCTTGATTTGGCGTTACGCTAAAAGTTTTAGCCAGGCCACTTTGTACACTGCCATCATCCAGGGTATAAGTCAGATAGACTTCAAAATCACCCGCTAAATATAGTAAACGGCCTTGATACAACAAATATTCCTGGGTAGTCAGCAAAGTTTGGTTTTCTGCCAGGGTAAACGGAAAATCAAAACTTTGTCCCGGCAAGGGAAAATAGCGGATTAATAGTATGATTTGTGCATTTTTACCCACATCCTGCGCCCTGGCCTCTATGATACCGTGCAATTCAATCATTTCCGGCATATTAAGCGTATCAACCAGGCCTTGCTGGGTGCGCAGCTTTGCGCTGAAATCAGCCCTGGCGGCAGGTAGTACATTGAGGATAAAGCTTTTGCTGAAACTCAAGCCACCGCTGTCTGCACTGCGAATATGTAAGCTATAAGTCTGGGTATTTGGATCAACTTGTTTGCCTGCTGCCAGTTGTAATCGTGTGCCTTGAATCTCAAATAAATCATCTGGATTGGTTTCCATATGATATTGATGGGTTTCACCGAGATCAGGATCGATGCTGCTCAGAATGCCAATCAAGCTGCCTGCTGTGGCATCCGCCTGAATATTGTGATTGGATAATAAAATATCCTGTGGTGCCTGACCGATGCCCTGACATGCCAGTGGATAGCTAAATTCAGTTTGAGCTGTATTACTGCTGTTAATGCGTAAACTGGTAGAGGATAAACCGGTATGACCGGGGGTACAGCGAATTGACAGGGATAAGGGCAAACCGCCCGCAGGCAGGGTAAGGGGAAAATCACTGGCAGGAGGCAGCAAGGTGAAAGCACTGGCATCTATACCAGAGAAGCTGGCGGTTACTAAATTCAAATCACTGTTACCCAGGTTGATGATGTCCAGCCCTGTGGTAACACTATGCCCCAGACTGGCACTCATGCTGATTATTTTATCAGGTGGCGGCAGAGAGAAATAATGAGGGCCTGGTGTAGACGGCGTGAACTGAAAACTGGGCGCAGCCGCGCTATCACTGTGCAGGTTTCTGAGTAGCGGTGGATGCAGCGCATTGCTCAGTTGAATACTGGCGCTAAGATGTGCGCTTTGCTGATTTACCGGTATCCCATTCTGGGCCAGTTGCAATACCAGATCATCCTGAAACAAGTCAGTATTATTGCTCATCATATTGCCTGGTAGCTCAACTTGCCATCGATTTGAATTCAGCGTAGTTAAACTCAATGCCGTGCCTGCGGTTTGCGCGTTACCATCACTATCAACAAAGCCACCCAGTAAACCAAGGCCAGTTGAACTCCCCTGGATTTGCAGGCGTAAAAAATCCAGTTCAGCCAGTGGCAGAGGATCATCAACGCTTGAATCTGAATACAATTTAAAGCTCATGGCAGCAGCGGTTTTATCTGCCGTATTATTAGAAATCAGAATATCATCTGCCAAACCGATCTCAACCAGGCTTTGACCGGGAAAAGCAGGGTCGTTCAAATTGACTTGCACGTTTGCGAGCTGGGTGCGCTCAAATAAAAACTGATTTTTCACTTCCAGCCAGTCATTGTTTGCTGCTTCCAATACCGGCGTGGCATCCGGTGCATTGATTGCGCCGATGGCATCAGTAAAACTATAAACCCGCGCAGATACACTGACCTTATCAATACTGGGCTGCAAGCGCAGCGATAAGTTGCCGGTGCTATCCAATAAACCCGCACTGCCAGCAAGCGTACCACTGGCCACATATTTCAGCGTTAAACAGGTGCCGGAAAATAAAAAAGTAGCTGGCTCAATTTTTAAGACTACAAAATCATCCCCGTTCACGCCCGCTTCCAGGAATCCCACATTCACCACTTCATCCCCGACAGTGCCATTGCCAGCATCAATTACCTTGTTTAATACTGGTTGCGCGGCCTCTCCCTCTTCAACTAATACTTGATTCGGCGGCTGCGCCCACACCGCGCCATTTAAGTCCAGACGCAAATAAACCGGCATACTGACAGAAACCTCATGCTCCAGGCAATAACGCAAGCTTGCATCCAGATTATTATTCAGCACATTACCCGCCGGAGTCGGCAGACTGGTATCGGTATTGACCTGCGCATAACCATCATCTTCTTGCAGAAAATACAAGGTTTCCCTGGAAAGGGTCAGAGAGTTTGGCACGATGCCGCGTAATTGATAATCAACACCGGGCGTATAGCCATCTCCCAAAATACCAACCGAAGCTGAAACAGCCCATAACAGGGGGCTGTGCAAGAGTAATAAAGCACTTATTAATTGGCATGAACGGCCCAACATGGTTTTCTCCGTTGAATATCGAATGTTAATGACTTCTGTTGATATTATAAGATCTCCAACGACCTGATTAGCCCCATTGCCATTAACTTGGGAAACAGGCATGAGCTGAAGCCCCCAATCTTGCAGGCGAAGGTCAGGGCGCGGTGATTAAAAAGCACTTTTTAAGCCAGCAATGAAGGTGTTGCCCCCCCCTTAATTCTCTCCCGCAAAGAGGGAAGGCCAAAAGCCTGCGTTTGTAAACAGAATTATTTTATCGCAGTTCAGTGAAACACCCCCCTGACTTTTTCCAAATGGCAAACCTTATGAGATAAAAGGGGATATCATTCAGCATACACCATCTCACCTCTACACGGGAATGACAAAAACTGTGGCTTTCAACTTGGATGGTAATGCAGCCATAATCCACCATTTTTCCGAAGAAGTGTAGTAAGTTTCACGTTGAAACAAGGTATTTTCTGGATAAAGCACAATATCCTGAATTATGTTATCTTTTGACCCTTTCCATTTATTAAGCAGCATATCAAAACCATGATTATCCACACCAGTAATCGCCTGGAAACTCTGCTGGATGCACTCGCTGCCAGCATCGTAAAGCCTTTACCCCCGCTGGAACAAGAACAGATTCTGGTGCAGAGTCATGGCATGGGGCGCTGGTTGTCCATCAATCTGGCGCAGAAATTTGGCATCTGGGCGAATGCCCAATACCGCTTTCCCAGAGAAATGGTGCAGCGTTTGTATCGTACCTGCCTGCCGGGACTGCCTGATACCGCCGCGTTTGAACCGGCGGTATTGCAATGGCGGATTATGCGTTTGTTGCCCACCGTGCTGGAACAAGCGGCTTTTCAACCTTTGCAACAGTATCTGGGTGCAGAAATGGAGCCGTTGAAGGTCTGGCAACTGGCTTGGCGGATTGCTGATATGCTGGATCAGTATCAGGTGTATCGCCCGGATTGGATCAGACAATGGGAAACCGATGCGGCATCCTATACACATTGGCAGGCTTGTTTATGGCGTCTGCTCATTGCCGACAGCAACAATGCTGAAAACAACGGCAAACTACATCATCAGGTGGATATTCAGCAACAGGTTTTGGCGCATCTGCGTCAAAAACAAAAAATTTTTGGCTTGCCCCGGCGCTTGTCAATATTTGGTATTTCTGCTTTGCCGCCGTTTTATCTGGAATTATTCGCCGCTTTAAGTCCGCATTGCGAGGTGTCGCTGTTTTTACTCAGCCCCAGTCCGTCCTGGCATCCCAGCCGACAGCAACACCCACTGGCGCATTCTATGGGTAAGCTCAATCAGGATTTTCTGCAATTGCTGGAAACACAGCAGCCACGTCTGCAAGCCCATTTTCAGCCCGGTTCCGGTAAAAATCTGCTGCTGGCCTTGCAAAACACCATGCTGGCGGGACAGGACAGTGGCAGACATCCGCGCAGCGTGGCTTTAGATGATCATTCCCTGCAAATTCATAACTGCCACAGTCCACTGCGGGAAATTGAAGTACTGCATGATCATTTATTGCAGTTATTTGAAGCTGATCCCGAACTTAAACCCTCTGATATTCTGGTGATGACACCGGATATAGATGCTTATGCGCCTTTGGTGCAGGCAGTGTTTAATAGTCACAATAAACGTTATATCCCTTCAACTATCGCTGATCGCAGTCAGCAACATGATAGCCAGGTGATTACACCATTTTTTAAATTGCTGGCGCTGTCTCGCGAGCGTTTGCCAAAAAGCGCGGTACTCAGTCTGCTGGAGTATGACAGCATTTTACAAAAATTTGAGCTGCACCAGACTGATCAGGATATGCTGTCTCTGTGGTTGGAACGTAGCGGGGTGCGCTGGGGCGAAGATGAAACCAGCCGCACGCAACTGGATTTACCTGAGTTTCGGGAAAACTCCTGGCAATTTGGTCTGGACAGGCTGCTACTGGGTTACAGCATGAGCAGCGCCGATGAGGTCTTATATCAGGGCATTGCACCGCTGGCTCAGGTTGAAGGCAATGATTCGGTGGTTTTGGGTAAACTGCTGGATTTTCTTAAAGCCTTATTCAGCCGTTTACAAGACTTAAAACAAAGCCATACGCCTGCGCAATGGGCAGATTTATTACAGCAGATCATGCTCGAATTTTTTCAGGCCACGGATAATACCCAGCGGGAAATGCATCATATTCGTGCCGCTTTATACCGGTTTCAGCAAGAAACTGAAACCGCACAATTTCAGAAAAAACAACCCTTGTCAGTGGTGGAGCATTGGTTACAGCAGGCCGTGCAACAAAATGCCATCAGCCCTGGATTTTTAAGTGGTAAACTCACATTTTCCGCCTTGTTGCCCATGCGCAGTATTCCGTTTAAGGTTATTGCTTTATTAGGCATGAATGATCGTAGCTGGCCGCGCAGTCACAAAACCCTGGGATTTGATCGCATCGCTGTGCAACCGCGCACCGGGGATCGCTCACGACGTCAGGATGATAGATATTTATTTCTGGAAACCCTGTTATCAGCGCGACAAAGCCTGTATATCAGTTATGTTGGGCAGAATATCCAGGATAACAGCTTGCAACCGCCTTCGGTGCTGGTCAGCGAGCTGCTTAATTATCTGGATTTACATTTTGTCATGGCTAACGGCATCGCCTGCAAAACCTGGCTAACCCGGCAACATGCACTGCAAGCCTACAGTCCCTGTTATTTTAACCCGGAACTGGATCGCTTAAGTTATGCTCAAGAATATCTCGCTGCCAGTCGCTTGTTACAAAGCGCACCCGTTGCTAAAAGTCCATTTATTCGTAAACCGCTGCCGGAACCCGACTCGGCCTTGCGTAGCCTGAGCCTGAAACAATTACAAAGTTTTTTCCGCAATCCCAGCCGCTGGTTATTACAGGAGCGTCTAAAGCTGCAACTCGATCCTGATATGGCTGCCAGCGAAGATAACGAGGCTTTACATTTAAGCGGACTGGAGGCCTTTAGCTTAAAAAACTGGTTACTGAAACAGCAATTAGACGATCAATCCACCAGTGACAGTTATCCGCTGGTATTAGCACATGGACAACTGCCTCCTGGCGCGGTGGGTGCGTATCGCTATCAGCAGACCGCAGATGAAATCGAGCAGTTTGCAGCACAAGTGCGCATGGCATCAGCAGCAACGCCCCTGGAAGGATTGGAATTTCAATATATCTCAGAAAATCGTCAGATTAGCGGGCAGTTACAAGGTATTTATCCGGAGTATTTGTTACGTTATCAGGTCAGCAAATGTGACGCGAATAAACGCCTGCGCTACTGGCTGGAGCATTTGCTGCTTAATGCTATAGCCCCGGAGGATTACCCCCGCGAAAGTCATTTATTGTTTCGGGATGAAAACCTTATGTTCAAACCGGTAGATGATGCCAAAAACCAGCTTGCGCAGTTATTAGATTTATATTGGTCAGGTTTGCAATCACCTTTGCCGTTTTTTCCCAAAAGCAGTTATGCGTTTGCGCAGAAAATTCATCAGGGGAAATCAGTGGAAGATGCCAGAAGAGCGGCGCGCGCGCAATGGGAAGGTAATTTGCAATGGCCCGGTGAGCAGGATGTCTGGTCACAGCGTTGCTTCGGGCATGGTGAAGCCTTAAATGAAGCATTTGAGAGTATCGCGGAGCAGGTTTTTTTGCCTTTATTAGTACATCAGCATTAGGCCCTGGGCTACGTCATCATTATATCCATGAGCAGGGAATACTAGCGTAGATTTCGCCGCAGAATTTGCTGAAATACGCGGAATGGATTAACTTTAGGTTATTTTCTGTGTTTTCTGCGTATTCTGCGGTAAAAAATAATCTAGGCTCTAAAATTGTTTATAAAAGTGATTAAAACTTGCGTTTTAAACTTGTTATCTTTTTTTAAATTGCATATAATTTCCGGTTTACGTTTGCATTGTAAACATTGCAAACAAACAAGAATACTGTTCCAGAAGATAGTTCCGGGAAAATACTTCAGAGGTAATGCATGGTTACGATTCGTTTGTCGCGTAGCGGCTCTAAAAAGCGTCCTTTTTATCATATTGCGGTCACAGATTCTCGCAGTCGTCGTGACAGCGCGTATATTGAACGTATCGGCTTTTTTAATCCAGTCGCTAAAGGTAGTGAAGAAAAATTACGCCTTGACCTGGATCGTGTTGGGTACTGGCAGTCAAATGGCGCACAGTGTTCTGATCGCGTTGCCGGTTTAGTAAAACAAGCCAGTAAAGCACAAAAAGCAGCAGACGCCGCTTAAGTCATACTGCGGTTTTTTCGGCACTTTTTTATATGGCAAGAGAAAACCAAGATAGACTCGTTGTTGGTTCGATCAGCGGCTTGTATGGCGTTAAGGGTTGGGTGAAAATCTTTTCACACACCCGTCCCAGAGAAAATATTCTGGATTATTCGCCTTGGCTGATTCAGTCAAAACCTGTGGTCTTAGAACAAGGCCGTGTGCATGGCAAAGGTATTGTTGCCAAGCTATCAGGGGTCGATGATCGTGATGCGGCGAGTTTGTTATTACAGCAGGATATCTGTATAAGACGTGAGCAATTGCCAACAAGCGCAGCAGATGAATATTATTGGGTTGATTTAGTCGGACTGAAAGTCATTAATCAGCAGGATATTGTATTGGGCGATGTTTCATCTTTATTTGAAACGGGTGCTAATGATGTCTTGGTTGTGAAAGGCGATAAAGAGCATTTGATCCCTTTTTTACCGGGTGATGTTATTTTAGATATCGATTTAGATACGGGCATCATGCAGGTTGATTGGGATGCGGATTTTTAAATCTGTCAGATGCCGATGAATTTTGCCAGATGAATTTTGCCAGATGAATTTTGGGGTTATTACGCTGTTTCCAGAAATGTTGGAAACTTTGGCTTGCGGCGGTATTACTGCACGGGCCTTAAAACAGCAACAAATCACCCTGCAAAGCTGGAATCCCAGAGATTTTGCAAATAATAAACATCGCCAGGTTGATGACCGGCCTTATGGCGGTGGCCCAGGCATGTTGATGCAGGTACAGCCCCTGCGTGCAGCGATTAATCAGGCAAAACAGGTTTTGCCTGATTGTAAAACGATTTATTTATCGCCACAAGGGCGTAAACTGGATCAGAGCGGTATCACGGAACTGGGGCAGTCTTCAGCTTTATTGCTGGTTTGTGGGCGTTATGAAGGCATAGATGAACGCCTGATAAAACGAGACATTGATGAAGAATGGTCAATTGGTGATTATGTCTTAAGCGGTGGCGAACTGCCGGCAATGATATTGATTGACGCGCTGACCCGACAAATTCCGGGTGCTTTAGGTCATCAAGATTCTGCGGGGCAAGACTCTTTTTATGCTGGGCTGCTGGATTATCCGCATTATACAAGACCCGAACAAATTGACGCGCAGACGGTACCAGCCGTGTTGCTGGGCGGCAATCATGAACAAATCGCACGTTGGCGCTTAAAGCAGGCACTCGGTAGAACCTGGCTGCGACGTAAGGATTTGCTGGAAAAAAAGTGCCTGGATGCAAAGCAACAGGTTTTGTTACAAGAATTTATTGATGAATATGAGACAGAGGGACAGTAAATGAACATCATCCAACAACTGGAAGCGGAACAAATGGATCGCGAAATCCCGGATTTTCGTCCAGGTGACAGCGTCGTGGTTCAGGTTAAAGTTAAAGAAGGCAACCGCGAACGTTTACAGGCTTTTGAAGGTCTGGTCATTGCAAAACGCAGTCGTGGCCTGCATTCCGCTTTTACTGTGCGCAAAATCTCCAATGGTGAAGGCGTAGAGCGCGTCTTTCAGACCTACAGTAAGCTGATTGACAGCATCGAAGTTAAACGCCGTGGTGATGTACGTCAGGCCAAGTTGTATTATATGCGTGACCGTCGCGGTAAGGCTGCACGTATTAAAGAAAAAATTTCTGCAAAAAAATAATAGTTTGCAGTATTTGATAAAAAAGGGGTGATATATCTTTTGGGTATATCACTTTTTTTATGCCTGCGAAAAAAAATGTTACTCCTTTAGGTCTTTATTCAAGGGTGGTTTTATTTAAAACTGCCTATAGATTTTATTTTATTTGTTAAGAGGAAAACGCTCATGCGTCTATTGATTGGATTAATCACTTTATGTTTTAGTTTAAATATTCATGCGGAAAACGCACCACCTGCTATTCAGGAAGCGTTGAAACAGTTATTGGGGCCACAAGCCAATATCGATAAGATAGTCATTCAGAAAGCACCGGTTGCGGGTTTATATGAGGCGGTATTAGATAATTATATTTTTTATGCCACTGAAGATGGTCGTTATATTATTCGTGGCGGTGACATTTTAGATCTTAAACAAGAGGGACGTAACCTGACCGAAGAGCGTCGTAATGGCTTGCGCTTGAATGTCTTAAATCAGGTTTCTGACAAGGAAATGATTATTTTCAAACCTGAAGGCAAAACCAAACACACGCTGACTGCATTTACCGATGTCGATTGCTTTTATTGCGCAAAATTGCACAAAGAAGTACCCGCGTTAAATAAAGCTGGAGTTGAAGTGCGTTATCTGGCTTTCCCGCGTTCTGGCCCCCGTTCAAAGACTTATAACACTATGGTATCGGTTTGGTGCGCAGAAGATCCACTCACCGCCATGACGGATGCCAAAGCTGGCAAATCAATTGCAGAGAAAACCTGTGCCAACCCCGTCACTAAAGAATATGACATTGGTCGGCAAATGGGCGTAAGCGGCACCCCCGCATTGCTTATGCCAAACGGTGAGTTACTGCCTGGTTACGCCCCGGCAGATAAGCTTGTTCAATACCTTGAAGCGATGAAATAAAATAGCGCCTAAGCTATTCACCCATGCTCAAACATGGGTGGGTGCAGATAGTTATAAATTTTCAGATGCCTTGCGTCTGAAAATTTATAAATCAACGCCTTATTTCATCTGATTTATTTCAGGAGGCGTGGATGTTATTGCTATCCCGACTTTTTTTTGCCTTAACCGGTAGTTTGTTATGCCATTGCTTCGCTGTCAGCGCAGCAATGAACGAAGTCCCCTCTAAGCCAGCAGAAATTGCTGACAATGCCGCGCCTGCGCGCTTATTTGTCGCCATTGATTCAATTCCCAAACTGGCCCGGCAAAAACTGATACAGGAAATCAGCCTATCAGGTTTAGGCCTTCAAAACCTGCCCGCATTAAAAATGTTACCACCGGAAACCGACAAACTACTGTATCAGGCCCAGGTGGGGCCTTATGTCTTTGATATCAGCATAGATGGTAAATTCAGTATGCATAGCAGTCGTTTCAGCAATGCCAATCATATGCTGTTTGCCGATGTGGATTATGCCGATGTTATCCGTGAAACCTTGTCATGGCTGGATGAATCCCGGATGGTAGTGTATGAGCCAACATCAAGCATACAGCATACGCTGACAATTTTTACCGATACCACTTGTCCTTTTTCCCAGAACTTACATCAGGAAATTCCAACGCTGAATGCAGCAGGCGTGCGGGTGCGCTATTTACCATTTCCGCGTCTGGGGGAGCATTCCCAGGGTTTATATGATATGACGCGCATCTGGTGCAGTGCTGAGCGCCAGGAAAATCTGGATGCGGGGTTTTCTGGTTTTCCCATGGATGAGGAAGATTGCCGTAGTGATTTGGAATTCAGTATTACCCTTGGCAATGCCCTGGGACTGATGGGTACACCCACCATTTTGTTTGAAGGTGGTTCTGCTTCAACGGGTTACAGCAGTGCCCATGATTTGCTGCAATATCTGGATGAGGGAGTATTATTACCCACCACCACTTTTTCCTGGATTGGTGAACAGGATACACCGGAACAAATGCTCAGCGAACCTGTCGAAGTTGTGACACCACCTGTTCAGATCAGTCAATTATTAAAAACTGAGCTGAAAGCCTTAAAACTGAATAATTTTAACCCCGAATATATTCGTTTTACCAAATCTGATACGTTTTACCTGGCTGAAGTGGGGTCTTATTTATTCCAAATCAGTGAGGATACCAATTACTTGTTTCAAAGTAACTTACTGGAAAAACATCCTGAATTATTTGATTCCCAGGTGCAGCAAATTCGTCGGCAAATGATGGATATGCTGGATGAATCAAGCATGATAGTATTTGAGCCAACATTGCCAGCGGGGCAGGCGGGGCAAATGCAGGTCAAGCATACCTTGAGTTTATTTGTTGACGCTTCCTGCCCATTTTGTACATCGCAATATCAGGAAATTCCCTATTTGCGCAATGCCGGGGTACGAATACGTTATCTGGCATTTCCTAAAAATGGCCTGGAAAGTGCGGAAGCAGACTTGCTGGCACGCGCCTGGTGCTTACAGGATATTGAAGCCCTGTTATTAAACCCGGAAAAACTTAAAACCAGCCCACCACCCAGTACAAGCTGCAAAGAAAGTGTTGCCGCACATTATTTACTGGGGCGTAGCCTGGAATTGTTTGGCACACCGGGCATTGTATTAGAAACAGGGGAAGCAATCAGTGGTTATGTCAGTTTTGATGAACTAATGGAATACATGGCAACACCTCAAGTCATACTGGAGTAAGCTGAATTGATTAGGTTTTTTACTAAAATTTAATATTTTTTTAGCCGATACACTAAATTTTCAGATAAAAAAATACAAAACGCTCATCTTCAAAAACCACCCGCAAGCTGGCATCTCGATACAGCGCATAATCCACATAGCCCGGTATTGCGCTGTTCATATGGCATTCGCTGGCATGTTGAGGCGACTCAAAATCCCGATCCCGGTCATACCAGGAAAGTTGCATAGCCTCACCCAGTTTGTCCTCGGCAACTTTATTGGCAACGGACATGGCCTGAAGATAATCATTAATCGCCGGATCTTTCTCAATGAATACCTGTTCCAGTTTGGAATAATCCGGCGCACTTGGTAATTTGCAGTAGCCCATAAAAACCTCTTATGCTTTATCTAAAGCCTGACTCACATCAGCAAGAATATCATCAATATGCTCAATACCCACTGATATCCTTATTAAATCTGAACTGACACCCGCAGCGGCGAGTTCTTGCTCATTAAGCTGACGGTGAGTTGTCGAGGCAGGGTGACAGGCTAAGGATTTCGCATCGCCAATATTGACCAGGCGCAATATCATTTCCAGGGCATCGATAAACTTAGTGCCAGCGGCAATGCCACCAGTAATGCCAAAGCTTAAAATGCCGGATGCCTTGCCGCCGGTAATTTTTTGACAAGTCTCATAATAGGGGCTGTCGGCTAAGGTTGCATAATTGACCCACTCAACCTTGTCATGTTTTTTGAGATATTGCGCAAGCTTTTCCGCATTTTCACAATGACGCTCCATGCGCAGACCCAGGGTTTCCAGTCCTTGCATAATCTGAAACGCATTCATCGGCGAGATAGCCGCGCCGGTATTCCTCAGCGGTACCACGCGACAACGACCAATATAGGCAGCCTCACCCAGAGCCTCGGTATAAACCACGCCATGATAAGAAGGATCGGGTTCATTTAACACCGGAAAGCGCGCTTTGTTCGCCACCCAGTCAAATTTCCCGGAATCGACAATCGCACCACCAATTGACGTGCCATGACCGCCAATGTACTTGGTGAGCGAATGGATAACAATATCAGCACCCAGCTCAAAAGGGCGGCACAAGTACGGCGTGGCAACCGTATTATCAACAATCAAGGGGACGCCGTGCTTCTTCGCTATTTCAGCCAGACGGGCAATATCAACGACATTACCGGCAGGATTACCTATCGATTCACAAAAGATGGCTTTTGTTTTTTCATCAATGGCCTTATCGAAAGCGTCATAATCATCATGTGTTATCAATCGCACTTCAATACCCTGCCTGGGCAGTGAATGCGCAAACAGATTGTAAGTGCCACCATATAACTGACTGGTACTCACAATATTATCACCAACCTCACTAATGCATTGCAAAGCATAGGTGATAGCAGCCATGCCGGAGGCTACGACAAGGGCGGCAATACCCCCCTCCATCGCAGCTATACGCTGCTCCAATACACTGGTGGTGGGATTCATGATGCGTGTATAAATATTACCCGCAACTTTAAGATCAAAAAGATCGGCACCATGCTGAGTATCATCAAAGGTATAGGATGTCGTCTGATAAATGGGAACTGCCGCAGACTTGGTTGTTTCTTCAGACTTATAACCTTCATGTAATGCAATAGATTCTAATTTCATCGTTTCCTCTCAATGGGATGGAAAAATGGTGGATGGCATTATTGTTTGTCCACCTTATAGGTATTAAAAATCCAAAGGACTTTTAGCATCCTTCAAAGTCTGGCTTTGCAAAGTGCGTATATAAATCATTGTTGTTTTCACGCTACTATGCCCCAGTAATGCCTGGATTGTGTGAATATCATAATTTGCCTGCAACAAATGACTGGCAAAACTATGCCTGAAAGTATGCGCTGTTGCCCGTTTCGTCAATGCCGCCCGTGACACTGCACCCTTAATAGCCTTTTGCACATGAGACTCATGAAAATGGTAACGCCGTCGTTCATTGTGCTCAGTTACATAGGTGAGCGTTTTAGCAGGAAAAAACCATTGCCAGGCAAATTCTTTAGCTGCATTTTGATATTTTTTCCCTAAGGACTCAGGTAAAAAGACACCATCAAAATTTGTGTTAATATCAGCCTGATAAACCTCTCTGACCCTTTCCAATTGTGTTTGTAGTTCTGTCACCAAACTGGCGGGCAAGGGTACTGTTCTGGATGTGTTCCCCTTGCCATCATGTACACGAATTTTTAAGGTATCAAAATTAAAATCCTGTATGCGCAAGTTTAAACACTCTAACAAACGCAAGCCACACCCATATAACAATTTCACCACCAAATCATGGGGTGGACGCAACTTTACAATCACGCTATCAATTTCTTCGCGTGACAATACCACAGGAATATATTGACGCCGCTTTGCCCGTGCAACGCCTTCTATAGGCTCAAATGCTTTCTCCAGCACATGTCGAAACAAAAATAACAAAGCATTGAATGCTTGATTCTGGCTTGAAGCGGATACCTTGTGATTAACCACCAAGTCCGTTAAAAAACCTTTAACGTCCTCCATATCTAATAAATCAGGCACTTTACTCTGCGTAAAAGTCTGAAATTTACGCACCCAGGCTCGATATGAAGACAAGGTTTTTGCTGAATAATTCCGAACCTTAATCGCCTGCAACAATTTATCAAATACCCAGACCCAACTGCTGTTTTTAGATAAAGGCACTACGGACTCAGCCGCAATGGAAGCAGGAGGCGGATTATCCAAAGATAAGTTTTTTGGGTGAATGGTTTTCATCGGCGCACTCGTAAATCCAAAGCATATTTATGACAAAAATCATGATAATAACCTAAGCATTTTTTGTAATGAATTTGCTCAGTAATCGTTATCCCTTGTTGAGCCAAGCAGCGTTCATAAGTGACAGATAAAGTTTCTGGGGTTGGGCGCATATCAGTATATCAAAATGTGAATAACAAGGTTTTCAGGCGTGATATCCAGTTAGAAAAGTATCAGGTATCTCTGCTTGATTGTCAAATTACAGGGGCGTATAGTGCGGATAAAATGTTTAATGTTATAAAGGCATATCCTCCTCTAAGCATCATACAAACTTAACTTTAATATAAGGAAGAAACTAATGAAAAAATGCAATGTACTGATGGTATTTGCAATTGTTGCAAGCGTTGGATTCACTGGGATAGCACAAGCTGATATGCTTGGCGATCAATTAACGATTGAACGATTCTACCCAGATTTGAATACTAGTTTTCGTGATCCTGTATCTACAATTGTAGTTGCTGGAGATAGTGATGGGATAACTTCACATGGCCATGCTGTATTCAACCCTGAGGCTACCAGCATTTTTATTGATTACCAAAACAGTAGCTCATATGTTGAGAATACTTTTGATGGCTATCGGTTTACTGGTTTTAGCAAAGATATACAAAGCGTAATAGCAACTAACGTAACCAATGTTGCAATTGAAGAACTAGCTTTTGGGCAAGATTTCATAACCCTTAATTTAGCTGGTGAATTTGACAGCACAAGTTTTATTGAGTTACAAATAAACTTTGAACAACCCAGTTCAAATAATGACAACTGTCGAGCCACGTACACATCTGGTGCATTACATATCCCATGTGTTGATGTCCAATTACCTTTTGGTGGTACTGTCACTTATGAAGTCAATATGCAACATCAACAAAACTCAAATCCTATGAGTTTTGGATTAACTGGAGCTACAGAGAAATAGCGCGGTAGGGCGCATAAGCGGTAGCGTCAGTGCGACAAGCAAAGCTTGTCGCTTCTTTCAGGGTGATAAATTAGAAGGCATATATGGACACCCCGCTAATGTCAAGTTTTTTTCACTTTTTCTTTACATCAATATTCCTCAAGCAAGCACAGAGCTAACAACAATGGGGGTTTGGGGGTATCACCCCCAAATAATCATCACTACTCCCTGTTTTTGTACCAACTCGCCTTCGGGTGCCAAATCCCCTTTTTACTGGTGTACTCTGTAAAATGGCACGTTGAACCCTCCCACTCTTGCTCACCTTTGTGTGGAGCGGTTGACATTGTTCTCACCGATCCCAGTTAGAATTACAAGACAGCCACTGTGCGACAAGCGAAGCTTGTCATTTCTGACAGAGTGAAAGTCTCTGTCTGGTGTAATCAAGTAATTGATTACAAGAAGGTCTAACCAACCTCCAGTAGCGAGTGTTGCGCCTCTGGCGGAGCGTTGCAAGCGGTTAAGTCTGCTGCAAACGTTAACAATAGAGGTGAAGCGTACACAGCGTACTATACAGGTCACAGGGATATGCACATCCCTGAAGCTATAATTAGCATCGTTAGTCTTATTTAATGCAGATGGCGACATCTTAGTGGGTAATGGAAGCCAACAAAAATTAGAAGACATCCACAAAATTTGAAAAAAATACTATTTCTGTTATCCTGTCCTAAAATCTAAATTCAAAGAGGGATAAAACCATGCCTACACCTCGCAAAGAACAAGTTAGCAAATACAGCAACGGTCATTATCACTGCATCAGTCGCGCTGTACGCCGCGCTTTTTTATGTTGAAATTTTAAAGACATCCACAGTGCAACAAGCGAAGCTTGTCATTTCTAACAGAGTGAAAGTCTCTGTCTGGTGTAATCAAGTAATTGATTACAAGAAGGTCTAACCAACCACCAGTAGCGAGTGTTGCGCCTTTGGCGGAACGTTGCAAGCGGTTAAGTCTGCTGCAAACGTGAACAAGAGAGGTGAAGCGTACACAGCGAACTATACAGGTCACAGGGGAGGGAATTACAAGACAGCAGGGAATTACAAGACAGCCATTAAAATATATTCAAATCTTATCATTTCTGTTATCCTGTCCTAAAATCTAAATTCAAAGAGGGATAAAGCCATGCCCACACCACGCAAAGAACAAGTCAGTAAACACATCAACGGTCATTATCACTGCATCAGTCGCGCTGTGCGCCGCGCTTTTTTATGTGGCGTTGACAAGCAAAGTGGCTGCAATTATGAACACAGACGGCAATGGATACTGGACAGGCTGGAAGTGCTTGCTGGGCAGTTTGCGGTTGAGGTTTGTGCCTATACCATTATGAGTAATCATTATCATCTGGTGCTGCATGTGGATTATGAGCAGAGTTTGACCTGGGATGCTGAAGAAGTAGTCAAGCGTTGGTGTACTTTGTTTCCACCACAGGCGTTAAAAGATTCTGATGACAAACAAATTGATACTGAAGTGGTCAACGCTTATTTTGCGCGTCTGACAGCAGATGAAGAAAAAGTGACCTTGTGGCGGGAACGTTTGGCAGATTTAAGCTGGTTTATGCGTTGTCTGAACGAGCCAATTGCACGCCAGGCGAATAAAGAAGATAAGTGTACCGGGCGCTTCTGGGAAGGGCGTTTCAAATCTCAGGCTTTGCTTGATGATGCTGCTTTAATTAGCTGTATGGCCTATGTTGACCTTAACCCGGTACGAGCCGCGATTGCCCAAACCCCGGAAGATTCTGAATTTACTTCTTTTGCAGCAAGAGTTGAGATTCAAAAAAAATCAGTCTCAAAACCAGAACCACAAAGCCAATGGCTTTTACCTTTTGCTGAGTCTAAAAAGA
>NZ_JAUCGJ010000107.1 GCF_030378065.1 Candidatus Venteria ishoeyi | reverse complement strand
TTGAGACTGATTTTTTTTGAATTTCAACTCTTGCTGCAAAAGAAGTAAATTCAGAATCTTCCGGGGTTTGGGCAATCGCGGCTCGTACCGGGTTAAGGTCAACATACGCCATACAGCTAATTAAAGCGGCATCATCCAGCAAAGCCTGAGATTTGAAACGTCCTTCCCAGAAGCACCCGGTACACTCATCTTCCTTGTTTGCCTGGCGTGCAATTGGCTCGTTCAGACAACGCATAAACCAGCTTAAATCTGCCAAACGTTCCCGCCACAAGGTCACTTTTTCCTCATCTGCTGTCAGACGTGCAAAATAAGCGTTGACCACTTCAGTATCAATTTGTTTGTCATCAGAATCTTTTAACGCCTGTGGTGGAAACAAGGTACACCAACGCTTTACCACTTCCTCGGCATCCCAGGTCAAACTCTGCTCATAATCCACATGCAGCACCAGATGATAATGGTTACTCATAATGGTGTAAGCGCAAATCTCAACCGCAAACTGCCCAGCAAGCACTTCCAGCCTGTCCAGTATCCATTGCCGTCTGTGCTCATAATTGCAGCCACTTTGCTTATCAAAAAATTAGCAGACAGCCAATAAATTAAAAAAATAAAACTACACTATCGTTCTAATTTCCTCAGCCAGGTCAAATTATAAAATTCAGAGATAAACCAGGAAAAACAGCCCTATCATATGAAAAAAACCAAAAATTAGCCATAACCTACCTATGGCAAGTCGTTTGGTGCCATAAATATGACTTAATGAGAAATGAAAATATCAGCTATTGGTATAACAACCGGGCAGCACTTTGCCCCTTAAACCATTTGCGCCCCTGCCTTTCAGTTTCTTCCAGCAAATGCCGCATAATGCCAACAACCTTATAAAAATGATTGCCATAATGCTGTATGCCATCGATCCAGTTATCTTGCTTGATTTCCAAACGTTGCAAAATGGGTCGAATATGTGCAGGAATAGCGCCACGCTTACCATCACGAATACAGCGCCCTGTCCAATCGACCAATTCAAAGTATTCTTCCTGGCTGATGGGCAGGCAAATATGCTGGTTCTGTGTGGCTTGAGGTTTCCCGGTCTTTTTAGTCTCAGCAAAAGGTAACAGCCATTGGCTTTGTGGTTCTGGTTTTGAGACTGATTTCTTTTGAATCTCAACTCTTGCTGCAAAAGAAGTAAATTCAGAATCTTCCGGGGTTTGTGCAATGGCGGCTCGTACCGGATTAAGGTCAACATAGGCCATACAGCTAATTAAAGCGGCATCATCCAGTAAAGCCTGGGATTTGAAACGCCCTTCCCAGAAGCGCCCGGTACACTCATCTTCCTTGTTTGCCTGGCGTGCAATCGGCTCGTTCAGACAACGCATAAACCAGCTTAAATCTGCCAAACGTTCCCGCCACAAGCTCACTTTTTCCTCATCTGCTGTCAGACGCGCAAAATAAGCATTGACTACTTCAGTATCAATTTGTTTGTCATCAGAATCTTTTAACGCCTGTGGTGGAAACAAGGTACACCAACGCTTTACCACTTCCTCAGCATCCCAGGTCAAACTCTGTTCATAATCCACATGCAGCACCAGATGATAATGATTACTCATAA
>NZ_JAUCGJ010000106.1 GCF_030378065.1 Candidatus Venteria ishoeyi | reverse complement strand
CAGCAATTCCCGCTTCACTCAAAAAAGGTTAAAATACCCCCCAGTCATCATAAAACTAAACCCGAGAAGGTTACATGCCACGTAAATTACCCGCGCCCCCCGCTCGTGAAGATTTGACATTCCATCGCAGCCTGTCGATAGAAAGCTTACTAAAAATCATCAAAAATGAAGTGGTAAAAATACCTGAGTATCGTGTTGGCCCCCTTGAATATCCTATGCCTGATGTCGTTATGTCAGGATTTGCGATGTTTGCACTAAAATATCCTTCTTTGCTGCAATTTGATAAAAACAAGGATAAACGCCGTATAAAATATAATTTACGAACACTTTATGGCGTGAATCATGCGCCATGTGACAGCACTTTGCGCGAGGTTTGTGATGAAGTCAATCCAGAATATCTGCGCCCTGTATTTACAAACATCATTCAACAGGCACATACAGAAGGTGCGCTTGATGTGTATAGCCACCTGGATGGCTACCTGTTGAGCATGGACGGCACCGGGTATTTCAGTTCTGGCAGCGTCAGTTGCCCCCATTGCTGTGAAAAACATCACCGCAATGGCAAAATAGAATATTACCACCAATTAATGGGGGCTGCGATTGTCCACCCGGATAAAGCACAGGTATTCCCCTTGTTTCCGGAAGCGATTACCCAGCAAGACGGGGCAACCAAAAATGATTGTGAGAGTAATGCCGCCAAACGCCTGTTGCCTGCGATAAATCAAGCCCTGCCGGGAATGAGGTTTATTGTTCTGCAAGATGCGATAGGCGCTGATGGGCCAAACATTAAAATGATAAAAAATCATGGAAACTCTTACATTATCACAGTCACAGCAGATGATCAGGTATCGCTGTATAACAACGTACTACAGCGTTTTAGCCAAAACGAAGGAAATGAATTTGAAATAACTGATGATGGCGTAACAAGGGGTTATCGCTTCATCAACGGGGTCGCATTGAACAAAACGCACCCGGATATTTTAGTCAATTTTTTGGATTATTGGGAGTACAAAGACGAGAAGCAAATTTATAGTCATCAATGGATTACAGACATCGAATTGACCCGGGAGAATGTCAATGCGGTGATGCGGGCAGGACGTGCCCGCTGGAAGGTGGAAAATGAAACCTTCAACACACTCAAGAACTTAGGTTATAACCTCGAACACAACTATGGACACGGCAAACAATATCTGTCAACGACATTTGCTACGCTGATGATGTTAGCTTTTTTAGTTGATCAGGTACAAGAGCATGTATGCGTACTGTTTAGGGCTGCACGCAATATGTTTTATTCGCGCAAGGCGCTGTGGGAAGAGATGCGCGGATTGTTCCGTGGTTTTTTTATCAAATGCTGGGAAGATTTTTGGCTAGGAATTATTTTTGAATGGGGCGGTGGTGAACTGCGACCAGATGATACATCATAGTTTTTGTAAAAATACGATGGTTTTTAGATTAAGTCACTTTGAGCGTATAAAAAATACAAATTCTCCTTTTTAGCTGCTTGGCATTAGGCCGGGACAGGTATTTTTGTGGATATGAAAAATTACCTTAAGAAAAAAATGGAAAATGATTGTTGACTGAAATAGTCAGGATGTAGCGGGAATTGCTG
>NZ_JAUCGJ010000105.1 GCF_030378065.1 Candidatus Venteria ishoeyi | reverse complement strand
TATAGCAAGTCGTTTAGTGCCATAAATATAAAAATTAGCAGACAGCCAATAAATTAAAAATATAAAACGATACTATTGTTCTATTTCCTCAGCCAAGTCAAATTATAAAATTCAGAGATAAACCAGGAAAAACAGCCCGATCATATGAAAAAAATCAAAAATCAGCCATAACTTACCTATGGCAAGTCATTTGGTGCTATAAATCTGAAGAAAAAAATTAGCAGACAGCCAATAAATTAAAAAAATAAAACAACACTATCATTCTATTTCCTCAGCCAAGTCAAATTATAAAATTCAGAGATAAACCAGGAAAAACAGCCCGATCATATAAAAAAAACCAAAAATCAGCCATAACCTACCTATGGCAAGTCGTTTGGTGCCATAAATATGACTTAATGAGAAATGAAAATATCAGCTATTGGTATAACAATCGGGCAGCACTCTGCCCCTTAAACCATTTGCGCCCCTGCCGTTCAGTTTCTTCCAGCAAATGCCGCATGATACCAACAACCTTATAAAAATGATTACCGTAATGCTGTATGCCATCTATCCAGTTGTCTTGCTTAATTTCCAAACGTTGCAAAATGGGTCGAATATGCGCAGGAATAGCGCCACGCTTACCATCACGAATACAGCGCCCAGTCCAATCGACCAGTTCAAAGTATTCTTCCTGGCTGATGGGTAGGCAAACATGCGTATTTTGCGTGGCTTGAGGTTTCCCGGTCTTTTTAGACTCAGCAAAAGGTAAAAGCCATTGGCTTTGTGGTTCTGGTTTTGAGACTGATTTTTTTTGAATCTCAACTCTTGCTGCAAAAGAAGTAAATTCAGAATCTTCCGGGGTTTGGGCAATGGCGGCTCGTACCGGGTTAAGGTCAACATAGGCCATGCAGCTAATTAAAGCGGCATCATCCAGCAAAGCCTGGGATTTGAAACGCCCTTCCCAGAAGCGCCCGGTACACTTATCTTCCTTGTTTGCCTGGCGTGCAATCGGCTCGTTCAGGCAACGCATAAACCAGCTTAAATCTGCCAAACGTTCCCGCCACAAGCTCACTTTTTCCTCATCTGCTGTCAGACGTGCAAAATAAGCGTTGACCACTTCAGTATCAATTTGTTTGTCATCAGAATCTTTTAACGCCTGTGGTGGAAACAAGGTACACCAACGCTTGACCACTTCCTCAGCATCCCAGGTCAAGCTCTGCTCATAATCCACATGCAGTACCAGATGATAATGATTACTCATAATGGTATAGGCACAAACCTCAACCGCAAACTGCCCGGCAAGCACTTCCAGCCTGTCCAATATCCATTGCCGCCTATGCTCATAATTGCAGCCACTTTGCTTATCAACGCCACATAAAAAAGCACGGCGCACAGCGCGACTGATGCAGTGATAATGACCGTTAATGTGTTTACTGACTTGTTCTTTGCGTGGTGTGGGCATGGCTTTATCCCTCTTTGAATTTAGGTTTTAGGACAGGATAACAGAAATAGTATTTTTTTCAAATTTTGTGGATGTCTTCTAATTTTTTCTAATTTTTCGCCACTTTGCTTATCAACGCCACATAAAAAAGCGCGGCGCACGGCGCGACTGATGCAGTGATAATGACCGTTGATGTGTTTGCTGACTTGTTCTTTGCGTGGTGTGGGCATGGCTTTATCCCTCTTTGAATTTAGGTTTTAGGACAGGATAATAGAAATGATAAGATTTGAATATATTTTATCGAGGTAGAACAACCAGTTACCCAGTTACCCCCTCACAAATCCCTGCGTGCGGAATTACCGCACAGGGCTTTTCAAAACTGCTCGCTTTGCACGCGGTTTTTGTTGTTGCTTAGAAGTCATGAC
>NZ_JAUCGJ010000013.1 GCF_030378065.1 Candidatus Venteria ishoeyi | reverse complement strand
TCTAATTTAATATTTGGCATGATTCACTTGGTTGGTGAAGTGGATGATGCCTATATTTAAACGTTATATTGCTGTTTAATAAAGTTAATTATTTAATTTTTTTGAATTTACGTCACGGATTCAGGAATTAGATATACGTTGCTTTGGTTGTCAAACAATTCATTATACTTTAGATGGTAGTATTCCAACTCAGGACTCTCCAGCCTTTCAAACTTTAATTGATTTATCTCAGGATACATCCTTAAAATTTATTATTGTTGATGCGGAAGATAATGTGGGTACTGTTGAGTCGGCAGAATATATCATTGATCTTAAAAAGCCTGAGTTGAGTATTCAGTTTCCTACTGAAAACTCTATTATAGAAAATATCTATGAATTTAAGGGTACTGCCCTGGATCCAAAAACAAGTAGTGGTTCAGGTATTGAACGCCTTGAACTCACCGTTACCAACGGCGATTTTTATTTAACCAATGATCCCGAAAACCCTCTAAGTACAACCCCTGCCTTATTAAATATCATACACACAGGTGATAACTGGACGCATAAATTAGTCACAGATACTTTACCTTCAGGCCATTACACAATTGAAGCCCGTCTATATGACAAATTGGGTAATGAATCCCAGGAGATGGTTAACTTTATGATTGGCAAACCCATATTCACTACCCTGACTTTGGATACGGATAAAAGCAAAATCCTGCAAAAAGATACCATTAGTATAACGGGTAAATTAAGGTATTTTCCTGCAAGCCAGGATATCGATTTGTCGGGTCTGCCGATCCTTTTAAATATCACTGACCCTGATGGCATTCAACAGCCACCCCAGATCTTACACACTGATGCTTATGGCAATTATGCGCCTACAGATATTGACAGTTTTCATAAAGCAGGTAGTTATAGCCTGCAAACGGCATTTATGGGGCAGGATTTTTTTGTTGAAGCCCATACTAAAACCAGCCATGTATTTGTCGGACAATCCGCAGGTTATGCCATGCTGGTGCAGGGGCGTGTGAGCAATAATGAAGGCATGGAGGCCTACAATAAAAGTCTGAACAGAATTTATCGCACCTTACTGGATAGAGAGTTCACCGCGCAGGATATTATCTATTTTAATTACAACGCTGAACAGGAAGGTGTCGATGCAAGGCCTAGCAAAACCAATATACAAAATCATTTAGGCAAAATTCAAACCTATTTGAATGAGGTCGCCGCGCCTTTTTATTTGCTTATGCTGGATCATGGCAGCTATGAGCGTTTCATGTTGGGCGAAGAAGAAATTTCCCCGCAGGAATTGAATGCCTGGTTGACGGAACTGGAGGCAGGGTTAAACCCCGCAGCATTAGCGCAACCGCGTATTATTATTTTAGGCGCTTGTTTTTCCGGTAGCTTTATTTCTGAATTATCCAAGCCAGGGCGTATTATTATCAGCAGCGCCGCAGAAGATGAGTATTCTTACAAAGGACTGCATGAAGCGGATGGCATTCGTAGCGGTGAGTATTTTATTGATTCCCTGTTTCGATTTTTAGGTAAAGGTCTCAATATTAAAACCGCGTTTACACAGGCAACACAGGCAACAGAGCATTTTACGCATCATCGTTCACTATCGGCTAATGCGCAAAACCGCTTTAATGATTCAGCGGTTCAGCATCCTTTGTTGGATGATAATGGTGATGCAAAAGGCAGTAATACCTTTTATTTAAACCAGGATGAAGGCAAGTATGCTGAAACGGTGATTTTAGGCGCGGGCGCTGATTATGATGTGAGTTTTGACGGCAACCCTGCGGAAATCCAGGCAATTAATGACACCTTGTTCTTATCCAGTACGGATACGGAAGGCCCATTGTGGCTTACGGTCAATGATATGCGCAAAGTTGAAAAAGCTTTGATTGAGATACGCAAACCCGCCGACATAGCAAGTCTGACACAACGCCCTAATGCGACAGGACAAAGTATCCTGATGCTGGAAAAACGTTTTTTAAGCCCAAACCTGGATACCAATCGTTATGAAGTGACTTATAAGGAATTTATTGAGCCTGGCAGATATGACATTTTTTATTATGTGCAGGATGCGACCACTTACAAAAATGACCCAGTTACAGGACAGGTGATTTATGCTGGTGATATATCAACTGCATGGCAAGGCGTGGTTTATAAAAATAAAGTCAATAACAACCCGCCCAACCTCTTCAATCTGACTTCTCCCAAAGATAACGCAGAAATACCAAGCTTTGCTTTATTTGATTGGGAAAGCAGTGTCGACCCGGATGGCAACAAACTGACTTATACTTTGTTAATCAGTGATATGGAAGATTTCTCCAGCCCTGTATATCAGCAAACTTTATTGGATATTTCCGCTACTATTGTCACGGATGCTGCGCAACTGCAAGATGGTAAAAACTATTATTGGCAAGTATGGGCAGTAGATGCCTTTGGCGCAAAAATGGAGAGTCAAATACATCAATTTACAATAAATAACCCCAGCGTCCCTCCCGGCGGCTTATCTCCTTCAATTGAAGGCGACTTCAATTTAAATAGCTCGGTGACTTTAACCCCCGTGCACAACGTGCAGCAAACAACGCAAGATGGCAAACAATTATTTGTTGCACCTGCGGGAGAGTATCAGGCAAGCTTTACCAATGGCATAGGCGAAACACAAACAATACCCGTTACTTTACAATCCGACGTTGTAACTCAAGTCAATTTATGGGCGGGACAAGCAACAGCCAGCTTTAATTTTTCCGATTTGAGTCTGACGATCCCCTTGATTCGCATTGATATGCCACATCCGCATTGGTTTGCCGCAGATTTTGTTTATACAGGCACTGGCTTTGTGCTACGTAACGTGAACCCAGTCAAACCAAATAATATACTCAGTTATGTACCGCTGGATTTAGCTGATATCAACTTGGTTAGTATCGTGAAGATTCTTGACAGGCCTGGTTTACCGCTATATAGGCTCGGTTTAAGTCTACTTCCTGAATCTTCTTCGGATTTCCATTTTGAAATTACGATGCTGGAGCCAATAGCTTTGCAATGAATATTTTTAAAAAAATAATATGTATTGTCGGCTTGTATTATTTAAATATTTTATGTACAGCGATGGCTGACATTATATTGGATGGTTCCGTGGGCCAGCAACTAAACTTGGAGGGGCCTGATTATCATATTCCCGCGCAAGCAGGTATACACAAAGGTGAGAACTTGTTTCATAGTTTTGCAGATTTTTCTTTGCAAAGGGAAGAGCGTGCAGTATTTCAGGATTCACCTAATATAGTCAATATAATCAGTCGTGTAACGGGTGGAAAAACTTCCTGGGTTCATGGGCAAATTCAAGCGCCAGCACATTTGTATTTATTCAATCCTGCTGGAATATTTTTTGGTGATGGTGCAAGTCTGGATATTGATGGTTCTTTTTATGTCAGTACAGCAGATTATCTGAATCTAGGTCAAAACCAAGGTGTTGTTTTTAGTGATTTAGAAAAAGCCAGTATTTTTACTCAAGCAATACCGAGTGCTTTTGGATTTATTTCTGAATCTATTGCACCATTGCAGATAGAACAAGCTGATTTGCAGTTAAATATTGGCGAGCATTTATTGCTCGCAGCAGGTGGCTTGGATATGCAAAATAGTCATTTAATTGCCAAATCGGGAATAATCAGCTTGTTAAGTGTCGCTGGGAGGGGGGAATTAGCACTAAGTAAAACAGACAATAGTTCCGTACAAAGCTGGGGGAAAATTTATGTCAGTGACAATAGTTCCACAGATATTGCAAATACGCGTTTTACAGCAAATTTACATATCAGTAACCCTGAGCAAACAGTACACAGCGCGGGACGATTGGAAATCAGGGCGGGGGAGGTATTGTTGGACAATGCTTATGTCTTTGCCGATACCTTGGGTGAAGCAAATGGACAGGGTATTTATCTACAAGCTGATCGCTTGCTGATGCAAAATGAGGCAAGATTGACAGCAGATGTTGCTTTTAAGCCTGAGATACAGGGCAGGGCTTCAGTAGCACAAGGAGGAGAAATTCAGATAAAAACGCATACGCTTGAAGTAAATGGCGGCAGCCAGATCAGTGCCGCTGCTTATATAGGGTCGGGAGGCAATATAAATATTCAAGCGGAAAACTTAATTATAAAAGGAAGATCATCTATTCATAGCGGTATTTTCAGTAATGCAATAAATAGTGGCTTAGGTGGTGATATTAGTATTCAAACACAAAGCCTGAACCTATTGGGAGGTGGACAAATTCGCGTAGAAACCCAGGGGAGCGGTCAAGCTGGTTCTATTTTAATTGAGTCAGACAATTTAAATATTAATGGTACTAAAACTGTATTAGTCGCAGCAACTTTAGGTAATGGGGATGCTGGAAAAATAGATATCCACACAAATAATCTGAATCTCAGTAATGAAGGACAAATTATTACAGGCTCAGGAAATAACCAGTATTTAAATGGTTCAGGTAAAGGCGGAAGTCTGTATATTAAAACCAATAAAAAATTACAGATCAGTGGAGCAGATACTGGATTATTCAATAATACTTTCACTTCAGGTGCTGGTGGTATTACCCAAATATCTGCAAAAGAAATATTGCTAGAACATGGAGCTTCAATAGAAACAGGTTCCCGTAACAGCGGTCATGCAGGTGACATTCTCCTGGCAACCGAAAACCTGGAAATGTATGAGGGTGGTTTTATTAGTAGCGCCTCTCTGGATCCTGCAACGGGAGATGCAGGCTCTATCAATATTATTACTGGAGATAGTATCTATCTGAAAAATAGTCGTTTACACACCTCCGCAACTCAGGCTGATGGTGGCGATATTCATTTGTCTTCACCGTCTTATCTTTATTTAGAAAATAGTGAAATATCTACCAGTGTGAGTACTGAATATGGTGATGGTGGCAATATTAACTTATCTCCAAAGTTCATTGTGATAGACAACAGCGATATTATTGCTCAAGCTTATGAAGGACAAGGTGGCAATATTGATATTACAACTACTGGTATGTTCCATTTTTCTCCAGAAATTAGCAATAATATTGATGCCTCATCTGCATTAGGTATTAATGGAGTAGTAGATATTTCAGCACCAGAGGTGGATTTAAGCAGTATGCTACAATTTTTAACACCAGACTTTCTTTCTAATGAACTTATGCAAACCTGTACTAGTCACACATTGGAAGATAGCAGCCGTCTTATTGTCACCCATCATAAAATCCAATTATTGCCCAATGAACTAAAAAATATCAGTACTGAATAGTCAAGCAATAGTTTTAGTAAATTAATATATCAGGGGTAACTTTATGAGAATTATATTGAACACTCTAACAGCGATTAGCTTATTTACACTTTCTTTTTCTGCTTTAGCTAATAAGCAGTATGAAGTTACTCAAAGCAATTCTTTGTTGTATCAAATTGGTGCTATTTTAGGACTAAATACACAAATTCGCTTGAAAGATAGAGAGCATATAAAGGTTGTATCTACGACGGATAAATCTTGTATAAAAACACTGCAAGGCCCACATTCCGACCAAAATATTGCCGTACACGGTACAACTTTTTTAAAGTCCATTCAATGTTTTGCCACGCAACGGGGACAGGATGAACGACATTTTTGTTTTGACAAGCCGCTAAAAGAATTGCTGTTATACCGACATCAAGCTGATAATACGGAAGAAGTCACGGTATTAGATACAAATTGGCGAGAAAGGTGGGCAATTAAAAAAAATGAACTCAGTTGGCCTTTAGCTAAATTGCCGGTTGATACAGCGCAATCCTATAGAAGCTATACCTTCAAAAAAGCAGGTGAGCGGATAAAACTGCATTTTCATTATTTATCTGAAACTTTGTCCGCTTCTGAAAAAGCAATGGTATTACATGAGTGCAAGTATCAGAAAGATGGTATATTTTATATTGATTAAATCACTTAAAGCTTAAAATGTTCTTCCATATTTCAGGAATGCTCGCCAAGGCTTTTCCAGAACGCCTTTGTTTCGGGAAAGCCGCTACCCGACTATTTCCGAAGCAGGCAAAATAAAAACTGATACTGAATATGATTAAAGCTTTTAATACCACTGGCCCCTGTTATCCAGACCGGCATTATATGCTGCCTGCCCAGGAGCGTTGCCGGGGTTTGCCGAACTTGATTGAGCGGGGGATTATTTTGTTATCCACGCGGCTAGTACAGCGAACACTAAGTTCACATAATAACTTTGAGCGTAGGACTGGCAGTCCTTTAAGGACTGCCAGTCCTGAAGTTATTATTTGTTTTTACCAGTTACTGTACTAGGAGGCTGTCCGAGAACAGAGGCCGTAGCGAGGGAAGGCTGGTTTGAGGCAGATTTTTTCATTATTTGAGGCGAATATTGGGTATATTTAACGAAAATAAGGGAGAAATATGACCAAATCCAGCTTTTCCGCAGTAGGTCTTGTGTTCTTGGACAGGCTCCTAGACTTGTGCCTGCATTATCAAGGCATGGATTACCCGCTGGAATTGAAAATTCGTTATGGAGAGGAAACTTACAGCGAAGGCCGGAAACAATTGGCTGGGTATATGGATAAACTGGCCTGCAACGAGGGCTGGCTGGTGGTGTTTGACCGGCGTAAAAGCATGACCTGGGAAGATAAGTTGTTCTGGCAAAGTTATGAAAGCAATGGAAAGCAGATTCATGTTGTGGGCTGTTAAAATATATCGACTGGTTACAAGTTACCGCTGGTATTACTTGTTTGTTGTGCTGCTGTTGACGGAAAATCTCGCGGCTCAAACCTGTAGTTGGGAAAAACAATGGGACGTTTTAATTACGGATCGGGATAAAATTGTACTTTTAGAACAAGTTGCTGCCTCATCACCTGAATTTGAACCTTGCACAATACGGGCTTTTATTGAGTTAAGCACGCTTTATCGCATCAATAACCCTCAAATCGAGGCGATAAACTATGCGCAACGCGCATTAAAAGCAGCCGCCAAACTACCGGATAAGCATAAGTTGATGGCGCAAGCATGGGTTGTTCATGGCAATGCCCAGTTGCATAATAAAGTTTACCAGGAGGCGCTGCCTTCTTATCAGCAGGCGCTGAACCTGCTGCCTGAAGCTTCTGATAACCATGCCAAGGTTCTGCTTAATATCGCTCAGGTTTGGGTAGACCTGATTTTAAGGGGTTATGAATCAGATAAATCAGCACTTTGTCCGGCTTGTGATGATAAGGCTTTATATCATAACACTATCCAGGCACTGCAAAATGCGCTTGAAAAAACGCTGGCCCTGCAACAATCTGAAACTCAGGCTGATGCTTTGTTACATCTGGCGCATATCGCTTATAAACTACAGCAAAGTAAAGCCGCTTTGGGGCCGGTTAAACAAGCACGAGAAGCTTTGCTGTATGCGCAAGCCTTTAATGCTGAAAAATTCCCTCGCCAAATCAGTCACGCCAAAGCCCAATCAGGGCAAATCTATTATGATGCCGGACATTATAAGGAAGCCGTACAATTATTTAATCAGGCTATTTTTCATGCCCAGCAGGCTTCGGCGCTGGATTTGCTGTTTCGTTGGCAGGCACGTTTAGGGCAGGCGCATCACGCTTTGGGGAATTTAGCGGCGGCTATCAAGGCTTATCAACAGGCAGTCGATTATCTTGCACAAATTCGCTCGCAATTGCTGCAATTTAATTATTATGAGGAAGCCAACAAACCGCTGCGGGAAAGGGTGCAGGCAAAAACCTATCTGGATTTTATTGGCTTATTGCTGGAAGCCACGCAACTTGAAAAAGACAATGAAACCCGGCAGGTTTATTTACACAGAATCTTAAAAATTCAGGAAAGCTTTAAAACGATTGAGTTGCAGGAATATTATCAGGATGATTGCATTAGCCATCCTCAGCCCCTTAAAAATGAGCGTAATACCTGTCTGGATGAAAACACGGATGTTTTGTCTGGAAAAATTGCTGATGATGAAGCAGTTTTATACCCCATCGCGTTACCAAATAAACTGGCAGTTTTATTATATCGTCAGGGACAAATTCATACAGGTGCTATGCTTGCGCTTGATGATGTCAACCAGGCGGTTGCAAAGGCCAATAATGCAATTTGGGAATTTCCCGAAACATCAAAAGATAATCTATTAAAAATCAAAGATAATCTGGCTAAAACTCAAACGGCAACGCATCAATTATATCAATGGCTGATTAAGCCTTTTGCAAAACAACTTGAGGGTGTGCAGACTTTAATTGTAATACCCGATGGTGAGTTACGCACCATTCCATTTTCCATGTTATACGCAGCAGATGCCAAGCAGTATTTGCTGGAACAATATGCCATTGCCGTTACGCCAAGTTTGAGTTTGACGCAGATTGGTAAACGCAAACCACTGGAGCGTTTTTTTCTGAATGGGCTTTCTGTCGCCGTGGATAAATTTGGAGGCTTAGCCACTGTCCCCCGGGAAATTGATAACCTGGAAGCCTTGTCAGCTTATAAACATACTTTAAGAGATCAGACTTTTACGGTTAAAAATTTTCAGGAAGCTGCGCGTGATTATCGCGCTTCTATCGCACATATTGCCACGCACGGTGTTTTTAAGGGTGATATTAGCCAGAGTTATTTACAAGCTTATGATGGTCGCTTGCAAATCAAAGCACTTGAGAACTTATCCCGACACAATGTTATGCGTGGCGAGCCTGTGGAGTTATTAACTTTAAGCGCCTGCGAAAGTGCTAAAGGTGATGAACGTGCCGCGCTGGGGCTTTCCGGGGTTGCCGTCAAAGCGGGGGCGCGCACCGCGCTGGCCAGTTTGTGGAAAGTGAATGATGCTTCCACTTGTTATCTCATGAGCCGTTTTTATCAGTTACTGCAAAAACCAATGCCAGCCGCGCAAGCCTTGCGCTCTGCGCAGTTAGAATTATTGCGTAACAAGCTTAAAACGTCGGCTTGCTTTGAGCGTCCACTCAATTATCAGCATCCTTATTACTGGGCAGCCTTTATTTTGATTGGAAATTGGATGTAAGAAATTATTGCTAAGCTACATTTCCTTCTCAATTGGCTAATAATCCTTTCCAGCATTCGATACTCGCTTTTGTGCAAAGGGTGTATAATCCAATATCTTGAATGGGTGCAAAAATCCTACATCAATCCTACCGGTTCCATGCGTGTGCTTTTTAGTATGCGCAAACATCGTTAATCCTGAATTATTCCACAATAAAGTATTTATTTTATGCTGCTTAAACTTGATGCGATACAAATCGCTTTTGGTCATGTGCATTTACTTGACCAGGTTTCTCTGACCATTGAGCGTGGTGAGCGCCTATGTCTGCTAGGACGTAATGGCGAAGGTAAGTCCACCTTATTAAAAATTATCAGCAGCGAGCTAAAGCCCGATGATGGACGCATGGAATTGGTCAGCGGCGCGCGGGTGGCGCGACTGGCGCAGGAGCCGCATTTCTCCGGCAACGACACGATTTATCACAGCGTGGCGGCGGGATTGGGGGAAATCGGTGATTTACTCAATCGTTATCATGAACGCTTACAGGATTTGAGTGATGACAATGCCTTAAATGAATTGTCCCGGATTCAACATCAACTGGAAGCTAAAGATGGTTGGTCGTTGCAACAGAAGGTGGAAACCGTATTATCGCGTCTGGATTTGCCGGAAGATAAGGCCGTCAGCGACTTATCCGGCGGCTGGCGGCGGCGCGTGGCGTTGGCGCAGGCGATGGTGCAAGAACCCGATGTGTTATTGCTGGATGAGCCGACCAACCATTTAGACCTGGAAGCGATTGAATGGCTGGAAACCGTATTGCTGGATTATAACGGCGCTTTGTTGTTTGTCAGTCATGACCGGGCTTTTGTAAAAAAACTGGCAACCCGGATTATTGAACTGGATCGCGGACAATTACGCAGTTACCCCGGCGATTACCGGCGCTTTCTGGAAACCCGTGCTGCTGAACTGGAAGCCGAAGCCACGCAAGCGGGTAAGTTTGATAAAAAACTGGCACAGGAAGAAGTGTGGATTCGCCAGGGTATTAAAGCCCGTCGCACCCGCAATGAAGGCCGGGTGCGCAATCTGGAAAAATTACGCGCCGAGCGCATGGCGCGACGTGACGTGAAAGGCAAGGTCAGCGCTGATTTGGACAGTGGCGAGTCTTCCGGCAAGCGGGTCATCGAAGCCAAAAATATCGCTTACGTCTGGAAAAATGAAAATGGCGAAGATAAAACCATTGTTAAGGATTTTTCAGTTTCCATCTTGCGCGGCGACCGCATTGGTTTGTTAGGCCCGAATGGCGCGGGAAAAAGTACATTGCTGAAACTGCTGCTAGGGCAACTGGAACCGCAGCAAGGCGAAGTTAAACACGGCACCAAGCTACAAATTGCCTATTTTGACCAGTTACGCGAACAGCTTGACCCTGAGCAAAG
Source organism: Candidatus Venteria ishoeyi (assembly GCF_030378065.1). Classification (GTDB taxonomy): domain Bacteria; phylum Pseudomonadota; class Gammaproteobacteria; order Beggiatoales; family Beggiatoaceae; genus Venteria; species Venteria ishoeyi. The sequence continues at coordinate 89,259 of NZ_JAUCGJ010000013.1, read as the reverse complement.
CGTGGCGGACACGGTCGCTGAGGGTCAGGATTTTGTTGAAATCCTCGGACAGCGCAAACATGTGATTGGTTATCTGGGTGATTTCCTGTTCCCCCCTGCGCGGGTGCGCTCGCCGGTCAAATCACTGTCCGGTGGTGAGCGTAATCGCCTGTTGCTGGCGCGTTTATTTACCCGCCCCGCCAATTTGCTGGTGATGGATGAACCCACCAATGATCTGGACGTGGAAACGCTGGAATTGCTGGAAGAATTATTAAGCAATTATGATGGCACTTTATTACTGGTTAGCCATGACCGGGAATTTCTGGATAAGGTGGTGACATCCACTTTGGTGTTTGAAGATAACACGCAGGTTAATGAATACGTGGGGGGGTATCTGGATTGGCTACGGGTGAAAAATACCCGCAGCAAGCCACCGGCTGAAGCCCAGAAAGTGGTGAAAAAATCAACAAAAACCAGTCCGGCAACAGAAAAAAACAAACCTGGAAAAAAACACAGTTATAAAGAACAGCGCGAATTAGAGCAATTACCGCTGCAAATTGAGCAACTGGAAACCGAGCAAAGTACTTTACAGGAACAGGTTGCAGATCCCGCGTTTTATAAACAAAGCCAGGAACAAAACCAACCGGTACTGAAACGCCTGGAAGAAATTGAACAAGCACTGGAAGGCTGTTATGAACGCTGGGAATTGCTGGAAGATTCATGATTTAACCTGAGTTCAATTTAGGCTTCATTCATCGCTTATGGCGATGAAAGCCGCCAAAATCTCACGCTAAGTTTTTGATGGCGTGTATTGGACTTCTTTAACAAAGAAACAGGAACGGATAATGGCATTTTTAGGTTTGGAGTGGGTCACGCTGCCGTTTGCCACTGACAGCATCAAAAAACTGCTGCAACAATGGCGGGAAATCCGGGTGCGGCGCAAACTGGAAATCGATGCGCTGGCAGTGGCGCGAATATGGAAAAGGCAAAACTGGCGGGGGTGACGCTGGACAAAGCGGATTTACGTTACAGTAATTTATGTCATTCGCAGTTTCAGCAGGCCGTTTTAACGGATACGCGACTGGATTTTGCGTTCACATTTGCCCAATATGATGCATTTTGTCTGGCAACACGGCGTAAATGCCCCGATGATCAAGGTTGGGGGCGAGAGCAACGCCCGGTCATCAATGTGAGACATGAAGACGCCAAGGCGTATTGCGCCTGGTTGACGGCGCAAACCGGACAAAGCTATACCCTGCCCAGTGAAGCGCAATGGGGATACGCCTGCCGCGCGGGTAGCAACATGGCCTATTGTTTCGGTGATGATGAACAACAATTAAAAGATTATGCCTGGTATGCTGATAATGCAGACGGACAGACCCATCCGGTGGGGGAAAAACAACCTAATGCCTGGGGTTTGTATGATATGCACGGTAATGTCTGGGAATGGTGCATGGATCGTTACGTCGGGTTCAGGTTAATATACGCAACTTTCCTTGCCGTTTCTTCCGGTAACGCGACAGGAAGAAAAAATGACTCTGGGTACAAATAATCTTCTCCAGATTCATCAATAACCCTTAACTGATGATGTTTTTCAGCCTGTTTATCCGGTATTAATTGATATAATTTACGTTGCTCCAGAGAGACTTCGTAACCTGAATTGGCTATACATACAACAAACTGTGGAATGACCATAAAAGTTTTACTCCAAATATCGTTTTATCTTAAATTCACGTTTACCTATCCCGCGGGCTTCGTACCAATGAATTTCGGCATTTAACACTGTCCCGTCCAATAATTTCAAAGTTCATATTGATATTTTAGACGTTCTGTTTTCTAATTGCATGACTTATGGCTGACTGGTTTCTCCCATTCCCAACGTCAATACGAAATCAGTCGTTTTATCGATAACAATAAAGAAGGCCTGCTTGAATTCAGGCAGGTATTAATGTCATCTTAGGATTACCCTTGCTGAAAACAATTAAATTTTATTATTCCACTATGCGTGTAAGCCGTCAGTCCCCCGGAGGGATAACACCCCTTGAAGGGGTGTTATCCCTGCAAACACCGATGAAACGACAAAAACCAGCGCGCCAGCGGGGCGCGGTGTTGATTATCGTGTTGTGGTTTATCACCCTGATCAGCCTGCTGGTGGCAACGCTCGCCAGTGAAGTGCGTTTATCCGCCAAAGCCGCCTGGTTTTATCAGCAAAATACCCAACGCTGGGCGCTCACGCTGCAAGCTGTGCATCTGGCGCAAATGGAACTGATGATTCAACGTATGCCAGTGCTGAAAAAAAAATCATCTGATCAGGAAAAAGTTAAAGATCGTTATCCTTTGCTGCGTTTCAACGGCGATCCATTGGAACTGGCTCATACGCTGCCTGCCGGCGTGACAGTGCGGATTTATGATCACGCGGGACGCTTGAATTTGCGCCGCCTGAGCAAACAGCGTCTGCGTGATTTATTACGCCTGCGTATTGGTGAGGATGATTTGGAACGTTTGGATGGTTTGGTGCAGGCTTGGCAAGATTGGACCGATCAGGATGATTTAAAACAGCTCAATGGTGCGGAAAAAGATTATTACAAAAAACTTAAACCGCCTTATCTGCCGCGTAACGGACAACTGGAAAGTGTTGCCGAGCTGCGTTTTATTAAAGGTTTTGATGAGGTGTTCAGTGCGGAAGAGCTGGAAACCCGGTTTACGATTTACGGACAGGCCAATGGCTTAAACCCTAATTATGCCAGTGCTGATGCCTTGCGTTTATTACCCGGCATGACCGATGAGGTGATTGCTGCAATCATGAAATTACGCGAGGAGGAGGAAATTCGCTCAATTAATGATTTTAATGATCTGGTGGATGGCAACATTTTGCTGAAAATCAAACCCTGGTTGCAATATAACCGCAATGGCACCGGGGTTTATAGCATAGCCGTCCAGGTGGATATGGAGGCTTGGCAGGCTGCGCAAACAGAAGATGATAAAAAGCAGACAAAAAAATCAAACAAAACAAATACTAAAACAAACACTGATAAGCCTGATAAAAAAGCAAAAAAACCCGCCTTAAAAGCAGAAAGCAGTCGCGCTTTTATGATGACGGTACAAAACCGGGGATATGCCAGGCCGCCTAAAATCCTGCGGGTTGATCCTTATGGGTTATTACCGGGCAGTGTTGCTAAAACCCCACCGAAAACCAAGGATAAACGCTCATGAAAGAGGTCGATTATAGTGTTGAGCCGGTGTTTCAGTTCCCTGAACGTGAGCAATTTTTAATATGAAAAAAACAACCTGTATCCAGCAAGGACAGCAACTATTCGTCAAACCCGCCATGCAGCAGCGGGTGCTTTTATTTTTATTCAGCTTAAGCATGATTTGGCTGACGCTGGGCGGTTTGTCCCGCATTGATGAAATGCACGGGATTATCGCCGCAATGCTTTGGCCTTTGCTGGGTTTAATACTGCTCATTGGCTTGGCGGGTTTGGTGCAGAGTTTTGCCTGCCATCTGGATATTTATGTGCTGACGGATAAAATCAAACGCCAGGGAGAATGGCGGCGCTATACCGGTAATTATTTATGGCGTAAAAAACAAGTGGGGCGGCAAACCCTGGAAGGCGTAGAGAAAGTGCTACAGAGCGAAAGTGAAATAAAAGGCAGTCATACCTTATTGTGTGGTGAAAATATTTCAATTAATCTGGATGATTATTCTCTGGAGAGTGTCCATTGCCTTGCCCGTTTTCTGGATATTCCGATTGAACAGATTGAGGAAGAAACACCGCAGGAAACGTCAATCATACCCTGATTATCATGCGCTAAATTTGCCGGGAGCGCCGTCTTCCAGACGGCAAACCGCGCGCCGAGCCAAATTATAGAAAAAATATTAAACAGTGACTAAGGAGTGAGGATGAAATAAATACAGAAACTGGGCGCAGGATTTTTATTCATTTTCAAGGCGTGAAAACAGGCGCATAGCAAGCTATGTAACTGTTTTCACAACGTAGAAAATGGAGAAAAAGACCAGCCAAGTTGCTGAAGTTATAAAATTCTCACTCCTAAGCAGCGTTCAGCTTCCAGTTAAATCGAACCAATAACACGGGCAACAGCGTCAGGTTTGCCACCAGCGCGACAATCATGGCAATACCTGTGAGCAGGCCAAAATAAATACTGGGAATAAAATTCGACAGCGCAAGAATGGAAAAACCCAGGGTAATCGTCACCGAGGTATAATACAAAGCCCGTCCCACGCTGGCATGACAACGTTGTGCGGCAGCATTGCCATTTCCGTCCTTGGCAAATTCCTCGCGGAAGCGGTGGATATAATGAATACTGTTATCCACACCAATACCGATGGTAATCGCGGCAATGGTAATGGTCATGATATCCAGCGGAATGCCCAGCCAGCCCATCAGTCCCAGAATACTGGTTGCTGCCACCATCGTTGGCACTACGCCAATCAAGGCAAATTTCAGTGACTGGAACAGCAATAACAGCATCAGCATAATGGCTAAAAATACCACGCTGAGGGTTAAAATCTGGGAGCGAAACAGGCTTTGCAGCACGTTATTGTAAAGTACCAGCATCCCGGATAAATGTACTTGTTCCGGTTCCAGCTTAAACTTGGCAATGAGTTCAGCGCGGATTTTTTTAATGAGCGCGTCACGCTGTAAATTCTTATCAGAATCAATCACCCGCACCGCAAAACGAATTTGATTACCTTCTTCGCTCAGATAGGGATCAAACAGCGTTGTTTTGACATCGGCAGGCAGGTTTTTATGCATGACTGCCAGCGATAAATTATCCAGGGGTTCATCTTTGTTCAGTTGGGTCATCATCGCCATAGTGGTCGCCAGAGATAAAACCTTGCCAGTTTCCGGCAAGGCTTCCAGATAGGCGTGTACCTGTTCGACCTGGCGCAACTGAAAAATGTTATACCAGTAGCTGCTGCCACTGAGGCCGGCATCTTCCTGTTCCAGGTCTTCCATCAGTAAATCATCAAAAAAATCTTCTGAATCCGTGCCTGCTGTTTCTGTGCCTGCTGTTTCTGTGGTTGCTTCTTCCTCTGCTTCAAAAAATACCTTGGGGGGTTCTAATACCACATCCAGCGGGGTGGTGCCGCCCAGTTCACGATCAATAAGTAACATGCCCTGATGAATTTCAGTGCTGTCTTTAAAGTAATCAATAAAACGATTTTCCACCGTCAGGCGTGAGATGCCAACAACGCCCAAGACGACCAATAACACATAAACCAGCAGTGTGCCTTTAGGAAAACCGGTGACAATGCGCGCAAAAAAGCGCGTGATCACTGCTGTGGCATCATGTTTACGAAAAATCGGTGTTCCCGGTTGCAAACCGATGAGCAAGGCAGGAAATAATAAAAATACCAGCACAAAAGCCAGACTCACCCCAACCACCATCATCCAGCCAAAATCCATCACCGGACGGATGCCGCTAACGATGAGCGAGGCAAAGGCAACAATAGTCGTCAGCGAAGTATATATCGATGGCGCAATTTTACTGCGCACCGTCTCGCGTAACATATCACCTTGTTTGCCCTCTGGCGCGTTAACGTGTAGCTCCTGATGCCGCACGATCAGATGCACCACCAGCGATAGGGTCAGAATCAGCATCAAGGAAATGAAATTCGAGGACACCACCGTGACGGGCCAATCCATCAAACCCAGAAAACCCACCATCATCACCGCTGTGCTGACACAGATTAACATCGGCACCAGCACCCAGCGCAGTTGCTTGAATGCGGTTGCCAGCAGGACAATCAGGAATAAGCCCACGCCCAGTCCGAATACACGAATATCACTGCGGATAAAATCAACCATATCGGCGCTGATCATCGGCACGCCACCCAGATGAATGGTGGCTTGTTGCCGATGCTGTTGCAAAATATCCCTGACCGTGGCAATGTCGTTTTTTTGCTGGGCCTGCAAAACCTCGTTTTGGTTTTTAATCTTGCCGCTCAACAGGCTGAGTTCATTAATTTCTTCAGCACTGAGCGGATTGTGCAGGCGCTTTTCCCATAGCGCGTCACGCCGCGTCAGTAGTGTCTGATAATCGCTATTGTGGCGTAAATTAACCAGCATGGCGGTGGTATGCCCGTCTGGACTGACCAGCAGATTACGATACAAGGGACTGTCACGGAACTCGCGCCGCGCCAGTTCTGTGTCCATATCCGGCGTTTCCAGGGTACGGATTTCCTGTTGCAGCTCCGACAAGGTCATGCGCGGACTGTCTATCAGTGGCACGTCCAGCAGACTGGTGACAGAGGCCACCCGTTCCAGTTTTTGTAGTTTTCCACGCAGGTTTGTAATATCTGCCAGGGTTTCCTTGGCGAACAAATCCCCTTGCGGGCGATATGTCACCACCAGAAAATCATCAGAGCCGTAACGCGCGCGGATGGCGCGGTAATAACGCAGGTCTTGATCGCTTTCCAGTACCAGCGCGTCAGCGGAAGCGTCCAGCTTGAAATCCTGGGCGAAATACACGGCAAACAACAGTAATAAAATGACTGTTGCCCATGACCATGCGGGTGTTAGCAAGGTGAAACGGAAATACAGGGCGGTTAGAAGTTTTTGCATGATTAAGCTGCTACTATAGATTTTATGGATTTAATGAAATGCTAAAAATACATGTTTTGCTTCAGGAATGGCATGTAGCGGATTTCCCGAAACAGGTCAGATATTGATTTTTTTCATGTCATACGCTGAATCAGACACTGTTCAACCCGCGCATCAAAACAAGCCATAATAACCTGTTCCACGCTGGTTTCTTGCTGCAACGCGCGTGATATTTCCCGTAATGCAATCTCACAGGCTTGTTCTATCGGATAACCATAAACCCCGCAACTGATAGCTGGAAAAGCAATGCTGTGAATCTGATTTTCATTTGCCAGACGCATACAATGCTGGTAGCAGGATGCCAGTAACTCAGCTTCCTGATGTCCACCACCTTGCCAGATTGGGCCTACCGTATGAATCACATAGCTTGCAGGCAAACGGTAGCCGGGGGTAATTTTGGCAAAGCCGGTGTTACAGCCATTTAAGGTGCGACAGGTTTCCAGCAGTTGCGCTCCGGCAGTGCGGTGTATCGCGCCATCCACTCCGCCGCCGCCCAATAGCGAGTGATTGGCGGCATTGACAATGGCATCTACGGATAAACGGGTAATATCCGTGTTTAAAATCTCAATATTTTGTTTCATTCAACGATACAACAACCCCATCGCCTGACGCACTTCTTCCAGGGTTTCCCTGGCTTCATTACGCGCGCTCTCACAACCTTCTGCAATGATGGCGTGTACGGTTTCGCGATCTTCCTGATAGGCCTTGATGCGCTCCTGCAAGGGATTGAGTTCATTTAATACCGCATCTATCACTGGCTGCTTACAGTCAATACAACCAATACCCGCGCTGCGACAGCCTTCCTGCACCCAGCTTTTGATTTCATCATTGGAATACACTTCGTGCATTTGCCAGACCGGGCATTTTTCCGGCTCACCGGGGTCGGTGCGGCGCACCCGTGCGGGATCGGTGGGCATGGTGCGCAATGCAACTTCCACTTCTTCCGGTGGTGAGCGCAGGGCGATAGTATTGTTATAAGACTTGGACATTTTCTGTCCATCCAGTCCCGGCATTTTAGCGGCACGGGTCAATAGTGAATTGGGTTCCGGTAAAATGACTTTACCCGATCCTTCCAGATTGCCAAACAAGCGTTCTTTATCACCGATAGTGATATTCTGTTGGCCTTCAAGCAAGGCGCGCGCGGTTTGCAGCGCTTCGCTGTCCCCTTGCTCTTGATAACGGCGACGTAGTTCTTTATACAGCTTGGCGTTTTTTTTGCCCATTTTTTTAATTGCGACTTTGACCCGTTCTTCAAAATCCGGTTCACGCCCATAAACGAAATTAAACCGCCTTGCCACTTCACGGGTTAATTCAACGTGCGCTACCTGATCTTCTCCCACCGGCACCAGTCCTGCGCGATAGGTGAGAATATCCGCGCTTTGCAGCAGCGGATAACCCAGAAAGCCATAAGTACCCAGGTCTTTGGAGCTGAGTTTATTTTGCTGATCCTTATAAGAAGGCACGCGCTCCAGCCAGCTTAAGGGGGTAATCATGGACAATAACAGATGTAATTCCGCATGTTCCGGCACCCGTGACTGGATAAATAAAGTGGCTTCGCCAGGATTAACCCCAGCCGCCAACCAATCAATGACCATATCCCAGATGCTTTCATTAATGCCGCTGGTATCATCATAGTGGGTGGTCAGCGCGTGCCAGTCAGCGACAAAAAAGAAACATTTATATTCATGCTGTAATTGCACCCAGTTCTTTAAGACACCGTGCAAATGTCCCAGATGCAATTGCCCGGTGGGGCGCATACCAGATAAGACACGCTGTGGATTGGTCAGGTTCAAAGTTTTTTCCTCTAAAATTACGGGTGTTATACAAACTGTATAAATAAGTTATAAAGCCAGGGTGCTGGAGCCAGTAAATAAGGCAATAAGCCCACTGCCATTAATGCCAGTAAAATGAATAAACCATAAGGCTCCAGTTCGCTGTATTTTCTGGATAGCTTGTAAGGCAGCAGGCTGTTAAGAACACGCCCCCCGTCCAGCGGTAATATGGGTAATAAATTCAGAATCATCAACAACAGGTTAAAGTATATCCCCAGGGCTGCGCTCATCAGGATAAAAGAAGTGGCAGTAAATCCCGTTGTTGGCCCAAAAGTGATTTTTAAAACAGCAAACCAGAAAATTGCCATGAGTAGATTTGCCATGGGGCCAGCCAAGGCAACCAAAGCGATATCCCGGCGCGGATTGCGCAGATGACGCCAGGTAATCGGTACGGGTTTAGCCCAACCAAAAATCATAAAATTACCCAATAAACTGGATAACAAAACCAGTATCAATGGCACGGCAATAGTGCCTACGGGATCAATATGCGGCACCGGATTTAAGGTGATGCGCCCCAGCATTTTCGCGGTATTATCCCCCAGTTTCATGGCAACCCAGCCATGTGCCGCTTCGTGCAGGGTAATGGCAAATAACAGCGGCAACACAGTGATGGCAATCAACTGTGCTGTGTTGAGATCTTCAAACATTAAAGTGTCCAGTTATTCAAATAAATCAGTAGGGCCGCAACCACGGCGCATAACCTGCGGGGTTTCTTCCAGCAAATCCAGTACGGTGGTGGCTTCCAGACCGCAAGCGCCACCGTCAACAATCATATCCACATGTTTGCCAATTTTGTCATAAATTTCTTCCGGATCGGTTTCCGGCATGTCTTTACCGGGTAAAATCAGCGTGGAACTCATAATCGGTTCATTAAGTTGCGCCAGGATTTCATGACAAATCGCATTGTCGGGTACACGCAAACCAATAGTTTTGCGCTTGGGGTTTTGCAGGCGCTTGGGGACTTCGTGCGTGGCTTTGAGAATAAAGGTATAAGGCCCCGGTGAAAGTGATTTCATTAAGCGGAAGGCTTGGTTATGCACCTTGGCATATAACGACAGCTCAGACAAATCACGACATACCAGCGTAAAATTATGGCTGTTATCAACGGCGCGCAGGCGGCGAATACGCTCCATCGCATTTTTATCGCCAATATGACAACCCAACGCATAACTGGAGTCTGTAGGATAAACCACCAAGCCACCACTGCGAATGACTTCTACCACCTGACGCACCAGGCGGACTTGCGGGTTATCGGGATGAATATGTAATAAGGGTGCCATAAATACCTGGAAATACTTGAAAATTTATTAAAAGTAAACCAACCATTTTAAATCATTCTCAGTATTTATCAATGCTTCGGATAGTTTTTGCCGCTAGAAACCGCTTAAAAAAATGTTCGGTATAATGAAATCACTATATTTCAATTTTGAAATGAGACGTAAGCACAAGGCTGTTGCGCCTTGACAGCTTCTGAACCATTGCGTAACGCCAGGATATAAAAAAGATGCGTGAAATTATTGTTTTTTCAGTTTTCATTAGCGTGATGGCTATCGTCAATGGCTATATTTATTGGCGTTTTTTTAAAAAAATCCAGCATTGGCCACAGGCATGTTTGGTGCCAGCCGTTTTAATGTTCGGGGAAATTGTATTCGCTCTGGATATTGTACTGGCTGTGTTACCGGATTCGACTTTGTTATATCTGGTTAACGGTACTTTTGTTGGCATCAGCTTTATGTTGTTTGTGGTGGCGATCACTTATGATTTGACCCTGACAGTATCGCGTAAAGTGCCGTTTAATCAGGAACGTCGTAAAACGATTAAAATTCTGTTTGATATGACCATGTTGATTGCTGCCATTGCTTATTTGCTGCGTGGTTTGAGTCAAGGCTTAAAACCACCGCGCCTGAATACAGTCGGGGTAAAAATTAAAGATTTTCCCATATCCGGTTTTAACTTGGTGCAGCTCTCTGATGTGCATGTCGGGCGCACCATTAAACAGGATTTTGTACGTGATTTAGTACAGCGGGTGAATGCCCTGCAACCGGACTTGGTGGTTATTACGGGGGATTTAACCGATTTACCCGTAACCCGTATCCAGCAGGACTTAAAACCCTTACAAGACATTCAGGCGGACACTTACTTTGTCTTGGGCAATCATGAATATTTTCATGACCCGGAAGCCACGCTTGAATATTTGCAGACACTGGGGATTCAAGTACTGAATAACCGCCACGTCAGCTTGCAAACGCGCAAAGGTGCATTTAATTTAGTGGGTTTTAATGATGTCATTGGTCAGCGTATGGAGCGTTTGGCACCTGATATCGATAAGGCTTATCAACAACTTGATACAACTTTACCCACTTTAGTGCTCGCTCATCAGCCTAAAATGATTTTGGAAATGGCAGATTATCGCTGTGACTTGATGTTAAGTGGTCATACCCACGGTGGGCAGATTTTCCCGTTTGGTTTATTGGTGCTATTAAGCCAACCTTATCTGGCGGGTTTATATCAACATAATGCAGCGCAGCAGATTTTTGTCAGCAGGGGTACGGGCTACTGGGGGCCACCGCTGCGCGTGTTAGCAGCCAGTGAGATTAGCCAGATAATTATTCATGCTTAGCAACAAGCTTAGCAATTCTTCACCCATTAGCCATGACTCAATGACTGGTCAATTTTGATAGTCTCGGTTATGATCTCTGGTATATGAAGACACTATCACGTAAAGAACGAAACTTTTTAGAACGCGAACAGGAATTAATCGATCTGGCATTGGATATTATGCATGAAGAGGGTTTTGTCGGCCTGACTATGGATAAGCTGACGGCTCGTTCGGATTTCTCCAAGGGAACCATATATAACCATTTTAGTTGTAAAGAGGATGTCTTAAGTGCTATCGGGATCTGCTGTTTAAATGATCTGAATAGTTTATTTTCCCGGGCGATGGCATTTAAGGGTAATCCCCGGGAACGCTTGATCGCCATGCATGTGGCTTATATGTTGAATGCCCGCTTAAAATCAGATCAGTTTATGTGTGTATTAAGCTGTAAAACTTCTACGGTGAAAGAAAAATCCAGTGAGAAACGACAGTTAATTTCTACTGAAAAAGAGACGCAATTAATTTCACTCTTAAACGATCTGGTTAGAGAAGCTGAGCAGGTCGGTGATTTGGATGTTTTAAAATCACGTAGTATTGAAGCAGTGACATTTAGTCACTGGGCCACGTCTTTTGGAACGATTGCTTTAATGATGCATGCTGAAGAATCTCAGATTGTTAAAAAGCTGGATGTGGAAGAAGCTTTGCTGTACAACATCTGCGTGATGCTAGATGGATTAGGATGGAAACCTTTAAGTAGTGAATGGGACTATCTGGATACCATCGAGCGGATTCACAATGAAGTTTTTGCACCGGAAATGGAGCAACTGAATCATCAATAAGCATGATTATTGACTGTTAATTGGATACTGTTTTAGTAAGCCGACTATTTTTGTCGGTTTTTTTAGCGTATTATGTGACGAATCGTCATAAAGTGACGATTCGTCAATTTTATTAATTTTTGTAGAGCATCAGGGATGCCGGATTCAAACCACCGGCAGGAGAAAGAAAATGAAAGAACAATGGTTTAAATTTGTTGTTGATCGACCGGTAATCGTTATTATTTTAAGCCTATTACTTATTATGTCTGCTGGTTATGGGATGCAAAAGCTGGTATTTAAAGGGGATTATAGAGTCTTCTTTGGGGAGACCAACCCACAGTTGATCGCCTTTGAAGAGATGCAAAAAGCCTATAATAAAAATGATACCGTTGATTTTGTTATCGCACCTAAAAACGGTCAGGTTTTTACGCCAGAAGTGATGCAGATGGTGCTGGATATTACTCAGGAATCCTGGCAAATACCTTTCTCCACCCGCGTAGATTCCATTAGCAATTTTCAACACACCTATGCCGTTGAAGACGATATGATTGTTGAGGATTTGCTTTCCAGTGAGGCGCAGAAAACTGTACAAAAATTGGCAGAGATCAAACAGATTGCCATTACTGATCCACTATTAGTTAATCGCCTGATATCAAAACAAGCCCATGTCACTATCATTACCACCACGGTACAACTGCCCGGTCTTGATGCCACTACGGAAGTGCCGCAAATCGTAGAATTTGTTCGGGAGATGAAGTCCAAATATCATGCTAAATACCCGGATGTGGATATTTATTTGTCCGGTATCATAATGATGAATAACAGCTTTGCTGAATCTTCTTTAAATGATGGTAAAAATCTGATTCCTGTCATGTTTTTGGCCATTATTGTGATGATGATTCTAACCTTAAAAAGTATCACCGGTACCATTGCCACCGTATTTGTGATTGCTGGCTCTATAGTCGGCGCTATGGGATTGGCTGGTTGGGCGGGATTGTATTTAACCGGTCCCTCAGCCAGTACGCCGACTATGGTCATGACTCTGGCGGTAGCTGATTGTATTCATATTCTGACTTCACAGTTTTATGAGATGCGTCGTGGCACGGCTAAACGTGAGGCGTTATTAAATAGTTTACAGATCAATTTCCAACCAATCTTTTTGACCAGCATAACCACGGCTATCGGCTTTTTGAGTTTAAACTTCTCCGATGCACCGCCATTTCAGGACTTGGGTAACATGGTGGCGACAGGCGTTATGCTGGCCTTTTTCTTATCCATTAGTCTGTTCCCGGCGATGCTGAGTTTGCTTCCTGTTAAAGTTAAGCCGCATGAAGCAGGCAAAAAAGATTATATGGAAAAGCTGAGCCATTTTGTTATCCGGCATCGAATCAAGTTATTGCCAATCAGCAGCGCGGTTATTATGGCCCTGGTTATCTTTGTACCCAGCAATGATTTGAATGATAACTTTGTTGAGTATTTTGATAAAACTGTGGCATTTCGTGATGCCACTGATTATATGCAGGAAAATATTCGTGGTTTAAGCAGTATCTCCTATTCCATTAAGAGTGGTGAAGCCAGTGGGGTCAATAAACCGGACTTTTTGCAAGTCACGGAAAACTTTGCCAACTGGTTACGGGTACAACCTGAGACGGATCATGTGCTAAGCATTACCGATACCATTAAACGCTTAAATAAAAATATGCATGCTGATGATGAGGCTTATTATAAGTTACCGGAAAATCAGGAATTATCAGCACAGTATCTGCTCTTGTATGAAATGTCTCTACCCTATGGCCTGGATCTGAATAACCAGCTTAATGTAGACAAGTCAGGAACCCGCTTGATTGCAACCTTTAAAAACCTGACTTCTAATCAGATGCTGGATATGGAACGACGTTCTCTCAAATGGTTTTCCAAAAATGGCAATGGTTACACGCTCGAAGCAGCCAGTCCCAATTTAATGTTTGCCCATATCGGTCAGCGCAATATTGTCAGTATGTTAAGTGGTACGACTGTAGCACTCATTTTAATTTCCGCTATTTTAGGCGTTGCCTTGCGTTCAGCACGTTTTGGTTTTATCAGCTTGCTACCTAACCTGGCACCAGCCGGTATTGCCTTTGGCATTTGGGGTATCTTTGTCGGTGAGGTGGGATTGGCGCTTTCGGTAGTAGCCGGTATGACGCTGGGAATTATTGTTGATGATACGGTACATTTCTTAAGTAAGTACTTACATGCCCGTCGAGATAAAGGCTATGACGCTGTAGAAGCTGTACATTATGCCTTTGCCAGTGTCGGGAGAGCGCTTTGGATTACCACCTTGGTATTATCTTTCGGTTTTATGGTATTGGCACAATCCACTTTTCGCTTAAATGCTGATATGGGATTATTAACCGCCGTGACCATAACCATTGCCTTAATTGTGGACTTTTTATTTTTGCCCCCTTTATTGATGTTAATCGATAAAAAACAACCACAAGAAACTCAAGAAACGAATGAATTTCAGCCACTATTAAACGAAACCATTTTACAGGAGACCAAATAATGAAACTAATTCAATCAGCTCAGTTTGCCTTACCTTTCTTATTGTTTTCAGCATTGGCAATGGCTGGTGATGCAGAGGACAAAGGACTGGAAATTGCCAAACAACGAAAGGCTCATGATAAGGGCTGGGGTGACAGTCAGGCCAAAATGATAATGATTTTGCGCAATAAAAATGGTCGGGAGAGTCAGCGGAATATTCGGATTAAAAGCTTGGAAATGGAAAATGACGGTGACAAGGGATTGACAATTTTTGACCGTCCACGGGATGTAAAAGGCACGGCTTTTTTAAGCTTCTCCCATTCACTGGGTAATGATGATCAATGGCTCTACCTGCCAGCTTTGAAACGGGTCAAGCGGATCAGCTCCAAGAATAAATCCGGTCCCTTTATGGGCAGTGAATTTGCCTATGAGGACTTAAGCTCCTTTGAAATTGAAAAATACAGTTATAAATATCTTAGCGATGAAAAATGTGGTGAGTTAAATTGTTATAAGGTAGAAAATAAACCACTGTACAAGCATAGTGGCTATACCAAGATTATCTCCTGGCTCGATGATCAGGAATATCGAGTTCATAAAACGGAATATTATGATCGCAAAGGCAGCTTATTAAAAACTCTGAGCTTTAAGGGATACCAACAGTATAAAAATAAATACTGGCGTGCGGATCAATATATGATGCTTAATCACCAAACGGGTAAAAGTACCCAATTGACCTGGTCAGATTATAAATTTTCCGTAGGTTTAACCGCTAAAGATTTTAATAAAAACGTACTCAAACGGATACGTTGATATGTTTGCCTGGATAAAACCATTTAGACAAGGCCATAATATTTCCCTCATCATTGCATTCATGGTCTTGTCACCCTTTACCCATGCTCTGGAAGTCAGTACTAAAGTGGGAATATCGACTTATCTGTTTCAGCATGAACCCTTGTATTCGGAGCAACATCGGCAGCAATGGTCGGTATTGGCAGAACCGGAGTTTTATCATAGCTGGAATAATGATCTGGATAGTATTATTTTTAAACCCTATGCACGGGTGGATCAGCATGATAAGGAACGTACCCACTTCGATATTCGGGAATTAATGTGGTTACATGTTGGTACAGAGTGGGAACTGCGAACCGGTATCGGCAAGGTATTTTGGGGCGTGAATGAGGCTAATCATCTGGTAGATATTATTAATCAGGACGATCAGGTTGATGATATCAGCGGTGATCCCAAGTTGGGTCAAGCGATGATTAACCTGAGTTTAATCCGTGATTGGGGCATTATAGATTTTTTTATTCTACCCGGATTTCGGGAACGTACCTTTTCGGGTGCGGAAGGTCGTTTAAGAGGCCCTTTGCCTATTGATACCGATCATGCTGAGTATGAATCATCCCGAGAAGAAAAGCATATTGATTTTGCACTGCGCTGGAGTTATACCTTTGATGATTATGATATGGGCCTCTATTATTTTCGGGGAACCAATCGTGATCCCGGATTCTTATTAAGAGAATCCCCAAAGGGAGAATCGAATTTAATCCCTTACTATGATCAAATCGATCAGTTTGGCCTGGATTTTCAGGCCACATTGGAAGCCTGGTTATGGAAGCTGGAAATATTACATCGTAAAGATGAATTTGACCACTTTGCCGCTGTCAGTGGTGGTTTAGAATATACCTTTGTGGGGGTAATGGATTCAGTTACCGATCTGGGGGTAATTATGGAATATTCCTGGGATGAGCGAGATGATCCTCGCCTAAGCCAATTTCAGAATGACCTGATGTTGGGGGCGCGTTTCGCTTTTAATGACGCTCAAAGTACAGAAATTTTGGCTGGTTTGGTGCAAGATCTGGATTATAGTGAATTACGTAGCTTTCAAATTGAGGCCAGTCGCCGTTTAGGAGACGACTGGAAACTTAATCTGGCGTTAAGATTGTTTTCCGATCATGAGCTTAACCCAATCAGCAATGATGATCATTTGCAACTTACCTTAGAGAAATACTTTTAAACCCGGTAAGTCTGGCTTTCTAACCCACCCGTTTCAAGGGGTTAGAATGCCAGAAACCTGGCTGGTTTTTCCTATTCCTCATTCTGAGGTTTGTAATCTGTCATTAATTTAGCCTGAATGGCATTAGGTGCAGGATCATAATGACTGAATTCCATGGTATAAGAGCCATGCCCACCGGTTGCTGATTTCAGTTCCGTAGCATAATGATCCAACTCATTGAGTGGCACCAGGGCGTTGATTTCCACCCGGTTGCTGCTGCGCATTTCGCTACCCAAAATGCGTCCACGTTTGCCTGCCAGCGCGCCGGTAATCGCACCCATATCCGCTTCTGGAATGGTGACTTCCAAATTCACCATCGGTTCTAAAACCATCGGTTTGGCTTTTTGCACGGCATCTAAAAATGCTTTTTTACCCGCCATGACAAAAGCAACTTCCTTGGAGTCTACCGTATGGTGTTTGCCATCATAGACTGTAACTTCAATATCCTGCATGGGATAACCGGCAACTGCACCATTTTCCATCGCCTGCAACACGCCTTTTTCAACGGCGGGAATAAAACCAGAAGGAATCGCACCGCCCGTCACAGCATTCACGAATGAAAAACCGCTGCCACGTTTCCGGGGCGCTATTTTCAGAAAAACCTCACCAAATTGTCCCGCGCCACCGGTTTGTTTTTTATGACGATAATGACCTTCAGCAGCCTGACTGATGGATTCTTTATAAGCAATTTTGGGCGGCGTGGTATCCACTTCCAGCTTAAATTGTTGCTGCATACGCTCTATCACCACGCGCAAATGGAGTTCACCCAGGCCCAGCAGTACGGTTTCATTCAAGTTTACGCGATGTTCCACCTTGAGGCAGGGATCTTCCTCTTCCAGTTTTTGTAATATGGTGCTGATTTTCTGCTCATCACCGTGACGCTTGGGATGAATTGCCAGACCGTATAACGGCACCGGGAAATCCAATGGTTTTAAGTGAATAAAATCCTCATCATGCGAATCATGTAACACTGCGTCAAAATGCAGGGCATCCACTTTCGCCACCGCGCAGAGATCACCCGGAATGGCTTTGGAAATTTCCACCTGGGTTTTACCTTGCAGCTTAAATAAATGCCCCACCTTAAAGGGTTTGCGAGCATCACCAATAAACAACTGACTGTCTTTGGTAATCGTACCTTGATGCACCCGGAAAATACCCAGTTTGCCGACAAATGGGTCTGAAGTCACCTTAAACACATGGGCCAGGGCATGTTTTGTTGCATCTGGCTCGGCAGTGAAAGCAATTGCAGCCTCAGCTTCGCCTCTCAGGAATGGGCGTGGATTACCTTCCAGCGGATTAGGCATTAAGCGTGTCAGCACATCCAGTAATTCAGGTACGCCTACGCCGGTTTGCGCGGAGGTAAAGCAAATTGGAATCAAGTGGCCTTCACGCAAGGCTTTTTCAAACGGATTGTGTAATTGTTCCGGGCTGAGTTCCTGGCCTTGCTCCAGATACACCGCCATTAAATCTTCATCCACTTCAACCACCTGATCAATAATCTGATCATGCCAGTCGGCAACTGAACCTAAATCGGACTCACCTTCAGGGTTAAAGAAGCAATCCACCACTTGTTTGCCACCCTCAGCAGGTAGATTTAAGGGCAGGCATTCCTCGCCAAAATGTTCTTTAAGGTTAGCAACCAGACTAACAAGCTCGGTTTTAGCCAAATCGATTTTATTAATAATAATCACCCGGCAAAGCTGGCGACGCTCGGCGCGCTCCAGCATACGCCGCGTCATCACATCCGGGCCATTCACCGCATCCACGACCACCGCAACGGTTTCTACCGCCGGGAACACGCTTTGCGCATGACCCATTAAATCCGGCATTCCTGGCGTGTCGATAATATTGATATGGCGATTTTCATGATCCAGGCTGGCAAGTGATGCCATTAAGGAATGCTGATAATTTTTTTCCTGTGGCTCAAAATCACAAACTGTATTACCATTTTCCACCGTACCACAATCCGGTATAAGACCCGCTTGAAATAAGAGATGTTCAACCAGCGTGGTTTTACCCGCGCCGCTTTGTCCAGTCAAAGCAATATTGCAGATCTGTTCGGGGCTGTAATGAGGCATGGCAGACTCCAGGTATAAGTTTGCGAAAAAAAATAGCAAAGTAGCAGAATCCAGCGATGAATAAAAGTGTTTGGCTTATCAAACTTTGTGTCAATGTCTTGCTTAATGGGAATAAACCTGAGAGGGGAGGGATGACACCAGCCCAGATAACAACGCCTTATGCCAGTTGTCTTATTGCCCCTCATCTACGTTATACTTATCACTCAGGGGTATTGCCCTTTCTGAAGCAAACGTCATAAAGAACCCGTTATAAATAAAAAAATTATCTATTAATTTTCAGATATGAAAATTAATAGGGGGAGGCGACCATGCAACAACCCGTACGTATCGTTATTACCGGCGCTGCCGGACATATTGCTTACAGCCTGGTTTTCCGCATTGCAGCAGGGGAAATGTTTGGCCCAAAGCAGCCCGTTATTTTGCATTTACTGGAAATCCCGCCTGCCATGACCGCTTTGCAGGGCGTGGTGATGGAGCTGGAAGACTGCGCTTATCCTCTATTGCAGGATATTGTTGCAACCGATGACACCACGCAGGCTTTCCGGGATGTGAATTATGCCTTTCTGATTGGTGCCAAGCCACGCGGCCCTGGTATGGAGCGCGCTGATCTGCTGGCGATAAATGCGAGCATTTTCCAGCAGCAAGGGCGCGCCTTAAACGAGCAGGCGCAAAGACATGTAAAAGTGCTGGTTGTCGGTAATCCCATGAATAGTAATACCTGGATTACCCGACAATATGCGCCGGATTTGGATAGTAAACAATTTAGTGGCATGATGCGCCTGGATCATCATCGTTTAATCTCACAATTTGCCAGCCACCAACAGATTGATTTAAAGCGAATTCATCAGGTTGCCGTATGGGGCAATCATTCTGCAACGCAATACCCTGACATCAGCCATGCCTTAATTGATGATAAGCGTTGTATTGAAACCCCGCAGGAACATGACTGGATGGTGAATGAATTTTTGCCAGTTTTGCAGCAACGTGGCGCACAAATCATTAAGGCGCGCGGCACTTCCAGCGCGGCTTCTGCTGCTTATGCCGCATTGTCACACATGCGTGACTGGGTTTTAGGCAGTAACAGCGAATGGGTCAGCATGGCAGTATGCAGTGATGGTTGTTACGATATTCCCAAAGGGCTGGTGTGTGGGGTGCCGGTTGTTTGTGAAAATGGGGATTATGACATTGTGCGGGATTTGGAACTGAATACTTTCAGTCGTGAGGCTTTGGATAAAACAGTGGCGGAAATTGTTGCAGAACAGCAAGCAGTTGCGCAAATATTGGGTTTATAAGGATATTAATAATGGCAAAAAATCTTATTCTGGTGACGGGTGGCGCAGGTTTTATTGGCTCACATATATCAGAATCGCTGATTGCGGCAGGTTATGCGGTACGTGTACTGGATAACTTTGTCACTGGGCATAGGGAAAACCTTAAAACATTACAGGCATTGGAACAGTTTGAACTCATTGAAGGTGATGTGGGTGATTTGGCAACAGTATTGGCTGCCAGTCAGGGAGCCTGCGCGATTTATCATGAAGCCGCGCTGGTTTCAGTACCCTTGTCCATCCAACAGCCTGCCGCCAGTTTTCAAAATAATGCCCAGGGCGTGTTTAATGTGTTTGAAGCCGCGCGGCAGCAGGGTGTAAAAACCGTAATTTATGCCAGCTCCGCAGCCGTTTATGGCGATAACCAGGAATTGCCTTTGCCTGAAACCACAACTTGCCAACCACTCAGTCCTTATGCGCTGGATAAGTATTATGCCGAGCAACTGGCCACATTATATGCGCAGCTTTATGGCATTCATTCTGTGGGGTTGCGTTATTTTAATGTGTACGGGCCGCGCCAGGACCCCAGTTCGCCTTATTCCGGCGTGATTTCCATTTTTCTGGAACGCTTGCAAGCACAACAGGATATTGTGATTTATGGCGATGGCGAGCAAACCCGGGACTTCATCTATGTGCAGGATGTGGTGGCTGCCAATCTTAAAGCCTTGACGCTGGCGACAGGGGCGCAGGTCTTCAATGTTGGCAGGCAACAAGTGCTCAGTATCAATACCCTGTTGCAAATGCTGCAAACCATCACCGGAAAAAGTGCATCAAAAATTACTTATCAAGCGGCAAAAACCGGGGATATTCGCCATTCCTGCGCCAATATACAAAAAATTACCCAGGAATTTAACTGGCAGGCAGACTATTCCATGCAACAGGGTTTGGAAACTTATATTCGCAGCCTTTAGAAAAAGGCCAGCTTGGTTTTGGGAATTATAAAATTCTCACTCCTTAGTAAAGTTTACTGGCTGATGTACTCGCTTATATACAATAGTCTATTTATGGACTACATTTAAAAATTAGAATTTTCTAATTTTTAAGGCGTGTCATAAAAATCTGATATCGCCTATTTCAAACCCTGGTTTCAAGCCATGAATAAAAAATGGTATCAACTCAATATTGAAGAAAGTTTTGCGGCTTTGTCCTGTCAAGAAAGTGGACTAAGCAGTAAAGAAGCACAAAAGCGTTTGCAGCATTACGGTTATAACGAGCTATCCTTTAAACGCCGTAGCGCATGGATGCGGTTTCTCAGCCAGTTCCATAATCCACTGGTTTATATTCTGTTGCTTGCCGCAACCACCACAGCCATTTTAAGTTTTAGTGGCAACAAGGACATGTTTGCTGATACCTTGGTGATCCTCTGCGTGGTGATCTTAAATGCCATTTTAGGTTTTTTCCAGGAAGGCAAAGCCGAAAGCGCATTACTGGCCTTGCAAAACATGATGGTTTCCGAAACGGTGGCACTGCGTGATAACGAGGAAAAAACCATTGCCACGCGGGAAGTGGTACCGGGTGATGTGGTGATTTTGCAAGGTGGCGATAAGGTGCCTGCGGATGTGCGCCTGCTCCGCTGTAAAGACATGACCGTAGATGAAGCGGCTTTAACCGGCGAGTCTTTGCCGGTAAACAAAAATACTGCAACATTGTCCAATCCTGACTTACCTCCCGGCGATCAAAGCTGTATCGCTTTTAGCGGGACTTTTTTACTCAGCGGTTCTGCTAAGGCGGTGGTGGTCAGTACGGGAAAATATACTGAATTTGGCAAAATTGCGGCAATGATGTCGCATACCCGGCAAGCACTTACCCCGCTGCAAAAGAAAATCACCGAGTTTACCCGCACTTTGATTATTCTCATTCTGGCGCTGGGCTTATTGAACTTTATGCTCGGCGGCATGATTGGTTATTCGCTGGTTTATAGCTTTTTAGCTTCGGTATCGCTGATTGTTGCGGCAATCCCGGAAATGCTGCCGATGATAGTCACGGCAATTCTGGCTTTGGCAGCTTCGGTTATGGCAAAGCGCAATGCTTTAATTCGACGCTTGCCCGCTGCTGAAACGCTGGGTTGTACCACCGTGATTTGCTCTGATAAAACCGGTACCCTGACCCGTAACGAAATGACCGTGGTCGATGTATATGCCGATAACGTACATTATGAACTCAGTGGCGTTGGTTATGAACCGGTTGGTCACATCCAGCGTGATGGACAAATACTGGACAGCCTGCCTGCACCCGTGCAGCATACGCTGACTGCGGGTCTCTATTGTAATAACGCGACCTTGCATCAAACCGATGGGGTTTATCATATTATTGGCGATCCCACAGAAGGTGCACTGATTGTTTCAGCCAAAAAAAATGCCGTTCAGAAGCCCCCCCTGCAATTAGTTCTGGATGAAATTCCTTTTGAATCTGAACGCATGTATATGGCTACGCTGCACGCAGGCGAAGGTGAAAACGAAAATATTATCTATATTAAAGGCTCGCCGGAAGTTATTCTGGAACTTTGCAACAGTCAATACAGCCAGACATCTGATACGGCTTTCTCCAGGCAAACGATTTTAAATCAGGTTGAGATGATGGCGGATAATGCCTTGCGGGTGTTGGCAATGGCGCAGAAATCCGTCCCAAAAACCCACACCAACTTAACTGAAGATGATATCCATTCCTGTTGTTTCCTCGGTTTGCAAGGCATGATCGATCCCCCCAGAGAAGAAGCGATTGCTGCCGTAAAAAAATGTAAAACATCCGGTATCCGCACGCTTATGATTACCGGTGATCACCGCTTGACAGCGCAAGCTGTCGCCCGGACTTTGGGGATTATAGATAATCAACAACAAAATCTGCTGATTGGCGAACAACTGGCAAAAATGTCTGATGATGACTTATATGATGTTGTTGAAGATGTATCTGTTTATGCCCGTGTTGCGCCGGAGCATAAGCTGCGCGTGGTGCAACAACTACAACGCCACGGTCATGTCACTGCGATTACCGGCGATGGGGTCAATGACGCGCCTGCCTTAAAAGCGGCTGATATCGGTATTGCTATGGGTATTACCGGCACCGAAGTCAGTAAGGAAGCCGCCAGCATGGTACTGACAGATGATAATTTTGCCAGCATCGTCGGCGCTGTAGAAGAAGGCCGTCATGCCTGGCATAACCTGGAAAAAGCCATTTTATACACATTGCCCACCAATGGCGGTCAAGCCTTGCTGGTGATGGGCGCAATTTTGCTGGCCCCCTTTATTCCCTTGTTTGGCGCGCGCCTGCCGCTGGAACCGGTACAAATTCTGTGGATTAACTTGTTTGATTCCGTATTTCTGACCATACCGTTGATGATGGAAGTCAAGTCCTCGCATTTACTTACTGACCCGCCCAGAGATGCCGCAGAAAAAATTGCTAACCGCTTATTTTTCCAACGTGTCCTGTTGATTGGTCTGGCAATTTCCCTGCCCAGTTTTTATGTGTATTATTACTTTGGCGCTGCCGCCGTTGTTGATGGCGTGGTGATTAATCCGCTATTACTAACCCAGGCGCAAACGGCAGCATTCTGGGCAGTATTGCTGGTGCATTTAGGTTTTGTGATGAGTGCGCGTTCTACCAGACGCTCAGCTTTCAGTTTCAGTCCTTTTGGTAACCGCTGGCTGCTCGCAGGTGCTTTATTCAGTTTGTTCACACATTATCATTTGACCTACACACCGGCACTAAATGCTATTTTCAGAACGGCTGAATTTCCACTGGAATGGTGGGGGGTGATCCTGCCTTGCTTACTCCCTGGTTTTATCGTACTGGAGCTTGATAAGTATCTGCGCAATAAGTGGTTAGGTAACTCGCAAGAAATAACACCCCCATAGCGTGCAGGATTTTTATCTGTTTTCACGCCTTGAAAATGAACAAAAATCCTGCGCCCAGTTTCTGCATTTATTTCATCCTCACTCCTTAAGATAAACCATCATCTCCCAAATTTAATTCAGGTTCTGTTTCTAAAAGCTGCATGACTTGATTGGCAAGCTGCCAGTCTTGGCTTTGGTGTAAACTCTGCCAATCCCGAATCTTGTTATTCTCATCAGCAAAGCCGTGTAAACGCGATAAACGTAATTGTGAAGCGGGTGCGGTATATTCACCAAACTGCGCTAATACTTCCAGTACCGCAGGGCGGTTGTTACAAATCAAGGCCATATCACAACCTGCGCCAAGTGCTTGTTGCGCACGCTGTAATGGTGTGCCAGCAACATTTGCACCTGCCATATTCAGATCATCACTGAAGATCGCGCCTTGAAAACCCAGTTCTTTACGCAGGCGGATCTGCAACCATTGTGCTGAAAACCCGGCAGGATATGTATCGACGGCAGAATAAACAATATGGGCTGGCATCAAGGCAGGCAAGCCGTAATTAATCATACGCTCAAAAGCCACCCAGTCTGCGCTGCGAATATCGGCTTCCGGGCGTGTATCCACCGGCAGGCTGTGGTGAGAATCCGCTGCCACCGAGCCATGCCCTGGAAAATGCTTGCCCACCGCAATCATGCCCGCTTGTTTCATGCCCTTCATTGCGGCGCGCGCGAGTTTAGCCACGACTTCCGGGTGGTGATGATAAGCGCGGTCATTAATAACGCTGCTGATGGGGTTATTAAGATCCAATACCGGGGCAAAGCTGAAATCCACCCCGACAGCACGGAGTTCAGCAGCCAGCAGCCAGCCTGCCTGCTGTACTTTTTCCAGTGCAGATTTTGGGTCTTTTTTATACAATAAACCAAAAGTCTGCGCGGCAGGAATGTGTACAAAATGTTCACGAAAACGCTGCACCCGCCCACCTTCATGATCCACGGCAATCAATAGCGGCGGTTTGCGCAACGCGTGAATTTCGCTGGTTAAAGCTGTAAGCTGTTGCGGTGACTCATAATTGCGGCTGAATAAAATAACCCCCCCCACCAAAGGGTGTAATAACAGTTTACGATCGGCATCGGTCAATTGTGTACCGGTAAAATCAATCATAAAAGGGCCAATATGCATGATAAAATCCGTTGTTTTTTTAATAAAAAAACAAGTATAACTGTAATTCAAATATTATCAAATACTTAGGTGGAATACGCTATGCTATTTCAGGCTACTTTATTCCAGCTTATGTGCCTGATTGAGTACGAAGTAGCATTCAGTCTGCAAGGCGGAAGAAGAAGTAAAAGACAAGTTTAATGATATATTCTTTAATGGAACAGGAAATAACTTAATGAAACACATATGGTTTTTTATTTTTATTTGCTTCAGTTTGCAAGCCTGCGCAGCATCACCCAGTAAATCTGGTAGCAGCGATCCGGGTTTATTGGATCAAATCATGACCGCAACAGGTGATTTTGTGGATGATATGACGGGCAGTAATCTTAATCCGCAGGAGCAGTTTGCCAAGGTGTGGGAGGAAGCCTACCCCAGGCTGGATGATTTGCTGGCAGAAAAAGAGCGGCATAAGGATTTACCAGAATCAAAATGGTTTGGCGAGGATCAAAAATCGCATCAGAAAGAAATTGATGCTTTATTGCAGGAGGCTGTCAAAATTCTGGGCTTGTCAGCCGTGTCGGAGGATGTGCAGGCGATTAAAAACCTGGAAAATACGATTAGTCAGAAACGTCGGCAAATGGCGGAATATCAAACCAAAAAAATCAGCCGTCCGGGCAAGGCAAAAAGTTACGATGACAAAATAGCTGACTTAAAAGGCGATATTGCGGAAAATAAAACACAAATTAAACAACACAAAGCCAATATTGCCCAGCACATGCAAAAAACCGGCGTGTATTTAAGCGAGGCGCAGTTAGATGTGTTGATGACCAGCGTGGTGGGGGATGATGTGATTGCAATGAGTGTGGTGTTTGATAATGTCAAACAAATCAGCAACCATCTGGCACAATTGATGATTGATAACGGTGAAGACCTGGAATTTGCGCGTAAACATTATGGCATGTATGCGGTGTTGTTGGAGGTGGTGATTACCATGCAGCAGAATTTTATAGATCGTATTGTGCAAAATTATTTACCCAAACTGGAAAAAATTCGTGCGGATAATCAGCGTTTGCAACAAAAAACCCAGAATATGTTGATGCGGGAAACCGACGCCTTGCGCCGCAGTAATTTACAAATCAGTATTCAGGCGCAGAAATTGACCAGTAATACTTTGAATTTATATCGCCAGCAATTGACCCGGCAGGCCAATCAGGTGTTAAAAGCACAGGGGGCTTTGAAAAAAGACTATGACGTGGCCTTAATCCGTTATCAGACTGTGCGTATCAGTGGTGAATTGGTGACCTTGATTCGCGCCAGTAACCAGCAATTTAGCAGTCTGGCAAACTTGCAATTGCCGGAGTTAGTGCCCTTTGAAAATATGGCAATGCGCGCTGAGTTTGAAAAACTCACCACGGAGTTGCGCCAAGCGGAATAATCAGTAATGGACTGGCTGTTAGTGGTACTGGGTTTTGATGTGGTGTTGGTGATTTTTGCCATCATCTATATCTTACGTCATCCTGGCGAGCCGCAGGTGATGCTCAGTTGGATGATGCTGTTTTTTTTGTTGCCAATACTGGGCGTGGTTTTGTTTCTGCTGCTGGGTACGCCAAAGCTGGCGCGTATGCGCAAGCGACGGGATAAAAAACGTAAACAGCTCGATACCCTGGAGTTACGTCTGCAACGCCTGCAACAACAATATATACATCCCTCCTGCGAAGTGCTGCCGGAGCGGGTGCGGGGGTTTATCACCTTTATCAGCCATTTGAATAAAATGCCGCCCACCTGTAATAATCAAGTGCAAATTTATCATGATGGGCCACAGGCACTGGCGGCATTATGTGAGGCTATCAGTCAGGCACAACAGCATATTCATTTGGAATATTATGCGTTTCATGCCGATGAAACCGGGCAAAAGCTGGCAAAACTGTTGCGGGAAAAAGCCAGAGCGGGGGTTGAATGCCGTGTGTTGGTGGATTTTATCGGCTCCTGGGGTTGGTCCCGGCATTTTTTACATCGTCTGCGTAAAAGCGGGGTGGAGGTCAGTTATTTTCTGCCGGTGGTGCCTTGGCGTGGGCGTTGGCGGGTTAACTTTCGTAATCATCGTAAAATTGCGATTATTGATGGTTTAATCGGTTTTACCGGCAGCCAGAATATCGGTAATGAATATGTGGGTCTGGATAAACATTATCAGAGTTGGCACGACACCCATTTGCGCCTGACCGGGCCTGCGGTGCATGAATTACAGGATGTGTTTGTTGAAGACTGGCATTATGCGCAGCATCAGGATTTAAGTGCTGCCAGCTATTTTCCTCCACCACAGCCGCAAGCAACAGGGTCGGATAATCAGATTGTACAGATATTTCCTTCCGGCCCGGATATGAATACCCGTATCCTGCACCATTTATTATTGGCAATTATTTCTACCGCACAACACCAGATCGATATTGCCACGCCTTATTTTGTGCCGGATGCCAGCATGGTGCTGGCTTTGGAGGCCGCAGCGTATCGCAATGTGCGGGTGCGCCTGTTATTGCCTAATAAACTCGATCATGCCATCGTTTTATGGGCTGGACGCAGCTATTATCAAACCTTGTTAAATGCCGGTATCCAGATTTATGAATACCAGCGGGGCATGGTGCATTCCAAGGTGGTTATTGTAGATGACAACTGGGGCATGGTGGGATCTGCAAATATGGATATCCGCAGTTTTCGGATTAATTTTGAACTCAGCACCCTGCTGTATAATCAGGGACTGGCGCAACAGTTACAGCATGATTTTAACCATCTGCTAAAAGATTCCTGTAGGATTCTGTCGCCGCAAGATATTCAGTGGGATTTTAAGGCATCTTTGTTCATTGGGCTGGGGCGTATCTTATCCCCCTTGTTGTAACATGCATCAGACCTTCCAGATTTTAAAAACCTGGCAGGTCTTTTAATAAATGGTTTATGAAATAC
This sequence comes from Candidatus Venteria ishoeyi, assembly GCF_030378065.1. Classification (GTDB taxonomy): domain Bacteria; phylum Pseudomonadota; class Gammaproteobacteria; order Beggiatoales; family Beggiatoaceae; genus Venteria; species Venteria ishoeyi. The sequence continues at coordinate 61,482 of NZ_JAUCGJ010000013.1, read as the reverse complement.
ATGTATTACTTTATTGCCTTAGTTTGGCTTATGTTTTCCACTGTCGCCGTTGCCGAAGAGGGGCAATCAGAGGTAATTGGAACCTCTGAAACGGTTATCACCACAGTGCGTACTGAAAAATCTGTATCTGCCCCCGTGCCTGAAGGATTGAAATCCCCACAAAAAACCCTGGACAGCTTTCTCATGGCAATGGAAGCCCTGAAAGCCGGAGATAAAGATGCCCTCGATAAAGCCGAGCAAACGCTGGATTTAAGCCAGGTGAACACACTGGTGCGTAAAGAACGCGGTCGAGATTTAGCCTGGATGCTGCTGACGGTGCTGGAAAACACCCCGTATCTGGAACCCAAAACCCTGCCCCCAGCGCATAAAGATAGCGAATATACCTTATATGACTACGCTGAAGGCAAGCTCTATTTTGCCAAACAAACAGATGGACGCTGGCTGTTTGCGCATGAATCTCTGGATACCTTACAAGCCATTTTAAATACGCTGCAAACTCAGCAACAAACACAAGCTGAAACAGATAAATCGGTAGCGCCACTGGTCAGCAGTGCACCTGAACACCTACCCTGGCATTTACGCATTAGTCAAAAAGTCCCTGAGTGGTTAAAACCCACCTTGCTGGATGTAGCGTATTGGCAATGGCTGAGTATTTTGTTGATAGTGCTGTTGGGGGTGGTTGCTGATCGTCTGGCGGCATTTGTGCTGCGAGTCAGCGTTAAAATCTGGCAAAAATTTGCAAAACCCTATTATCGAAAGCTTTCCAGCAACATATTGCGTCCTCTGGGCCTGATGATGATGGCGAGCATTTGGTGGATGGGTCTGAATTTGCTGGGTTTACCCGATGATGTATTGCTGGTATTACTGGTTGCCGCAAAATTTATGGCGGGATTATCCGGTATCTGGACAGCCTATCGTCTGGTCGATTTAATCAGCGCATTTTTCCAGGAGCAGGCATTAAAAACAGAGACTTTGCTCGATGATATGCTGGTGCCTTTGATTACTCAGGTACTTAAAATTTTTGTCACGGTTGCCGGTATCATTTTCATTGCCAACAGCCTGAGCCTGAATATCAGCGGTGTTTTAGCAGGTCTGGGCTTGGGCGGATTGGCCTTTGCCCTGGCGGCAAAAGATGCGGTAGAAAACCTGTTTGGTTTTGTTACGGTACTGACAGATCGCCCGTTTCTGGTGGGTGACTGGATTGTCATCGATAAAATTGAAGGCACGGTTGAAAGCATCGGTTTTCGCAGTACCCGGATTCGTACCTTTTATAACTCGGTGATTACCCTGCCCAACTCCCGTATGATTACCGCTGAAGTGGATAATATGGGGCAGCGGCGTTATAGGCGCTTAAAAACGGTTTTATCATTGACTTATGATACGCCACCAGAGCGCATTGATGGTTATTGTGAAGGACTGCGCGAACTGGTGCGCCAACATCCGCACACCCGTAAAGATTATTTCCATATTTATTTTAATGAATATGCCGCTTCTTCTTTGGATATTATGGTGTATATCTTTTTTGAGGTTCCCACCTGGAGCATGGAATTACAGGCGCGTCATCAATTTTTACTGGATGCCTTAAAACTGGCTGAGCGCATGGGGGTTGAATTTGCCTTTCCAACTCAAACTTTATACTGGCAACAAGTTGACGAGAATGCCAATCATCCAATTGACGAACTTTTGCCAGCGGGTAGTTCCAGCAATCACGCGCAGGATGTTGCGCGGCAACAGGCGGAATATATTACGCGCGGTAAGCGTTGATATTTTGTGAAAAACAGTCTCTTGAGTGACGCTTTGGAACGGTTGCGAATTCAGGTTGAAATCAACGCAATAAACCCGCCATGACACAACGTAACAGGCCATAGGAATAGGTTTCCTCCAATTGCTGATATAAAGGCTTGAGTGCCATTTGTTCGGTTTTGGGTAAATCGGCTAAAGCGGCTTCAATGGTTTGAATATCTTCGGTTTTGACTTCCCGAATCTCTTCCAGATTAAGCTTTTCCAGTTCTATGGCTCTGGCTAAATGCCCATAAATTGTACTGGATTTTAAGTCACGCATCTGGGCAATTTGTTCGATGTCGTTACCTTCCTGATAACTGATCAGGCTGATTTGCATGGTTTCAGGCAGGCTTGTTGCCTCAGGTTCCGGTATAGCGGGTAAGCTGGATTTATCCAGATCCTGTTCAATGACATGGTTTTCTATGACTTCCAGAAAAGCAGGGCCATAACGTTTCAGTTTGGCGCTGCCAACACCTGAAAGCTGTGTCAGTTCCGCATCTGTAGTGGGGCAATGGCAGACCATTTCCACCAGCGTAGCATCATGAAAAATGACATAAGGTGGGACATCCTGGGCATTTGCCAGTTCCAGGCGTTTGCTGCGCAGTTGTTCCCAAAGTACTAAATCAGTACCTTCAAACAGAGAGGCAGATTTACGTTTATCGGCTTTTTGTTTTTTCGTGGGCCGCAGTTTGCGCAATAATAGCGTTTCTTCACCGCGTAGAATAGGACGCGCGGCATCGGTTAAAAACAAACCGCCATAACCTTCAATATCGACACTTGCCAGACCTTGTGCGACCAATTGCCGGTAAAGATTGCGCCATTGCGTGGCAGGACGCTCTTTACCTATGCCAAAGACTTTGAGTTGCTCATGTCCAAAGTTGCGGATACGGTCGTTGCTTTTACCACGTAGTACGTCAATCAAATAACTCATGCCAAAACGTTGGCCCGTGCGATAAATGCAAGATAATGCCTGTTGCGCGGCTTCCGTGGCATCCCAGGTTTCTGGTGGTTCCAGGCAGGTATCGCAATTATTACAAGGTTCAGGCAGGTGATCTTCAAAGTATGCCAACAAACCTTGGCGGCGGCATGTGGTCATTTCACAAAAACCCAGCAAGGCATCAAGTTTATGTAGTTCCAGACGTTTGTGTTGTTCATCAGCATCGGAGCTGTGGATAAACTTTTGCAGCATCACCACATCTTCCGGGCCATAGGTCAGCAAGGCGTTGGCGGGCAGGCCATCACGCCCGGCACGTCCGGTTTCCTGATAATAGGCTTCTATGCTTTTGGGTAAATCCAGATGAATGACAAAGCGTACATTAGGTTTGTCAATGCCCATGCCAAAGGCGATGGTGGCAACGATAATCAAGCCTTCTTCATGAATAAACCGGTGCTGGTGTAGTTTACGTGTCGCTGCTGGCATTCCTGCGTGATAGGGCAGGGCATTTAAGCCTTGCTGTTGCAGCCAGAGCGCGGTGTCATCTACTTTTTTGCGGCTCAAACAATAAATAATACCGGCATCTTCCTGGTGTTCCTGGCGAATAAATTCCAGTGCCTGTTGGCGTGGTTGGTTTTTATCAATAACCCGGTAGTGGATATTTGGGCGATCAAAGCCGGAAACAAAGTGTTGCGCTGTTTCCAGTTGCAGACGGGTCATGATTTCCCGCCGTGTCGGGCCATCAGCGGTCGCAGTTAAGGCAATACGTGGAATTTGTGGATAGCGCTCATGCAAAATTGAAAGTTGCGCATATTCCGGGCGAAAATCATGTCCCCATTGTGAAACGCAATGCGCTTCATCAATGGCAAATAAGGCAACCTGTGTTTGCTCAAGAAAAGCCAGGAAGCGTTCAGTCATTAAACGCTCTGGTGCAATATATAATAAATCCAGTTCGCCGCTGCGTAGTTGCCGCGAGACTTGCTGGGTTTCTTCATAGTTTAATGAGGAATTCAGGCAGGCTGCGCGTATGCCCAACTGCAATAAGGCCGTTACTTGATCCTGCATTAATGCAATCAAGGGGGAAATCACAATGGCAATACCGGGGCGTAACAGTGCGGGTAGTTGATAACACAGAGATTTACCGCCACCGGTAGGCATTAAAACCAGCGCATCATTACCGCTAATAATATGATCGATAATTTCTGCCTGATCACCACGAAACTGATGATAACCAAAAATTTGATTGAGCAGGGAAAGTGGCGTTTGGGTCATAAACAATCAGCGTAGATGTAAAGGTGTAGAGACATAGCAGTGCTACGTTTCTACCGGCGATTCGTGAGCATAGCAATTATGCAATTTTGCGATTAACGCTTTGGTACGGTAATGCCCTTTATGAAAAATGGCAATCACCTGACCTTCAAGCCGTAACCGTTGTTCCTGGCTCAGTTCCTCGCCGGTAATAATAATAACAGGTACATTGATACTGGTTTGATGTAGATGAGATAGAAACTCATAACCATCCATATTCGGCATATTTAAATCTAATACGATTAAATCGGGTCTGCGCTTTTCCAAATGCTCTAAGGCGATTTGTGCGCTTTCACAACTGAAAACACGCCAGTTTTCCTTCTGAAAAATTACGCTGGTGTATTTGCGACTAAGCTCATCATCCTCAATCAGCATGACCAGTGGTCGACTGAAATGATGCAGTTGGTATTGTTGCAATAACTCAATGACCTCTGTTTGCGTTGTGGGGTAAGGCAACATTTTAGCAAGCTCTGGCAAATCCTGTTTTTCTGCCTGTGTATCTTGTCCATTGATCAGAATCAAGCGGGTATCTTCGAGTATCGGGTTTTCTTTAAAGTGCTTAATCACCGTATCACTGACCAGCTCAATATCCATTAGAATTAAATCTGCGCGTAATTTACAGGCAAGCTTAAGACCTGTTTCAACCTCTGAGCAGGTCGTACTGGCATAGGCATTTTCATCAAGAAACTGTTGCAAAATCAGGTTATTTTGTTCATGTGGGCTGATAATCAGAATAACCGTGCCATGCTGTGGCAACGTATGACCGGGTAGTTTTTGTTCGGCAATACGGTTTTCGAGTTGCTGCTGATTGACTTTTAACGGCAGTTGTATGGTGAAGCAACTGCCCTGCCCAAATTGACTTTGTAATTGGATCTTGCCGCCCATCATTTTGACAAAGCGCTGACTGATTGCCAGACCCAAACCACTGCCGCCATATTTGCGCGTGGTGGAATTATCTGCCTGCATAAAAGGTTGAAACAGATTTTTCTGTTGTTGTTCAGTCATGCCAATACCATTATCTTGCACTGCAAATTCAATATATTCATATATTTTTTGCGTGGTATTTTCCGGGCTTTTATGATAGCTAATGTGTAAGGTGATCTGACCCTCTTCAGTAAATTTACAGGCATTGCTGATCAGATTCAGCAACACTTGTTTTAATTTAACCGAATCATTTTGTATCTCAAAAAATTGTGGAGGGAATTCCAGCTTTAAGTGATTATTTTTTTGTTTAAGCAAAGGATGACTGGTTTCTATTATTTCCTGTATCAGTAGTTCAGGGTTAAAGGTTTCCAGATCCAGCGTCATTTTACCCGCTTCAATTTTGGAAATATCCAGCACATCATTGATCAAACCTAACAAGTGTTGTCCTGAATGTTGAATCTTCTGTAAATCTTTAGAAAAATCATCATCTAATGCCAGGTCTTCTGCCTCTTCCCCGAGCATTTCACTGTAACCAATAATCGCATTGAGTGGCGTGCGTAATTCATGGCTCATATTGGCAAGAAAACGGCTTTTGGCATAGTTGGCGTACTCTGCATGTTCTTTAGCTGCTTTTAATGCCTGTTCATTTTTTTTGCGCTCACTGATGTCACGAAAAGTCACCACCGCGCCTGTCATTAAATCATCTTCATGAATTATAGCAACATTATATTCAACCGGAATGGCATGTCCGTCTTTGTGCCAAAATACTTCATTGTCAATTTGGCAGGACTGTTCTTTTTTCAATGCGTTGCAAATCGGGCAGTCGTGTTTGGGGGTGGGCGTACCATCAGCAATGGCGTAATGAATCACATCATGTTGCAGCAAGCCGATCAGTTCCTCTGCCTGATAACCCAAAATATGAGTGGCTGCCGGGTTGACAAATGTCGTGCGGCATTGCAGGTCTATCCCAAATAAACCTTCTGCCATATTTTCCAGAATTGTCTGATTTTGATGACTGAGGTGTTCAAGTTTGGCCTGGGCTTCTTCGCGGTGCTGCATTTCTTGCTGTAATTTCAGATTAGTCTGGGATAAAACCTGATTATGTAGACGTTCTTGCTCAATAAAACGTAAATAGGACTGAATCCGGCTGATGAGTTGCGCTTCATCTATGGGTTTTGTCAGGTAATCAGCCGCACCAATACCAAACCCTTTTTGTTTAAAGTTTTCGGATTTATAGGCTGCGGTCAGAAAGACGATAGGGATATGCCGGGTTTTTTTGCGACCACGAATCAATGTTGCGGTTTCAAAACCATCCATATCCGGCATTTGCACATCCATAATGATAAGATCGACATGTTGTTTCAACAACAGCGTTAATGCCGCAGTACCGGAGTCTGCTTCCAGCACAACGGCTTTAATATGTTCTTCCAGCAGGGTGCGTAGTGTATATAAATTGTTTTGATTGTCATCGACAATCAGTATTTGAATATCTTCCATGAATTACAGAACACTGATTTCATAAATACAATGTTCATCTCCTTTCATGCGGCATGCCTCAGTTTGATGCTCAATGAGTATGCGTTGATTAAAATATTTAGCAATTCCCTGGATGATACCCTGATCAAAATTGCAGGGGTAGGGGTTATCGCAATCTGCCAGATAGCTCTGTTCATCAATTTTTTGGGTGTTGTAATGACCAATCTCACCACCGCGATGATTTAGGTGATAGGCTTGATCCAGACCTAAAAAAACTTTTTCAAAGGTATCGATATCAGGGGGGAAAACGGCTTCCAGAAAAATGTTCTGTCCAATACCAAATAATACCATATCCATGTAAGTGTTTATCTTTTTCAGCAAATCCAGATACTGTTGCTGATTATAATACTGATCGGCAACCGGGTTTTCCAAGTGATACTCTTGTAATAACTTGCTGCTGACAGAAGAAACCGGTATGCCTTTAAGTACGGGAATAATCGCTGCACCTAATATTTCAACCTGATCACTGGAGGCTTTAAAAACAGTCATGCGTATTCTCCCATTTATTGGTACAACCAGACACGTAACAAGGTTAACAGTTTATCCATATCCGTGGGTTTTGCTAAATAGTCATTAGCACCGGCATCAATACATTTTGCTTTATCCGCCTTCATCGCTTTAGCGGTTAAAGCGATAATCGGCAGCTTATAAAATCTGGAATCCGCACGAATTGCGCGCATGGTTTCGTAGCCATCCATTTCCGGCATCATAATATCCATGATGACGATATTGATATGGAGATTTTCTTCCAGCAAGGCCAGTGCTTCCTTGCCGTTATTCGCGCCAAATACTTCCATGTTTTTTTCTTCCAGGGAATGGCTGAGCGCATAGAGATTGCGAATATCATCATCCACAATTAACACTTGTTTGTTTTGTAAAATAGCTTCTTTGTCATGCACCATACGTAGTAATTCACGTTTTTCATCCGGTAATCCGGCTTCCAGTTGATGTAAAAACAGGGAAGTTTCATCTAACAGGCGCTCAGGGGAACGCACAGTTTTTACCGTCAAATGTGGATTACAATCTTCTACATATTGCGTTTCTTCCTGACTGAATTCCCGATTGGCATAAATAATCACGGGTATTTGTAGTGGTGTGGTTTTTTGTTGTTGCGCCAGTTGCTGTAGCTGCTTTTGTTCAGCCGCTTCCAAATCAATGACCATGCAATCATAAGTATGCGCTTGCAAAGCTTCCCAGGCTTCCTGCATATCTGCACAGGTTTTAGTGTGGATGCCATCACCGCCTGCCAGTTTTGAAATTTCAGCTTCACGTTTTGCCTGCTTGGCGACGATTAGCAGGTTTTTCAGATGATCGGCGCTGAAGTGTTCTATTTTCTTAAATGCTTCGCTTAATTCTGTCAGGTTGACGGGTTTAAGTAGATAACCGACTGCGCCCATATCACGCGCATCACTGCCTTGATTGCTGGCAGAGATAAAATGCACAGGAATATGGCGGGTTTTGGCGTTTTCCTTTAAACGTTCCATAACGGTCAGACCATCAACCTGTGGCAAGCCAACATCTAAAATAACACCTGCGGGATGATAGTCTTCTGCCAGTTGCAAACCTGTTTTACCATCTTCTGCCAACAGGCATTTATAATCTTTTTCATGCGCGAGATCGAGTAAAATCTGTGAAAATCCCGGATCATCTTCAATCACCAGTAAGACCTTATCCAACTCACTGATTTGCGCCCGATCATCGGGATTATCCACAACAGCAGTTGCTTGCGGCGTGTTGCTTGGCGCGGTTACTTCTTCTGCTGCCTGGATTTCTGCTATTGGTTTTTCAGGATCTGCTTTGCTTGCATTTTCAGTGCTGGCAGGCGGCTTCATAATGTTGCTGCTATTTGTTACAGAGGCGGTAGTGGCAGCATTGAATATTTGTGGCAAATACAAGGTAAAGGTACTGCCTTTGTCTTCTGCGCTCTCTAATGCCAGCCTGCCACCCAGCAAGCCCGCCAGCTCACGGGAAATCGACAAACCCAGCCCGGTACCACCAAAACGCCGACTGGTGGTGCCATCTGCTTGTTGAAATGCTTCAAACACCATCGCCTGTTTATCGGCTGGAATACCAATGCCGGAATCCTGCACAGCAATTGCCAGCATTTCAGGTTCATTGCTCACAGGGTGGATAGTTAAAATCACCTTGCCATTTTCAGGCGTGAACTTGAAAGCATTGGACAGCAGGTTGTTTAATATTTGCTGCAAGCGTTGCCGGTCGGTATGCAGTTGCTCAGATACAGCCTCATCTAATTCAATTTGATAATTAATGTGTTTTTCTGCCGCCACATGATCAAAGCGGTGTTCAAAATCCTGCATCAGTTCAGTTAACATAATGTCTTCAGGATTGACTTCCATGCGTCCGGCTTCCACTTTGGATAAATCCAGAATTTCATTAATCAGGGTCAGTAAATCATTGCCGGCGCGATGAATGGTTTTTGCGTGTTGCACTTGTTTATCGTTAAGATTATGCGGTTTATTATCTGCCAGCATTTTTGACAGAATTAATAAACTGTTCAGCGGCGTGCGCAGTTCATGTGACATATTGGCCAGAAACTCTGATTTGTATTTGCTGGCGCGCTCCAGTTCCAGTGCTTTGGTTTCCAGTGTTTTTTTGGTTTCTTCCAGTTGCTGGTTCTGTTGACCGATGTCCTGACGCTGGCGCTCCAGTTCGTGAGTACGCTCTTCCAGCTCTTCATTAGTCTGGCGTAACTCCTCCTGTTGCGTCTGCAATTCTTCGCTCTGGCTTTGCAGTTCTTCACTTTGCTCTTGCAATATTTTGGCATGAGCCTGACTTTGTTCCAGCAATGTTTGTGTCTGGGTTTGTGACTGTGCAAGATTGATAGTAATTGCAATCACCGGCATGGCTTGCTCCAGGAAGGTTTCCTGTTCCACGCTAAGTGGGTTCATAAAACCCAGTTCAATCACACCCTTAACATTGTTTTCATAAATAAAAGGGATAACCAGGATATTACCTGGTGTGGTTTTACCCAGCCCGGATTGAATCTGGATATAATCTGCCGGTGGTTCTTTAATAACGATTGTTTGTTGTTCTAAGGCTGCCTGCCCAACCAGACTTTCACCCAGTTTGAAATGATTTGCCAGGGTTTTGCGTTGGCTGTAGGCATAACTGGCAATCAGTTGAAAACAAACCTCGGTCTCAGTGCCAGCTTTATCATATTCTGTTTTGGCGATAAAAAAGGTGCCGACTTTGGCATCCAGATAGGTGCATAAAAATTGAATGGTTTTTTTAGCCAGTTGCAGCATATCCTGTTCGCCGCGTAAAGTGGCATTTAATTGGCTATGCCCGGTTTCCAGCCAGTTTTTTTGTTGACTGTCCTGCACACTTTTTTGCAATGCCAGCATCATTTCATTCAAGCTCTGACTGAGCTGATCCTGCCGGGACAGTAATTCAAGTTGCGTATCATACTGACCTGCGCTGATTAAGCGTGTTTGCGCAATGGTTGCCTGCATATTGGTTTTTAATTTAAGGGTGGAAGCGATACTGTTATCAACCGCCTGCAACAATAAATCACCACTTCCCGATGCTTTCAGCAGGGCATTATTTTGCACCAGCTCCGCGTTAAAATCACCCAGTGTCATTTTTTCTATGATTTTAGCCAGGTATTCAATTTTGTAAATTGGATTCAGTAAAAAATATTTCAAAAAGCCAGCAAAAACCAGCAGAATAAGCAGACCGAGCACAAGCCATAAACTTAAATAAATATTCCAGCGCAACTGCAATTGCTGGCTGATATCGATCCAGACCACCACCGCGCCAGCTTTATTGTTGCTGGCATCATATAAAGGAAACAGTCCGTGGCTGTAAATTTCCCCCGTCTCCATCCGTTGAATACCCAGCAGTTGCGCCTGTTTGACTGATGATTCCAGCAAAGGTTTCAGGCGGCTTAAATCGGGTGTCATTGCCTGCACATGACTGACCTGTAAGAGATGGGGATTATCCGCCCAGTTATCCCGCAAGTCTTGATTTGTACGCACTTGCGCCCACTTTTCCTGATCCAGGTATTTTTTTAAGGCAATAACATCATATTGCTCATTCTTTTGTTGGAGTGCCTCAAGCAAGGCATCAATCTCCTGGCCCAATTCCAGATAACCGATGAGCTTGCCTTGATCGAACCAGGGGTGTACGACACGCAAGGCAAATGCTGTTTTACCAAGTTCCTTACCCGCCGCTTCCTGTTTTTGTTTGCTCGCCATCAGGTAAGTTGCGCGAGTAATTGTGTCACCGTTTTTGTTACGGTTGTGTACCCGCAAAAAATTTTTTTGGCTGGGCGTGGGCAGATGAAAATACCAATGAGTAATATGATTGTTTTGTTTGAGTTTTTCAAATAAGGGCCATGCTAATTGATATAAGGCTTCTTTGTCCTGTTTGAGGAAGGCTGCTTTTAAGGCTTGATTATCTGCTAACATGCTTAATGCAGCAGATAGCTTTTGTGTTTCAAGCTTTTCAAATTCCTGAAAATAAAACTGTTTTTCCTGAATTTGTTGTAGTGCGAGATTCCAGGAATAAGATTGGTTAAACAAATAAACCGTTAAACCAACGAATAGCAAAGTGCTGATGCCAATAACCAGTAATAATTTTAAGTGAAAAATTTTCATAATTTTAATCGTATGTATTTTGTTTTTTTAACTGACTGCGGGTCTCTGTGGCTTTCACTGTAATAGCGATATCTTGCCCAACCTGCTCCAAAAATTCCAAATGTAATGCTGAGGGTTCATTTTCAAACCCCAGTTCGATGACACCTTGTAAACTGGACTCATATAAAAATGGCAAGGCAAAAACATAAGGTTTGTCGATTAAGGTTTCCGATTCGTTGTTCTCTTGAACTAAAAAACTATTTTCTTCTAAAGCCGCCTGACCAACAATACCCTGTCCCGGTAACACTTGATTAGATAGCATTTTGCGATGGTTAAAACCAATACTGGCTATTAATGTCAAATGTATGGGGTGCTGGCTGTCATTAGAAACCTGTAATTGATAAAACAACCCCGTTTTAGCCGTCGTATATTGCGTAAGATAAGCAATGATATGATTTGCCAGTTCCAACATGCTCTGATCGCCTAACATGGCTTCATGTAAGCCAGTGCGACCGGTTTTTAACCAATCCTGAGCAATGTTATGTTCAGTGGCTGACTGTAAGGAGCGCGTCATATCAGATAAAGCCAGGGCCAGTTGATCAGAATCGGAACGTACTTTGATTTTCTGTGAATAATCACCATCGGCAATCGCTTTTGCCTGATTGATCGTGGTTTTTATGCGCTGACTTAAAACTCTGAATGCATGAATGATTCCACCAATTTCATCCTGTCCTCGATAATCTATACTTTGTTGCGGCAGTGTCCCTCTTGCCAGCATCTGCAACTGCGCATTAACTTGTTGCAAGGGTTTGAGCAGGTAATTCATTAAAAAACCCAGAAAAAAACCCATCAATATAAATAAAGCCAAAGTTTGCAAACTGGTATTACGCAGCAACTGATAATACCTTGCTGTCATCTCCTGATCCTTTTGCGCGACATGGCCTTCAATATGATCAATATACACGCCGGTGCCAATAATCCAGTTCAGTGGCTTATATAAACGTACATAAGATAACTTGGGCATGGGTATTTTTTGTTCGCCAACGGGCTTAGGCCATGAGTAACGCACAAAACCGCCACCTTCTGCGTTATCGACCGCTTCCAGAAAAGCCTGCCCTATATTTTTTCCACCAGCAACCGTGTGATATTGTTGACCTTTAAATAACTGCCCATTCAATTCCGGCTTTATGGGGTGCATGACAAAGCGTGGATAAGGGCGCTCGGTATTATTTAACCAGTAATAACCCATGCCTTTATCGTAACGTATTTGCCGGATATTAGCCTGAATTCGCGCTTGTGTTTCACGATAGGCTTCTTCCAGATTCATACAGGTGCCTACCACCCAGTCCCATTGTGGAAAACCCTGTGCATAACATAAATAAGTGTGCTGATGAGTGTCTGTAAACCGCAAAAAACCAGCATTCTGGATGAGATCCTGCTGGTGCAAGCTTTGGAAAAAACGTTGGATATCAGCCTGTCTTTCCTGATTATTGACAACCGTAGCAGAAAATAGTTGATGAACCAGTAAAACCGGCGGCATTTGTCCGGCATCAGCAACCCAAACCTGGTGTTTATAATGCTGTTTTGTGGGTTCAACAATATTATGTAGATCAGCTATCCACGTCTGATGCAGATTAAACTGAATATTTTGAATGGCTTTTAAGGCCTGGATACGCCCTTTTTCCAGAGATAACTCACCTTCCTGGATAAGGTTGATTTTGCGGTTTAATATCAACAACGCCATATCAACCATAGGTTTCATACTGCTGCCATAGCGTTTTTCTAAAAATTCTGCTTTTTGACCGTTCTGATAAATATTGTCAACAGTGGTATAGGCCAGATCCACCATGTTTTTCAATTTATCCTGCACGATAGCGACGGCTTCTTTACGGTATTGTTGTAATTCTTCTGCTGCCTGGCGTTGAATATCGAGCATAAACAAACCCACGACACTCAATAATAGAATCGATAACAATAGAAATGCAGTTAGAATGACTTTTGGCTTAAGCGACATATTGATTAACCCGACTTATTTCATGCGTATTCCTAAGAAATTTCGATTAACCCACTGTAACAAATATTGACCAATCTGGTCTAAAGCCAGAATTTTATCGACAGCCTGATTGCCTGCAACCGCAGCAATGGCTGCTTTGGGCATGGCATCCGCTTCAGCCGTCTCGGGTGCTTGCACAATGACGTAGCCGCCTGCTTGCTTGATTTTTTTAATACCCAGCGCGCCATCACTGTTAGCGCCTGTGAGAATAATACCAATTAAACGTTTACCATAAGCGAATATGGCTGATTCAAACAATACGTCCACAGAAGGCCTTGAATAACTAACGGGCGCTTCTAAAGACAGTGACAGACTGTGATCTTCTTCGATTAATAAATGGTATGCAGGTGGCGCAAGATAGACCCAGCCCGCCTGCACGAATTCTTTTTCATCGGCTTGTTTAACTTTCAGTTGGCACTTATTATCCAGTAACTGCGGCAAATAAGCACCTGCATCAGGGTGCAGATGTTGTACCACAATGATTGGCAATGGAAAGTCTGCTGGCAATGGCATTAAAACCTGCTGCAATGCATGGATGCCACCTGCCGATGCACCAATAACCACTGCCTGAAACTGATTTTCTCTTTGGCTCATAACAATCGACAGGGTTCATGTTTCATGTCTTTTCCTCATTTTTTTTACGATAGACTTTCTCGGTTTTGGCAATCACATCAAAGTGTTCAGTTACCGTAGAAAAATTCAGACTTTCTTTAGAACCCAGACACAAAAAACCACTTTTAATCAAAGCTTCATCAAATAAATTTAATACCCGATTTTGTAAGCCACGATCAAAATAGATTAAGACATTACGACATAATATCAAGTGCATTTCGCCAAACACATTATCCGTTGCCAGATTATGATCAGAAAATAAAATATTTTTCCGTAACTTGCGATCCATCACCACATGTTCATATTGTGCATGATAATAATCTGAAAAAGATTCCGTGCCACCCGCTTTTTGGTAATTTTGCGTATATTGACGCAAACGGCTGATAGGGAATACCCCTTCTTTTGCTTGTTTTAATACTTTTTCATTGATATCTGTGGCATAGATTTGTGTACGCTCATATAAGCCCATTTCTTTGAGCAAAATGGCCATCGAATAAACCTCTTCTCCCGTGGCACAGCCTGCATGCCAGATTTTAATATGCGGGAAGTCTTTTAATGCCGGTAACACCTCCTTTCTCAATACGCGGTAACAGGCAGGATCGCGGAACATTTCCGTGACATTAACCGACATATCCAACAGCAAAGAATCAAAAAAAGCCACATCGTGCAGCAGTCGGTGCTGCATTTGTGAAATATTTGATAAATGATGTTTTTCCAGATGATATAACACCCGGCGCTTAATCGAGGCCTTTGCGTACTGCCTGAAATCATAACCATATTTTAAATAAATGGCCTGTAATAACAGTTGCAGTTCAATGTTTTGATTTTCAAGATTTTGCATGTTTTATATCACTTTAATGCCAATATTGGCTAATTTTCCTGATACGCCCGCTATCGCTTTGGCATAACCATAGGTCACTTCATAACTGGCGGGAAGTCGCCCATCACTTTGTCGATAACTTTCATAAGCCTGAATAACACGCTGTAACTTTGCCTTACCTAATAAACCACGTCGCCGCTCATGTGCAACATTATGCGCACCGATGGTTTTTAAGTTACGCATTAGCGCCAGTGCATCATCAAAAGTCATGGTAATGCGATCAACATCCATCACGGGTTGTTGTAACCCGGCTTGCTGCAAAGCATCACCTAAGGCATGTAAGTCAATAAATTGGTTCACATGTGGTTTATCATCAACGCTGGCCCAACTGGCGCGCAGTTCCGTCAATGTGTCTGGACCAAAGCTGGAAAATAAAAAATGCCCCTGTGGCGATAAAATTCGCGCAACTTCGTTAAATACCTGTAAAAAATCTGGACACCATTGCAACATCAGATTGGAGACAACCAGATCAAAATTATCTGCCTTAAATGGTAGCTCGGCAGCATCTGCGGCACAAAATAATTGCCGTGAGAACCAACGCGGCGACTGTTTTCTGGCTTCGCTTAACATGCTTGGTGCGATATCCAGCGCAACAATATGGGCTTTAGGATATAACTCAGCCAAGCCCCGGGTTAACATACCGGTACCGCAGCCCATATCTAAAATCCACTGCGGTTGCAGCGTTGTATCCGCAGCTAAACGCGCCAGCAAACGCTGGGCAATTTCCTGTTGTAACTTTGCCGCCCCCTGGTAATGAGAAGCAGCGCGATTAAATGCTGCAACCATGCTTGATTGATCAAGTTCAGGATCTGGCACAGCTTGCGTAGATGATTTAACAGTTGGGTTTAGGGTCGATTTTAATATTGTCATATGCTATAAGGAATTAGAATTAAACAAGCTGGATGTCTGTAGTGATGAGTAATGCTGTCAGTTAATGGTTGATAATCTGATATTAATTGAATGCCCGATTGTGCTCTACCAGGATCGCGCTACAATGGGATGAGCAGCAGAAAATGTACAACAACTATTTGAGTAATTGATGATATTATATTGCTTTCGTTCCCGAAACAAAAATAAATCTGTTATGTTACCTTTTGGAAACAAAAGTTAGGGAATATGATGTGATTGGTATTACGTTTCTTAACAAAATTTGACTGTTATGATGAGCGGTTATGCTCAAGAGCCCCTATTTTGAAATTTACCCAATATATTCTGCACCATCTCAATACACGTTTCCCTGTATTTTCAGGTTTTATTATCGTTGCTTTGCTTTTGATAGGATTAATTTTCCTTGGCCTGGATCGTATTGAAAAAATTAACACGCATTTGTTGGCAGTCATCAATCAACATCATCAGAAAAGTGAGCTGGTACACCGTTTAAATTTTTTGGTATCCCAACGTGTACTGACATTATATGCGATGTCAATGACAGATGATTTTTTTCTGCGTGATGATTTGTTTCAGCAATATCATATGCTGGCAGGTAAATTCATCGCCACACGTCGCCAACTGGAAAGAATGCCCTTAACCTTTGTGGAGCATCGACAATTAGATCGCTCGCGTCTGAGTACCCAGCGTTATTCGAGTATTCGTAACCAGATTGCACAATTATTAGTTGAAAATCGTGATACTGAAGCGTTGCTATTAATACAAGAACAAAAAATATCTTTACATGAGCATTCTCTGGATGGTTTGACAGAACTGTTGGCATTTCAGGAGCAGGCCATGGAGAATGAACGCAAAGCGGCAGGATTGGCCTATGAAGAAGCACGCTGGCTATTTGGCGGTGCCGGGATCATGGCATTAGTACTGAGCCTGCTGATCGGTTTTATGATTTTTCGTTATATTCGCAAAAATGAATTGAACTTACAGGCAGAAAAAGAACAAGCCCTGGCATTGGTGGATTCACATGAGGAATCACTGGATGAGGCGAATGCTGCTTTGGCTCAGCGTAATCAGGAACTCTCTCACCTCAATCAGAATTTACAACAAACCATTGCTGATTTACATAAAGCCAAGGTTGCCGCAGAATCTGCCAGTCATTTAAAAGGGGCTTTTCTGGCAAATATGAGTCATGAAATTCGTACCCCGCTCAATGCAGTTATCGGCATGTCTGACTTATTGCTGGATACCCAACTAAATGCCATACAACAGGATTATACTGATACCATTCATAGCAGCAGTGAAGCCTTATTGAGTTTAATCAATGATATACTTGATTTTTCCAAGATTGAGGCAGGTAAACTGGAGTTAGAACAGAGTAGTTTCAATTTATACGCGGTCGTTGAAAATGCGCTGGATTTAATTACCGAACGTGCCATGCAAAAAAATTTGGAATTACTGGGGCGTATCGCCGACAATACACCGGCTTCAGCATTTGGCGATGCTTCCCGGTTGCGACAGATTCTGGTCAATTTACTCAGTAATGCGGTGAAGTTCACCCAACAGGGTGAGGTTATTGTTGATGTATCCTATCGGCGATTAAGCGCAGAGCTGTCAGAATTTGAATTTATAGTTTCTGATACCGGGTCCGGTATTTCGGTAGAAAAAATAGAAAATTTATTCACACCATTTACCCAACTTGACTCCAGCACGACCAGGCGCTTTGGCGGCACGGGTCTGGGCCTGACAATTTCCAGAGAACTGGTGGAACTCATGGATGGGCAGATTCGCGTTGAAAGTGAACCGGGGCAAGGTTCCCGTTTTATTTTTAGCATACACCTGAAACCGCATTACCCACCACCAGCCTGGTTAAATAAGGCGTTGCTTCCTGAGGGCAGCGCTACGCAGCGGGTATTTCTGGTGGAGTCCCATCTGGCAACCCAGCAGTGGCTGGAGCAGCATTTATTGCAATGGGGACTCCAGATTGAAAGCCAAGGTGATCCAGAAGCAGCCTATGCCTATTTGGCGCAACAGCCTGTTTGTCCATTTGATTTGATCATTATCAATATGGAATTATCCCAGGGGAATGGTTTGATACTGTGTCAACACCTGCGAGAGCAAGCGAACTGTAAAAATGTACCTATCTTATTAATGGTATCTTTAGGCAGCATGGCCTGGAAAGATGAAGAAAATCAGGACTTATTTAATGCTTATGTGCATAAGCCATTGAAGCTGAAATCACTTCATCAAAGTCTAAAGGCTTTATTAAGCGATACAGCGCTGGCAACTGAAGATGTTTTAAAAACCAATATTCCCCCGGCAGCAGAAAAAGCACAGGAAGAAACAAAAGCTGATATCAAAACATTAAGTATCCTGATGGCAGAAGATAACCCACTCAACCAAAAAGTGGCTTTGTTACTCCTGAATAAATTAGGTTATGCTGTACACATTGTGAATAATGGGCTGGAAGCTGTCACCGCACTTCAGGCAAAAACTTATGATGCGGTATTAATGGATATGCAAATGCCGAAAATGGATGGCATGACAGCGACAGCAGAAATTCGCAAATTAGCAATCAAACAACCTTATATTATTGCGCTGACTGCTCATGCGATGCAAGGTTATAAGGAAGAATGCCTGCAAGCGGGTATGGATGATTATGTGTCCAAACCCGTGCGTAAAAATGAATTAGCAGCTGCGTTGCAACGGGCAAGCGCATATTAAGGAACGTACATGACACAACAACGTAAGTATTTTGGCACCGACGGCATCCGTGGCAAAGTGGGGGATTATCCCATTACCCCTGATTTTGTCCTCAAATTGGGCTGGGCAGCCGGTCGGGTGTTGGGTAATAAACAACATCGCCGCCGCGTTTTAATTGGTAAAGATACCCGGATTTCCGGTTATATGCTGGAGTCTGCCCTGGAGGCAGGGCTATCGGCGGCGGGTATGCATGTGCGTTTGCTTGGCCCTATGCCAACCCCGGGCATTGCTTATCTGACCCGTACTTTCCACGCCAGTGCTGGCATTGTAGTCAGTGCCTCGCATAACCCGTTTCAGGATAATGGCATCAAGTTCTTCTCCCATGAGGGTTTTAAACTGCCCGATGAGGTTGAACTCGCAATTGAAGCGGAAATGGATAAACCCATGACCACCGTGGCTGCTAAAGAGTTGGGTAAGGCCAAACGCATTGACGATGCCGCAGGGCGTTATATTGAGTTTTGTAAAAGCAGTATTTCCACCCACCTCAGTCTTACTGGCTTAAAACTGGTGGTCGATTGCGCGCATGGCGCAACTTATCATATTGCGCCAAATGTCTTTCTGGAACTCGGTGCTGAAGTCATCCGCATCGGCGCACAACCTGATGGCCTGAATATTAACCAGGGTTGCGGTGCAACGCATACCGAAACCTTGCAAGCTGCGGTGCAAGAGCACCAGGCAGATTTAGGTATTGCTCTGGATGGTGATGGTGACCGCCTGATGATGGTAGACAGCCAGGGGCGGGAAGTCGATGGTGATGAAATTCTGTTTATTATTGCTAAAGCCAGACAACAATCAGGAAAATTAAGTGGCCCGGTGGTGGGTACCTTGATGAGTAATTTTGGCCTGGAACAAGCGTTTAAAGAACTCAACATCCCTTTTTTACGCGCTAAAGTCGGGGATCGTTATGTCATTGAATTATTAAGAAAGCATCAGGGTCTGTTAGGTGGTGAGTCTTCCGGGCACATTATCTGCCTGAATCATACGACAACAGGTGATGGCATTATCACGGCTTTGCAGGTATTAGCAATTATGGTGCAAGGTGCAAAAACTTTACAGGAACTGTGCATGGGCATGGAAAAATGCCCCCAACAGTTAATTAATGTTGCCTTGCCACAAAAACAAGAGGTACTCAATACCGATGCTGTACGCAAGGCAGTCGCAGCAGCAGAAACTGAACTTGCCGGACAAGGCCGCGTTTTATTGCGCCCCTCTGGTACCGAACCCTTGATTCGGGTGATGGTGGAAGGCCGTGATATTACACAGGTAAAAACATTAGCCACATCAATTGCTGATACGGTACACGCTTTAGTCAAGGAAAACTAAAATGAATAAAAGAACACATCTGGGACAACTGATTTTAAGCGTGGCCTGTTTATTTAATACCACTACTGTCTTTGCAGAAGATATCAAATGCTGGACCAATGAAGACGGTATTATGGAATGTGGTAATGTCATTCCTCAGCAATATGTGAAAGAAAAACATGAAATCCGAAATGATAGCGGGGACGTTGTTGAAGTTATCCAGCGCGATAAAACCGAAGCAGAAATCAAAGCACTGATAGAGGCAGAACAACAGCGCTTTGAGCAGGAGAAAAAAGATAAAAGACAGGCTGAAGAAGATCGCCGCCTACTGGATTTATATCCAACAGAAAACGATATTATCCTGGCGCGTGATAGTCAGTTAATGCGTATTGAACAAGGTATTCGTATAACCAAGGGGCAATTAAAATCTTACCAGAATACACTTAAAAATCAGCGGAAACTGGAAAAACAATTAGCAACGCGCAGTGATGCCTCCTCCAAAACAGACAGGGAACGTCTGGCTAAACATTCTAAAAATCTGGAAGCGCAAATTAAAGTAATTGAAAATTCAATTAAAGATAAAGAACAGGATACAAAAAACATCACCGCAGAATATGATGTCTACCTGCAACGTTATAAAGCGGTTAAAAAACGTCAGATTTCAAAAGAAAAAGGCAGGAGTTATTCCAGATAAAGAGGTTATCAGTTGCTCGTTTTTGTGCAACTGTAAACTGTAAAATACGACTACTTTGCACGCCCTTGCTCGAATCACCGTTCACATTATCACAGGGTGGTTAGGAGCAAGGGTCTGGGCGTAAGCGTCCAGAATCCTCCACTGTTTAATATTATGATTTTAAATGGCTTTTCAGGCTGGGGTGATAGGCTTGTAACACGCAGTGTCCACAACTTTTTTCAAAACCCAACTGTTCAGGCAATAAACACTGGCTGCAAAAATAAAACTGCATTTTTTCCTGATAAGGTTCTTCTCCCACTGCAAACACGCAGCTGCGGCAGATAAAATCTTCTGGCGCGTCTTCTTCACCTTCTACCCAACGCCGCAACTGTGCAAACTTTTCACTGTGTAAAATTTCAGTGGGTGTTTGCTTGTGAATATTACCCACCACATAGTTTTCAGCATAATCCTGGCAACATAAGATGGCTTGCCCTGATGGCGTGACATGCAGCCATTGCACGTGACGCAAGCCGCTACAACCATGCAATTTTTTATGGTGAATCTGTAGTTTCAGCATGTCAGTGGCTCCTGCGGCAAAATCAGCCACCGGGCAAATGGATACTTGTGCCGTATCAGAAAAATGTTGGGTAATTGCTTGAATATCCTTGGCATGCTGTTTATCCAACTGGCCTAAAACCAGCAGCACCACTTCCACATTGCCTTGCTGTTGCGCCTGTTCTAATAAGGCTTCTACATGAGTAATGACTTGTTCGACATTGCTGCTGCCTCGTACTTCTTTATAGCGTTGTGGATCAATGCTTGAAATATTAATGGTAAAACTGCGCACACCCGCAGCCAGCAATTGTTGAATCAATTTTGGATTTAAGCCTGAGGCATTGCTGTTTAAACGAATATCAATACCTGCTGCATGTAAACGCTGTACTTTTTCCACCAGATGACGGTCATAGGTGGGTTCATTAAAGCCATTGATCCAAGCCGCTTCTAAAGGCTGATCTTTTAAGTCTTCTAAAATATGCTCAAGATCGTGTAGGGATAAACTGGCTTTAGGTCGGTGGCTGGTAGAAACCGGACAAAACTGGCAACGTTGATTGCAGGTGGTTGTGGTTTCAACTTGTAGATATTTAATTGGTGTTAGGTTCATAAGCTCACTTTCATTTCAGGTGTCAGCCATTTCCAGCCTTCCCACAAGGCGGGGTCAGCAACTACCAGTTGTGATTGCAGAATTTCCAGATATTGTGCCATTACATTTTCCAAACCATTTTCCGTAGCTAATGGGCGCACTTCAAGACAAAATCGATCCCAACCCAACCAGCGTATCCAGGCCGCAACAACCGGGGTTTTCTGACGCAGTGCAATTTCCAGCGTACCCACCGGAAAGGCGTATTGATACCCAAAAACTGATAGTTCCAAATTGCGCTTGGAAATAAATGGGCTGGGAAAATCATTTAAGCTGATCACTGTTTCACCATTGCGCAAAGCTTGATGTAATTTACGCATGGCGGCTATTGGTTGATTTTGATGCATATACAAATACTGACCACCGGCAAAACAGTTTTCACAATCACGATAATAAGCCTCAGCTTCTTCGCGCAAATAATCATACAAAGGACTGGCTGTAATATCCATAGCAATCAAATGGCTTTTTAAGCCTGCCTCAAGCCCCATTTGTCCCAGTACCACGCCCAGAAAATGGGGATAGTGATTATGATAAGTCATCACAAATAAGCCTCTGTCATGTTTTCTCAAACTTTCCAGAGTAACCGGGCTGTTAATTTTTACGCGCTGTTTTATCCATTGTGGTGTCATTTTCCGATACATAAAGGTATTTAAGTCTGTCGCGCCCACATGATTCAGATAATGTGACCAGAATTTTTTAAGCGGTATTTCCGGTTTATTTGCAGCCTGCGCAAAAGATTGACAGATATTTGCCTGCATCTCCTTATTAGGACTGTAATGATGCGCAATGCGCGCAGCCAGTGGGTAAGCGAGTGCGGGATGAGCAAAGCGTTGAATCTGCTGCAAACGGTTTAAAAAAATGCGGTATTGGCTTGCATATTGTTGCCAGTCTATGTTCATTAATTATCTTTTTTATGAAAAAAACCTTGTAAAATTCTCAAGTTTAATTATATTTGAAAACACCACCAACAAAAACCGTTCAATTTTATTGGTATTTTAACATAGGAGCGAGGATTTTATAATTCCCGAAACCAGGCTGGCCTTTTTCTCCATCGCCCGGTTTCGGTTCTTATTTCATCCTCGTTCCATAATGAGCGGTTTCCAAAAGGAGAAAAACCATGAAAAAGTTCCATTTTAGTGCTTTAGTCGGTCTGTTTCTGGGGGTACTGAGTTTATCGCTATCCGCAGCACAGTTTACAACAGTTGGCGATTATGTCATTCATTATAATGCGATCAACACCAGTATTCTGACTACGGATGTTGCGAAACAGTATAAGCTGAGTCGCAGCAAACACCGGGGATTGCTGAATATTTCCGTGCGTAAAAAAGGCTCCGCTAAAAATCCACAAGATCATGCGGTTGCAGCTAAGGTCAGTGCAACTGCCACTAATCTTAATGGGCAATTACAAAACATTAAAATAAAAGAAGTGCGTGAAGGCGAGGCCATTTATTACATTGGTGAAGTCCGGATCGATAATGCCGAAACTTTGAATTTTAAAGTGGATGTTGATGCCGAACACCAGGGCAAGACCCATGAAATCAAGTTCAAACAAGAGTTTTTTATTGACTAAAAAATAATCCTGGTGAGAAGGCAGTAGCCTTCTCACCAGGATTATTTTTGTGGAAGTTTATTATGAATTTTAATTTTTTTACTCAGCCTTTATTATAGATTTTCAGCTATTAATTTTCCAAATTGAGCACTGTTAACAGGCCAGGTATTATCATTACCGGGAAATCATTACCTGAAAATCTATAGGAGACAAAACTGCAATGAATCTGTTTAGCTGGATTTTTATCATCACACTGCTGCTGGGCGCTATATTACAATGGACGTTGACCCGCCGTCAGATAGGTGCGGTACAAAAACACCGCGCGCAGGTTCCTGATGCCTTCAGTGAACAAGTCACCCTGGCAGAACATCAGAAAGCAGCAGATTACACCCAGGTCAAGGCGCATTTCAGTCTGTTGTTATTACCACTGGAAGTTTTACTGCTATTAGCCTGGACGGTGGGCGGCCTGCTCAACGGGCTGGATCAGTTCTGGCAAACACTGGGATGGTCGCCAGTTTGGACGGGGGTTGCGGTTTTATTAAGCTTTTTAATGATTAATCATCTTATTGAGTTGCCAGCGGGTTATTACCGCACGTTTAAGATTGAAAGCCGCTTTGATTTCAACCGCAGTAATTTAAAGCTGTTTATCAACGATAACCTGAAGGGGCTGGTATTAATGCTACTTATTGGTACACCGTTGGCTGCACTGGTGTTCTGGCTGATGGAATCCGCTGGCAGTTACTGGTGGCTGACAGTCTGGTTGGTATGGATGAGCTTTTCATTGCTGATGCTGTGGGCTTATCCCAGCTTTATCGCACCCTTATTTAATAAATTTAATCCTCTGGAAGAGGGAGAATTAAAACAACGTATTGAACATTTATTACAGCGTAATGGACTCAACAGTGATGGCATTTTTGTGATGGATGGCTCCAAACGCAGCGGGCATGGTAATGCTTATTTTACTGGCCTTGGCAAAAACAAACGTATCGTATTTTATGACACATTATTGGAAGGTTTGGAAGCAGCAGAAGTTGAAGCGGTGCTGGCCCATGAAATCGGACATTTTAAGCGCAAGCATGTGGTTAAACGCTTAGTGATGATGGCTGTGCTGAGCTTATCAGGTTTGTTTTTATTGGCGTGGCTGATGCAGCAAAACTGGTTTTACCTTGGGTTGGGCGTAACGGAAGCTTCAAGCTATATGGCATTAATTTTATTTATGCTGGTGTTGCCGGTATTTACAGCCTTTATTTCGCCCATAATGGCGCGTTTATCGCGTAAACATGAGTTTGAAGCGGATGATTTTGCCGCCCAGCAAGCTGATGCACAAGATCTGATACGGGCTTTAGTTAAAATGTACCGGGAAAATGCCAGCACCTTAACGCCAGATGCCTGCTATTCTGCATTTTATGACTCACATCCGCCTGCGCCTGTGCGCATTGCGCACTTATCTCAATAACTGATGTAAGGATATTTTTATGAATAAATTATCATTTATTGCTTTGATCGGTAGCCTGCCATTTTGTCTGATCTTGTCTGTGCAGGCAGCTGATGACATTAACCCAAAAAATGGTCAGGTTTTACATCAGAAACATTGTCAAGCCTGCCATATTTCTATGTTTGGTGATGAAAAAACCATTTATACCCGTGCTGATCACAAAGTAACGGATAAAAATAAACTGGATAACCAAGTGCAGGCATGTAATCAAAACCTGGGACTGGGCTGGTTTGATACAGAAATTAATGATACTGCCGCCTGGTTAAGCCAGGAGTATTATCATTTTGATACAAACCCAGACAGTGATAACTTAAAACACTAATTCACTATCTTGCGGATAATTTCGATGTAGGTCATACTCAGGACTTTCTATTTCCCGCATGGGACTGGCAATTTGATTTTTATGAGAAATAGATTTATTTTATAGCTTTTATCAAAGGACTTTATTTATGAAAAAAAAATATACGAATCAATTTTCAGTGATTAGTTTATCGGCAATCGTATTAGGTAGCTTGAGCCTGTTGAGTCCGGCTTATGTCCATGCGTTTAATCCGATGGATATGATGAATCCTTCTAAGTTTATGGGGGGAAATAAAAATAACCGTAATAACGATAGAGACTATCGTGATTATAATCAGGATTATGGCCCTTATGGTTACCCACCACAAGGCGGTTATTATCAAGGTGCACCTTATGGTGGGCAAGGCTATTATCCGGGTGGTGCTTATCCTGGGGGAAATCCTTATGGCGGTGCTTATCAACAACCTTATGGTTATCCACAAGGTAATATGCCCAGAAACAACCCCTACAATAATAATATGATGCCACCCGCTAATCGTATTCGTTGATCTCCTACGGTATAACCTTTTAGGTAAACAACTTTACGGATACCCTCCCCCTTTTAAGGGGGGTTATCCGTTTACTCCAATCGTTTTTGCCCCATCAAAGCATAAGCATCATAAATAATTGACAAGTCAAGTTTTTCAAGAGAGCGTTTGGAAATACTGTCATCTTTATTGCGCATAAACAAAATAAAGTCTTTATTATCCTGAATGCCTAAAGCCCTTGGTGTCGTGTTTTTTTCCAATAACGCAATAACCCGGTTTGCAGCATCATAACCATGTTCCTGAGGATTGGGACCCACCGCAATCGTACCACCTGTTTTTACATGGAATATAAATAAACCAATCATCAGCAGTTTTGAGTTTTTTTGAGTCCAGCTTATGATTTCACTGGGCGGCACCCGCTCATTAGAGTCCTGAGCGCGCAAAATAGTATGATATTGCGTTAATACCAGTACTTTAGCAATTTTATCTGCGGCTTTAATGGCTTGTTTCCACTCATCAAAGGTTGTTACCTGGACAGATCCTTTAAATTCCAGTGGCTTCCAGTTAAAAGCCTCAAGTTCTTTACGGCGGCCTTGCGAAGAAGCAGTATTATCTGAAATATGGATGAAATTACGTTGTCCTGCCGGTAGCAGATAAAATAGCAGACTTTTAATATTGATATAATCCAGCCGCTCCCGCAGACCGGTTACATTACTCGCATTGGTGTAACCATAGGTTCTGGGATCTTTATTCACGCCACTGAATACAATTTGTATGTCTTCATTATCCACATAATGTTTTGCCACGTATTCCTGGGCGTTATCATCTACTGTCAGAATAATTTCAGGCTCCCATTCTTCAATCAGTGCGCGTGCCTTTTCTCCAGCTGCTTGCTTGGATGCCGCATCCGGGTTGCGCTTGGTATCCATAAATAACCAGTGCGTTTCATAAGGTTTTTGATCTAAAACTTTATGAATGGCCTGATCCAGATCGGCTGTCCAGGGATAGTCCAGAGAATAACTTTGTATAACTAAAACCCTGGGGGGGCGGCTACCAATCCAGAATAACAGCAATAATATTAAAAACAGCATGATCAATCCGAATGACCAATGCGCTTTAGATAATTTAAGCATAATAATCCCCGACTGCGTACAGTATCTTCGGTAAATCCCAATGTAATTTTATCATTACTGAACTTAACCTAAGATTTTTTAGGATAAATTATTTTACCCGTCTTAATACTGGTTTACCTTTTTTGGGGGGGGTCACAGGCTCAGGTGCTTTAGCTGGTTCTGCAACAGGCTCTGGTGGGAAAGTAACGCCTTGTCCATTTTCCTGTGCATAAACTGCCAGTACCGCAGTAACGGGAAATAATAAATGCATACTGCGGCCACTGAAACGCGCACTGAAGCTGATCCATTCATTTCCCATATCCAGACCTTGAATTGCCGAAGGGGATAAATTCAGAATAATTTTGCCATCCTGAATATGTTCTTGTGGTACCTCGACCTGTTCCATTTCAGTATCAACCAGAACATAAGGGGTTAAG
The DNA here is from genome assembly GCF_030378065.1 of Candidatus Venteria ishoeyi. Lineage (GTDB taxonomy): Bacteria > Pseudomonadota > Gammaproteobacteria > Beggiatoales > Beggiatoaceae > Venteria > Venteria ishoeyi. The sequence goes on along the minus strand of NZ_JAUCGJ010000013.1, from coordinate 34,617 downwards.
TCGTTATCAATAATCCATTCATAGATAGCCCGAATGAAATAGGGACGTTGCGATGTCATTGGCATCGTTTCCATTGTTTTTTCCTTTTAAAACGTATTCCGCGCCAGTTCCCTTAACAGGAACTGGCGCGGCATATTTTATCCATCACCAAATATGAATTATTAGTTTCAGATTTTTAACTGATGGTTTGACAGTAAAATTATAAGCCATAATCCACCACTTCAAATTGAATCCCAGGTGCATTTGGTACAATTGCCATTTCCACCCACAACTTGTCACTATTAACATCCACGCAATTTAAGCGCAAACGATTTTCCTCAGCAAAGGGATAAATTGCGCACTGTTCCGCTGGCGTGACTGTTGTTGGTATTAAAGAGGTATTATCCACTTCAAAGTGTAACGCACCAGTTGGCACAAGATTCATATTAACGCGGTAAGCTGTGTTATTAACGACTACACAAGGTATTTCGAGATTGGGTGCGTTGGCGTTAAATATGGTACATTGTGCCGGGTCTGATGGCATACGCACAAATTCAGCGGTGCAAACGGTGTTTCCTGTCAAGGCAAAAGGCGTTGCGCAAGAAGCGGGACTCCAACCAACAAAACTGCTGCCAATGTCCGGCGTAGCGGTTAAAGTCACGGTATCACCTGACGCATAATTACCGTAGCCGCTTATTTTTCCACTGCCTGTACCAATTGCGCTGGTTGTTACGCCAAAAAGGGACTTGCCACACTTACTGCTGACACTTGTAAAGTTGGCTCCTACAGGAAAAGGTATAGCAGTCCCCGATCCATCGAAAAATTGATGCAAGGTATTTTTTTCACTTAAAATGGCACTCTGCGCATCATTAAATGCGGAAAGATGACAATTTTGATAAAAATTAACTTCCGTTAAACTTTGTAAATTAAAAGCAGTGAAATTAGGGATTGTTCCACTAAGTTGATTTTCATCTAATAAGAGTGCTTCTAATTGCGTCAGGTTAAAGTTAGGAACACTTCCCGTTAATTGGTTATGCCTTAATACCAGATGAGTGAGGTTAGGTAGACCATTGAAATTAGGAATACTTCCATTCAATCGGTTGAAACTTAAATAAATCTCTTTTAGTAAGGGTAAATTATTAAAATTGTGGATTTCACCACTTAATTGGTTAGTTACTAAACTCAATCTATCCAGTTTAGGTAATTGACTAAAATTTGGAATCGAACCCTGTAATTGGTTAAATCCTAAATAAAGGTCTATCAAATTTGGCAGATTAGTAAAATCAGGAATAGTGCCACTGAACTGATTATTTCCTAAAACAAGGTATTCCAATAAAGGAAGGCTGGTAAAATTTGGAATAGTTCCAGACAACCTATTTCTTTCTAGGACAAGGAAAGTTAATTTAGGTAAGTTGCTAAAATCAGGAATACTTCCACTAAGCTGATTCCCTGACAAATAAAGTTCCGTCAATATGGGTAAATTGTTAAAGTTTGGAATATTTCCTGTTAGTTGATTAACATTTAGAGAAAGTTTGTTAAGATTAGGCAAGTTACTGAAATCATGAATTGAACCAGTCAACTGATTGTCTGCCAATGAAAGTGTTTCTAATACAGGTAAATTATTAAAATCTGGAATACTTCCAGATAGCTGATTATGACTCAAATTAATCTCGGTTAGATTAGAGATATAGTTAAAATTAGAAATGTTTCCAGTTAATTGATTGTTATCTAAATGAAGCGTTATAAGATTAGGTAAGTCACTAAAATTAGGAATAGAACCGATAAGCTGGTTACCTCCTAAAGAAAGAGCTTCCAATTCTGGCGTATTATTAAAATTTGGAATTGGACCACTTAAGCTGTTTCCGCCTAAATACAATAATTTTAACTTAGGTAACTTACTGAAATTTGGAGTTATTCCTGTCAGGTTATTAGTACTTCCAGATAAAACAAGGTTTTCTAATATGGGCAAATTATTAAAGTCAGGAATACTTCCTGTAAGCTGGTTACCAAACAAATTCAAGCTCACTAAATTTGGCAATTCACTAAAATCTGGAATGCTACCTGTCAATTTATTATCCCATAAAGCAATTTCTGTAAGACTAGGTAGATTGCTAAAATCAGGAATAGAACCACTTAACAGGTTCTCTGGTAAAGAAAGTATCTCTAATAAAGGTAAATTGTTAAAATTGGGTATAATCCCTGTTAACTGGTTTTTATCTAAAAAAACTCTTTTAAGGTTAGGCAAGTTACTAAAATCAGGAATTGAACCAGTCAATTGATTCTCTGCTAAAGCAAGCGTTTCCACTTTAGTTAAATGATTGAAATCAGGAATACGCCCACTAAGCTGGTTACCATATAAAGCAAGTGTCGTTAGATTAGGTATATTGGTAAAATCAGGAATCGAACCGGTTAATTGGTTATAACCCAAGACAAGTCTTTTCAATAGGGATAAATTACTAAAGTCTGGAATAGTTCCACTAAGCTGATTTTTTTCCAAAAAAAGCTCTGTTAAACCAGGCAAAGCAACATCAGGTAACGTCCCTACAAGATTATTTTCTTTTAATTCAAGTTCTGTTACATGCCCAGTATCACAAGTTACCCCTTTCCAACCACAAGGTGTATTTGTTACATTCCAGGAATTTGTAGCAGTATTTGTCCAATTTTCACCACCTGTGCTGGCGTGAAACGCTAACAAAGCCTGACATTCACTAACTGGAATTTCTGTCGCAGCATTACAATCCGTTGCTGCTTGAGTTGATTGGGAAATCCCCCAGAAACAAGCAAACAGTATGAAACAAATATTTAATCGCATTTTATTCATATTTTTTCTCTTTTTATAAAATCCGGATTCCTACCTGTGAAGGAACAACTAAAAAAAAATTATTATTTTGAAAATAGTGGCCTTGGTCATCAATCTATCAAATTTTTTCCCACAGAGGCATGGAGGCGCAGAGGTTTTAGATCTATTTTCAAGGCACTCTCTGCATCCCTGTGCCTCTGCACCTCTGTGGGAGGTATAAAAAATCGCCGAATTACAAACAGGTGAGGGATTTGCGACCAAGGCCGAAAATAGTTATGACTTACATGCTGTCTTCCATAAAAATAACACCGCGTAAAGCGGTGTTATTTTTAATATGCTATTTTTTCAGGCAAGTACCTGAAAAAATTAATGAATATCTTTCCAGTATTCCTTTTTAAGGGCAAAGGCAAAAATAAACAATAACAGTAAGAACAAAATGACTTTAACGCCTAAACTGTAACGTACCATTTTTGCAGGTTCGCCCATGTACTCCAGGAAATTCACGAGATCACGAACATTACGCTCGTAGTCTGCATTGAGTTTAGCGTATTCGCTGTCACTCATACTTCCTTTGGGAACTGCAACTTTTTCAATCACCTGATGCTCATGACCTTTATCATCCTTCACCGTTTTATAAACCGGCTCAGGAATACCACCTTGCAGGTCTCCTAAAACGTGAGGCATGCCCACATCTTTGAATACCAGGTTATTAATGCCCAGTGGCTTGCTGTCGTCCTTGTAAAAGCTCAGGAAATAGGTATACAGCCAATCACTGCCGCGAGCACGGGAAATCACGCTCAGATCCGGTGGGGTGACCCCAAACCAGCGCTCAGCATCGCTGCTATCCATTGCGATTTCCATGGTGTTGCCCACCTTGTCGGTGGTAAACATCAGGTTTTCTTTAACCTGCTCATCGGTCAAACCCAGATCCTTACCCATGCGGTTAAAACGCATAAAAGAAGCAGAATGACAGCTTAAGCAGTAATTCACAAACAGCTTGGCACCATTTTGCAGTGAACCCTGATCATTCATATCAGTATCTACGTGCATTAAATGCGCGCCACCACCGCCAGCTAAAGCCACGGATGCGCTCAGCAAAGCGGAGAAAAAGGCCGTTAAAGGTAACAGTTTTTTCATAATAAACATTCCTTTCCGTTTAGTGCGCATCAAAAGTGACGCGATCAGGTTCGGGTTTGGTTTTATCCATGACTGAATAGATTGGCATCAGCAGGAAAAAAGCAAAATACAGAACACTGAAAATACGTGCCAACTGGGTCAATTCAGGGGTTGCCGGTTGTGTACCCAGCCAGCCCAACATGATGAAGCTGACGACAAAAATGGATACGGCAGTTTTGAATATCAGACCCTTATAACGAATGGATTTAACTTTGCTGCGATCCAGCCAAGGCAGGAGAAATAACACAACAATAGCACCACCCATAGCAACAACACCGAGGAATTTATCCGGTACTGCGCGCAAAATTGCATAAAATGGCGTGAAATACCACAAAGGTACGATATGCTCAGGTGTTTTTAATGGATCAGCCGGGATGAAGTTATCTTTTTCCAGGAACCAGCCACCCATTTCCGGCAGGAAAAATACCACGGCTGAGAAAATCATCAGGAAAAATACCACACCAACAATATCTTTGACACTGTAATAAGGATGGAAAGGAATACCATCAACAGGGATGCCGTTAGCATCTTTGTTTTTCTTGATTTCAATACCATCAGGGTTATTAGAACCCACAGCATGTAAGGCAATGATATGAACAAAAACCAGTGCTGCCAGGATAAAGGGCACTAAAATCACATGGAATGCAAAGAAACGGTTCAAGGTCGCATCGGCAATCACGAAATCACCACGAATCCATAAAGCCAGCGTCTCGCCTACCCAGGGAATTGCGCCAAACAGTGAAATAATCACCTGCGCGCCCCAGAAGGACATCTGCCCCCAAGGCAGCAGATAACCCATAAAGGCTTCAGCCATCAGTGCCAGATAAATGAACATACCGATGACCCACAGCAATTCGCGGGGTTTTTTGTAAGAACCGTACATCAAGCCACGGAACATGTGCAGATAGACGACGATAAAGAAGAAAGAAGCGCCGGTAGAGTGCAGATAACGAATCAACCAGCCCCAATCGACATCGCGCATGATGTATTCAACAGAGGCAAATGCCAATGAAGCATCAGGCTTGTAATTCATGGTCAGGAAAATACCAGTAACAATCTGAATCACAAACATCATTAATGCCAGTGAGCCAAAGTAATACCAGAAATTAAAGTTTTTTGGCGCGTAATATTTGGCGAGATGAAGGTTCCAGGTTTCGGTCATGGGGAAACGTTCATCGACCCAGTCACGCATAGCGACTAATGCTTTCATCAGGCTGCTCCTTGATCAACGCCGATAATCAGGCGGGTGTCAGACAGATAGGCGTGAGGCGGAACCACTAAGTTAGTAGGCGCTGGCACACCCTGGGCAACACGACCAGCCAAATCAAAGCGCGAGCCATGACAAGGACAGAAGAAACCACCTTTCCAGTCCTCTGTGGGGCTGTTTGGCGCACCTAAAGGTACATGCGTTGGTGAACAACCCAGATGGGTGCAGATACCAACTAAAACCGCATATTTTTCTTTACCTTTAATAGAACGCGCTGGATTGGCGGCATACTCAGGTTGCTGACTTTTTACTTCGGAGTTGGGATCACGTAATCCCCCATCCATAGCGGGTAAATCTTTAAGGTTTTCTTCGGTGCGATAGACAACCCAGACTGGCTTGCCTCGCCATTCCACGGTCAGCATCTGACCGGGTTCCAGTTTGCTGATATCGACTTCAACCGGCGCACCTGCGGCCTGTGCTTTTGCACTTGGTTGCATAGACTTAATAAAGGGTACTGCGACAAAACCGACACCTACCGCACTGATTGCTGAGGTTGCACCAATCAGCATACGGCGTCGTTTCATATCTACGCCTTCTGTACTCATGTTACACTCTCCCGTGTAAAGTGACAAAATAGCTGGTTAAAAAAGCCCGTTAGCGTCTCATAAAACCACGTTTTTGGCAAGTTAATTTGTTAGTTAAACATTATGCAGGCGTGTGTTTTGGCGTCTGCTTTGTGGTGTGAATTAAAAGTATTTTTTTATGATCATGGTGTGTATTCCATAGGTATTGCCTATTCAGCGTCCTTCTGCGTTTTTAGCGGCTTTATTAAAAGGAAATTTTTTAGCCGCAGAAAGCGCGGAAGTTTGCAGATATTCTTCACTAATGCTCTTTCTGTGGCACTTCAGCAAGGCTGGTTTTAATCAAATAGCTCGTTTACCGCTTTACGCAATGATTTCACCATATTCGGGCCATTAATTTCTGTAATTTGTTCAATAATCCAATGTTTATTTTTACTGTCGCCTAATACTGCGCCGACACTCGTGGCAAAATGGCGCAGAAAATCCAGTTTAGCTTCACCACCGGCAAATGCATAAGGCGCATAAGCTTCAGCCTGCTTATTAAATAAATCCAGCAATACCTGGCGGTAATCACCACTGCCATAGAGTTCCTGGTGGTTTTCTTCATAAGTGCGCAGTAAATGCAGGGCAACGGCATTGATAAAGCTGTGACGCACACTATCGGGCATTTTATCGGCGTGTACCAGACGATCCGTAGCCTGGAGTAGAAAGGCCAAGCATTCGCCGACTACTTGCAAACGATGCTCGTTGCTGTAAGTCATAAAACCTTCATTTTCCAGTTCCAGCAGCGTCTGGGTGCTGATGCGCCAGATGATAAATGCGGTGGTGGAGGCGGTTTCTTCCAGGGAACGGGCTTTTTCTTTATGCCACTGGGTTTTTAAACGTACAGACATTGTTAGAACTCTTCTGTTTTAAGGAACGTGGATGAAATAAGACTAAAAACTAAGATCCTCATTCCTGATTAAAAAAACACCACTACCACCTTGTTCAAATTCCAGCCAGGTGAGTGCTAAATCAGGGTAAGTTTCAATCATGGCTTGTTCACTGGCACCTACTTCAACAATCAGTACGCCACCAGGATTCAGATGATTTGTTGCTTGTTTAATAATGTGATGCACCAAATCCAGGCCATCCTCACCCGCAGCCAGTCCCAGTTCCGGTTCATGACGATATTCTGGAGGTAGGTCGTGCATTTCCTGCGCGTCCACATAAGGGGGGTTGGCAATAATCAGGTCGTAACGCTGTCCACTTAATTGCGAAAATAAATTACTTTCTATGGCCTGTACCTGATGTTCCAAACCATAATCACTGATATTTTTTCGTGCAACTTGCAAGGCATCAGGAGAAATATCCACTGCATCCACTTGGCTGTGTGGTAAAGCCAGTGCGGTGGCAATGGCGATGCAGCCACTACCCGTACCCAGTTCCAATACCTGATGGATATCTTCTGCTTCCAGCCAGGGTGAAAACTGGTGCTGAATAAGTTCTGCAAAAGGTGAACGCGGAATCAATACCCGCTGATCCACATAAAACGACAGACCGGCAAACCAGGCTTCATGAGTAAGATAAGGGACTGGCATACGCGCATTAATGCGCTGCTGGAACAAATGAATGATGCTGTTTTTTTCGCTGCGGGTCAGGCGTGCACTCCAGAAACTTTCCGGGGGATTAGCTTGTAAATGCAAGGCATGTAAGACCAATACCATTGCTTCGTCAATGGCGTTGTCCGTGCCGTGACCAAAAAAAAGTTGGTGTTCATTAAACAAACTGGCTCCCCAGCGCACAAAATCATTTAAGGTGCTTAAATCATCTGTTGCCGTGGTAAAAGGATCTGTACTCATGAGGGCGTGCTTCTAAAAAATAGTGTGAATTGGGATATAAGGCAGGGAATACCAGTAAAAAATCCAGCTAAAAGCTGGATTTTTTATGAACCGCAGGATGGGTAAAGCACAGTGTGCCCATCATTATTATAAAGATGGGCATGCATTATTTTGCCCATCCTACATGTTATATCACGCTAACAAACTGGCGGTTTTTGCTGCCTTTGATTTCAAATTTAACTTGACCATCGGATAAGGCAAACAAAGTATGGTCACGACCAATACCGACATTAGGGCCAGCATGGTAACGGGTGCCGCGTTGGCGGATAATGATGTTGCCTGCTCTAACGGCTTCGCCGCCATAGCATTTAACGCCTAGGCGTTTGGATTCGGAATCGCGACCATTGCGGGTACTACCGCCTGCTTTCTTATGAGCCATGAGTAAAATATCCTTTTTTCGATAAACAATAATTAATTGATGTCACGCAAATGCAAATCAGCGTGAAGCAAAAGCGGTTTTTTCACGTTTCAAAACCGGTGAAAAAGAAGCTTTTGCGTAACAGCGGATGATTAACCGGTAATACTGTCGATTTGCAGCGCGGTATAATTCTGGCGGTGCCCCATCTGTTTACGATGATGTTTACGGCGGCGGAATTTAATAATGGTCACTTTTTTGTGGCGTCCATGTTCGAGTACAGATGCGGTGACCTTAGCGCCTTCAACGATAGGTGTGCCGACCTTAACGGTTTCATCATTACCCAGCATCAATACGTCAAATTCAATGTTTGCGCCTGCTTCGGCATCCAGGGTCTCAACTCTCAGCTTATCGCCTTCACGTACGGTGTATTGTTTGCCACCGGTTTTAATTACTGCATACATAAATAATCTCCGTTTTCCTCAGCCACACTTGAAGTCGAACAAAAATTCACCACAATCTGGTATATTCTTTTTCATTAATCGCCTAAAATTCTATTTTTTAGTATTCCATTTTAGTATTTCAGGGTAAAATTTTAGTGCGGCAGGGAAAAGTTCTTGTCGTCTAAAAAAACCGGTTATTATAGTTCACTTTATTCAGAGGCACAATGAAAGATCATATTTTATTTTTCCCAACCTGGGTACGCGGCTTTTTTTTATTATTATTTCTTGTCATTTATAGCGTGGCGCGTATTGTTATTCTCACGATTATCATTTTTCAGTTTGGTAGCTTGTTATTTACCGGCAAAGTCAATGAGCGTCTGTTGGAATTTGGCGAGCACCTAAGTATTTATAGTTATCAGATTATCCGTTATCTGACGTTTAATACTGAAGAAAAACCTTTTCCTTTCCGCAGTTGGCCAAAATCAGCGCAAGCACCGATTGAAGTGGTTGAACCAACGGAAGATGAAAAATCATAAATGCCATGTATGTGGCGTTAAAAGTTGCCCAGATTTCATACTGATTGCTTAAGATATGGCAGATTTTACTGAAAAAGTCTGGGTGTTACTCTTAACGCTGCTGGCACATATATTGATGCTGAGCCTGTTTTTTATCAGTGCGGGGGAGAACTGGCATAAATCCGGCGCAAACAAGGATTGCGCCTCTGCCAGCCTGCCTGCGCAAACGATCTCAGAAACGGCGGTTAATGCGGCGCTCAGTGTCGTGCAGACAAGCAAGGATACTCAAAATCAGCATCTGCAAGACCAGCAAACACAGTTGCAACAACAACAAAGCTTACTGGCGCAAGAGAAACTGAGTCTGGCGCAACAACAACAAACCATTCAACAACAGCAGCAGGAAGCAGATTTATTATTAAATCAAACTCAAGCGCAAGCTAAAACTGAGCTGGAAAAGATGCAGCAGCGTGAAAGTCTGATAAAACAGGCGGAAACCACTTTAAAACAGCGGGAATCAAGCCTGGAAGCTCAGAGCGAAGCCTTAAAAGCGGCGCAAACAGCTTTGCAGCAGGTACAGGAACAGGTTCAGGCTGAGCAACAGCGTCGTGACCAGGAAATGCAAGTCAGCAAAGCGCAACTGGCGCAGCAAATTCAGGCGGCTAAAGAGCGACAGGCGGCAGCAGAACTTTTAATAGAACAACAAGGTATTGAACAAAAAAAGCAAGCCCAGCTTATGCAACGGCGCAAACAAGCAGAGCAAGAAAAAGCCGAGCAAGCGCGTAAAGTGCAAGCTGAAAAAGCACAACAGGCTGCTGAGCAGAAAAAAATAGCACAGCGTAAGGCTGAAGAAGCCGCGACGCGTCAACGCAAAGCAGAGGCTAAGCAACAACGTTTAGCAGAAGCAAAACGCAAAGCAGACGCTGAGCGCAAACATCAAGCTGCGGCAGAAAAAGCTAAACGACAGGCGCAGGCCGAAAAAGAACGCCAGGAAGCAAAAGCCAGAGCCGCGCAACAACAACGCGAAGCAATGGCAAAAGCAGCTGCGCAGCGCCAACTCAGCACCGTTCAACAAACACGCCAGTTAAATAGTACGAAGCAGGCCATTCAGCAAAAAATCTGGGGGGTCTGGCAACCCATACCAGGTGCTGCCAAAAGTCTGCAATGCACGCTGGAAATTCGTATGATTGCTTCAGGTGAAGTATTAAACGCGCGGGTGATTGTCAGCAGTGGCAATCCGGCTTTTGATACCTCTGCTGAAAATGCGGTGTGGAATGCATCGCCTTTACCAACGCCTAAAGACAGTCAATTATTTGAAAACCATTTCAGAACGCTGAATCTAAAATTCCGTCCCCAATAAGGAAGCATTATGTTCAAACAATTTTTATCCGCTTTATGGCTGCTGTTTTTTTTAAGCAGCTCTGCGCATGCGGTATTAACCATTGAAATCACCAAAGGCGCAGACAGTACCCTGCCCATTGCTATCGTACCATTTGGCGGGTCGGGACAAGGCGCAGTCAGCACGGACATTGCAAAAATTATTCGTAATGATTTGGCGCGTAGTGGTCATTTCTCGCCTTTAGCAGTTGCCAGCCTGCCACAACAACCCGTTTCCGGCGATCAGGTGAATTTCCCAACCTGGCGCACATTGGCAACAGATTATTTATTAATCGGCCAAGTCACCAGCGTGGGCGGAGCTTATAATGTTAGCTTTCAACTGTTTAATATTCCTAAAGCAGAACAAGTCCTGGGATTCAGCTTTCCTGCACGCAATGATAATCTGCGCCGCATCGGGCATCGCATTAGTGATTTAGTCTATGAAGCCCTCATCGGGGAAGTGGGGGCGTTTGATTCGCGCATTGCTTATGTTTCAGTCAAGCACAGCAGCAAGAAGCCTTATCAGTTAAATATTGCGGATATGGATGGTGCGGATGCCAAAGCAATTTTTAGCTCTCATGAGCCGATCCTGTCGCCAGCCTGGTCACCTGATGGACAAAAACTGGCTTATGTTTCGCTGGAAAATAAACGCAATGAAATCTATGTGCAGCATATCAGCAGTGGTAAGCGCGAGTCGGTTGCCAAATGGCCTGGATTAAACAGCGCACCTGCGTGGTCGCCTGATGGTCAAAAACTGGCATTGACCTTATCTAAAGATGGCAATGCTGAAATTTATTTGCTGGACTTAAGTAACCGTCGTCTGCAACGCCTGACTTTTAACCGTGCCACTGATACCGAAGCCGACTGGGCACCGGATGGCAAGAGTCTGGTTTTTACTTCTGATCGTGGTGGTAAACCGCAGATTTATCGCATTTCAGCGAAAGGCGGACAGGCACAACGCTTGAGTTTTTCCGGTAGTTCCAACAGTCGCGCCCGCTTCTCGCCCGATGGGCAAAAACTGGCTTTGATCAATGGCAGCCAACACGGTTATCGTATTGCTGTACAGGATTTAAGCAATGGACAACTGCTTACCTTGACCCAAACCACCCTGGATGAATCCCCCGCGTTTGCACCTAATGGACAAATGATTATTTATGCCACTGGGCCTAGTCTGGCTGCGGTTTCCAGTGATGGTCAAATTCAGCAGCGTCTGGCGGTTGCCGGTAATCAGGGTAGTGTGCGTGAGCCAGCATGGTCGCCACGTTTGCACTGAAGCACGAAATCCAACATGATATTGGCGGCGGCTTCAAAATCCATATCCAGAAGTCCCATTACGCCTGCCAACAGCTACGGAATTCCTGCACATTAAGTACATGAATAACCCGTTTTTCAACCGTGATCAAACCTTTGTTCGTTAATTGGTGCAAAATTCTGGAAAGTGTTTCTGGTTTGATAGAGAGGCGGGAAGCCAATACCTGTTTGGGGAAATCAATATAAATATCGTATTGATTATCTTCAAGCTGGGTGGGAATTTGGCACAGCAGGTAATTGACCAGGCGATAGCTGGCATTTTGCAGTGTCAAATTATCAATTTCATCCAGCCAATGATGCAAGCGCAAACTCATATCACCCAGGATACGTTGACAGGTATCAAAAGATTCGGACAATAATTGCAGAAAATCAGTGTTGGATATCGCCAGCACTTCACTGTCTAATAATGCCTGTGCATCAACAGGATACAGGCGCTTTTCCATAAACATCAAAGCTTCGGCAAAGGTATCATTGCGTGAAATGATTTCGATTACCTTCTCTCCCCCTTCCGCAGAGAGCCGTAATAGCTTTACATGCCCCGTTAATAATACATAAAAATAACGTGCCGGTTGATTTTGCCTGAAAAGATAAGTGCCTGATTTCAGATTGAGGTGCTTCATATTAGGCACTAATTGCTGCATCTGCTCATCAGTCAGTTTGTTAAATAAATAGACTTTACGTAGTGCTTGGTCTAATTCAGGGGTAAAATTATCCATATGAATTACTTATTTGGTATGCGTCAAAGAGACCGGGAAGTATAACATGAGTCGGTTTCATTGATGCCAGGAAAACAAATACTCAGCGAGGAAATAAATATGAGCAGGCAATTTTTAGCGATTAAGATATTGTTTTTTACAGGGCTAATTCCAGTGCCAGAATCCGCGCATCTTCGCGCTGGTTTTTTGTGCTGTAGTGGGTGGGTTCTGCGGGATAATAATTTTTACGCAGACCCACTTCATTAAACCCCAGTTTTTCATATAAGGCGCAGGCTGCACGGTTAGAGGGTCGTACTTCCAGGAACATCGTTTTAGCACCATGTTTTTTGGCGAGTTTAATCAGGTGCAACATCAAATGATAACCCAGTTGCTGGCCCTGGTAACGTGGCTGTACGCAGATATTTAAAATATGTGCCTCACCCACCGCCACGCTCATCACGCCATAAGCAAGCAAATCTTCGGCCTGACGCATTAAGCAGCAGGCATAATCCGTTTTCAGACAATCGGAAAAAATACGCTGGGTCCAGGGAATCTGATAAGCCTGCTGCTCAATAGCCATGACCTGCTCCAAATCAGCGGGTGTCATGGGATAAAATTGTAATTGGGATAACTCAGTAGTGGGCGTGGTCATGAGTCGATTTTTTTCAGAATAAAAATATTTTCATCCTGATTGCGAAAAAAAGCTTCAAATTCAAAACAAACACCTAAATACTTACCGCCTCGCAGCAATAATTCCAGCATATCTTTTTGTTCCCAAACATGAAAATGAATACTGTAATCGGCAATTTCAAGAAAACGCCACCAGGCTTCATGCTCATCCCCTTGCTTTTGGTTCACTTGTAACGACCAGTCCTGATAATGCTTGGCGCGGGAATGTTTAACACCTTGTTGATCATCACGTAATAAATGTTCAAATGGCGTGACTTCGCGTGGCTTATCAAAAGTAAAACGTTTATCTGGCAAGGCATAATATAAAATACCTTCCGGCTTCAACACCCGGAAATGCTGCTGTATACTCCGTAAGGGGTTTTCACAATGTTCCAGAAAATGATTGGCAACTAAAAAATCCTGACTGTTATCTGCAACAGTATTCAACTGCTCGCCATCATCAATAATATCAACCGGCACCAGTTCACGGTGGCACAATTCGGGATAGTGCAGGCGTAATAATTCATTGGGCAGATGATCCAGATAGGATACCTGCGCCGTGGATGGTAGTTTTATGGGGTTATGCAAGGCACCAATTTCAATGCCTGCCCCTCGCAGATATTGATTTGCCAGATATTCCCGTAATTGTTGCTGCTCGGTATGCACCGGGGTTTTGCTTGTGGCTGATTGTTTTTTTTCGGGTGGGCTGAAATATAAGCTTAACCATTGTTGCCAATATTGCAGCATGACGGGTGTCACCACTTTTGGGTGTTGTTGTTGGTAAGTCAACAGACGTTGTTGCAGCACACGTTGTGGATCATCCATTCTTATTTCTCCAGCCATTGTTGTACACTCTCCCGCAAGGGAATCAGTAAACCATGAAAAAAATGCCCGGCTTCTTCCAGCCATAAGATATCCCTTAAGGCATTGCTTTGTCGTTGCTGCGTATCAATCCAGGTTTTTACGCTCTCGGGGTCTACGACATCATCTTTTCCACCTTGTATCACCAAGGTCGGTTGTTTAAGCAACTGGCCTGTACCAGTCTCTGCAAATGCAAAACGTTGTACAGGTGGCGCGACTAATAACAGGCGTTGTGGCTTTAAGGCAAAATGCGCACGAAATGCCACATAACTACCAAAGGAAAAACCTGCCAGCCATAGCTGCGCTTGTGGATAAGCTTGCTGTAAATACTCAGTCACCTGATATAAATCTTCAGTTTCGCCGATACCGTGGTCAAAGCTGCCAGCCGACTTACCTACCCCACGAAAATTAAAACGTGCAGTGATTGCACCTGCATTTTTTAAGGCGCTATTGAGCATATATACCACCTTATTATCCATGCTGCCACCATGTAAAGGGTGTGGATGACAAATAATGGCAATGATTAGGGGGGAGCTATCTGATTGAGGACAGTCAATACGGGTTTCTATAGCCCCGGCCTGACCATCTAACAGCAGGGTTTGTGCAGTACATTCAGGCATGATTGTTTAGATTATGTGTAGCTATAATATTCACCATGAAGAACATGAAGTAGATTTGATGAATAAGACGCTTACTGAAGTTGAACACCATAACTCCCAGCATATAGAAACTAACGGAAATCTGATACACAGTTGTGATGAGTCTGAACGCTTCGATTATGCTACGGCACTTACTAATGGATGATTGATTGTCACGGGTATTATTGAAAATAGCCAGTGGGTAGATAGTAATGAAAGCAAGCAATTTATAGCATATTTATAGGCTTAAGCTATCTGAAAAGATAGCCTAAACCCAGTTATTTTTATCTCATAAAGTAGTATATTTTGAATCACACACTACCAAACGGGTTGTTAAAGGCAATTTTTCCCTCGTTTACCGCAAAAAAAATTAAAGACACATAACAATAACCAAGATTTTTATATTGGTATTTAAGTGGGTGTCTGTAAATTTTTCTTGGTATTATTTATCACAGTCCTCTGGTCTATCAATGGAATCGCGGATCTTGTTTGCCTTCTTCAATAGCTTGTCACATTTAGGTGCAAGCTTTTTAATTCGAGCACTAAGTCCCGATGC
This sequence comes from Candidatus Venteria ishoeyi, assembly GCF_030378065.1. Lineage (GTDB taxonomy): Bacteria > Pseudomonadota > Gammaproteobacteria > Beggiatoales > Beggiatoaceae > Venteria > Venteria ishoeyi. Next base: position 19,577 of record NZ_JAUCGJ010000013.1, on the reverse strand, counting down.
AGTTCCCATTATACGGGCAGCCTCTGCATAGTTTCCAGAGTCTTTTTCCTTGTCGGCTTTATCTTTTTGTTGTGCATATTTTTTTATATCAGCCTCCATAGGATCACATGTTGACCAGTACTTCTTTGCTGCTTTTTCCAAAGTTTCACAATCGTTAGCCATTACACTCGCTGGCATCATTGTAATCCCACACGCCGCAACAATCGTAAGTACACTCAAACGATCAAAAAATATCTTTTTCATTTTTATTCCTCGCATAAAGGGTAAGAAACTCAACGGTTAAACCGTTACAATCGCAAAATGTGATCGCGATGATATTATCCATCTTACCCTGATGTTTCGTCAAGCTATAACGATTCAGACAGGTTTGGTATTCACCGAATCAACAAACGTTCTACAATACGACCATTGACTAAATGCTCATCAATAATCTCATCAATATCACTTTGATCTACCCAGCTATACCAAACAGCTTCCGGATAGACCACGATAACCGGCCCGGATTCACAGCGATTTAAGCAGCCTGCGGTATTGATGCGTACCGTGCCAGAGCGCACCAGACCCAATTGTTTACAACGTTTTTTTGCATGATCCCGCATTGCCAGTGCATCAAAACTTTGACAGCAGGACTCGCCTTCTGCACGTTGGTTGGTACAGAAAAAAACATGGTATTTGTAATAACTGGCTATATCAGACATGAGTATGCTCTTTACTATTCTCTTTAATTTGCTGGATAAAATTCACAAAACGTTGGGTCCACGGATTATTATCCACATCTCGTAAATGCGCATAACAAGCCAGGGTATTTTTATAAATAATGCCATCTTGTTTGCCATTAATACCATGACCGCGCAATACCTTATAAGCAAATGTCAGCTTCGGGTCAAGTGCAATGACCTGGGAATAGTGGAATTCATGAGCACTGAACTGCGCAGGTAGTCCCTGCTTATCATTTAAGCCCCATAAACCCAAGCCAGTTTCCTGTAAACGAATATAACCCCGGCCTTGAGGCGTTTCATGCATCACCGTATCCAGTGCCAAAGCGCCGGTCATGGGGTAAGCCTGCCCCTGCCAATGTAACTGACGGCCTAAATACATCAAACCGCCACACTCGGCATAAACCGGCAAACCGGATTCTACCGCATCACGCACTGCCCGGCGTAGTATTTTATTGTCTGCCAATTGTGCTGCCTGGGTTTCCGGGAAACCGCCACCAATGAATAAACCCTCTATTTTCGGCAAACGTGTGTCATGCAGTGCATCAATAAAATGTAACTCTGCGCCAGCCTTTTCCAGCGCCTGCAAATCACCGGGGTAATAAAAACCAAAAGCCTCATCACGCAGTATGCCTATTTGCACTCGCTTGCTATGTTGACCGCCTGGCGGTGGACAAACGGGCGCGGGAGGTAATGTTGCCTGTGCTGCCAGTGTTTTTAATTGTGCCAAATCCACTTGCGCTGCCACCAGGTCAGCAATTTGCTGAATTTTATGCTGCGCCTGTTGATTTTCATTACTGGGCATCAGTCCTAAATGACGTTCATCTATCACCATTGCCGGGTCTTTATGCACTGCGCCTAATACCGGCACATCCGTATAATGTTCAATCACTGCGCGCAGCTTTGCTTCATGGCGCGTTCCCCCCACCTGATTGAGAATCACCCCGGCAATATTCAACTTGGGATCAAAAGCCTGATAGCCGATAATCAGTGGCGCAATGCCCCGGGTCATGCCCTTGGTGCTCAGCACCAATACCACTGGTGCTTGCAGCAGATGGGCTAATGCCGCATTGCTGTTACTGCCGTCAATATCCAGGCCATCATATAAGCCCTTGTTGGCTTCAATCAGGCTGATGTCACTGCCCTGACTGTAACAGGATACATTGCGCAGAATTTCTTCATGGCCCATGGTATAAAAGTCCAGATTATAACAAGGACGTTGCGCGGCTTCTCCCAGCCACAGGGGATCGATATAATCCGGGCCTTTTTTAAATGGCTGTACAATCTCACCCGCCTGGCGCAGGGCGGCGCACAAGCCAATACTGACCGTGGTTTTACCGGAGGATTTGTGCGCGGCGGAAATCAGCAAATGTGGCATGTTTGTTCCTGTGTTACTCGCCTTATGAGGCATTTTCCGGCATAGATTCAATCCACAGTGCTTCACCTTCCTGTTTGATAGCGTAGGTTTGCAATGGCTCCTCTGCCGGTTCTTCACTGGGCTGTCCCGTTGCCAGACTGAAATAACTGCCATGCAAGGGGCATTTCACTGATTTACCCTTTAAGCAGCCGGTATACAAGGAGGCATCCTCATGCGTGCAGGTATCATCCAGCGCATAAAAGACACCTTCTACATGGGCAATCAAAATACGTTTACCTGCAATTTCAACCCGTAACATTTTGCCAGGAGGGCATTCATCAGCGTGTGCAACGCGATACCATTTCATGAGATTAGACTCCGTCTTTTATTTTTTTGCATCTGGATAATATGATTTGAGATGTTGCTCTCGAATACTGGTATAGGATTGTAATTTACCATTGGTGCTTTGTAATTCAGAATCCAAAAAATATTTTAAGACTTCATCATTTTCTTGATTCTTTAAATCCTGCAAAATACGAAAACCTTCCAATAATATATCTGCGCGTTCGCGAACTAAGCGTCTGCAATTAAGATTCAGTAGTTCATTAACGGTATAATTTACTTTTTCTTGTTCCTCTGTAGATGACTTATCGCTGACCAATATTTCACCTGTCAGGGAGTAGAAAAAATAGTGTTCACAATCGGCATCTATTGGGCTGATAAATTTTCCTGCATTGTAGCGACTGCCTTTATAGTGCCCACAACTGGAATCTGAAATATCAACACCACCTTTTAAGGCATCGCTGTCGCGACAAGAAAGTACTAAATTATCATAGTCAAAGGTTTTTTCTGGATAACGTGATTTTGGCTGAACATGCTCAATATGTTGTCCCATATCGCTATCCAATCGGTTTTCACAATAGGCACAAAGTCCTTGTTGGCGTGGTAATAAGGCATCTTCCACTTTTTTCTTGTAGCTAAAATTTTTCCAGGCAGATGTTGCCTCTTGCTCATTACCTGGAATAGTTTGTTGTTGGCGTTGTTCTAATTGATAAGGGGTATGACTGGCTGGCGCTAAATACTTCATATCAATTTACCTTTTTTGCCTGCCATTGATGAATAACCATATCAGCCATTTGCAAATGAATATCACCTACGCCAAATGTTTGCTCTAACAGTTCGCGCCATTCCTTGACTTGTGGACTGTCATAATCACCGCTTTCAACCCGTTTCAAATAATCATTGAGCAAACCTGTTTCTTCTATTACATCTCTTGGTGCTCTGGAATTGACATGAAAAATATCTTCCAAAACTTCTCGACTTTCTCGCCCATAAGGGTTGATAGCAGGTTGTTGCGCATGTACTTCACCAGCATTTAGCAGTCGAATCTGTTCTTTTTTTACCGTGCTGAGTACTTGGGGGCTGTGGCTGGTAACAATAAATTGCAATAAGGGAAAAGCCGTTGTTAAATCGTGTAAAACCGTTTGCTGCCAACGTGGATGCAAGTGTAAATCCACTTCATCAATTAAAATAATGCCTATAGTTTCCAAGGCAGCATTGGCTTTAAGATGGGCATTGAGACGGGCTGCGCGATAGGCAATATCACCTACCAGGGCGAGTAAATTACGAATACCATCACTCAATTGCGCAAAAGGCAGGATTCCATAATCATCATGTTCAACCACTAAAGTTTCTAAACCTGCGCGATAATGTAAATTTTTCCAACCACTGATACGCAGACAGATATTTACTGCTTGTTTGATGCTTTGAAGTAAAGGATGAAATTCAGAATGGGTCGGTGTTTGTTTTTCCTGAGCCTGTTGCAGTCTATGCTCAAAATCCGCACGTTCAAGTGCCGCGAACCAATCTGCAAAAACAAGATAATTAGAGGCTGGATTGAGGCATTCATCATATCCCATCATTCTGGATCTTGAATGTTTGGCCTTACGATTTTTAGATAATTTGGTTTTTCGCCATAAACGCTCTGTTCCATAATATGCTAACAAAGGCAGTGTCACGGTTTCCCCGTTTCTAACCTGTACTTGTAATTTTTTGGCATATGTTTTTAAGCAAACTGCATCTTTTATTGTTGTTTTTGATTTTTTACCATTGAGTGTGCGTTTCCAGGTTTGGGGCGTACCTGCAATATCGCCACTAGCCTCTAAGCTCAATGGATATTGCGCTTCCATTGTGATGGGGGTCTGTGAAGTTCTGCGTAATTGTACATCATCATTGACAAAACCATTACCTTTGCCTTCATCAAAATTACCGACAAAAACACCTAATGCAACGGTAACTGCATCTAAAATAGCGGTTTTTCCTCCCCCATTTTCTGCGGCAATCACTGTTAATTGAGGATGAAAATCTATCTTAAAGGTATCAAAGCAACGGTAATTTTCAAGGTGCAAATCATTAATTTTCACTTATCTTTCCTGTTCCAAAGTATTAAGGATAGTATCCCAATAAAACTGAACATCCTTTAAAACAAATCAATATAGAATCTTTATTTTTTTCCATTCTTTACCGCTCCCGCAACGCCCGCTCCTGCATCCGGTTAAAAGGTTTTAACAAATAATCCAGCACGGTCTTGCGCCCGGTCAGTATATCCACCGATGTGGTCATGCCGGGAATAATCGGCAGACTGTTTTCCTTGCTGCCCAGATAATGATGTTCCGTGCGTACTCGAATCAGGAACACGGCTTCCTGCTTGTCGTTATGAATGGTGTCCGCGCCAATATATTCAAGACGCGCCGGTAAACCACCAAAAATTGCAAAATCATAAGCGGTAAATTTGACCATGGCTTTTTGTCCGGGGTGTAAAAAGGCAATATCAGCAGGACGGATTTCTGCTTCAATCAGCAAATTATCCTCCAAGGGCACAATTTCCGCCAGCGTCATGCCGGGTTGTACCACGCCGCCAATGGTGTTGACATGTAAGGTTTTGATGGTGCCGCGCACGGGGGAGCGTACTGCGGTGCGGGTAACCTGATCAGTCAGGGTTTCCTTGCTGGCTTGCAGGCGTGAGAGTTGGGCCTGGGTCTCATTGAGTTCGTTAAATGCTGAGGAGAGGAAAGTGGCTTGATGGGCTGCAATTTTACCTTTGGCTTCATTAATTGCTGCTTTAGCGCGTGGAATGGTCAATTGATTACTGTTCATGTCGCCGCGCAAGTCATTCACCTGACGCTTCAGGCGCAATAACTCCACTTCCGACATAATGCCTTGTTTAACTAAAGGCTGGGTAATTTTTAATTCTTTATTGGCTAATTGATAACTACGTTGTAATTGACCTTGTTTGGCTTGTAATTCTTTTAAGGCCTGTTGTTTTTGTTCAAGTTGACGCTTAAAAACACTGATAGCCGTTTTTAATTCCTGCTGCCGGGAAAAATACAAGGCTTGTTCATTACCCCAGAAGTTCTCGCCTGCTGGTAAGGTTTCGGGCATTTTTAATGGCTGTTGCCGGGTTTCTGCTTCCAGGCGTTTGATTTTTGCCTGTAACACCTGACGTTGCAGATTATTGTCCTGATAAGAAGAGGCAAAGCGGGTGTCATCAATGCGCAGCAGAATCTGGTCTTGTTCGACAATATCCCCTTCGCTGACCTTTAACTCAACAACAATACCACCTTCCAGATTCTGCACCTGTTGCACCTGACGCGAAGGAATTACCCGCCCCTGACCGCGCGTGACTTCATCAATCTCGGCAAAATAAGCCCAGACTGTTGCAATCAGCATGAAGCCAAAAACCAGCCATAATAATAAATGACTGGCAAAGTGGGTGCGGGTATTCAGCAAAAAGTCAGGTTTTTGCATGTTTCCTTAGCTTTAATCTACCCGATAATTAGGGGCTTCTTTGGTAATTTGCACATCATGTACATGGCTTTCCCGCGATCCGGCATTGGTGATGCGGACAAATTCTGGACGGGTACGCATTTCATCCAGCGTGGCACAGCCGGTATAACCCATGCTGGAGCGTACGCCACCCAGCAATTGATGAACCACACCTAATACGCTGCCCTTATAAGGCACGCGACCTTCAATACCTTCTGGCACCAGTTTTTCCTTATCTTCAGTATCCTGAAAATAACGGTCTTTAGAGCCTTGTTTCTGCGCCATTGCGCCCAGAGAACCCATGCCGCGATAAGATTTATAAGAGCGTCCCTGGAATAACTCCACGTCACCCGGTGCTTCTTCGGTACCGGCAAACAAGCTGCCTATCATCACTGAATGCGCGCCAGCAACCATCGCTTTGGCAATATCACCGGAATAACGAATACCACCATCAGCAATCAGTGGTACACCTGTACCTTCCAGGGCTTTAGCAACATTACTGATCGCTGAAATCTGTGGCACGCCAACCCCTGCAACGATACGGGTGGTACAGATAGAACCCGGCCCGATGCCCACTTTAACCGCATCAGCACCGGCTTCAACCAGGGCCTTAGCCGCATCACCTGTGGCGATATTGCCCCCAATCACCTGCACCTGCGGATGATTTTGTTTAGTGCGGCGCACTGCGTCCAGTACGCCCTGGGAATGTCCATGTGCAGTATCCACAATCAATACGTCCACGCCTGCGGCAACCAAAGCGGCAACACGCTCATCGGTATCTCCACCCGTGCCAACGGCTGCACCCACTCGTAAACGTTCGCGTTCATCTTTACAGGCATTCGGATAATCTGTGGCTTTTTGAATATCTTTGACAGTAATCAGGCCGCGCAGTTCAAATTCATCACTGACCACCAGAATTTTTTCAATCCGGTGTTTATGCAGCAGATGTAAAACTTCTTCACGTTCCGCGCCTTCTTTGACGGTAATGAGTTTGTCCTGCTGGGTCATGATGGTCTTAACCGGGTTATCTAAACCGGTTTCAAAACGCAAATCGCGGTTAGTGACAATACCCATGAGTTTGTTATTTTCCACCACCGGTACGCCGGAAATTCTGCGGGTACTGGTCAGTTCTATTACTTCCCTGATGGTGGTTTCAGGTGTTACGGTAATCGGATCACTAATTACGCCGCTTTCAAATTTTTTCACCTGTAACACTTGTCTGGCCTGCTCTGCAATGGTCATATTTTTATGGATAATGCCAATACCACCTTCTTGCGCCAGGGTAATTGCCAGCTGCGCTTCTGTAACGGTATCCATCGCTGCTGACAGCAAGGGGATATTTAATTGTATGTCCCGCGTTAACTGGGTATTCAATGTCACTTGTTTAGGTAATACATTGGAATAGGCGGGTAACAGTAATACATCGTCAAAAGTGAGGGCTTCTTGTACGATACGCATAAAGGCAAATCCTGTTATGATAAATGTTAATCGGTGCAGGGAGGAGAGGCATGCCTTGATCCTATTTGAATCTTGACTTGCTGATAGCGTTATCGGTGGTTTTTGCCTCTGGCTGCATTAATAAAAAAACATTATATGATACACTATTTTTCTTGATTATTGATACCCGAAGGAGGGTCTTATGAAAAAATTATCTGGTTATCTGATCACTTGTTTATTCTTATTTGGTTGTGCTTCCGCGCCCAGTATCAGCAACGCCAATGCAGGTGCTTCGGCAGAAGCCCTCATTGCAGAAGCGGAGGCGGTAACCAAGCAAGCAGCCGCCGTTGAATATCAATGGCGTGATACCGCAAAAGTGATTAAAAAAGCAAAAAAAGCAGCGGCTGACGGTGATCAGGCGACAGCGATTAAGTTAGCTAAAAAAGCCATCCTCCAGTCTAAAATGGCAATTCAACAGGCGGAACAACAAAAGAATGCGGGGCCACGTTTTTAATAAACCTGAGTCATTTTATGGATAACCCCCTTGAAGGGGTGTTATCCGTTAGGGTCAGGAAATTCAGCTTATAACACCAAAGGACATATCTTATGTTAAAAATACTTTCTGCCTGCCTGGTCTTATCATCTGGTTTTTTTTCAACGACTGTTTGTGCTGAAAAAATCAGTGAGACTGATGCTTTGGTTACTTACAAAGCGGCAGATGAGTTTGAGATGGTGAAAGAAAATATGGTTATGGCCATTACCAACCAAGGGTTGAAAGTCAGTGGTTATTTACATATTGCAGAAATGATGCAGCGCACGGCAAAAGACCTGGGTTTTAACAATGTATTTCATCATGCCGAATCCATTGAGTTTTGCAGTGCTTTAATGTCACATCGCATGGTGCAGTTAGATCCGGCCAATGCTGCGGTTTGCCCATTTACCATTAATATTTACAGCAAGGCCGATTCACCAGAGCAGGTGTATGTTTCAGTCAGAAAGATTTATTTGCAAGGCGATGATGACAAGGCAAAAGCCGCGTTAAACCAAAAAATTAATCAATGGCTGGATGCCATTGTGGTAGAAGGTTTGGATGAATAATGGTGTAACAGCACCACCACCAATAAACCTACGATCATCAAATCCATAGATAACACCAAGGTACTGTCAAGCGTTTTGGGGAAGTAGGGCGTGGTGCTGATGAGCTTTTCCTTGTTGTGTATCAGCGCGTAAGTGCGTTCCTGAAAAGGCCAGATCACCCACAAGGAAGCCGTCAGCACACCGATAATACTGAGCAGTGCCTGAGTATGATAATGCCCCAGTAACCAACCCAGCACGCGGCTGAAAATCACCAGTCCCGTGGCTGCGCCAAAGGCAAAAGGTACAATAATCCAGAGATTAAAATGCCCCAGACCATTGAGTATGGTGTCATATTTTTTCAAAATGAGCAGAATAAAAGAGCCTGAAATACCGGGTAGCAACATGGCGCTGATAGCAAGAAAACCACTAATAAAAATAAACCAGCTGGTATCCGGCGTACTCATTGGTACGCTGGTCACGACAAACCAACCCAGCACCGCGCCCAACGGCCAGAACAGCCAATAACTATTTTTTTCAACCTGTAAATCCCGCAACAAGGTGATAATAGAACCCACTATCAATCCAAAAAATAACCCATACACCGCTTCAGGATGTGTGTGCAGCCACTCTGGCAAAGGAATGACCCGGGTGAAAAACATCAGCGCAGCAAAAATACCCAGCACTAAGGGCAGTAAAAAAGCCCATTGCGGATGAAACAAAGCGCCTTGCATATTAAAATGCATAATATGTTGTAGCCAAACCCGGTCAAATGAGCGAATTGCCGCCAGCCAGCGTTCATAAATACCCAGCACCAGCGCCATCGTCCCGCCACTGACACCCGGCACCACATCCGCCGCCCCCATAAAAAAGCCTTTCCAGACTAAATCCAGACGTTGTTGCATAAACTTCAATATTGACATATGTATTCTCTATTCTGATTTTGGATGGATATATTGTTATGTTTATCGCTGCCAGTGTACGGTAACAGTGCCGTGACATTAGTATTTATTGCCACGATTATACCAAGCACTATTGCCGCAATTTTCACTTGCGTAGTGTTTGTGAAAAAGCTGAAAGCCAAATTCAACCCCATATCTATCAAAAACCAGCATGAGCTTCTGGCGGTTTTCAGCCGCGTAGCGGCTGAAAGAAGCCAAAAGCGAATTCCTTATATGGGTTTGGCAGGCAGGCTGACTTCAAAAATATTCCCCTGCTCTTCCCGCTCCGTCACCTGAATCTGTCCCCCATGCAATTCAACCAGATTACGTGCCAAAGTTAAACCTAAACCTGGGCCTTCATGTGAACGTGTGGTAATTGGGCATAACTGCACAAAGGGATCAAAAATTCTGTGTTGCTCCTCATTGGGAATAGTTTCAGCGCTATCCCAAACATCAATAAAGAGTTGCTGAGAATCCTGCGCATATTGAATGTCAATACCAATCTGACTATGCTCAGGACTAAAATTCACCGCATTATCCAATAAATTACCAATAACCTGACGCAGGCGTGATGTGTTCATTGGAATTTCCAGCAATTTCAGATATTTGGGGTTTAAATGTACAGTGATATGCTTTTTCAGTGCTAATTGTGCAATCGTTTGCAGGCTTTCATCACACAAATGGCGGATATCAATTGCCTGATGCAGTTGAACTTTTGTTGCACTGTCCATCGTCCCTTGCTTGGTGGTTTCTAATATATTATCAACCAGCTTTAATAAACGCCAACCGCTGGAATCAATGATTTCAATATTCTCCCGTTGGGTTTCATCTGAGGTATTTTTCAGAAAGCTGGTCATACCAAGAATACCATTGAGGGGGGTACGAAATTCATGGCTCATCAGCATCAGAAATTCATTTTTAACCTGCAAGGCTTTTTCTAGAGCCGCGTTTGATTCACTTAACGCGGTATTACTCTGCTTTAACTTTTCTGTTCTTTTGGCAACCAATTCTTCAAGCACTTCATTTTGGCGGGCTAAGTCCTGCTGTAAATGATGCAATTGTAAATGGGTGGAAACCCGGGCCAGCACTTCCATTTCATTAAATGGTTTGGAAACATAGTCCACCGCACCGGTTTCAAAGGCTTTAATCTTATCTCTGGGATCATCTAAGGCGCTGATAAAAATAACCGGAATTTCCTGAGTTTCCGGATTCTCTTTTAATTGTCTGCACACCTCATAGCCGTCCATTTCAGGCATACGGATGTCTAATAAAATCAAATCAACCATGCGGTGTTGTAATGATTTCAGTACCATTTTTCCGCTGTTAGTAGGACGCACCTGATAACCGTGGTTGCTTAATACGCCTTTTAAAACGGCTAAATTATCGGGGTTATCATCTACAATCATAATACTGTCAGGCATTGCTGATTCCTTAATTATTCTATATTGAGTGCTTGCTCACAGAGTTCCAGCAAACGCTCATAATGGTATTCACTGACCAGTGCCTGAATTGCTTTTGCAACGGCAGGGTGTTGTTGCTGAATCTGAATATTAATTTGTGCTATCGCTTCTTCATCCAGAGATAATGTGGCTTCATATAAGTCATTTACCAGTATTTCTGGCAGTGCTGTCAAGTCTTCTGCCTGTAAATAAAGCTGTGTTGCAGTTGATATTTCCTGCTGTTTTTCTGCAAAAGTATAACGCACCCCCAGAGCGTCCTCCAGATGTTTAAATAATTCATTAAAATGATAAGGTTTTTTAAGAACGTCATCACATCCGGCAGCAAGAATTTTATCACGTTGCGTTTTAAATACATTGGCTGTTACGGCAATAATTTTAACCGCTTTACCACCCGGCAGTTCACGGATTTTACGTGCAGCCTGATAACCATCCATCAGCGGCATCCGCATATCCAATAACAATAAATGTGGCGACCACTTTTGAAAAGCACTGATTGCTGTAAAACCATCTTCGGCACTATAAACGCTAAACCCTTTCTGTTCTAAAAGTTCCTGCAATAAACTGCGATTTACGGCATCATCATCAACCACTAAAATCCGCCATTTTGGCTGCCTGGCATCTAACCCGGTGATTTCCAGTTGTTGAGTTTTGTCAACAGGCGCGGGCCTGCTGATTTTTTTATCGGAATTTTGAAATGAAATAAAGTACCCTTTCCGGGTGTGCTTTGTGCATGGATACTGCCCCCCATTAATTCAATGAATGAACGCGAAATAGCCAACCCCAGCCCGGTTCCTTTTTGCTCCATCTGAAGTATCGAATACGCCTGAACAAAAGGGCTAAATATTGCCTGTAACTGATTCGCTTCAATACCCACCCCCGTATCTTCGACATCAATATGCAACCACAGTTTCTGATCGGAATCAAGGCGACAATCTGCGCGTAAGGTGATGCCCCCTTTTTTGGTGAATTTAAGCGCATTACCCAGTAAATTGGTGATGATCTGGCGTAATTTACCGGGATCAGTCTGAATATAACAAAGCACACTGTCATCAATCTCCACCTCCAAACTCAGTCCTTGAGTTTGCGCCCGAAACATAAACATCTCAAGCAGATTTTTAAGCATTTTATGCAGATCAAAATTTTCCAGATGCAACTCGGTCTTGCCTGCTTCAATTTTAGATAAGTCCAGCACATCATTAATCATTGTCAACAGGTGCTCACCGGCGCGATTAATGGTATTGAGTTGTTCTTGTTGCTTTAATGTGACTTCAGGCGCATGTGTCATTAACTGTGAGAAGCCCAGGATGGCATTTAAGGGGGTGCGCAATTCATGTGACATATTCGCCAGAAAAATACTCTTGGCCCGGTTTGCTGCTTCTGCGGCCTCTTTCGCCTGCAAGAGTTGTTGTTCAATGTGTCGGCGTTTGCTGATATCACGCGCCACCGCATAAATTCTTTGTTCTTGAGGTTCCGGGTGAAAATTCCACTCCAGCCAGCAATATCCACCCGTTTTATAACGGTAACGGTTTTCAAAATGTAATACTTGAATACCTTTGCCCAACTGGGTTTGAATCATCTTTTTTGTTTTTTGACGATCTTCAGGATGAATAAAAGCAAAAAATGATTGTGCTTGTAATTCATTTTTGCTGTAACCCAGAATGTCCTCAAATGCCGGATTAAGCTTAAGAAAATAACCATCCATACTGGCAATGCAGATCATATCAATAGATAGCTCAAAAATTTGTTTAAGTTCCTGCTCCAGTTGTTGCAACTTACTGGTTCTGGCGGTAACCAGTTCTTCCAGGTTATTCTTGTGCTGTTTTAATTCTTTTTCTGCTTGTATTTGTGCGCTGATGTCACGTTTTACGGCGGCATAATTAACAATTTTGCCAGCCTGATCTTTAATGGGGAATATCGATGCCGCTTCATAATAGTGCTGATGGTTTTTACGCTGATTGATTAAATGCCCAAACCAGGTTTTCCCCTGTGTCAGTTGCACCCACATATTTTCATAAAAATCTGATTTGTGTTCACCACTTTGCAACATGCGGGGATTTTTTCCCAATACTTCTTGTGCAGAATAGCCGGTATTTTTTTCAAAATAAGGATTCGTGTAAATAATATTCGCATCAGTATCTGTTATTACAATACTCACGGGTGCTTGTTCCACCACTGTTGCCAGACGTGCGGCATGAATCTGGGCCTGGATGCGATCAGTCACATCAACCACTGAAAGCAGAACGCCAGTAGTTTCTCCCAGAGCATTAGTCACTGGCGTTAAACTCCAATCCCAATAGGTGGTGTTACGCTCTATTTGTTCGGGATGTTCAAAAGGTTTTGCCTGTACAAAATAAGGTTTTCCGGTATCAACAACCCTTTGGAATATCTTTTCATTTTCTTGATTGGGATAGAGTTGAAAATGATTTTTCCCAATAAAATCTTCAGCCTGCTTTTTTCCTGCCACGGCATACGCGCGATTCACCCGGATAAAATTAAAGGACTTATCCATGTACGCCAGCAGAAAATTAGTGGTTGCAAAAATCTGCTCCAGTATTTCTTCATCTTTATGAAACGCAATTTTAACTTGTTGATGTTGGTGACGTTCTGCGGTATCGCCCAATTCCCGCAAAATGGCAGGCACCAAGCGCGCAAAATTTTCTTTACTGATAAAATCATGTGCGCCAGCTTTCAGTAAACTGACCGAATCCTCTTCACGGATCACCCCTGATATGATAATAAAAGGAATATCCAACTGCTGCGCCTGATAAATTTCCAGTGCTGCTTGTGCGCTGAAATCTGGCAGGCAGACATCACTGATAATAACATCCCAACTCTGCTCAAGCAGTGCTGCTTCCATAGCTGCTGCACAATCAATACGCCGTGCCTCAACTGTGATATTTTCTTTATCGAAGGCGGTATCTAAAGCATCTTGAAGCAGAAAAAAGTCATCTTCGTTATCCTCAATTACCAGAAGTTGCAAAGGCGCAATGCTCATGGTTTTTATATCCTGTTTTTTTGCGCTTGAATCTGAATCTTTTATTATACGCTTGCTATAATTCAAGAATTTTTATTTCCCGGAATTTCTTAAAAATGTCTGATTTACCTGATACACAAAAATTACTGCAATCTTTACAAGCAGAAAATACCGCATTACGTGACAGGTTGCATGAATTAAGCCAGCAACTTGCCGCAGGTATGAACAAACCCGCGTTTGAACGGGCTTTGATTGCGCAGCCTATCGCTTATGCCTTAGCCGGTGAGGGTGATTGTCGAGAGGATTATTTACGTTTACTTGCATGGGTGCGGCAACAGGGCAGCCATTCAGAACACGCTGATGAAACTGCTGATTTACAGGCCTTGCAAATGGGTGATGAGCGTTTACAAGCCGAATTACGCGGTTTGATGGAGCGCCTGGAAGCATCACGCTGGCCGCAAGTGCGCCGCCATGTGCCTGCGGTGGAAAGTATTGCAAAGCAAGTACAGGCTTTGTTTGGCAAAACCCAAAACCACCAGAGCAAGCCCCATAATTCAGGGCTGCTGATGCTGGCTGAAGATTACACCAAGCACCTGCCACCGCCCAATCCGTTGTCAGAATTACAGCCCAATTTCATGAGTATTGCAGGCAGTGAAGACAAGCCATGTTTTATGGAAAACACCCCAAAACTGGGTAAACAGCCCTTTTTTTTAAGCGATGCCAAAACCGTGCTGGCTTTCACCTTATATTGTCTGGAAAATGATTTTTATCGTCTGGATTTACTATTTGGTACCTGCCTGCGGGTGAATTCTTGTCAATTACGTCTGATTATCCGGGAATACAATCACGTTAAACCAGGCCCTGTGGTGCGCGTAGTGCAATTTGATGGCATGGAAGTGTTTGATAATCAATTTCACCCGATTCGTTTTGAACCCATTAGCAATTCTGCGGGTAAAAATTACTGGATAGAACTGGATTCCCCCGATGCCAGACCTGAAGCTTCGCTGGCAGTATGGTGCCAGGAAAAATCACCCTGGTTACAAGCAGTGGTATCCGCAGAGCCATTAGAATCAACTACAGTTGCTGCTGCACCCAAAAACCATCAATTTTCCAACGTATTAAGCACCACTTCAGCACAGCATTTATTGCTGGTTAGCGGACTGGTTTTAGCAGAAGATGGCAGCAGGTTACGCAGCTTATTATATCGTTGGGAGCAATGGCTAAAGGCTGAACAAGAAACCGCGCAAGTGTGGATTTGTTCCGCCTTGTCAGCAAGCCAGCAAGCCGAATGTGAAGCCCAGGGCTGGGTGGTGAAAAACACGGCTGCGCTACCGGTTTTACTTGAGGAAGCAAAGACAAGCACGGCTGACAGCATTTTTTTATGTGATGTTCATGCCCTGCCGGAAAACAATCTCTTACAACAAACCGCCGATTTATGGCACGATCCCCAGGTTGCTGCGTTGATACCCTGCGAGTTGGATGCAAAGCAACGTATTCAGGCGGCCTATGCGATTACCGTGCGCGATGGCGGCTTAAAATATCCGGCAGCAGGTATGCCTGTCGATCATCCTGAATATAACTATAGACGCAAGGTAAATGCCTGTCACAGCACACTGCTACGTTTACGCCGCAGTGCTCTGGTGCAGGTTGACTTGTCAATATTGTCAGAATACGACCAGCCCTTAATGCAGCTTAATGACATGCTTATGCAATTTGAACAGCAGGGCAAACACAGTCTGTATCAAAGCAAGTTCAGTTACCAACGTGCTCAGGCCATTGTCACGCCCCCCGTTACTTTTGCCGAGCAGCAGCTTTTTTCCCGACGTTGGCAGGCGCAATTACCGACCCATTTAAGTGCGTTCAGCCAGCCCCGTCATTTTATCAATCCCGCACAACGCCCAACGGTGTTAGTGGTGAATGACACATTGCTGGAATTTGATCAGGATTCCGCTTCCCTGCGTTTATATACCCTGCTGAAAATCTGGGTGAAACTGGGTTATCACATCACTTTTGTGGCGGATAATGCCGACAGCGCACCGCGTTACCGACAAGCACTGGAAGACCTGGGGATTGCCGTCTATCACGGTGATTACACCATACAACAGGCGATGCATGATTTGACTTATGACTATGCCTTTATCGGACGGGTGGAAGTCGGCTTTCGTTACATTCCCTTTGTGCGCCTGCTGTCACCGGAAACTACGATTTTTTACGATACCGTGGATATTCACTATATCCGTGAGCAGCGCCAGGCAGAGATTGAAAATGATGTCGAAATTGCCCGCAAAGCCAAAATCACCAAACGTAAAGAACTGCATAATTGTAAAATTTCTGATTTGGTATTAACCGTCACTGATGAAGATGGTAAACATCTGCAAAAAGACTTACCCTGGCTGCAATATGCCGTGATGCCCAATATCCACACCCGCCCGACACTGCCCCCACAAAGTTTTGCACAACGTGATGGCCTGGTATTTATTGGCAATTACGATCATGCACCGAATGAAGATGCGGTATTTTATTTTGTTGAAGAAGTGTTCCCCTTGATTCAGAAAAAATTGCCGGGAATTAAGCTATATTTACTGGGTAGTCATATGAAAACCAATATGCAAGCCCTCGCCAGCGAATACATAAAAACCATCGGCTGGGTGGATGAAGTGGAACCTGCGTTTAATCAGCGACGTTTATTTGTTTCTCCGCTGCGTTATGGTGCGGGCATGAAAGGCAAACTGGGACAGGCGATGTCTTTGGGTTTACCCGTGGTGACAACGTCAATTGGCGCAGAAGGCATGGGTCTGACAGATGGTGAAAATGCACTGATTGCCGATGACACGGCAAGCTTTGCTGAAGCCGTGTGCCAGGCTTATGAAAATGCCCAGCAATGGCAGGCATTGGCGGATAAAGGTCAGGCCTATATTGAGCAGCATTATGGTGAGACTGCGGTAAAACAACAACTGGAAAATCTTTTACTAATAAAGATTTAGAAATATACAGATAAATAGATCTTTCAGGTTTTAAAAACCTGGAAGATCTTTAAAAGAGAATATCATGAATCAAATGCACCCTATCGGTATCAGTGGCAGATTTTTACTGTTAAGCGCCGCTTTTGTCATTCTCGTTGCAGGCATGAAAGCCGCGCAAGTGTTGCTGGTGCCCTTATTACTGGCAATTTTTCTCACCATCATCATCGCCCCGATGCTGGTCTGGTTGCAGCAGCGGCAGATTTCCGGTGGCGTATCAATGCTACTGGTCATCACCATCCTGATTATTCTGCAAATGTTTTTAGTTTCTCTACTGACGACTGCGCTCACCGATTTCCAGCAATCTCTGCCCGGTTATCAGGCGCGTTTTAATACCTGGGAAGATAATCTGCAAAGCTGGTTTTTAAAACATAACATTGAAGTCTCACCCAATTTGTTTTCCCAGTATTTCAACTCCACCACCATTATTGAATTTACCACCCGCACTATTGGCGGTGTGGGCAACATCCTGTCGGAAGCATTTTTAATTTTATTGCTGGTAATTTTCATGTTACAGGAAGCGGTACATGTGCCGCTGAAACTGGATGTGATTTTAAAAACACCGGAAAGAAGCAAAAAACATTTTGAAAAAGTGGCGGAAAACATCAACCGCTATATCATGCTGAAAACACTTATCAGTCTTGCCACAGGTTTTTGTGTTTGGTTATTATTAACGCTGCTGGGTGTGGATTACCCTTTGCTTTGGGCAACTTTATCGTTTTTTCTGAACTATGTACCTAATATCGGATCTTTGATTGCCGCCGTTCCCGCCGTGGTGCTGGCTTTGTTACAGCTCGGCCCAGTCAGCGGTCTTTATACCGCCATCGGTTATTTATTTATTAACACCTTCTGGGGGAATTTTATCGAACCCCGCTTGATGGGGCGGGGACTGGGCTTGTCAACGCTGGTGGTCTTACTGTCCTTGTTATTCTGGGGTTGGGTATTGGGGCCGGTTGGCATGTTACTGTCTTTGCCACTCACCATGACGGTCAAAATCGTGCTGGAATCCTACCCAGAAACCCGCTGGATTGCAATTCTGATGGATACAGAAAAAGCCGCTCATGCGGCTTTGTTGGCGCGCAAGGCAAAGCAGGCTGAAAACCAGCAATGAGTTCCGGCATAAAACCAGCACTGTCCGCTTAAACCTTCCAGGTTTTTAATTAGCTATTTTGTGCTATCTGCTGGCGCACACTGGCTAATTGCACGCAAGTGATAAACACCGGCATTGCCTGATCAATTTCCTCCAGACTGGGGAAACTGGGCGCGATACGAATATTACAATCCTGGGGGTCTGTTTGATAAGGAAATGTTGCGCCTGCGGGTGTCAGCTTGACCCCCGCTTCTCCCGTCAGACGCACCACTTCTTTTGCCAGACCCGGCAAGGTATTAAAAGACACAAAATAACCACCCTGAGGTATTGTCCAATTCCCAACACCCTGCCCCTCTAAAGCCGCTGTTAAATGTTCCTGCACCCGATCAAATTTAGGTTTTAAAATCAGCGCATGTTTTTCCATATGCGCCAGCAGACCCGCATGATTTTTCAAAAAACGCACATGACGCAATTGATTGACCTTATCCGGGCCTATGGTTTGCGCACTCAACCAGTTTTTAAAATGCTTGAGATTATCAACTGAACTACCGGCAAAACTAACACCAGCTCCGGCAAAGGTGATTTTTGAAGTAGAGCCGGTAATAAATACGCTGTCTGTCATACCCGCTTGCTGACAGGCATCCATAATATTGGCTAAATCGAGCACTGTATCCAGATCATGCACTGCATAAGCGTTATCCCACATAATACGGAAATTTTTACCCGCGATATTGCCAAGCTGCGCCAAGCGTTGCACAGTTGCTTTTGAATAACACTCGCCACTGGGGTTGGAATATTTCGGTACGCACCAGATGCCCTTGATATTATTGTCGGCTTTAACTAAAGCCTCAACCTGCGCCATATCCGGGCCGCTTGCAGTCATATCAATATTAATCATTTCTATGTTCAGGGATTCACAAATCGTAAAATGCCTGTCATAACCGGGTACCACGCATAAAAATTTAACCGGTTTGCCTGCGGCTTCAATAAACCAGGCGCTGTTTTCGCCCTGTATACCAATGTACATACAAAACATCATATACTGATACATTAAGGTCAGGCTGCTGTTGCCACCCACCAAAGTTTGCTCAGAGCTGACACCCAGTAAGGCTGCGCCAAGCTCACGCGCTTCAGGAATACCGTTTATGCCGCCATAATTGCGTACATCCACACCGTCACGGGTTTTATAATTGCCCGCCAAAATACCGTCTAAAGCATCAGAAAGAGCCAGTTGCTCGGTACTGGGCTTGCCACGGGTTAAATCCAGATTTAAACCGGCTTGTAAAAAGCCCTGATAACGCGCTGAAAGCTGCCGTTCTTGTTCGCTTAGTTGTTCAATACTTAAGTGTGCCATGATAAAAACGCATCCTGATAAAAAAAGAAGCTGGGAAAGTGGCTTATTTTACCTGAATTCAATGCAAGCTTCATTGACTGTTAAAGATACTGAAAATTGCTTCCATATTGTATTAAGTATTTAATTTTCCATGCACAAGGTTAAAACCTTCGCCTTTCAGGCGAACAGATTTATCTCTAATGTTTAACGGTAAAACTTAAAATAGAGATGTTGCCAAATAAGACAAAAACATACAAACTTGTAATTTGAGTCATCCACAGAGCCAAAAAAATGTTGAATCTTGACAGAATACAGAAAAACGAACGCCTCATGAGAGCTATGTTTGGCTT
>NZ_JAUCGJ010000104.1 GCF_030378065.1 Candidatus Venteria ishoeyi | reverse complement strand
CAGCCCCCGCAGCCCCAGCAATACCTGCCGCTCCGGCAGTACCTTTAACGGCAAGAGTATCCCAAAATCCTGCGGCTGGTGGTTCGTTATTTTGATTGGTATCTTGAATGCTGATATAACTGCTGCCGTTATAATTAACCGCATCACGGCTATTGTAAACAACAGCGGTGTCCCATGTCCCTTTCCAGCTTAAACCAGGTAAACCATCAAGTCCTGGCGCACCTTCCAGACCCGGTGTTCCTGCTGCTCCTGCTGCTCCTGGTTTTCCTGGCGCACCATCAGCACCATTTAATGCAAGTCCTGTAATTTTGTAATGACCCTCACCACCAATATTATCCCCTTTTATTTGAGCACGGTAGCTTAGTAAACGATTATTTTCTATTACCAGAATTTCAGGAATAACCCCAGTATGACCGTTATGGTTGTAATAAGCCTGGAAGGCATTACCAGTGATTTCAGAATGACTAATCACTATAAAATCTGCATTTTCAACCAACTTGCCAGTTGGGCTGTCAACACGCTGCAAAGTAACGTTGCTACCATTGAGTATTCTTCTCTGCTCGGGTGTCACTTCAACCATAGGGAGGTGTAATTCACCATTTTGGGCATTGTAAATAGCAGCACTGTGCGGGGTCATCTGGGTAATTTGAATATTGCCATTGATTTCTTTAAATTTCATATGAAATTTAAAGTTTTTACCTTGGGGTTGTATCAATGTAATTGGGAGATCACCAAGCATTTCAATACTTGAGAAATCACCGTCAGTAATGCCATTATCTCCTTGAGTCGCACCCTGAATAGATAGCAAACTGCCGGCTTGTAACATACCGGAACCGCTGATTAGTTGCAGGTCAATATCATTGAAATGAGTGGTATTATCAAGAGTCATACCATCAAAATGTAATATACCAGTATCAGGATCGAAAATTGCATCCGCCATACAATTATTGAATAGCAAACTGATGACAAAAAGGTAGCTGAGTGAAAGTGGCCTTATAAAGATCATTGGATTATTCCTTAATTATCAACCAAGCCAGGAGTATTTTTACTGCTGTTAAAGGTTATGATTCATCTGGCGATGGCTCATAATCAGGCTGCTACAGCATAAATACTTTTATATTATGGTTTAGTAACAATATTGTTTATTTTCAGACATCAGACATAAATATTAAGCCTATCAATTTAATGGTTTTTTGTCCAATCATCTTTTTTACGGGCAGTTGAAAAATAGGCCCGATTCTCAACAAATTCTTCAGCACCTGTTAGCCTTCTGAAAACACTGGAGACTTTTAACTTAACCTCAATTTCAAATTTCAAATTTCAATGTCTGTAATCCATTGATAACTATAAATTTGCTTCCCGTCTTTGTACTCCCGATAATCCAGAAAGTTGACTAAAATATCCGGCTGCGTTTTGTTCAATGTGACCCTGCTGATGAAGCGATAACCCTCTGCTATGCGTATTATATGCCGCCTAATTCTCACTACTGAAATGAATCTGTTCCACTAAGAGCATTGCCCAGTTGAATTTTTATTTTAATATGGAACGATGGGCATTCCTCCCAATTCTCAGCAATCGCACAGTCATAAAATACCCGAGCCACAGAAGGGGGGAATGATTTGTCCCGGTTTATCTAATAACCGCCTGACTAAAATGTGAACCAAAATGAAACCTGACAGAATTAAACACCCCCCTATTTCGCATGATTGACTTGATTTTTTATCTCGGGCTACTGATGTCATGCATCAGTAGTCCTGCCAATGCGCAGGAAACTAAACAACCACCCGCTAAAAGACGGGTGGGTTAGAGCGTTTGGCGGCTGAAAGCCGAGATACAGGGCGGACAAGCCCTGTTGTTTAGCCCCAACGGGGCGCATTAATATAGCCAGGGGTAACACC
>NZ_JAUCGJ010000103.1 GCF_030378065.1 Candidatus Venteria ishoeyi | reverse complement strand
TTTATCTGTTGTAAATCGTTGTCACTGAGAGTCATATGCTATGTGAGAACCTGAATGATTATGCTTTATACTGTTACATAAATTGTTCTGATATACAATATTTGCTTTGGGGGTCTGAACGGTTACCTTGCAACAGGGTCTTTTTCGGATGAAGCTTGAGCGCAAGTTGAGTACCAAGAAATGCTTCAATTTCTGCTTTCCATTGATTCAATTGTTGTGGGTTATGGTGTAATAAGACGATATCATCTACATAACGGATATAATATTTTACTTTTAGCTGATGCTTGACAAACTGATCCAGTTCATTGAGATAAAGGTTAGCAAAAAACTGGCTGGTAAGGCTACCGATAGGCAAACCTTTGCCTTTTGCAATATGAAACATTGATTTATGGGGTGGTATTTGCTTGATCATGTCACTATTGCCAGTAAGAACTGGATATGGAATACAGGGATTTTGCTTAAGGATGGTTCTGGTTAGATATAAAATAAAGTGACATTCTTCTTCACTAATATCATGAATCGTTCTGACTTGTTGGCGAACAATTCGCCATAGAATATTTTTATCAATAGAAGGGAAAAAGCTTTGAATATCCATTTGAATAAAATAACGGTTATTTGGATTGCAAATGAATTTTTGTAAACGTTGAACCGCTTTATGGGTTCCTTTGCCTTTACGGTTAGCAAAACTATCATGAATAAAGCGGCGGTCAATATATGGTTGAATACGATCCACAAGAACATGATGAACCAAACGATCACAAAATGCAGGGGCAAATATTTCACGTACTTTTGGGTCTTTGACCACAAAACAGCTATAGCGTGATGGGCTGTATTGTTGCTGTTCTAATTTATATGCCAAATCTGAGGTTAGTTTGGCAGATGATAACAGGCTGCTTTTTTTCTGTACGCTATTGGCGGATTTTTGATAAATTTTCAGTAGTTCGATTTGGAAATTTTGCATGAAAAGATTACTAAATATTATTTGCTTGCTTCTATTATACAGCGGTATTTCAGAGGTTACCGCAGAGATTATCCTGGATGGGGATTTATCCTGTATTGATTATGCCGATGTGCGTATTCTGGGAGGAAATTCACTTGATCCAGCATTAAAACCCGGTGAGCGTTTGTTGTTTATTGGTGGTTATTATCAGTGTAATCCAGCCAAAACAGGAGATTTGGTGCTGTACCGCTGGGGTGATACCAAGAATGTTGCCAAGTTTGTTCGCGGGGTAGGAGGCGATCTATTCGCGGTGCGGGAAATAGCCCCGGATCAGTGGCGACTTGAATTAAATGGTCAAGCCTTGCTTAATTCTCTGGACGGCGATTATGTTTTGAGCGAAAAACGTTCGCGTTTTATTCGCATGTTTGCGCGTAAAATTAAGAAGGACGAGGTGTTGTTGCTGGGCGATAAAACCGATGGTTCGCACGACAGCACCCGTTTTGGCTTAGTGCGCGTGAATAAATTGGCTGGTCGATTATTTTCTTTAACCCGTAAGGTATATAAGCGATAGCGTCATACACCATTATCGAAGCCGTAAAAAAAGGGGACGCTACCCTTTATTTAACAAAAAAGGGGACGCTACCCTTTATTTAAGGAATACAACATGAAGTTTATAACTTGTTGTATTTCTTATAGCCTGAACTGTATAAGGAAGCATTGCTTCCTTATGACAGGGCGTATAAGCGGTAGCGTCATACGCATGAGACTGCTCAAGTGAGACTGCTCAAGGACAAGCGGATAAATAAATCATCAGGTGAAATCATCAGGGACACGCCATTAAATCAACAAACTATGCACTTAAAGTACATAGTTTTTTCTCGTTCCCAACCTCCGGTTGGGAATGCCTGCTTTGACGCTCTGCGTCGTACAACTTTTTGAACTGTGATTTATATGATTTATATAATTTTTGTGAGGAAAGTATCCATTAATCATAAGAATC
>NZ_JAUCGJ010000012.1 GCF_030378065.1 Candidatus Venteria ishoeyi | reverse complement strand
CGCCATATAGCACTCAACTTATTAAAGGCAGAAAAAACTTCTAAAGTTGGTATTAAAACCAAACGTCTCAAAGCTGGTTGGAATGAAACATATCTGCTAAAAATTTTATTGGGCACGTCGTAAAAACCAAGAACTACATAACACTATGGTATTTATTAAGTTTTTAATGCGATTGCCCTGGGGGTATGTGAGTAATTATACAGCAACTCTCGGTCAATCTTCCAGACCTTGTGAGGCTACAAAAGAACTCTGAAAACCAGTCGTTTTTTACTTGTAAGTCATTAATTTTAGGTTGTCGAAAATACCAAAATTTAGTACATCAGCAAGCTTGTTTTGACGGCCTTTAGACCTTCCAGGTTTTGAAAACCTGAAAGGTCTTGGTCAGGCGCACCCGTCATTATAAAATTGGCGATGTACTAGATTATTTTACAGGTTCTTGTAATATGGAATAAAAAATCACCATATGTAGTGGTTTTACGGATACAGATAATGTAACCATCAGCACAATAATCAATCCGAACGGGAATTGCTGGTAATGATGTTGGTCAAGAATCCATCAGATGTTAGCCTGATAACAAGCGTTCCCGGTTACCTCATAACCCATTGATAAAGCCGGTTGTATTTTTGCAACTTAGTGTGTATTAATATTGTAATATAGATTTAATATCAATTTGTTACACGAATTTAACCGGGAACTGCTGGCCTGATACACAGGTAGTCGAATATAGAGGGCTCTGCTGACGGGGTGATGGTCTTTATTTATTATTTTAATTATAAGTTCAAAGAGTTATCAGTTATTTTATTCCATTTCTTTATACAAAGGAGAATAATAATGACCACAATATACTGGGCATCTCATGCAAAATATAAAATTTTACTCTTATACCTAATTGTATTATCTTGTTGTGTATCAGGAGGAGGTAGAACTGTATATGCAGAATCCTTGGATATTATATTATTGCCAATCAGTAAAGTAGTACCTCAGAAAATTCAAGCCCTAATGGATGACTCTTATGAAAATTTTGACATCCTATTACATCAAAACTTAAAAAATACAAAAAATGGTATAAAAAACCTGAAATTCCTTGCACAAGAATCTCCTCTGGATTATTTCAATATAACCGATAAGGAGAAACAAATTGCTTGGCAACGACTACAACAATTAGCAACAGATAAAAAACTGGATCTTATTTTATTTGGTAGTTTAAATGGTGCGCAAGATATTGATTCTATTGATATGTCCATAGGGATTTACTGGACTCATGAACAGCATGTATATTCCACAATAAGGAACCAAATAACTAAAGCTCAGTTATTACATTTAAAAAAGACTAAAAACTTAGATCAGAAAATTATAAACAGTATTTTAGATACCTTGAGTGATTTAAAATGGCACAAAGCTCAAATACAACCCAAAAGCCAGAAATCAACTAATACAGCAATTAAAAATTCAACACAAACTACACCTCAAAGAGTCCAGGAAGCCTTAGCCTATATAGAAGATTTTGCAGAAGAATATGCCCCTCCTCTACTCTTACCTCATTATGATCCTCTGCAAACTCCACAGCAGCTTAAACAAAACAATAAACAGATTAAATCTCCCTTAAAATTTGATATTGATTCCTTTTCATTAATTAATATATATAAATTAGCTTATAATCAGGGGCTTTATATCTACCCATTTGACTCATCTTCTTTTTTCGCTGACAAAAGAGATCGCAGGGAACATGCTGAAGCAATTAGACAAATTATTCAATATAATCCTGGTATGAAAAAATCTGAATTACAAGTCAATCTAGCTAATGGCCGAAATAATGCTCATGCAGTTCATATCCCTAGAGATCAAAAACCAGAGGTTCTTTTTAGAAGCTCATGTTATATGAATGCTTTGATTTCAAAGCCCTTGGATATACACCATCAAAGTAAAACTTACAAGTTATGCTTTGAACCCAGTTTTTTACTTCCTCCAGGTTATTCATGTAAAAAGGGATCTACAATGAGTAGTCCTAAGTTTTTACTCAGAACTTATAATGAAATAAAAAATGAAATTGCTGATTTAAATCACCGCTCTAGCG
Source organism: Candidatus Venteria ishoeyi (assembly GCF_030378065.1). GTDB lineage: Bacteria > Pseudomonadota > Gammaproteobacteria > Beggiatoales > Beggiatoaceae > Venteria > Venteria ishoeyi. The sequence goes on along the minus strand of NZ_JAUCGJ010000012.1, from coordinate 97,798 downwards.
TTTTATGGGATATTCCTACAATAGAAGAATTGCTTGTATTAGTAACACATCATAAAAAACTTATTTTTCCTACCATCAAACCCTGGCAATCCATAACTTTTTGGAGTAAAACAAGCTCTATGGACGGTAGACGCTTATGGGTTGTTACTATGCAATTCCGTGAGTTAACTAAAGGGCATTGGGGATATACGCCTTATATAGAGGCTAAGGAAAAGAGTGCAAATGATAAAGCTTATTTACTCCCTGTACTGGGAAGTAATGAGTGTAAGTAACTACTAAATAAAAACGGAGAATAATAATGGCTGAAATATACCAAACATCTTATATGAAATACAAAATTTCATTATACCTAGCTATATTAACTTATCTTATATTAGGAGGCAGTAGTGTATATGCTGCACCTTTGAATGTTGCATTATTACCCTTTATTAAAGAAGTGCCTCAGCAAACCCAAATGCTCATGGGGAATACTTATGATAATTTTGATACACTATTGCATCAAAACTTAAAAAATACAAAAAATGGTATAAGCAACCTGGAATACCTTGTACAAGAAGCCCCTCTGAATTATTTCAATATACCTGATAAGGAAAAGCAAGCGGCTTGGCAACGGTTACAACAATTAGCAACGGCTAAAAAATTAGATATTATTTTATTTGGTAGTGTGCATGGCACACAAGGTATAGAGCCGATTTACATGTCTGTAGGGATTTATTTTACTTATGAACAGCGCGTATATTCCATAATACGGAATCAAATAAATAAAACTCAGTTATTGCATTTAAAAAATACTAAAAAATTAAGCCCCCAGATAATAAACAGTATTTTAGATGCCTTAACTGAATTAAAATGGCATAAAGATCAAATACAGTCTAAAGGTCAGGGCAATAACAACCAGGGCAATAACCAGGGCAATAACCAGGGCAATAACCAGGGCAACAACCAGGGCAATAACCAGGGCAACAACCAGGGCAACAACCAGGGCAATAACCAGGGCAATAACCAGGGCAATAACCAGGGCAACAACCAGGGCAATAACCAGGGCAACAACCAGGGCAACAACCAGGGCAACAACAACCAGGACAACAACAACCAGGGCAACAACAACCAGGGCAATAACAACCAGGGCAATAACCAGGGCAACAACAACCAGGGTAATAACCCAATACAAACTGATGTCCAAGAAGCTTTAGAGTATATGGATGACTTTGCAGACGAATATGTTCCTTCTCTGCCCCTACCTTATCCTTATGTTGCGCCTAAGCATAAGCAGCCATCAAAGACACCGCAGCAAGTCAAACCAAATAAAAATATGACTAAACAGACTATGCAGCAAAAGCCCTTTGATAATGATTTTTTTTCATTAGTAGAGGAATATGATTCAAATAGAATCACTTTAGAAGCAATATTTTCTTTACTGTATGAACATTCTTTGCATATCATTCCAAAGTCAAACCCTATGCATCAACAGGCTATTACAACCGTAGCCCAGAAAAAAAATATACAAGCTCAGGAGTTACGAGATTCCCTGGAAAATAAAAATAGAACACAAATGGATTATATGTACAAAGATTCATGTAATATGAGAGGGATTATATCTGTACCATTAAAATCAAATGGCAAGGAATATAAAATCTGTTATGACCCCACCTATATTATTCCTGAAGGAATTGATTGCATTGCGGGAAAAAATATAATTGCGGGCAAAATGTTACCAAGAAAGCATAATGATATTCAAGTACTCCTTGATGATCTGAATACAAATTCAAATTTTAAGAACTGGAAACTGCCTACTATGGAAGAATTATTCATGCTTTCAAATTATGCATTTGATATTGAGTTTCCACCTTCACCCTCTGCTGGACAAAATATTCAATTCTGGAGTTCACAAAGTGACAAAAATCAACAACAATGGGTATTAAACATCAAAGTACTCAACCAGAAAAATAGGTTAACTATTCACCCTCAACCAGACGCTAAAGCCTTGACTGATTCTGCTTTTATGCTACCTATCAGAGAATGTCCTGAACTGAAAAGTGGTAAAGGAAACCCATAATGTATCCTGTCTTATTTCAAGTCAGTGATTATATTATTTATACTTATGGTGCGGCAATGGTGTTAACATTTTTTGTTTGCTTGCCGCCTATATTATATTTTTTTCCTCGAAATATACTTACTTACTCTGACATATATAACTTTTTTCTAATCATTATTGTTATTCTTTTTTCGAGCCAGTTTATATCACTCCTAATTATGCAGAGTTTTAATTTTACTGATGCTATTGCAGTATTTCATTTGCGTGGTTTTGGTGGATTTTCTTCTTATCCTGCTTTAATTGCTACATTCATTGCGTTCTACTTGTATTGCCGGATATACAATATCCCTTATTTGCGTACATTAGATTTCTTATTTCCTTATGCTATTTTAGCACTTGCCATACAACGGATCTTTGGCTGTTTTATGGCAAGTTGTTGCCATGGTCAACCTACAGAATTACCTTGGGGGGTATTATTCCCGGATACATCTTCTGCTGGTAAAATTTTTCATCAGTTAGCGATTCACCCCACACAATTATATTATGGAATAACAACTTTTTTAATCTGGGTGTTTTTACTTACCTATAAGAAACGATATAAAGATAGTTGGAATGGAGAAATCACAGTCATGGGGCTATCTCTATTGTCAATCACCTATTTTTTTATTACATTTTTACGTGGAGATATAACACCTTATCCTACAATAACAAATCTCACATCAGGGCAGTATGCAGCAATTGGGATTTTTATTCTCAGTGTATTAATTTTCACCAAAAAAAGTAGTGTAAAGTAATCCTAAGCACTTCAAGCTTATAGTTTCTCAGAAATTAATTTTCCAGTATTTTAGAGTGCTGAAAGGTCTTATAAAATTAATATTGGCTGATAAATATCTGAAAAACTATAATCATTATTACATAGTCATAGCTTTCTTTTTATAAATCTTGAGTAAATTAGGATAACTACTGTAAAGTGGGTGTGCCTTAGTTATATATTTTGAACTAGGCTTAATTGCCATAATGGTTTCTATAAGTTTTACAAGAAGCTCTTTATCTTTATTAAAAATAAAGACATCACCTCCTTGGCAGAAGCTAAATAAAAGTATATTTTCCTTTCCATTATAGCAAATACTAATTGAATTCTCGCTAGATGGGATAAACTTAATGTCTTTTTCATTATCGATAAGTTGAAGTAATGTACTACCATCTAAGTATTCATCAATATATGTTTCCACCTTGCTCCTGGTTTCATTCATGAGATTATTATATTCTTCTTCAAATTCAGTCATTTTATAATCAGACTCAGGTGCTCCAACTAGATTGACAATATCAATTAAATCCTGCTTAAATGTGGAGGACTGAATAAAATCTTCAACATTAATGCGATGATTTTTACTGAGTACAGTTTTGATGCGAGCTAACTCATCAGCAGCACCAGGCATATTACACAAACCAAAATAACAGAGTGCTTGATTATTTTTTGGGTTGCGATACAGTGTAATAAAATTCCTTTTAAATTCTGAAGAGTCCAAGATAGCTACACCTTGGTCAATAAAATATTGAAGTCTAGCAATAAAGCTTTGTTCTGATTCATTGGTGACTACTTTTCCATATTTCCAATATCCTTCAAACTCACCTCCATCTGCAAAGGTTAAAGTGCCTTTTCCATGTTGTTGATTATCTTTCCATTCCCCCCTATACACATTGCCACTGGGCCAATAATAAACTCCATAGCCATTTTTTTTCCCATCTTTCCAAGATCCATCATAAGAACTCTGATCAGGGTAAATATAAACACCTTTGCCATTGCGTTTACCACAGACATAATATCCTTTAAAGCTAGCCCTACGTTTATATGTTTTTTCTTTATATTCTGGCTCCTGTTGCGTACAGGCGTTATTTGAAGCTAAAAATAACACATCTGCAGCAACAACAGTATAAATACAGCTTGAGCCTAATAATGTAAATAAAAAAATAATTTTTTTCATAGTTTTACCCCTTGTAAGATATATAATATACCAAGTTTTTAAAGACAAAATCCAAACCAGCCTCTTAAGATTTTATAATTTTTTTTAGTTTAGCACTACTATTCTATTTTCCCATTTTTTTATAAAATTATTTTTCTTTTATAAAGGAGCATTATTAATGAGCGAACTCAAAGCCCTGTTATTTGATGTTGATGGCACCTTAGCCGATACCGAGCGGGATGGACACCGCGTGGCATTTAATCAGGCATTTGCCGAGGCGGGTCTGGATTGGCACTGGTCGGTGGAAAAGTATGGGGACTTGTTAAAAGTCACCGGAGGTAAGGAGCGGATGAAACTTTACCTCAGTGAAATTCCCAAAGCAGAACATCCGGCAGCGGCAAAAACCGATTTGGATGGCTTTGTTGCTGGCTTGCACCAAGCTAAAACCCGGCACTACACCCAATTGCTCGCAAGCGGAAAAATCCCCCTGCGCCCCGGTGTTTTACGCCTGCTAAAAGAGGCCCGTAGCGCAGGCATCAAGCTGGCGATTGTTACCACGACCACCCCGGAAAACGTCACCGCCTTATTAAGCTACAGCCTCTCACCAGAGTCACTGGATTGGTTTGAAGTGATTGCTGCGGGTGATATTGTGCCAGCGAAAAAACCAGCGCCGGATATTTATACCTATACCCTGGAAAAAATGGGACTGAGCGCGGCAGACTGTCTGGCACTGGAAGACTCTGACAATGGTTTGCGCTCATCTTTAGGTGCAGGCATAAAAACCCTGGTGACGGTCAATGATTATACCCAGAATCATGATTTCAGCGGTGCAACACTGGTATTAGATCAACTGGGAGAAGCTGACCAGCCATTTAAACAAATTGCGGGTAAGCCGGTTGATGCCACATTTGTGGATATGAACCTGCTGCAAAGTCTGCATTCAAACCAAATAAGCTGAACTCGACATCAGGTTTTTTATCCAAAAATGTTGAAATCCAGCACGTACTATCAACAATTCAGCATGAGATGGAAGCTGTTTTCAGTGCCTTAAGTGCTGCTCAAGCTTACGTTGAACTCAGGTTACAATAATGAAAGCTCTGGTACGTTTTTCACTGGCTCAGGTTGTCTTTTACAACCTGGTTTTTGTATTCCTCATTGTCGCCGGGGCTTTTGCGCTGCTCAGTAGTCCGGTTGAGCAGTATCCCAATGTTAATTTTGGTGAGGTACTGGTTCACACCTACTTTCCCGGAGCCTCGCCACAAGATGTCGAAAGTTTAGTCACCAAAAAAATTGAAGATGCGCTGGAAGATGTGGCGGACGTGGAGTTTATTGAATCCACATCTTACCGGGCGCGTTCAACTATCCACCTGAAATTCATTGATGACAGCGATTATGAGCGACTGTATGGCGAGTTGCGCTTTAAAATCCTGGGTATGCTCAATGAATTGCCCGATAGCGTAGATCCCCCCAGCATTGAGTTAATTGAAATTAATGATGTGGTACCCATGGTGGTGGTCAATCTCAAAGGTGAGCGCAGTAATCGTGCCTTGAGCCTGATGGCCAAGGAAATTAAACTGAAACTGGAAAAAATTTCAGGCATAAAACAAATTAAAATCACGGGTGAATATATCCGTGAATTTCATATTTTTTTAGACAGGGAAAAACTCACCGCCCTGGGTTTGACATTTGACGGCGTGGCGGCAGCACTGGAGCGTGCCAATTTATCCATTCCCGCAGGAAATTTTAGTAATAGCGCAGGGGAATTTGTGGTACGGGTGGATGAGCAATTTCGCTCCCCGGAACAAGTGTTAAACACCGTGCTGCGCCGCGATGGCGACGGCGGCTTTATTCGCCTTGCTGATGTTGCCAGTCAGGTAAAAGCAGGCTATAGAGATCCTCTGGTAATTTCTTCGGTGAATGGCGAAGCTGCGGTAGCCCTGCAAGTTATTAAGGCCAACGCGGGTAATGCGCTGACAATCATAAAACAGCTTAAAGCCATTACCGAAGAATTTCAGCCGATGCTGGCAAAAGAGGGCGTCAGTACGGTACTGACCCAGGACTCTACGCTGCGGGTCAAAGATGATATAGAAACCCTGGGTTATAACATGCTGCTGGGTATTATACTGGTGGCATTATTAATCGGCTATTTCATGGGCTTGCGTAACGCAGGTCTGACCGTAGTGGGGATTCCTTTTGCCTTTTTGGTGACATTGCTGATCATGTATCTGACGGGTAATTCACTTAATCAAATCACCTTGTTTGCTTTTGTTTTAGTCAGCGGCATTGTGGTTGATGATGCCATTGTGGTGCTGGAAAATATTTACCGTCATGTCGAGACCGGGCAGGAACTAAAACAGGCGATTATTGATGGTACCAGCGAAGTGATGCTGCCGGTGCTTGCCGCAACCTCAACCACGGTCGCCGCATTTTTACCACTGCTGATTATGACTGGTACCACCGGGGAATTTTTTGCCCAGATTCCAATGGCGGTCAGTTTTGCTATTGTGGCCTCTTTATTTGAATGTCTGCTGATTTTGCCCATTCATTATTTTGATTATGGCCCAAAGCCCAAGCTGAGTTCTGAAAATGTAACCCAAGATACAAAAGCATTGTCTCAGAAACAAGATATTGCCGCAGAAATTGCCGCAGAAGTGGCAGATGATAACCTGTTTATGCGGGTGGCGCGCCGTATAACGGAAACCATGATTCAACTGACTTTGCGTTTTCGTTTCACCAGTTTGTTTGTTGTTTTTATCGCATTTATTGCCGCTGTGAGCATTATGGGTTTATCCCTCAGCGGCACCGTGCCTTTAATTCGCATCCAGTTTTTTCCCGATGATTACAGCCTGTATTATATCGACTATGAAGCGCCCAGCAGCGCTTCTATTGAGCAGGTTGCGAAAGAGATGGAAGCGATGTCACGTTTTGTGATGCAAGATGGCGCAGGCATGGCAGAATCTGCGGCTGGTTTTGCCGGTTTTAAACTCAACGAAGATTATCAGGAATTATTTGATAGCAATATTGGCATGGTCATGGTCACACTGCCACCACGTAACCAACAGCATTTTGCCGATTATCCAAGCAATGATCCGCTTAAACATCTGGAATGGATGCAGCAACGCATCAAAGAAAAATTTGATAAGCCCGGTTATCACATCGAATTACGTCCCCAGAAAGATGGCCCGCCTACGGGAAAAGCACTGAATGTGCGGGTATTAGGCAATGACAATCAGGCCATCACCGGACTGGCAGATAATCTGTTACAGTTTTTACAAGAAGATCCGGAAATTGCACCACATCTGGTCAATCTTGAAGACAGTCGGGGCCGCCCGAAGCGGGTGTTGCGCTTTCACGTCAATCAGCAGGGCAGTTATGAATATAACTTATCCCCCGCGCAGGTGGCGCAGCTTTCCGCCAGTGCCTTAGATGGGCGTTATATCGGTAAATACCGCTTTGATGATGAAGAAGTGGATATGAAATTACGCATCAATCCTGCGCAATTACAACAACCCGGTGATGCCCTGCGCATTCCGCTGATTGAACACGCCGGTGGTGCAGTGCGCCTGGAAGATGTGGCAAGCCTGGCAAGCGTGCAGGAACCCGGCTACCTTAAACGTTACCAAGGTCAGCGGGTTATCAGTCTCAGCGCCAACTTAAAAGCCAATGTGCCAACTTCCACGCCAGTGATAGTCAAACGCATTGAGCAGTATTATGCCAACATCCGCGAGCAGTATCCCGGCGCAACTTTATTATTCGGCGGTGCGCATGAAGACACCAAGCGCTCGTACACCTCGCTGGCTTATGCATTTATCCTGGCAATTCTCATCATGTATGTGATTTTGGCAACCCAGTTTCAGTCTTATCTGCAACCGTTGATTATTCTATCTGCCATTGTCTTTGCTTTGATTGGCGTGGTGTTTGGCAAGTTGTTAACGCAATCACTGTTTACGGTGAACAGCTTCATTGCCATCATCGGCGTGACCGGGGTAGTGGTCAACGATTCACTGGTGCTGGTGGATTTTATTAATAAACGTTATCGCGCCGGGGCCAGTCGCCGCGCTGCCATTGAAGCGGGTATCCGCATCCGCCTGCGCCCGATTTTATTAACCACCTTAACCACCACCCTGGGGCTGCTGCCTATGGCATTTGGCATTCCTTATTATTCCCTGGTGTGGGGTACGATGGCTTCAACCTTTGTTAATGGTCTGGCAACGGCAACCATGCTGACACTGTTTATTGTGCCGGTATTATGGAATTTACTGGAAGGTGCGAAACTGCGTTTTTCACGCAAGCAACAAATTAACGGCAGTGAATAAAAATACTAAGGAACATCAGGTAAACAATCATCCAGATTGCAACTCCGCATTCTGCGCCACAATCGCCGTGCCTTGCTCATCCAGTTGATGGCTTAACTGGTTGGAAACGCTGCTGAGCAGGCTGTGCAACAGCATTAAGGGAATTGCGATAATCAAACCCAGGGCAGTGGTGAGCAGGGCTTCGGAGATGCCGCCGGACATCAGCCGGGGATCGGCACTGCCCATCAGGGTGATGGTTTGGAAGGTGTGGATAATGCCGGTGACTGTGCCTAACAAGCCCAGCAGCGGAGCAATTGCTGCAAGTACGCCGAGGCTGTTCAGGCCGCGCCGGAAACGCGGCAGTTCGGTAAGAATGGTTTCTTCTAGCTTTAATTCCAGGGTTTCTGTATCCCAGTGGGTGCGTTGTTGATAGGTTTTTAACAGCCGACCCAAAGCGTTATTTTCCCGTACCTGCTTAGTCTGTTTGAGTTGCCTGCGCATTTTCTGGCGCTCCAGCAATAATACCAGCAGACGCTCCAAAGCCAGTAGTAAACCCAAAGCACCCACGCCTAAAATAATATAACCAATCACCCCCGCCTGCTGGAGCCGGGTTTGCCAGTCCGGGCTTTGCACTTCCATCGCCAGCAAACTGCCGCGCGAGGGATCCAGCCACATCTCTGCCGGTTTTGTGCTGTTTTGTGCATTTTGTACAAATTTGTGGGCTAACAGGCCAAAACGCGCGGGTGGTTGCCGCGCCAGTTCTACCAAATGCCCCGTTTCCGGCAGATAGCGTAAAAAGCGGCCTTGTTCTGAAATCGCAGTAAACAGACCAATACGAATCACCTGCTGGGTTTGGGCTTCACCATTGGGCGTTATCACCTGAGCCTCAAATTGCCTGACCTGACCGTTTTCCACCATTTCTTCCAGCAGATTGTTCCAAAGCTGGCGGATTTCGGCTAATGTGGGTACCTGTTCAGTATCGAGCAAGGCTTGCAGTTGTTGATTGCGCTTGGGAAATTGCGCGCCAACCAGTGAATCACTAAACGGGGTTTGCAGTTCTGCGGCAAGTTGTCGGATTTGACTGAATACAGCTTGTAAATCCTGGTTTTCCTGTTGAAAAAGCTGGCGCTCCTGTGCCAGTTGTTGCTGTTTTTGCGTGAGTTGGCGACGCAGTTGTTCACCCTGCTGACGCAGCTCATCACGCTCGGCTTTGGCTTGTTCCAGCAGTTGTTGTTGTTGCTCGCGCTGCGCTAAAAATCGGGCTTCGCGTTCGCTGTTGGCCTGATTTTCCTGTTGCTGCGCCTGACGTACATTTTTTAATAATTCAGTCAAGGTCTGGATAGCTGGCGCTGTGGTTTCCGCAGCTATCACACCATGCCAAAAGCACAGACAGAGACTTATCAAGACAATGCTTTTATTCATGACTGACAGCTTCTTCGCGGATGATTTTTTCACTGGCGATGTCTTCCGGGGCAGCGGGGCTGGGGGGCATCGGACGGGGGATAATGAGGCGTAATAATTGTGCAGGCATTTGTTTTTTAGCGATACGAATCGCTTTGTCGATATTGTCCGCTTGTTGTGCATTCAGTGCTATCCAGTTTTTTCGCGCGGCATCCCAATAGTGCGCCTGCTGCCCATCAAGACTGAGGCGGTATAAAGCCACCCGCCCCAGGCGTAAAAACTGGCTAAGCTGTTCCACCTGCTCACCGTCTGCCAGCGTTGCCGTCCAGGTTTCCAGGGCGCGACCATATTCCATTTCCACCTGCCAGGCTTCCAGCATACGCCGGTATTTTTCAGGCAATGGCGTGTCGTTATTATCTAATAATTCACGCAAAGCTTTCAGGCGTAACTGGCGCTCTTCAGGTAAAAACGGTAAGTCCAGCCTGACAAACTGCGTCAACACCGCGTGCATTTCTTCCAGCATGGGCGAGAGTTGCTCACGGTTTTGAGCAATGCGCTGTTGCTGTTGCGCTAAGTCGGTAAAAGCTTGTTGCTGGCTGAGTTGTTGGCGTTGCAGTTGCTGATTCCAGACTTTTAAGCGTTTAATTTCAGCATTGACTTGTTGATATTCATTGAATAAAACCTGGGTTTCATCATCGAGTTGCTCGACCTGCTGCTGGCTGCTACGGTTGGCCTGTTGTATGTCCTGCTGGGTTTGCAAAGCGGCATCCAGCACTTGTTCTGGAGCCTGGGTTTCGCTATTTGCGTGTGCCAGCGGGGCAAGACTGAATAAAATCAGGCCACAAAGTGGAAAAAATATTGGTTTCATAAGCTGAGTTCGATATCAGTTTTTTTTAAGCAAAAATCATTCAGCTTACTCATAAAAAAACATCGCATCGCCATAACTGAAAAAACGGTATTGTTCTGCCACCGCGTGACGATAAGCCTGCATGACTTCCTGGTAGCCGCCAAAAGCACTGACCAGCATCAGCAAGGTGGATTCCGATAAATGAAAATTGGTGAGCAAGGCATCCACCACCCGGAATTGATAACCGGGCTGGATAAACAAGCGGGTATCACCTTCAAAAGGTTTGAGTTCGCCATCAGCCGCCGCGCTTTCCAGCGCGCGCACGCTGGTAGTGCCCACTGCCACCACCCGTCCCCCGGCGGCTTTGGTGGCCTTGACCTGTTCGCACACCCTTTCGGACACGCTCAGCCATTCCGCGTGCATTTCATGCTCATCCAGATTATCCGCCCGTACCGGTTGAAAGGTGCCAGCACCCACATGCAAGGTGACAAAAGCCTGCTCAATACCTTGGGCGCTCAGGTGTTCCAGCATGGCCTGGTCAAAGTGCAAACCCGCTGTTGGCGCAGCCACCGCACCATCACAACTGGCATAAACGGTTTGATAGCGGTTTTTATCTTGTTGCTGGTCAGCGCGTTGAATATACGGTGGCAGCGGGACATGACCAAATTCTGAGAGCAGGGCGCTCAGTGGTGTGGCAGCAGGGCTGGATAATTTAAATAAAGCCCCTTCACGGCCCTCAACCCATAAGGATTGCGCCTGTTGTTGGGTATTATCCAGAATAATTTCAGTGCCGGGTTTGGGCGATTTACTGGCGCGCAGATGTGCAAGCGCCTGATGTTCGCCTAATAAACGCTCAATCAGGATTTCCACCTTGCCACCGCTGGGTTTATGAGCAAACAAACGCGCCGGAATCACCCGGGTGTTGTTTAATACCAGCAAATCACCGGCTTTCAACCAGTTGGGCAGGTCGGTAAAGTTTTGATCCAAAATCGCACCCGTATGCCGTTGCAGGCATAACAAGCGGCTGTCCGTGCGTTGCTGGGCCGGGGTTTGCGCGATAAGTTCGGGGGGTAAGTCAAAATGAAAGTCAGTCCGTTGCATGGCGTGTATTTTAACAGAATGCTGGCTTACTGGGAACGCTACCTTATAGACAGCAAAGTGATAGTACACCACCAAGCTTATTTTAATGGAGGAAGTGCAGATCTGACAGGTTTTAAAAACCTGTCAGGTCTTTGGTATGAAGTCCGACAATAGAAGGTTGCTGATGTACTAATTTTGGCATTAAACGCCTGCTGGCTCAGCAGGTGGTTGTTTAGGTGTCTTCTCATCAGGTGTTGCTGATTCAACCGCCACAGGTTCAAGCGCTTCCAGCTCACTGTGCTCGTCAATCTGTTTGCTCAGGGCATCTTCCGGGGTATACAACAGGGTCGTAATATCTACCAGTTTTTGTGAAATACGCAAGGCAGCCGCGCTGTCATTCATTAATGAAGTTGCCATATCATTACTGATTTCACCTTCCAATACCAGTTTATCAAGCCGCCCACTCAGCAATACATCAAGCTCTTCGGCTTTGAGTTTTTGCAGTGCCTGTTTTTCTATATGAGTTTCCGCTTGCTCGGCGGTGGCGATATGATGAATGCTGCGAATAATCTTTAAGATATGACGGCGCAGAATATTATACTCGCGGCGGATGCTCAGGTTATCCGATGCCATATAATGTTCAATATTATCATGCAGAGAGTTCATTTGTTTAACTACCTGAACCAGCATTCTATCGGCAATCAGAATATTACGAATTATCTCAATTTTTTCTTGCTCCAGGGTAAATTGACTTTGCAGGCGCGTGGCATAAGACAAAATACAACTGTAAATGGTTTTGATTTTAGTATCGTAAAGCCGATCCAGATCCAGTGGAATGGTGTCGGGTGACTTCAGAATGTGTTTCAGTTTTTTTCCGGATTCCAAATCTTTGCGGTGTACATGCAGGCCATGTGCAATAGCCTGATATGCAGTGGTTTCCAATAAACGCAGGGACTCATCAAATAAGGCTTTAATGGCTGTTTGTGGGAATTTTAGTGATGACTCACTGAGAAAATGCGGTTCATCAATTTCGGTGGCTTTATCTGCAACGACAGGTACCACTTTTTCAACAATTTCTCTTATCCAATCAACAAAGCCAATCAGCATCAGGGTATTGGCGATATTAAAACAGGTATGAAACAGCGATAAAGCCACAGGGATAGTCGCGGTGGCGAGAAACGGTGAATCCTCACCCATTTGCAACATCAGCCACTCCATCGCATGTAAAATGGGATAAAACAGGATTAAACCCCAAATCACACCCAGCAGGTTAAATAACAAATGCGCAATGGCGGCGCGTTTAGCCTGATAATTAGCCACCAGCGCGGCAATATTGGCAGTAATCGTGGTACCGACATTCTGCCCCAGCACCATTGCCGCAGCCATATCAAAGGGTATCCAGCCTTCAAAACACATCAGCAAGGTTAAAGCCATGGTCGCGCTGGAAGATTGCACCACCAGGGTTAAAATCGTACCAAACAACAAAAATAATAAAACGGATAAAAAACCCTTGCTGGTATATTCGGATAAGAAAGCCAGTGCTTCCGGGTTATTGCGTATATCAGGCACGGAATCCTGCAAAAACTGCAAGCCAATAAACAGGAGGCAAAAACCAATCGTAAAATACCCCCAGTGCTGACGATTGGCCTTCTTTGATAAGCTCAATAAAAAACCAAACCCCAGTAACGGCAAGGCAAGGGCGCTCATTTTAACCTTAAAACCAAGTATGGAAATCAACCAGGCGGTGACGGTGGTGCCAATATTCGCCCCCATGATCACGCCGATAGACTCGGTTAAAGTGAGTAATCCGGCGTTGGTAAAGCTGATGACCATTAAGGTGGTGGCAGAAGAGGATTGAATAATGGCAGTGATGATAAAACCTGTGATGACGGCAAAAAAACGATTGGAGGTGGTAGTCGCTAAAATATTACGCATACGATTTCCAGCCAAGGCCATCAGCGCGTCACTCATCACTTTCATGCCGTAAAGAAACAGACTGAGCGCACCTAACAGGGTGAAAATATCGGTGAGTCCGTAGTTCATATTTTTCTGCTCAATTTTAGACTAGAATTTTATTAGCAGCTATCAGTATCTTCAAATGAAGCTACGCCAAACTCAGGTTAGTACAGGAATTATTATCATGTTTATTCATTTTTTATCAAAAAACAAGCTGCTTGCTTTAATCTGCTTGTTATTTTCAGTTTATTTTAGCAGCAGCAATGCAGCAGGACAGGCCGCCGTTATTGTCAGTGATACCCAGGTTGAACAAGGTGAATTATTAGGTGCTGACCTGGTATTAAACGGCAGCGGTACTTATGATGTGTACGTGGCTTTTTCAGCGGGTTTGCTGGGTACGGATTTGTATTTTTTCACGGATTCGGGTTTGCAGCCCTGGAATCCACAGGGCAATGCGCCTATCCCTTCGCCTTTGCGGACAAACTTTGATTTGTCACAGGCTATCAGCCAGCGCATTATTCCTTTATTTCCAGAACTTTCTCTGGCTGATTTTCCCGGTGCTTATATTTTTTATGTGGGTTTGACCACACCGGGGCAATTGGATTTTCCGGTATTGGATACGGTGCCGGTTATTATTGAATAAACGTTCAGGTTACAAACCCAGGCACGCATAATGTTTCGGGAAAACCTTGTCAGGCATTCCCGAAACAGAAATACTGCTGCCAATTTCTCAGCAGAAATTGGTATTACTGAACAATAATCCCCGTATATTTATGTAATTCCACATTTTCCAATGTATCCAGTAACAGGTTGGAACGCGGCCACTGGCGGTTTTGATACAGCTTAAACGTCAAGCTTGCCGTTTGCGGGGCGTGGGCATAAGCACCAACCAGCCATTGCGCGGTGGCAGAGGTTTTCGGTTTAACCCCGTCCAAATCAATCTGCCTGGGATACAACTCAGATTTCAAACTGTCATTATATGGATAGATAAACCAGCCTTCCGGCATGTTTTCCACCTTAATGCTGTAGTGGCGGGTGTTGCCACCATTGTTTTGCATCACCACATTCAGCAAAACGCCACGATTGCTGACCTCACTGAATATCGGATAGTGCAAATCGCCATAACCATCCAAATCATTATCAATGCCACCGTATACCTGGGTAATCATGCCCAGATTACCACCTGCGGACGGCCCGCTGTCGCTGCTGCTGAAGTAGCGATGGGTGTCCGGGGTGGTAATCTCGATTTCACCCGTATCCGGGTTAGAATGGATCAGGCTGATGAGCGCGGGATAAAGCTGCTCATTCAGAGCCGCCATATCCAGTTGCCCTTCCGCGCTGGACAATGCCGTATGCAGCAGGCCATCCAATACACTTTTACGGATTTCCAGCCGCAGCAAGTTGTGTGCGAACTCAAACAAACTGGCAGAAGCATTGATTTCCGCGATATGAGCCTGACGGATATTGCTTATCCATTCCCGGGGATTACCCCATTGCAGCGCCGCTTGACTGTCGCTGCTGCTGACGCCGGTAATGCCCAGTGCCGGTATGGTGGCTAAGGCAGCCGTATAACGGCGCAGCGGGTCTTGCTCGGTTGGCGTAAATTGCAGTGGCACTAACCCAAAATGAAGCGGCGGACTGATACCGATACCAACCACGCCATCAATCCATAAAGTAACCCAGCCACGCTGACCTTCCGGGCTGAGCGCGAAATAATCCGCCATATCAATATACAGCGTCATACCAATAAATTTACCCACACCACCAGAAATGAATGCCAGATATTTCTGCCCGTTTTGGTAAACGCCTTGCAAGTTACTTTGCAAAGTGTTGTACAGTATTTTTTCCAGTTCTGCTTTGAGTCCATCAAGCAAACTCACTGCGTCTTCCGTGCTGCGATAAGACAACAGTTCAAAATGACCGGGCAGGGTTTCTTCAAATTCAAGATTGATCATCCCTAGACCCGGTACATCCACGCTGGGTATCCAAACCCGGTGATTATCCGGCAAATACACAGCGATTTCTTTCAGAATTTGTTTGGCATCCGGTGGTAAGGCTTTACTTTCACCAATAGTCAGCGTAAAACGCGGCGGCATACTGCCAACTTCCCAATACAAGACGGTTTCAAACAAACCCGCACCCGGTACCTGAATTGCGGGGACTTGCAGCCGTTGTGTTTCGACATTAAAGCTGCTGGATTGCGGCTGGGGCGTTTGAATATCCACAAAAGCGGCGATTATGGATTGCTGTTGGTGATAATCCGTCACCGTTAATACAACGGCATAATGCCCGTCTTTGGCATATTCATGCAGCGGACTGATTTCAGTTGAATGCTGCACATCACCGAAATCCCAATCAAAGCGCAACTCATTACCCGTGCTTGCGCTGGCATCAAACTGAATGCTGCGCCCGCTTTCCGGTGTATATTGAATTGTTGCGGTAATCGGCTGCGGTGGCACTGGCGGAATTTCAAACACCGGCATAAAACGCTGGCTTGCCATCAAATCATCAATATTGTCGGCATAACCCACCCAGAATTGAATACCGGCATACAAGGCATCCAAACCGTCCAGTGAAACCTGGAAGCTCAGATTTTCCTGTAAGGTTTTTTCAACAAAAGGAAACAGCGGATCACAAGGCACAAACTCGGTTTTTTCCGGTAATTGCAGCGCACAAGCCCAGCTATCCTGATAACTTGCGGCAATATAAATATTGCTGCGGGTGTTATAGTGTTCCGCCTGCGGTTGTAATACCACTTCCAGAATATCCCCCGTGGCATTTTGCAACAGATGGGCGCTGGCTGACCATTGCGGCGCGCTATCTTCACTGTGAATGGTGACTTGTATGCTGCCAGGTTCTCCGATAACTGCGCCAGTGACATTATTGAGCATCACTGTAAAACGCTCATCTTCTTCAACTTCGTCATCATTGATAATCGGTACAGTGATAGTTATCGTCCCGGTTTCCCCATCAGCCCAAAATAGTGTGGTATTAACGGTGAGGTAATCCTTATCAACTTGTGCAGAACCGGTGAAACTATCGAAACTGTTACAAGAAACTTCCACTGCACCAGCCCCGGTGCCGGTGCGGCTGACTGCCAGATCCAAATATTCTGTTGTTTCATCCACGCTATAACTGCTCTGGACAAACTGTAGCGTATCCAAAACCAGCACATCATTGTCCTGAATATCAACATAGGCAGAAATGATACTGCCTAATATTGCATTATCTGGATTTTGTAAATTCACCAGAAAATGTTCATAGTTTTCAATGATGGCATCATCTATCAGGGTGATGCTAATGCTTTGCGGTTCACTGTCACCGGCAACCCAGTTCAGCGTACCACTGGCAACTGCCTGAAAATCTTCTCCGGCAAGCGCATCAGCATCCTGTATGTCGTATGCCACAGCAACCGCCGTATCATAATTACCATCATCTGCACTGCGCGTGACCCGCAAGACCACTTCACCATCACCCTCCCCGACTTGATAGCTCGCTTGTGCAAACTGCAAGATAGTGCTGACAGGGTTATGGTCGAGTATGCTCACTTGTACGATATTGTTTTCCCCTAACAAGACCTGCTGAGGATTCAACAGACGCACACTGAAATCTTCATCACCTTCTACCACGCCATCAT
Organism: Candidatus Venteria ishoeyi; assembly: GCF_030378065.1. Lineage (GTDB taxonomy): Bacteria > Pseudomonadota > Gammaproteobacteria > Beggiatoales > Beggiatoaceae > Venteria > Venteria ishoeyi. The sequence goes on along the minus strand of NZ_JAUCGJ010000012.1, from coordinate 80,583 downwards.
CAGCAAGCGTGATACTGAAACTTTTATCCGTGTTATCACCATCCGTCCATTCCAGTCGCAATGGCACGGCTTGTAATGCTTCATAATCTTCCGTAATCACGGCAGTGCCATCGATTAATTCATAATCCACGCTGAGCGCACCCTGGAAAGTACCGCTGCGGCTGACCGTCAAGGTCAAGATGCCCGTGCTTTCATTCACCTGGGCTTCGTTCTGGGTGAATTGCACACTATCGGTGAGTGCATCATTGTCGCTGATGTCGATATAGGCTTCACGATGACTGCCCAGTGTTGCCCCGCTGACATTGCTCAGTTCCACCCAGAAATGTTCCGAATCTTCGGGAATGCCATCACTGAGTAAAGGCACGGTGATGGTGCGGCTCGTAGCATCGCCATCAGCCCAGCTTAATGCACCGCTGGCTGGCGTGTAATCCGAATTGGCAACCGCATCAGCATCACGGCTGGCATAAGATACCGCCGCCGCGCCATCTGCGCCATTAACGCGGACGACATGGATAACGGCCTGCCCGCTTGCTTCGTAGACCTGATATACGGCCTGCTGAAATTGCAAAGACCCTGCTTGATGCTCATCATTTTCAATAATGGTCACCGTGGCTTGCAAAGGGCTGCCATTTTGTGCGCCATTAATGTTTTCCAGTTTGACCAGAAAGGTTTCATTAGCTTCGACCAGGCTATCATCGTGCACCGGCACATTGATGGTTTTACTGGTACTGTCACCATGTGACCAGGCCACGCTCTGATTAAGCGCTGTATAATCACTGCCTGCGGTAGCGGATACCGACTCGGTGCGAAATGTTGCCGTTGCCTGACCATCAGCACCATCCGTGCGTAATACCGTGATAGAGACGTTACCGGCATTTTCGATAATACTGTAACTTGCACTGCCTAATTGCAGACTACCAGCAACCGCATCATCGTTATCAACAATTAAAATCTGGGCCATTAAAGGCGTACCAATGACTGCGCCCCCGGTTGCATTAACCAGGGCATAAGCAAAACTTTCATTGCTTTCAAAATCATCATCATTAGTGATGGGGATCTGGAAACTCTTGTTGCTGCTGTCACCATCGGCCCAGGATAAGCTGCCACTGACGGCGGTATAATCCACGTCAGGCGTTGCAGCACCGCCAACTGCGGCCTGATAACCCACGCTGACCTGATTATCGCTGCCCCCCGTGCGGCTGACCTGAATGCTTAAAGCACCCGCGCCTTCATTGATACTATAATCTGTCTGGGTAAATTGCAGCGAACCCGGCAGCGGATCATCATTATCGATAATGGCAATGCTGGTTATTGCAGTTGGCCCCTGCGTTGCACCACCGGAAGGAAAATCAGCAAAGCCATAAGCAAAACTTTCATTGCCTTCATGCGCACTGTCGTTAATGATGGGTACCTGAAAACTCTTGCTGCTGCTGTCGCCATCAGCCCAGGATAAGGTGCCACTGACGACGGTATAATCGCTGCCTGCATCCGCATCGCCACCAGTTGCCGCGACATAAGGCACGCTGACTGCGCCATCACTGCCATTTGTGCGGGTGACGCTGAGGGTGACGCTACCGGCGCTTTCATTCACCGTGTAACTGCTCTGGAAGTATTGCAAAACCCCGTGCTCTGGTGGTGGCTCATCGTCATCAATGATAGTAATGTTGGTTATTGCGGTTGCCCCCTGCGTTGCACCACCAGAAGGAAAATCAGCAAAGCCATAAGCAAAGTTTTCATTACTTTCCTCTAAGCTATCGTTAATAATCGGTACCTGGAATGTTTTTGTGCTGCTGTCGCCATCAGCCCAATTCAAAGTGCCGCTGACTGCGGTAAAGTCACTGCCAGCCGTTGCGCTGCCACCAACGGCTTTAATATAAGGCACACTGACTGCGCCATCACTGCCGTTAGTGCGCATAACGCCGAGGATGACATAAGCTGCGTTTTCGTTAATGCTGTAACTGCTCTGGAGATATTGTAAAACACCATGTTCTTGTGGCGGCTCATCGTCATCAATAATGGTAATTTGTGTAATCATCGGGCTTCCCAGCGAAGCGCCGCCAGAAGGTGAAGCAGCGAAGCCGTAAGCAAAGGTTTCATTGCTTTCATCTAAGCTATCATTGCTGATCGGCACCTGAAAACTTTTATTGCCGCTATCGCCATCAGCCCAATTCAAAGTGCCGCTGACCGCACTGAAATCACTACCGGCAGTCGCACTGCCGCCAACAGCTTTGACATAAGGCACGCTGACAGCGCCATCGCTGCCGCTGGCACGGCTGACACTGATTGTCACCGAACCGTTGTCTTCATTAACCGAATAACTGCCTGAAACAAACTGGATACTGCCTGCCGCAGCTTGTGCCACGCTGCTACTCCAAATCAGCAAGCATAATGCAGCGAATAAACAAGCACAAAATCTCAGCTTAAAATGGGGCAGCCATATCGGTAAAACAGATTTGAGATAAGCAAACATGAGATGCCCTCCCCATACTTTTATTGAAATACAGTTATTGAAATACAGTCTAAGTATTTCTAAAAATCTCTATTTAAAAGTATAGTATCGAGCATTTAAACAATGCAGAAAAAACGATAATATTGAAGCCTTAAACGATTAAAACTCAACCGCCAACTGCACCGCCAGACTCTTGGCATCCTGCCCACTACCACCATCAGCGACCTCATAGGCTTGCTCATAAGCAAACTCAAGATTCAAACGGGTGTTTTCCAGCATCAGCAGTGACCAGCCTAATAATAAACGTTTTTCAGGCAGTGCTAAGGCCAGCGCCTCTTCTGTTACTTGATAAGCGATAGCCAGGGTATGGTCTTTGCTCATTAATGGAAGCTCGTAAGCGGCTTCCAGGTTCCAGGCTTTGGGTTGAGCACCCGTTGATTTAAAATCAAGCTCAGCCAGCGCAAAGCGATCCGCTGCGGCTAAGTATTCGCCAATAATATTGAAAGGGCCGTGACGGTAAGTGGCATGAAGGCCGTAGGCAGCAATTTCATCTTGGGTATTGTGACCATTCAGATGCTCACTGATACTGTCAGATTCAGCCAAATCATTGAGATAACTCAAACCAATATCGAGACCTTGGATTTTTGTTTCCCAGGCATACCCCAGATTAAAGCCTGCATTATCAATGCGCTTAGTCCCGCTTTGAGTCTCTGCAAGCGTTTTGATATCACCGTTAAAGACATAAGCACTCGCATAAAACCCCTGGTATTCAAAACCTGCCAGCGCAACGGTTTCAAAGGTTTCCCCTATTTCCAAAGTGAATGGATCAGAAACCATGTGGGTTTCAAATCTGCCAAAGGGTAAAGCAGTGCGGCCTGCGGTGAAATAAAATGGATTGTGCTCCAGCTTGCCAAGCGTGATAGTGGCAGCATCCACATCCAATCCAGTTTGATCTTCTTCATAAAGCAGGACAATGTTTGCATTCACCCAGTCTGTAATCTGCGCATTAAGGCCCAACTCAACAGTCGCCAATACCAAGTCACTGGCTGCGTTGTTATTATTGGTATCATTAATATCCGCATTACTGGTGCGGGTGGCTTCTACTTCAACTAAACCACTGATTGTAATAGCCTTGTGCCAGTCATTAGTGGCTTCGTTTGGCTCTGTTGTTGCATTTGCTACAACAGGAGGGGCTGCAAGCAATTTTTCAAGTGCTATAATTTGGTCTTGCTTGCGCTGAATGAGTGTATCCTGGCTTTGTAGCTGCCGTTCCAGGTACTGTAATCGTTGTTCCATATCTTGCATCTGCTTAGCCATGCCCATATCGGCTTGAACAAGACCCGTTCCTGATAGGGTCGCCAGCAGTATCAGTATTATCATTTTATGATTCATTTTTTTCCAATTTTCTGAGTAATAACAAACCTTATGAGTGTGGATGATAATGATAACGATTATCGTTTACAGTGTCAATAATGGGAAAAACCCTATTTGTGAACTATAATTGACTGATATTAGGCAACACCAATTACTTATAGTTGACGCCTTAGACACTATAGGAAACGGTTATGAGTAAAAGTAGAATAAGATGCAAAAAATTTACCAAAAGTATCTTATTTTAAATATCAATTGAGGGCTTACCCCATGCCGGATTACATACGTATTGCTGATGAGATGAAAGCCGCTTTGCTGGCGACTGATCGCTTGCAGGCAGAAGATATTCTGACTGAATTAACCGCTCAACCTATTCTGGATGTTGTTGAAGGGGTGGTGGTTCCGGCAATGGAAAATATTGGTAATGACTGGGAAGCCGGTAATGTGGCCTTATCCCAGGTGTATATGAGCGCCAGAATCTGTGAAGAACTGGTTGATAGTGTATTGGCACCACCGGGGCGCTTACGCAATCCACAGCCAAATATCGGTATTGTGGTGCTGGAGGATTATCATTTTCTGGGGAAACGCATTATTCATTCCATCCTGCGTGCAACAGGTTACGATATTATTGATTTAGGACACCTGGATGCGGATGCTTTAATCGAGCAGGTGGAAGTAGATAAAATTGAGGTATTGTTAATTTCCACTTTGATGTTACGCAGTGCGTTGCGCATTACTTATGTGCGCGAGCAGTTGCAACAACGTGGCCTGGAAGTGTATCTGATTGTCGGCGGCGCGCCGTTTCGATTTGATAGCCAGTTATGGCAGGAAGTGGGGGCAGATGCCACTGCCAGTGGTGCGGAAGACTTATTGCCACTGTTTATGGAAATCATCAAGGGGAAGGTCTCATGAAATCTCAGGAAATGACTTCAATGCAACGCACCCTGACAGCACTGGGACACCAGGAACCGGATCGGGTACCGTTGTTTTTATTGTTCAGTCTTACCGGGGCCAAGTTTGCCAATACCTCTATCGAAGACTATTTTACCGCTCCAGAACGTGTGGCTAAGGCGCAACTGGATATGCAGGCACGTTATCAACACGATAGTCTGTATGGTTTTTTCTATGCCTCAGCAGAATTAGAGGCTTTTGGTGGCGGCACCCTGTTTTTCCTCGACGGGCCGCCCAATGCTGATGCACCGCCCATTCGCACAGCACAAGATATCGCCAGACTCAGCGTGCCAGAACCTGAGGAAGTGCCGGTATTGCAACGCATTTTGCAGGCTTTGCGTTTAATGAAAGCAGAAGTGGCAGAGCGGATGCCGATTATTGGTGTTGCCATATCACCGTTTTCATTGCCGGTGATGCAACTGGGTTTTGAGCGTTATTTTAATCTGATGCTGGAAGACCCCACCCATTTTGACAAGCTGATAGCGGTGAATGAAGCCTTTTGCGTGAAATGGTCGAATGCACAATTAGCGGCAGGGGCAACAGCGATTTGTTATTTTGATCCCATATCTTCTTCCACCATTGTCACCCGTGAGCAATATCTACAAACGGGTTATCAAATTGCCAAACGCACAATTGCGCAAATTAACGGCCCCACTGCCACGCATATGGCATCCGGCAAATGCCTGCCAGTGCTGGCGGATATTGCAAGCACTGGCACGGCGGTCGTAGGTGTTAGTTCACAGGAGGACATGACAGCATTAAAAGCGATTGCGCGTGGCAAGGTTAGTTTATTAGGCAACCTCAATGGTATAGAAATGCGCCGCTGGAGCGCGCAGCAGGCCACAGATATTGTTAAAACAGCAATATTTAAAGCAGGCGCGGGTGGTGGTTTATTGCTGGGTGATAATCACGGGGAAATTCCCTGGCAAGTGCCTGATAAGGTGCTGATGGCAATTTCTGAAGCCGCACATGAATGGGGTGTTTATCCGCTAAAATCTGATTAATATCTCTCTATTATTAAACTTGTATAAATAAGCTGACTTTATAACGGGAGTAATAAGTGATGAAATCTTACATACAAAAACTTATTGGCACCGGTTTACTGGTGCTCAGTTGCAGCGTTTGGGCAATCACTGATCTGAATATTAAAGATCAGGGGGTTGTGGATCTGATGCTGACGGGGGAATCCCCCTTTAATACCTTTTCACCGGACTTTGCGAGCAGCCTGGTCACTGCGGATCTTAACGGTGATCAAGTCATGGATCTCATAGTCAGTACCCCGGATGAAGTCTCGTTTCGCGGCATTTCCGAATCCGGGCAGGTTGCGGCTTTTTTCGGTGGCAGCAGTTTCAAGGCATTAAGCTCCCCGGTCAATCCCGCCGATGAAAAAGAAAGTTTTGTCATTTCCGGTACCCTGGAAGGCGAAAACCTCGGTATGCACATGACTGCTGGTGATTTTAATCAGGATGGTTTTGACGATCTGGTCATTTATGCGCCGAAATTCGGACAAAACGATGAAGGACCGCGCCTGTATGTACTCTACGGTAAGACAGATTTCAGCGCAAAAATGGAAATGCCCACCCATGCCGACAGCGTATTCACCCATACTCATGGTGCAGAAATATCTAACACCTGGAACTCTATGGAAGTGCTGAACCTCGCCACTGGTGATGTCAATGGCGACACAGTTGATGATTTGGTGGTTGCCGATGGTATCAATAATGTTTTCCATGTCGTGTTTGGTCAGGCGGGACAAAAATGGGCCGCTGCCGTTGATTTAAGCACAGGCGCAGATGCAACATTGCGCCCTGATGATTTTGCCGATCCCTGGAGCGTCAATCTCAGCAATAACGCCACCGGATTGTCCGTTGCAGATTTGAATGCGGATGGCATCAGCGACATCGCAGTCGGGGTTACGGAAGAAGCCGCAGGCAATCTGGAAAAAGCCGGACAAGTCTATGTCGTGTATGGAAAAGTCGGTTTATCCGGGGCAATTGATTTAAGCAGCGCGGCAGATATCAAAATCTCTGGCGCGCTCAACAAGGATCAAATCGGTGGCAGTCTGGCAGCCGGTGATCTGGATAATAACGGTAAAACTGATCTGGTTATCGGCGCACCTTTATCCGGTCTTGGTCAACTCGGCACCACTGGCATAGGCAGGGCATTCGTTGTCAAAGATGTTGCAGAACGCGGTGCTGCTCTGGATTTGTTTCTGGATGCTGATATTACGCTGAAACTCAGTGACGGCACGGGCCGGATTGGTTTTTATACCGGTTACACGTTGTCCACCAAAGACCTGAATAATGACGGCATTGCTGATTTAACTATCGGTACACCCAATGCTTTCAGCGGTAGCGGTACAAATGGCTGGGTGCATGTTATTTACGGAGCAACAACATTACAGGCCAACTATGATCTGGATGTCGATGGCGACCTGGGGATTTATACGCCGGAACCACCTGAGCTTCTGTGTTGTGGGGAAATGGGTAATACCCTGGATATTGCGGACATGGATAATGACGGTAAGGCCGATCTCTTGTTAGGCGCGCCGCGTGGCGGCCTGACTTTATCTAACGGTATGGTGCATGTGCTGTTCGATGCCGCCAACAAGCAGACTGGTGGTGTCGAGGAAGTTGTTGCCACGCTGGATGCGATGACTTTCCAACTTTATATGCCTGTGGTAACAGTCACTGGCAGCCCATTGACCATCTGGGCGCGCATAAATTTAATCGATCCGATTCAATTGATATTTGAACTGCCTCTGGACGGTTTCGGCGCAACGACAGAAAGCAGTACGCAAGCCAGTAATTTTGATGGTAACACGGGACGTTTGACTATTCCTAAACTGCGTTTCAGTGACATATTATATACTGTCGATCTCGTTGCAGTATCTGTTGATCCCATTCGTTTTCAGGTGGATCTTAACAGTTTGACAACCACCCAATAAGGCTTTGAGGAATAAAAAAACGACGCTTTCGGGCGTCGTTTTTTTATATTTAACTGAGTTCGATGCAAGCTTCTTTTTGTGCTAATCGCGCAAAAAACCGCTTTCGTCTCACGCTAACGTTCATAAAAACGAATCTAAGCTCCTCAAATAAAAGCTTGACTCGTTGCCGTTGCGATCACGGTGTCGGATCGGACACCACTTCATAGATTATCGCATTATTTTCATAATAGGGGCGATAATAAGTACCCCGACAATTATGATAAGAAATGCCACGGGTAATCACGTTAAAGCAATTATCCGGCAAAGTGGCTACGATACTGCCAATCGCCAGACCGATCACCGCCCCGGCAATAGCGGCATCTGTGGAATTCCAGCGATAACTGGGATAATGATCACGATAGCCGCGATAAGGCCGACTTCGATAAGGCCGCAATGGTTGACGATATTCGTGGCGGTGATGCCGATCCCGATAGTAGTGATTGCGATGTGGTTTACGGTAATGGCGATGACGAGGACGATCATAATGCCGATGCACATCATGACCACGATGATGGCGACGGGATCGGTCATGGTGATGACGGTTATGTCGGTCATGTTTGCGCCGATGATGACCTTTTCTACGCTCACTGCGCTGCTCCCTGCGATGTTCTCTGCGCTGTCCGGCATGTCTTTTGCCCTCTTCCCGCGCCTCAACATCCTGTAACAACTGAAAATTAATATTGTAAAAATAGCTTTGTTGTTGCACTTCCAGCGAAGCAAAACTTATCAATAAAAAGATGACTGTGAAAGCCAATGTTTTCAGCCAGTTTCCTGGTTGTAACAGCTTGTTCATGGTGACAACTCCTTATACTTGATTGTAGCAACGGCATCGTATTGAGGAGTGAGAATTTTATAACTTCAGCAACTTGGCTGGTCTTTTCCTTCATTTTCTGCGTTGTGAAAACAGTTACATAGCTTGCTATGCGCCTGTTTTCACGCCTTGAAAATGAATAAAAATCCTGCGCCCAGTTTCTGCATTTATTTCATCCTCACTCCTGAGAAAAATTAAAACAAAATTCAAGTTTCAAGTTTCAATCTTAAGTTTAGTCCAATAGCGTAACAACAGACTGAGTAATAGCGCCAAACCCAAAATCAACAACGGCACCCAGAGATGACCCAGTTGCTCCGGGGCCAGCAATAACATCAACCCCAGACCCAGCATCATCAAACCGGATAACAGCTTCAGAAAACGCCCTTCACCCGTTTGTAATTTACGTCCACTGACGCTAAAGGTGAAAACCAGCACAATGAGCAGCAAAGGGATCATATAAATCACATTGTACAAAACCAGATACAGGTAATATTGGCTCACTGGCAGTGCTTGCAGGGTTAACACGCGGGTGTAAACCATCGGAAAACCTGCCGTGCACAACAATTCATAACTATTGGCAATCACCGCCAGCGTGATGGTCGCAAGTGTCAGGGAAAACAGATTCTCCGCCCCCAGCAAAGCGCGCATACGCTGAAACAATCCGGGCTTGGCGCTGTCGGCAATGGATAAGGACACACCCTGGCGAAAATAAAAAAAATCTTTAATATTAATCAGCGCAAAAATCGTGGCAATGCCCCCGGCAACCAGGGTAATTAAACGCCATTGTCCCGCCAACATAAACACATTCAGCCAAGCCACCATAAACAAAAAATAAATCAGCCCGGAACACAACACAAACAAACCCCCAATCCACAACATACGCGTGCGGCTACGGGCATGAACCAACAAACTCAATAAAAATAATAAAACAAAAAAAGCACAGGGATTAAAGGCATCCAGTCCGGCAATGACCAGGGTATACAAGGGCAAGGACAAATGCCCAACGCTGACCTCGCCCAGCAAAGGCAGAGTTTTGGGTATTTCAACCAGGCTTGTTGCCTGTTTTTGGGGGGACATGGCACGTTCAGGTTTACCCAGGTCCGCCTGTGCGGATTCATAACAAGCCTGTAAAGCCTGCTCCAGCACAAGACCTGCATGTTGCTTATCATCATAACCAACATGCAACTCACCACAAAAAATAAATGCCGGTACGGATTGCGCATCATCAGCAAACAAAGCCGCCATATTCTGATAACGGCGCAAAGCATCAAAATCCTCCACTAAGTTATAAGAATATACCTGTAACCAGGAATAACGCTGTGCCAGCCTGGTTTCAACAAAAGGTCGGGCTTCACGGCAATGTGGGCAATGTGCGCTCCAGAAAAAATACAAAGGAATTTTGATCTGCCCTTGCTTGTCTTTGATAATCCATTGCGGCGCTTCTGCTGTCGGAGTAGACTCAAATAGCTGTTCGGCAAGTGCATGGCTTAAAAAAAACCAGAACAAAACCAGACACAGCACAAAGCGATAACTATTTTTTGTCATATTTGACGTTGTTGTCGATATTTTCATAAGCTGTTGCACTCTTTTTTAATTGCCACGGATAATATTAAGCGATGTCCAACCTACAATCCTTACATTGGCATATTTTTCCAGATGCCAACACCGTTGCGCAACAAGCCTGCCAAAAAATTCTGACCGCAGCCCGACAAGCCATTGCAGCGCGTGGTGCTTTTCACCTGGTATTAGCCGGAGGACGCACCCCGGAAGCCTGTTATCGCTACCTGAGCCAAGCCCAAGCCGATTGGCAATATTGGCATCTCTATTATGGTGATGAACGCTGTCTGCCTGTCGGACATGCTGAGCGCAACAGCCAGATGGTGCAAACCGCCTGGTTGGATCATGTGGCAATTCCAGCGCAACAACACCACATAATACCTGCTGAACGAGAACCGGAAACTGCCGCACGACAATACAGCCAACTTATCGTGCCGGTTTTACCTTTTGATTTGGCCTTACTAGGCATAGGGGAAGACGGTCATACCGCCAGCTTATTTCCCGATCACCAATACCTACCCGCGCCACATTGGACTCATGCCGTATATAACGCACCTAAACCACCTGCCGAGCGCGTCAGCCTCAGTGTTGCCGCTTTATCTTCAACCCGACAGGTTTTATTTTTAATCACCGGAGAAAGCAAACAAAATGCCGTGAAAGCCTGGAAAAATGGGAAGGATTTACCCATCAGTCGTATCTGTTCAGAAAAGGAGACAGCAGTTTATATTGACCAAGCGGCATTGAGCATTCCTAAATAATAATTTTTTCTAAAATGGCATGTGGAATGCAGTTCAGGCAAATAAGAAGAAATTCTTAATGGAATAAGCTATTATCCAAGAAAGCATCAACTGGCATTAGCCCTGGTATTGATACAATATGACTCTTAGGAGCGAGAATTTTATAACTTCAGCAACCTGGCTGGTATTTTTCTCCATTTTCTGCGTTGTGAAAACAGTTACATAGCTTGCTATGCGCCTGTTTTCACGCCTTGAAAATAAATAAAAATCCTGCGCCCAGTTTCTGTATTTATTTATCCTCACTCCTTAATCGTAACTATTCAAACCCCAATTATTTTTTGCCGCAGAATACGCGGAAAATATAGAAAATAACCTAAAGTTAATCCATTCCACGTATTTTAGCGAATTTCACAAGAAATCCACAATGAGGGCACTCTTAACCGGGGCAAATAAGGAAAAAACAGCATGAATGCAAAAAATAAACAGAATACTTTGCTGGTTGTCGATGATAACCCTAATAACCTGAGTGTATTACACACTTTTTTGGGAGAACAGGGGTTTAAAGTACTGATTGCCAAGAATGGCAAAAAAGCCTTGCAACGGGTGGAACTCATGCATCCTGACCTGATTTTGCTGGATATTATGATGCCGGAAATGGATGGTTTTGAAACCTGCCGTATACTTAAAGAGCAGGAACATAGTCGCTACATCCCTGTTATCTTTATGAGTGCTTTGACAGAGACCGTAGACAAGGTTAAAGGCTTTGAACTGGGCGCGGCGGATTATATTATTAAGCCTTTTCAACAAGAGGAAGTGCTGGCACGGGTCAACACCCATTTGGAATTATATAAGCTACGCACTGAACTTGAAGAAAAAAACCAAGTGCTGCAAAAACATAATCAAACTTTGGAAACTGTGGTCAATGCGCTACAGGAAGCCAAACAAACCGCAGAAGAATCGAATGTCGCCAAAAGCCGTTTCATAGCCAACATGAGTCATGAATTACGTACCCCCATGAATGCCATTCTTGGCTACAGCGAAATACTTAAAGAAGATGCCGAAGATTTAGCAGTACCTGAGTTAACAGATGATTTAGATAAAATCCGCAGCGCAGGAAAACATTTACTGGGCTTGATTAATGATGTGCTGGACTTTTCCAAAATTGAAGCCGGTAAAATACAACTTTATAATGAAAGCATTAATATCCCCGATTTACTGCATGATACCGCAAACACCATCCAACCATTGATCAACAACAAAGATAATACCCTGGAAGTCGTGTGCGCGGATGACGTGGAGGAAATGTACGGCGATATAACCAAAGTGCGCCAGATAATTTTCAACCTGCTCAGTAATGCTTCCAAATTTACCGAACAAGGCAAAATAATACTCAGCGTGGTAAAAGCACCTGATAATGAGGGTCAATGGCTTGATTTTGTGGTAACGGACAATGGCATTGGCATGACTTCGGTGCAGTTAGGTAAATTATTCCATGCCTTCACCCAGGCAGATACCTCTACCACCCGCGAATACGGGGGTACCGGACTGGGTCTGGTGATCACCAAAAGCTTTGTGGAGTTGATGGAAGGCAAAATCAGCGTGAAAAGTGAGGCTGGGCGCGGCACAACTTTTACCATTCGCCTGCCGCTAAGCATTGGTATACATAAAATTGATCTGCCCCACCAAACAAACTCAGTCGCAACGCAAAACCCGGATACCAATAAAGGCATGGTGCTGGTCATTAATCATGATCCTCAAACTTGCGGGATGTTGCATAATTATATTAACAACCTGGGTTATCAGGTGAGCATTGCCGCAAGTAGTGAAGAAGGCCTGGAACTGGCACAAACAATTCATCCCTCAATGATTGTTTTGGAAAGCGGTATGCCGGATATGGATGCCTGGTCGATTTTACCGACACTGAAAAATAATCCGCAACTCATCAACGTGCCGGTATTAATGCTATCCATGCTGGAAAAAGAAAATCAGGGTTATTCTCTGGGCGCTTCCGGCTATCTGCTGAAACCGGTGGAACATGAACAGTTAGCCGGGGTATTGGATAAATACCGTCCGCGTGATAATGATACACCGCTGATGCTGGTGGTGGATGATGATACCATGCATCTGGATATGTTAGAGCGTATGCTGAGCAAAACCGGCTGGCGCGTGAAAAAAGCACAAAATGGTCGCTTGGCCCTGGAAGCCATCCGCCACGAACAACCCGATTTAATCCTGTCTGATTTAATGATGCCGGAAATGGATGGTTTTGAATTAATTGAAAACTTACGCAATAACCCTTCATGGAAATTAATTCCGGTGGTCGTGCTCACTGCTAAAGACCTTACCGAAGACGATAAATGCCGCCTCAGCGAAAGTGCCGCCACTGTGTTCCGTAAAGGTTCTTACAGCCATGATCGGCTATTGAGTGAAGTGCGCAGTGCTTTGGCAGCGGCAGGCTAAAGCGCGCTGCCATTGCGGGGATGATAACCCCGATCTCGCTTGCAGATTAATCCCATCCGGTGCCATTTAAGGCAAAACCACCACCCAGATTTTTATCCTGATGGCTGAAATGTGCAATAACGCCGACATTGGAATTAATGTGAATGCCATAAGAAATGCCGCCCCAGGAATGCGCTTGACGCAGTTCTGTCAACTTATGGAGGGCAAAAGAAGCCTTACCGTATGAAGAAACCTTAAACGGTATGACTGTTGGGTTAAGACCATCATCATAATAAAAGGTTATGGTGCCATCGGCTGCTTCATTAGAGGGATTGAATATCGCTAAATGCTCTTGCACGGTTGCTTGATTTGCACTGCGAAACCCCTCGGCAAATTCCCAATAGCGATGTGAATCCTGCTGGAAGCGCACCCCTTCCATGCGGCCTGCCTGCGCATGAATAAAGTTAGCGATAACCGGGGCATTTAGATTATGGTTATAATAAGCCGTTGCTTGATACTCGACAGCATAAGCAATATCAGGTCGCGTCACGATATTATTATCAGTCAGCGTAATACCTGTCCATTGATTATAACCGGAAATATAATGCTTTGTGGTTTGTGATATGCCATCAATATAATGAATGCTCAATTCAAGATTAATAGGGAAGGTATTAAGATTAAGCACATCAAAATATTCATAATTATTTTTAGTTGCCAAACCTTCAGCAACATAACCGGAAGTTTCGCCCATACCTGGGGTTGCCATAAATAACATCCCATCACCAAAACCCGCATCATGCCGGGATAAGGCAGCAACGACAGGCCCTGTAGATTTCACCGTAATGCCATAGGGAAAAGGCAGCGACTCTTCTTTAAAAAATTCATGAACAGGCAGGGTAGCGCGGCTTTTACTATGTACTCTCAGCACTAAATCATTGCGTAAGCGATGCTCAGGATGAATTTTTACTTCAACCTCGACCATTTCATCACCAGGATTAAACAGATTTAAATAATCTTCAGTATGCAGACTGGCAAACCCTTCCGCTATTCCCCAGCGCGTGTTGGTTGCAGTCGTAAAATTAGCACCTAAAGCCTTACCCTGTTCATAATGGATTAGCGTTGCAGTCGTCCGGCGATCCGTTTTAAGCACCGATGCAAAACGTGTATCCTGCTTAACGCCCAGCCCTCTGATATCCAGGCTGCTGCGTTGATAGGGCGGAAAAGACACTGGAAATATCTGACTGCTGCCATCGCTGTAATAAACCTGATACTCCCCTGCGGCTGTTTGAGCTGAACTGTTTAATACCCCAACAAACTCTAAAATCCCCTCACCGATATAACCTTCCGGCATGTACTGAACATACATTCCTTCATCTTGAATGTCATCCCCCGTCATTGGCGCGCTTAAGTCATATTCAAAAGAATCCCATTCTGTCACTGAACGTACACCGGGATAGCTGATTTCATTAATATAGCTGGAATAATTTCTATTATCGATGCCGAAAGAGAGGTGCCTCATATTTAAATAAAAACGTTCTTGATTGCCATAATTAACAACATCCCGCCAATTGATCGCTAATGCGCCATCAACATAAAGACGGATACTCGTTAAATCACCCACAAGACGGAACTCATGAAACTGGCTCATATCCAGTTTGATTTCCTGGTAATAACCATTCAGCTTGACTCTATCGGCATAAAAAGAAAGTTTGGCATAGCGAATATCATCGCTTAATTCAATATGAGCCAGCACTAAATCTTCAGGGTCTATAAATGTATTGTTGGAAAAGGGGTTACCATTAGCATCCACCAAAGTCTGGTTGTTTGAAGACAGCTCATCATATTGGAGAATTTGAGAATCAGCTATCCGCATCCTGGTTTTTACTACCCAGCCGGTATCACTGTATTCAGTCGTCTCTAGCTGGGGTCGAAAGGAATAACAAGTATCACTGTCAATTTTGAGGATGCCGTTATCCAATGAAGAACTGCCAGTGTTATAACAAGACGTTACCCAGCCCCGGTCTTGAGGATGGGTATCCATATTGAGAATAACCGGAGAAGCGAAGGCGCTATTGGCTAATAAAAAAAGCGCCGCCACATAAAAAATTTTTGTATAGATAAGCTTTATCATAATTATTTTCCTTATTTACCTTGAAAAAATCTTAAGTCAGTGAGTCTATCACTCGGTATTTAGGATATCAATGTATAGAAAATCACTTCTATCCTTTCAAGGTAAGCAGTACAACTGTAACTATTCAGACCTTAATAGTGAAAAAATTTTGGACAAGTGCTGAATTTTCCCCTGCCAAGCTTGCTATAACAGTCAAAACAATCTGACTGCTTATTAACCCCCCTTATTTTTCAGGAGAAAACGCATGAACGCCATGATGAAACCGATACAAGCCATCGCCCTGCTACTGATGATTCTCAGCCTCGCATACGCCCTGGCAAATCGTTTTGCACCAGCCTGGTTGGCAGAAGCCGCCACCTATATCGGCAGCCCCACACAATGGTCAGAAAAAGCCAAACGGGACAATCCTGTGGCCTATTTACGCGACACGGAAAAACGTTTGCAGGGACAACAGGAAAAATTACAGCGTATCACCCGTAATATCCGCAACAACCTCACCCCGTTGGAAACCCATATCCAGCAACATAATGAAGAACTGGCAAAAACCAGCGCGTTCTTAAAAGAAGGTCGCAAGGTCTATTTACAGGCAGTGGAAACCAATAAAACCCAAAAGGTTGAAGTCATTAAATTTGCCGGACGCATGTATCCAGGGATAGACGCATTCAAAAGCCAACTGGCGCTGCTGCACACCGAAAAGCAAAATAAAGAAACCCTGCTGGAAAAAGCCCGCCAGACCAAACAACACTTAAATGCACAGTTATACGCCATGCTGGCACAAAGCAGCAAAGTTGAAATGGCAAAAAGCGAAATCGGGCCGCGTATAATGATTGCAGAAGCGGCAAAAGCCAGCACAGAGCTGGACAACATGATTGCAGGCATTGACCAGATTACGCAAGACGTACTCACCGGCAGTGATAAAATGATGGATGATTATAATCCCATCGGCATGACCAAAGATTTGCTGGAATCCAGCCGCAATCAAACCTATCAGGCCAAAGCTTTTGACGCTGATTTTGAAGCTTTCCTGAGCGAAGGCACATAATCTCATAGAGACGTAGCACCGCTACGTCTCTATGAGAATTGATTGACACAGGAAAATAAAATGAAAACAATACTTTTTTTATACGCGCTATTCATGCTCATAACGCCAGCACGCGCAGATGTGCAAAATGGTTTATGTTTTCTCAAAACCCAGGCAGAAATTGAAAACTTTTACCGTCACGGACACTGCGCAGGCCGCAGCACACGGGTTGCCAAAGGTGTCAGTAAAGGTGTCAGCATCCAACCGGATCGGGTTGGCGTTTTGTTTGAATTTGATGCCAGCGCATTAAAACCCGAATTTTATGCGCTGCTGGCTGAATGGGGCAGCGCCTTGCAAAACCTTGCCGACATGCACTTCAGCATTCACGGGCATACGGATTATATTGGCGATGCTGCCTATAACTTACAACTCTCCCAACAACGCGCGCAAAGTGTCAAAGACTATCTGGTGAGGATGTATCAAATTGACCCGGCGCGGCTACAAATTGCCGCCTATGGTGAATCCCAACCCCTGCGCGGCAATTTACAACAACAAAGCGATCACGACCGGCGCTGGAACCGGCGGGTGGAGTTTGTCAAAATGCCATGATGTCCTAGTACATCAGCAACATTCTATTGTCGGGCTTCATACCAAAGACCTGACAGGTTTTTAAAACCTGTCAGGTCTGCACTTCCGTCAAAATAAGCTTGCTGATGTCCTAGGAGGCTGTCAAATTTTCTCCCGCAGAGGTCACGGCATAAAAACTTTTCTTCTGCGCTCCCCGCGTCTCTGTGGTACATTCTGTTTCACCTTAAACTGGAAGCGAATATCATGAAAACTCTGATGGCTTTATTGCTGTGTACCGTGCTGCTTTCAGCCTGTAGCGGCAGCGCCAAGCAAACCGGCAAAGGCAGTACTCAATCACCTGCCGCCAACGCCACAGGCAATGCCGCCCGGCATAGCGGCCCGCGTCTGGCGCTGCTGATAGGCAACAGCAACTATGGCAATCAAGGCATGTTCCGCAGCCTCGGTCATAACCCGCGCAATGATGTTGAACACATGCAAAAAGCACTGGCGGCTTATGGTTTCCAAAGCACCGTGCTCAAAGATGCCAACTTAGGCCAAATGGACAGGCAGATTGCTAATTTTATCAAAAATATTCCCCGTGGCGGCACAGTATTATTTTATTATTCCGGTCACGGCGTACATTATCGCGGCAACAGTGAAAATTACCTGATTCCGGTAGGGCGAACAATTCACACCGAAGGCAGTATTAAATCTGCCGCCGTCAGCGCCCACGCCATTAAACGTGATTTGGAAGCCTCCAACGCCGGGGTGCGTATTATGCTGCTCGATGCCTGCCGGGAATATGTCGGCAACAGCAAAGGTGTTGGCGAACGGGGGATGCGGGATATGCAGCCGGAAGGCTCCATTATCGGTTTTGCCAGCACGCTGGGCACGGCGGCTTACGTGGATCACAATTTAAGCACCAGCGTCTACACCGGCAAGGTGCTGCAAGCCATGTCCGACTATGCCGCGCTGCCTTTTGAACAACTGCTCAAATACGCGGGCGCGGCGGTGGTTACCGATGCCAAAGCCCACGGCAGCGCGCAAATGCCGCGCGTGGAAACCGGCACCCTGAGCGGTGATTTCTGCCTGGGGCAATGTCTTGACTGGTCACAGACACAGCGTATACGCCAGGAAAACAACCGTTTGAAACAGCAACTGGGCGCAAAACAGGCGCGGCTGCAAGAACAAGCGCAAGCACAAGGCTTACGCGAGGAAAACAGCCGTTTGCAACAACAGTTGCTGGCAGCGCGGCAGACGGCAGAAGCGATGGAAAAAAGGGCGCAGGTAGTGACCACCACGCCAGTGGCGCGCCAGTTTGCGCAAAATGCGCCAACAACACCGCCAGTTTTGCCAACCAGCACCGGTAGTGCCAGCAGCTTTTTTCAGGATACGTTGCGCAATGGCACAAAAGGCCCGCAAATGGCCTCGATTCCCGCCGGTAGTTTTCGCATGGGGGATATTCAGGGTGGTGGGGGTAGTGATGAGCAACCTGTGCATCAGGTATCTGTTGCGGCGTTTGCCATGAGTCGCCATGAAATCACCCTGGGGGAGTTTCAGTCTTTTGTGCAGGCAACGGGCTATCAAGGCGTAAAACCTAGCAATGAATGGGGCTGCAAGGCATTTATGCAGCCCCATTTCAGCCAAACTGCCAATCATCCTGTTGTCTGTATCACCTGGCTGGATGCTGTGGCTTATACTGAGTGGCTGAGCCGGGAAACCGGCAACGGCTACCACCTGCCAACGGAAGCGCAATGGGAATACGCGGCGCGGGTGGGCAGCGAGAGCAAATACTGGTGGGGCAATGCCATTGGCAACAATAAAGCCAATTGTCGTGGTTGCGGCAGCCGTTGGGATGCTAAACAAACAGCGCCTGTGGGTAGTTTCAGTGCTAATGCTTTTGGTTTATTTGATACTGTGGGTAATGCCTGGGAATGGAGCTGTTCGGCTTATGAAAATAAGTATAAAGGTCAGGAAAAAACCTGTTTGCCGGATAAAAAAGATAATAAAAACCGCGTGTTGCGCGGCGGCTCCTGGGACAACGGGCCGGACAGGGTGCGTTCTGCTTACCGCTACACCGGGAGGCCTTCGTCTCGCTACGTCAGTGTTGGTTTTCGTGTCGCCAGGATTTATTAGCGCTTTGGGCTTTACCCTTTAACCCTTTATTGATAAATATTCGCCGCGCGAATATTTATAGGGGGATTCAGGGGGACGATAGTCCCCCGATCGCGGCATTTTTTGCCCCCCCGTAGAGACGTTGCACTGCAACGTCTCAACCCGCAACGTCTCAACCCACAACCAGCGCAATCCTGAACGCAGCTAATACTATCAAACAAAGCAGCTTGCTATTCACGCTTGTTAATGTGAGCGCAGCTTGAAATTCCGAGGCGTAGCGGTAAAGACGTAGCAGTGCTACGTCTTTACGTTATCCAATAGCATACAGCACCGGCACCCGCTTATGTTACAGCACTTCTATTTGCGCTATTGATAAACCCGTCACCTGGGCAATGGTTGCAACGGGAATGCCAGCTTGTTTCATATTTTTAGCGGTGATTAAAATGCCTTCTGCTTTGCCTTCCAGTTTTGCCGCAATATAGCTGGATTCATACATACTGGCTTCATAATGCAGTTGTTCCTGATGGTATTCATAAGCGTAGCGTTCCTGCTCATTCATTTTCAGTACATCCAGCGTTTCTTTTGCCTGCCTGAGTCCTCTTGCGGTAAAATCTTCCTTGATTTGCTCATTTTTAAAAAAATAAATCCATTCATCCAGGCTGTCTTTGGCAATATCATTAAAGTTTTTAACTTCAATCAAGTAATATTCCGGATAAATATCCGCAATTTTCTCCGCTTTATACAGCTTTTTCTGGTCTTCGTTGAGTTCCAAAACGCTGTGATTGTGCATTCCGATAAAGTTGGTGGTGCCATGATAGATATAATCATCGCCCTTGCCGAAGTCAAAATACAAAATATTCACTGAAATCACTTTACTGACTTCCGCGTAGGCAGTGCCTTCCGTCAAGTGTTCGCTGATGGTTTTGGCGCTGGCGAACAGGATTCTTTGCAAATAGTCCAGTTCCCGCAAATACTGTATTTCAATGATAATAATCTGCTGATCGGCATCAATGACTTTAATATCAACCCGGTTATATTTATCAAAACCTTTATCCTGATTACTTTCGCTTTCCAAAACCTCAAGGATGCGGATTTCAGTAAACAGCAATTCGCTTAAAAAGCCTTCGAGTATGCCGAAGTTGGCCTTGCTTCTGAGGATTTTTTTAATCGCCCAATCAAAGCTGATAAGTTTTCTTGGCATGATAAGTTCCCTAAATGTAAAAAGCCCCGTCACCTTCGCATTACGCTACCAGCAACAGGGCTATCATCCCTGACAATTTATTTTGCGATCCCATCCTTGCGAGGCAGGGAAATCCGGTCATGGATACCCAATCACCACGCTATCTGCATCCTTGAACGTAGATATTCCGGGTGTATGGGCTGGGTAGCCTGGCGACACGAAAACCAACATTGTTGTTGCGTTTCGTTGGCCTCCTGTTGTTGCGGTTAGCAGAACGCACCCTGTTCGGTTTGTTGTTCCAGGAGCCGCCGCGCAACACGCGGATTCTCAGTTGCCGGATTCCCGCTGAAAAATCATTGCAGAAAATAGCGTTTCACGCAAGGCTTTTGTATCAGCATGGCTGGCATGACCAATCCAACTTTGTACACTGGCGTTAAAATCTATCCAATCCAGATCATTACGCGCATAAGCCTTGGAGAACCTTCGTAATTTACGGACAAAGCGATAGCCGTTTTCATTGCGCAGACGGCGGCAATGCGGATACACAAAATAACCGAACACATCCACGCCTTTACTAACGGGTACAATATGGGCTTTGCGTGGATGCAGATTTAAACGCAAACTCAATAAATAATCTTCTGTAATTTTGCGAATTTCAGATAAATATTTTTTACTGTCAGCCAGCACGATAATATCATCAACGTAGCGCAGATAAGCCGGAACTTTAAGGGTTGAACGAAAATGATGATCCAGATCATTCAAATACAGATTTGCCAGAAACTGGCTGGTTAAGTTTCCAATCGGAATACCGTGCCGTCGCTCAAGCGGGGTAAACAAATCATCCCCCGGAAAATAACAAGGTGGATGCGGATAAGTGGGTGAACCGGCAATGATACACCCGAATAAATCCAACACTTTTTTATCTTTCACATAACGAGAAATTTTTGTCTGCAAAATTTGATGATCAATACTGGGAAAATAAGCCTGTACATCCATTTTTAAGGCATAAGCATATTGTTTTGCCTGCTGCTGGTAATAATCAACGGCTTTATGCACGCCTTTTCCTTTGCGGCAAGCGTAGGACTGATCAATGAAATGGGGATCAAGCAAAGGCTCAATTAGATTCATCAAGGCATGATGCACCACCCGATCCCGAAATGGCGCGGCGGCAATCAAACGCGGTTTGCCTTCATAAATGGTGAATAAGCGGTATTCTCCGGGTATATAAGTGCCATTGCTTAATTCATTTTGCAAAGCCAATAATTGCGCTTCTAAGCGCAGGGAAAAGTCCGCCACGCTGTCACGATTTTGCTTGCCTTTACGGGCTTTGCGATAGGCCAGGTATAAATTATCCAGGCTGACAATTTCAGGCCATAAATGACCGTAACGTTTCATTGGCATGACCTGATCCAGCCGCCAATCTGGCGACCGATATTATCCATCTGCAAAATACCATGCTCATAGCTTTTCATGGAAATCAGCCGCAATTCCAATGCTATACGCCATAGATGACGACAGATTTCCAGATGTTTGTTGGCCTGTTTCAGTGGCGCGGTTTTTTGTCGACTGTAAGCGGCATCCACTAGGCATTCGAGGATTTCCAGTAGGCGATTTTCCAAATGCGCGCCCAGAGTATAACGTCTGGCACGGGGAAATTTATCCAGATGATGAATCAGCCAGATCAGTAATTCATGGCAATTTTGCACGGCTTGCGCGTATTGATTTTTCTGTTTTTTCTGCATGATTTTTTACCTTGCGGCTCGTAGAGACGTAGCACTGCTACGTCTCAACTCCGCTACCATGAATACGTTAATTGTGAGCATTTAGGTTTACGGCTGCGTTTGAGACGTTGCAGTGCAACGTCTCTACAGGGGGGGCAAAAAATGCCGCGATCGGGGGACTACCGTCCCCCTGAATCCCCCTGTAAATATTCGCACAGCGAATATTTATCAATAAAGGGTTAAAGGGCAAAGCCCAAAGTGCTAATAAATCCTGGCGACACGAAAACCAACATCGTAGTTGCGAGGCGAGGGCCTCCCGGAGAAGCGGGAAGCAGAACGCACCCCGTACGGTCTGTAGTTCCAGGAGCCGCCGCGCAACACGCGGCTTTCATTACCCTTTTCCGGCGCACAAGCAGATTGTTCCCCATCATAAAGCGAACAAGTCCATTCCCAGGCATTACCCAATACATCATATAACCCCCAGGCATTGGGTTTGAATTGACCGACCGGGGCAGTATACACATAACCATCCCGGCAATTATGAATCATCCAGTCTGAATACTTTTGTTTAGCCGTTTGATCACCCACATTGGCATAAGCACAGGCCAAGTCCGCATCATCCCCCCAATAACGCTCTGTGGTGGTTTCCGCCCGCGCCGCCCGTTCCCATTCCTCGCTGGTGGGCAGGCGATAGTGGTTGCCGGTTTCCCGGCTCAGCCATTTGCTGTAGGCCACGGCATCAGACCAACTGACGCAGACCACCGGATGCTGTGCGCTCTGCTTAAAATAAGGCTTTTGCCAGGAAGCATCTTTGACCTTTCCCCAGGAACCGTCCTGATCTTTATCGACATAACAATCATCGCCTTTGGAGCGATAACCACTGCTTTGCTCGAAACGGCGGTATTCGCCTACGCTGATTTCATAAGTGCCCATCGCATAATCTGCGCCGGGGATGCGCACCATCAGAGGGCCGTAGCCGCCGGATTTCAGTGGTTCACGAAAACCCTTGGCTTCCCGTTGCAGGGTTTGTCCGGTCTGAATTTGTGTTGGCGGCGTATCCTGACTGCCGGTTTGTGCGCTAAACCGCCCGCACCCGGCAAAACAAAAATCGCCGATGAGTTGCTCTTCCTCCCAGGGAATCTGGCGTTGTTTGCCCTGGTCATCACGGGTGGCAAGAAACACCGCGTCGCGGGTTTTGCGAAACACTTCATGAATGGTCTTGCCGCCACCGGTTTTCAGGTTTTCCAGCAGTTTTTCGGTATATAAACTGTTACGGCGCTTGTCATCGCCCCAGGCGATATGCCCGGACTGCGTGGCGTAGGCGACAAACGCGCCCTGTGGGTGCATACGGGTGAAACCACTGTCGCCGAAACCTTTGCCGGTGGAGAGTTGTATGCGGTCGCGGCAGGCATCCAGTATCATGACTTTAACCTTCGCCCTGCTGTTTTCCAGTTTGCTCAGTATCCAGCGCGCACTGATGCCGTATTCCACCAGGTCGGCGGCATCGGCGTAGCGTCTGCCCACCGGCACCAGATAATTTTTAACCGCGCCCTGGACTTTGGCTTGCGCACCGTGACCGGAGTAATAAAAAATCACCGTGTCACCACTCTGGATACGGTATTTTTGCGGACACTGGCGCTGGCTGCTAATTTGTCCCGCCAGACATTTGACCGCCTTTTCCATGATTTTTTTATTGGCATCGGGCAGCGCGTACACCTGATAGCCAAAGCCTTGTAATACGTTTTGCATGTCTGCAATGTCGTTTTTGGGATTGGGCAAGGGGCCGAACAGGTTTTGATTGTTGGCGCGCGGGTAAGCCCCGTTGCCAATGAGCAGGGCAATTTTATTGCTGGCCTGGGCGGATAAGGTGAACAGCAATAAGCAGACTATGGATAATGCCTGACGGCGTTTCATGTTGATTTCTCCGATTTTTACGCGAAACCTGATTATCGCTGATGTGTTTGTGATGCGCCACCTGTATCACCCTGTAGAGACGTATGACGGATAACACCCCTTTGAAGGGGTGTTATCCGTGAAAGTCTTGCTATGAAAAACGATACGTCTCTACGGCGATGCCCCGCTATTTCAATCGGCGCTCAATGAACAACCGCGCAGGGGATAATCTTTAACGGTGATAAATGATAAAACTTTCCCGGCAATGGTCGGCTTTCAGGCAGCTAATCACCCGTCCAGCATCTGCCTTTTCCACGATTGACTCCGCGATTGGCTCCAATTTTTTCACACTGTCCGTTCCCACCGTCACGCCTTTGCTGACCCGCTGGATTTGAGCTTCCCCCAGAACTTTTTTGTGGTACAGACTTTCCAGATTACTCAGTGGTTTTTTGGACACAATGGTGTGCAGGGTTTCAGTGCCGGTTTTGTCATCCAGCCGGAAATGTTTGTTTTTTGCAGGCAGCGTGCGTTTGTCTCCGGCTTTCAGGTGATTGCTTTGGCCTGACAGTGTTACCAGTTCATTGAGTTGTTTGTGGCTGTCAAAATGATACAGGTACACATACAGGTCTTCATGCGCGCTGATTTCAATGGTGAACTTGTCCCCGGAATGCAGGGTTTTACCATTGTCGAGCTTGTCGGCCTTGCCATTGCCGCTGGCATCGCTGTAGTGATAGCGGATATCCATATCCGTGACTGGCTGTTGAGCTTTGCTTATACCAGATACCGTTTGTGTATCCAGCAGTGCTACGGGATTAACGCCAATGCAAATCTGTGGATCATCCGGGCAGACGATAACGCCTTTTCCAATGCGGGAACTGGCTTGCGCTGAAAAACTGGCGCTCAGCAGCAGGGTGATAAACACTATTGGTTTGAACATGTTTGTTCTCCTTGAGATTAATTTAATGTGAGATATCAGCGGTTTTCAGCCTGTTAAATGTTGAAAGAAGCTTATATCGAACAGGTTCTACTGGTGTAAAAAATAACGTTGCTGGTGCTTTTGCAGGTACGCCAGCAGCGGTTGTTGCAGTTGTTTAACTTGTTCGTGCCGTCCCTGGTCACGGGCGGTTTTCAGTGCCTGATATTGTGCCTGCAAGGCCGTTTCCGGCACCCGGCTGGCGAGAAAATATAAGGTTTCCGTACCGGTTTGATCATCCAGGGTGAAGTTAGTTTTTGCCGAGGGCAGGGTGATGGATTGATCACGACTGATGGCGTGAGATTTTTTTGAGAGTGTCATTAAGTCATGCAGTTCTCCGTGGCTGTCGTATAGATAGAGATAAACATAAGCGTCCTGTGGTGAGGTGAGGTGAATCTTGAAACGATCATGGACGTGTAAAACGGCTTTATCTAACAAGGGGTAGACCTGGGCATAATTCTCCTTAACCTGGCGGTAGCTGTAATCCACTTGAAAATCCGCCGGATTGAGCAAGTCCGGTTCAATGCAGCGTTGCAGCCTTGCCACATCCAGCGGCAGGCTGGTGCAGTCGCTTGCCTTTGTGATAACCGGCATGACAACCGGCGGGGTATTTTTCACGGCACTTGCCGGCCAGAAGAAGACGCTGGCAGTTGCCAGCAGCAATACAACACTCAGCAGGGCAAAGTGCTGCGTGCTGCGCTTTTCCGGCTGTCGGCGCTGGCTCCAGAGATCGCTTAATGCTTCAAGATTGTTTGCCGCGCGCAGTTGCAGACCTTGTTGCCGGAGTTGTTTTAATAACTGCCGTTCTTCCCCGCTGGCCTGTTGTTCATTTTCCGCCGGATAAATCAGCACATCGCCTTGGTGCAGTTCCTTTGCCGCCAGTGCCTGGGCAATGGTTTGCAGTTTTTCCTGAAAATGTCCGATTTTACCTATCCTGTTTTCCGCCAGCAGGCGACCTGTTGCCACCAGTTTGCCGGGAAAGGGGGTAAAACGGGCGCATTTATCCGCCAACGCCAGTGCCAGCGTGTAGCTGCTGCTGTTGAATGTGGCGCGTTTATTCTTATCAAACGTGACATAAACCGATAAGGCGGCGCTTGTCGGGCTTTCCCGTTCACGGCTGCATTCCAGTATCTGGTTGACTTCCTGATTTTTGCTTTTATTCGCGCAACGCGCCCGATCATACTCTTTGGCATTTTCTCTATAATTGGTGACTGTCACCGGCATTAAACGCGAGACATGACCTTTAAGGGGGAAATACACGTCATAATCAATAAGGCTTGCCATTTGAATACTCCTTTTTGGTGGCTTCGTTTGGGGTGAGACGTAGCCGTGCTACGTCTCTACAGAGCCTGGATACGCAGGGTATGGTCGTGTATATAATCCCACAAATTAACCTCCTGCTCCCAGAAACCACTGATTTGTCCTTGTGCGTCTAATTGCCCCTGTAACCAGACCAGCCCCTGCTCGTCAAGCAGTTGTATACCCGCCTGAAACATTGCGCGTTGCTTTGGAGCAATTGTCAGCAGGATTTCCCAGTCTGTACCTTTGGCATCTATAGGGAATAAAGTCAGGTGATAATAATCGCTTACTTCAAATTCCAGTTTATGTATGCTTTTCTCAGCGGCGGCGAGTGCTTCAATGGGCGGCCATGCGGCTTGTTGTTCATGTTGCTCCATTTTCACCACATCCGCCAGCAGGGTAAAACGCGCCTGGGTGCAAGGGGAGTCCAGCAGGGCTTGTTGTTCCTGCGGAGTGAACTGCCTATTTTTTGTTAATATCGCGTACATCCGCGTATCACTAATTTGTTGGCAGTCATTTTCGACTGTCTGGTTTGCCAGCAGTTCGTAAAAAAAATCTTGTGCGCCGTGTTGTTGCTGGTTCATGGTTTTACTCCTTGTCCTGTTCCGGGGTCACGACATAGCCATCACCGCTGGTTTCAATGTTTTCATCGCCAATTTCAAGCATTAATTGTTTCAGGCAGTCCAGTAACTTAGGCTGCGCCAGATCGTAATGTTTTTTCCAGGTTTCGCGGTTCATGCCTGCCACTTTTGCCAGTTGGCGCTGGCTCCATTTTTTGCTTTGCGTATCGCGGTATTCCTGAACTTTGGCTTCAGCCGCTTTGCGCTCTTTTGCTGGCAGGCGTTCAAAGCAGGGCTGCATATTTTCCCAGTCCAGTTGCATGACCGGCACATGCCGACCGATTAATTGCGTATCCACAGCAGTCTGCCCCTGGTTGTAAACACGAAATTCATATAAATAGGCCAGCATTTTTTCTTTCAGTTCACGAGGGCTTTGCTGCGTGCGGAAAGGCTCGGGAATGGTGATGCCTTTAGGCGGTTGCGGCCTTTGGTAGAGTGCGAGTAAATCACTTGCCAGACGTGCGGAATCCTTATAAAAAAATAAATCCTGGTGTTTTTTTTCATTTTCCAGGTGTTTGATTGCTTTATCAATTTGTCGCCAGATTTTTTCCTTGTTGGAAAAAGGATTTAAATCAGAAAGATATTGATTCAACAGATTGTGCAGAATTTTTTGCGCAGGTTCCAGTTGCTGAATTTCCTGTTGCTCCATGCACCAGTAAGCTTGCAGTTTTGCGCAGGTGTTGGCATCCAGACGGCGGCTGAACATCAGGCTAAAAGTGGCTTTTTGTTGTGCATCCCCCCATAATCCATGCGCTAAGTGCTGTTGTTTTTTTTGCGCAGCCTGTTGCAGGGCAGGTAAAATAAGCTTGTCTATCCATTGTTCCACCAGTGCCGCCATACTTTCCCGGCTGCTGTCGCTGGCAATGGTGCATAATAAATCCAGCAAATCCTCGCCGTAGCTGTCCACGCAAAGCTGATGCAAGTGTTTTTTGAGGGTTTTGTCCACACTGTGATCGGTTTCATCCATCATGATGTCTTCCTTAGATTTTAGTTTGGGCTTAATGTATCACTGGCGGGGGAGAAAAATGAAAATGTCGAAAAATATTTATACGATGAGGGTTTTATTAATGCTAAAAATGTATATTTTTTTGGGTTTTATGCTGTTGATGGCCTCCGTCCACGCGCAAAACCGTTATGCGCTGGTCATTGGCAATGGCGATTACCCGCAGCGCCGGGATTTTATCAATGACGCGCCGCCTCTGCCTAATCCGGCGAATGATGCACGGGATGTGGCAAAGCTGCTTAAAGGCTTTGGTTTTACGCTGGTCAATCAGCAGGGCAAAAACCGCCCTCTGATTAATGCCACAAAAATGCAAATGGATAATGCCGTGGATCAACTGCTTGCGCGTTTGCATCAACATCCCGACAGTGAAGTGATTTTTTATTATTCCGGGCATGGCGTGTATGTACAGGACTTAAACCGCCCCCAGGAAAGCGCCAATTATCTGTTGCCGGTGGGGGTGAATTTTCCCAAGGAAGACCCGGCAAAATTCAAAGGGCATGGCGTTAATGCCCACAATATCAAGGATAGGCTTGAAGCCGCTTCCACCCGTACCCGCCTGATGATATTAGATGCCTGCCGCGACAAGTTTATCCTTAAAAAAAGCAAAGGTTTCAGCGGCGGCGGCGAATTCCGCCCGATGAACCCTATCAATGGCATGATGGTGGTACACGCGACTTTGCACAGTTACCGCGCCTGGAGCGATGATAAACGGCGCAACAGTGATTTTACCCGGCATTTGTTGCCAGCCCTGCGCGGCGGCGCGAATACGCATTTGATGCAGGCCATAGGCAACGCAGTGCAGCAAATGGAACAGCAGAATCAGGGGTTGCCTGCGGTCTATCAGCAGCATCCGGTGGTGGAGGGGATGTTGTTCGGGCAGGTGTGTCTGGGAAGCTGTGGGCAGGTAAGGGAAAAAATCCAGGCAGAACCGGTTGCGGGTGAAATTTTTCAGGACAAGTTGCGCAATGCTCAGCAAGGCCCGCAAATGGTTTCAATTCCTGCCGGTCATTTCC
Organism: Candidatus Venteria ishoeyi; assembly: GCF_030378065.1. Classification (GTDB taxonomy): domain Bacteria; phylum Pseudomonadota; class Gammaproteobacteria; order Beggiatoales; family Beggiatoaceae; genus Venteria; species Venteria ishoeyi. The sequence goes on along the minus strand of NZ_JAUCGJ010000012.1, from coordinate 51,746 downwards.
GCATGGGGGATATTCAGGGCGGCGGGAGCGATGACGAACAACCCGTGCATCCGGTATCAGTTGCGGCTTTTGCCATGAGCCGCTATGAAATCACCCTGGAGGAATTCCAGGCTTTTGTTACGGCAACGAATTATCAAGGCATTAAACCTAAGTATGAATGGGGCTGTCAGGATTTCATGCAAGCGAATTTTCAGCAAAGCACAAAACATCCTGTGGTTTGCGTGACCTGGCTGGACGCAGTGGCTTATACGCAATGGCTGAGCCGGGAAACCGGCAACAGCTACCGCCTGCCGACGGAAACGCAATGGGAATATGCGGCGCGGGCGGGCAGCGAAAGCAAATACTGGTGGGGTAATGCCATCGGCAAAAACAAAGCCAACTGTAACGGTTGCGGCAGCACTTGGGATGGCAAACAAACCGCCCCGGTGGGCAGTTTCAGCGCTAATGCTTTTGGTTTGTTTGATACTGTGGGCAATGTCTGGGAATGGACTTGTTCCGTTTATGAAAAGAAATATCAGGGACAGGAACAAACCTGTTTGTTGAATAAAAAAGATAATGAAAGGCGCGTGTTGCGCGGCGGCTCCTGGAACAGCAAACCGGACTGGGTGCGTTCTGCTTACCGCAGCGGCGGGGGGCCTTCGGAACGCAGCCTCGATGTTGGTTTTCGTGTCGCCAGGATTTATTAGCACTTTGGGCTTTGCCCTTTAACCCTTTATTATTAAATTTTTGCCCTGCAAAAATTTAAGGGGGGGAGAGGGGGGACGATAGTCCCCCCCCGCTCGCGATATTTTTGTATTGATTTTTCTCGTCAAGACGTTGCACTGCAATGTCTCAAATGTCGAAGAACGCTTTAGTCAAGAAAAATTGCACTTTTTGCTTCAAGAATACCTGTTTTTACGTCTGGTTTAGTTTTAACGAAAGCTGAAATATTGAGTTTTTCAATGCGAAGTTCGCACCCGATTATGTCAAATTTGGCTTTTTCCGCAGAGCAAACGAATCTTTGACATCTTTGCGTTTGAATTTTGGAAAACCTGATTTTTCCCCTGCTTTTATACGCCTGAAGAAATGTTTGAAGGCATTATCGATATCGTCAATGGCGTTGCGGGTAACGAATGAAGCCAATATCGTATAAATATCCAAGATTGAATACTATCAATTCGTTAAAATATCCACAAGCATTCCATTATTTTTACTCAAATATGCAGCATGGCCACCGTTTACGGTGGAAACTTCATTTATCATAAAACGAATCCTGTTAATGAATACTGAAACTCACACCCCTACGCATTCAGAACCCGCAACGTTGTATTTGGTTGATGGCTCTGCGTATTTGTATCGCGCTTTTTACGCCATGCCATCGCTCAGTAATACCAGTGGACAGCCCACCGGGGCGATTTATGGTATTACCAATATGCTGCGGCGTTTGCTTAAAGAGCATCATCCGCAGTATATCGCCGTGGTGTTTGATGCCAAGGGCAAAACCTTTCGTGATGACTGGTATCCCGAATATAAAGCCAACCGCCCACCCATGCCGGAAGAGTTGCGCGCACAAATCGAGCCTATTCATCAGATTGTCAAGGCAATGGGGCTGCCCTTATTGATGGAGCCTGGGGTCGAGGCTGATGATGTGATTGGCAGCTTAACCCGGCAGGCGCAGGCTTTGGACATGCCGGTTAAAATCTTCACCGGTGATAAGGACATGGCGCAACTGGTGAACCCGCAGGTGTGTTTAATTGACACCATGCAGGAAACCGTGCTGGATGAAGCCGGGGTGGAAGATAAATTTGGCATATTGCCAGCACAGATTATTGATTATCTGGCCTTGGTGGGGGATACCTCGGATAACGTGCCGGGTGTGCCAAAAGTCGGGCCGAAAACTGCCGTTAAATGGCTGAAACAATACGGCTCGCTGGCAGCGATACTGGAACAGGCGGAGCAGATTAAAGGCAAGGTTGGCGAGAATCTGCGCAACAGCCTGGAACAAATTCCCTTGTCTGAAAAACTGGTGACGATTCGTTGTGATTTGCCGCTACGGGAAATGCCGCTGGACTTAAAACGCGGTGAAACCAATATCCAGCAACTGAGTGAGTATTATCGTGATTTGGCCTTTAAAAGCTGGCTGGAAGAGTTGGAACTGGGCGATCATACGGTTTTTACCCTGGTTTCAGAACAAACCACAACAGCGCCCGAGCCAAGCCATGATTACCAGACCATTTTAAGCCATGAACAATGGCTGGTCTGGAAACAAAAACTGGAGCAAGCCCCATATTTTGCCTTTGATACCGAAACTACCGCGCTGGATTATATGGAAGCGCGTTTAGTCGGGGTGTCTTTTGCGGTTGCCAGCGGCGAAGCGGCTTATTTACCTTTGGCTCATGATTATCTGGGTGTACCGCAGCAACTGGACAGGGCGCAAATGCTGGCGGAACTCAAACCTTTGCTGGAAAATTCTGAATTGAAAAAAATCGGGCAGCATATCAAATATGATGCCCATATATTGCAACATGAAGGTATCATGCTACGCGGCATCGCTTACGATACCATGCTGGAAGCTTACGCCCTGGACAGCACCGGCAGGCGTTTTGATATGGATACACTGGCTTTTAATTATCTGGGGCATCAGACGATTAAGTTTGAAGACATTGCTGGCAAGGGTAAAAAACAACTGACCTTTAACCAGATAGCGCTGGAACAGGCCGCGCCTTATGCTGCGGAAGATGCTGATATTACCCTGCGTTTGCATGAAAACCTCTGGCCACAATTACAAGCGGATAAGAAGTTACAGGGTATTTTTGAAAACTATGAACTGCCCTTGTTATCGGTGTTACAAAAAATCGAGCATCACGGGGTTTTGATTGATGCCAATGCCTTGTTTCAGCAAAGCAAACAACTGGCGCAACGCCTGCAAACGCTGGAGCAGGAAAGTTATGAACTGGCGGGGGAAGAATTTAACCTCGGCTCACCCAAACAATTACAAGTCATTTTATTTGAAAAAATGGGGCTGCCGGTTTTGAGCAAAACCCCCAAAGGTCAGCCGTCTACGGCAGAATCCGTGTTGCAGGAACTGGCGCAGGACTACCCACTGCCGCATCTCATCATGGAACACCGCCGCCTGAGCAAACTCAAATCCACTTATACCGACAAGCTGCCCGCGCAGATTAACCCCGAAACCGGGCGCGTGCATACCTCCTATCATCAGGCCGTCACCGTCACCGGGCGCTTGTCTTCCAGCAACCCCAACTTGCAGAATATCCCGATACGCACGGAAGAAGGCCGCAAAATACGCCAGGCGTTTATTCCACCACAAGGCAAGGTGTTAGTGGCGGCGGATTATTCCCAGATAGAACTGCGCATCATGGCGCATTTATCCGGTGATGCAGCCTTGCTGGAGGCTTTTGCCAATGACTTGGACGTACACAGCGCAACAGCGGCAGAAATTTTTGGCGTGGCACTGGCGGAGGTGGATAAAGACCAGCGCCGTAGCGCAAAAGCCATCAACTTTGGCCTGATTTATGGCATGTCGGCGTTTGGTTTAGCCAAACAACTCAATATCACCCGCAAGGTGGCACAGCATTATGTGGATGAATATTTTGAACGTTATCCCGGTGTGCTCAATTATATGGACGAAACCCGCCAACATGCGCTGGACTTGGGTTATGTAGAAACTGTATTCGGGCGGCGTTTGCAGATTACGGAAATCAATTCGCGTAATGTCGCCCGCCGCAAAGCCGCCGAACGTGCTGCGATTAACGCACCCATGCAGGGCACGGCGGCGGATATTATCAAACGCGCCATGATAGACGTGGATGCCTGGATTTCACAAAGCCACCCGGATGTGACCATGATCATGCAGGTGCATGATGAACTGGTGTTTGAACTGCCAGCGGAGCATGTGACAGCATACAGTAAACAGATTTGCACCATTATGGAGCAGGCTGCCAGCTTGAAAGTACCACTACGAGTGGACGCGGGTTATGGCAAAAACTGGGATGAGGCGCATTAATAATGAATCATCAGGACGTGTTATTTGTGCGGGTGTATTTAACCGAAGCCAAACAGGCGCAACTTAAACAACTGCTGAAAGTGCTGCATGATGACTATCACATCAGCGGCGTGACCTTGTTTCGCGGCATCAGCGGTTTTGGTGATTCCAGACAACTACATGAGGCGCATTTACTGGATTTATCGCTGGACTTACCGATTGCACTGGAATTTTTTGATGAAGCGGAAAAAATCAAGCCGGTGTTAGTCTATCTGGAACAGGAAATGAAACCGGGGCATTGGGTGTATTGGCCTGCAAGAACCGGCACCTGAACAGTGCTGCTTTTTTATAAAATAGATTTCCCGTAGAGGCGCGCCTGTGCCGCGTGTTGATTCGTGACGCAGGCGCGTCACGGCTTGCTCCCACGCAAGGCGCGTGGGAGCGAGACAACAAAGCAGCTTCACGCTTAGGCATAGTGTAAATCCTCTTTTATCGCTTCAAAATAACGGGGCTTGAGCGCAGCGCGAGAAACCACATCAGTTTTTACCGGAAACAGTGCGGCAATTTCGCGCACCAGCGCAAAATAGCGGAGACCCAACGGCGTGTCGCCCAATTCCACGAGAATGTCAATATCGCTTTCAGAGTCTTGCTCTCCGCGCGCACGCGAGCCGAATACCGCCAAGCGGCGAATTCCGTAATGTGCCTGTAGCTGTTTTTTATGCACCCGTAGAATCCGCAGAATGCCAGTTAAATGTAAAGCATCTTTATTCATGGTATTGTCCGAGTCCATCATCAAGTTCATGGTTAAGTCTCTCTTATTCCAGTGTACATTCCCGCTAAAACAGCTTCAATCATCTCATTGATTTCAGTTTCAAATTCAGTGTTAAATTTGGAGATGTTAAATTTGGAGACACTCATGTTTTGAACCAATCAAAAACATGGATGTCTGTAAATTTTGTGGATGTCTGTAAATTTTGTGTTAATAATGAATCATCAGGACGTGTTATTTGTGCGGGTGTATTTAACCGAAGCCAAACAGGCGCAACTTAAACAACTGCTGAAAGTGCTGCATGATGACTATCACATCAGCGGCGTGACCTTGTTTCGTGGCATCAGCGGTTTTGGTGATTCCAGACAACTACATGAGGCGCATTTACTGGATTTATCGCTGGACTTACCGATTGCACTGGAATTTTTTGATGAAGCGGAAAAAATCAAGCCGGTGTTAGTCTATCTGGAACAGGAAATGAAACCGGGGCATTGGGTGTATTGGCCTGCAAGAACCGGCACCTGAACAGTGCTGCTTTTTTATAAAATAGATTTCCCGTAGAGGCGCGCCTGTGCCGTGTGTTGATTCGTGACGCAGGCGCGTCACGGCTTGCTCCCACGCAAGGCGCGTGGGAGCGAGACAAAGTCTCGGCAGTGACCGGGAAAATGGCTTGGTACAGGGGTATAAAGCAGCTTATCAGGATGCAGTTTGGTCTTCAGAACATTTCCATGAGTTCAGAGGATGGAGCCAATTGTGTTCCAAACTCGAAAAACAGGCTTATGCAGCAATTACAGCCAAACAATACCTGCATGTTAGCGATGTCCTGGAAATTTTGTTTTCTTCCTTATACCCTATTCAGTTCCAGAACATAATTCATTACGCAGAAGTTATTCTTAAAATCCCGCCAGTTTATATAAACGCTGCGCTTCTTCCAGATTTTTTTCCACGCCTATGCCTTGTTCATAGAGACTTGCCAACGTGGTCAGGGAGCCAACCAGACCTTGTTCCGCTGCTTGTTTAAACCATTTGGCGGCTGTTTTGCCATCTTGTTCCACGCATTCGCCTTCCATGTACATAAAACCCAGGCCATGCTGGGCCAAGGCGTGGCCTTGTTCGGCGGCTTGTTGCATAAGTTGCACGGCTTTTGCTTCATTTGCCACCATACCAAGACCATTTTGCAGCATGATAGCCATGCGATACTGTGCTTCGGCTTCGCCTTGTTCGGCAAGCGGTGCCAGTAATTGATAAGACAAGGCAAAATTTTTGGTTTCAAAAGCGGAAATACCGCTGTTAAGGTCCATGTTGATTTCTTTGGACATATTAAACTCCTGATTGTGACGGCGAAAAAAATAGATATTGCTATTTTGTGACAAAAATCGTCTTCTATTGGGATTGGTATTATACTACTGAGCCCCAGACCTATTGCCTGGACAGGTGGAGACAACAGAATATGAAAAAACACATCCTGATTATTGCCCTGAGTCTATTTCTAGGCGCTTGTGAAACGATGCCTGAGAAGGCTACAGTGGATGAAGCTACTATTGAGACGGAAGCGGCAAATCTCAAATCCCGTGCTGATGCTGAAGTGGATAAGTTATTTGCACAAAAATATATCGATCCACTGACTCGTTATTTACAAACGCATCACGAGGATTCTCATCTCAAGACACAGTTTACCAAAGTGGAGAAAGAGCGGGATAAGCGTTGTAAGAAAATTAAACAACGTTTTGCAAAAAAACCAAAAACAGCAGAAACCCTGGATAAGTTAAAACGTGGTTATGCATTTTCCTGTTTGCAAGTAGTCAAAGACTTTAAACAGCGTTTAGGCACTGAAGTGGTTGTGAAAAACACCGAAACAGTCGCTGCTGAAGAGAAAATCGTTGCTGAAACTGTTGCTGAGCCCCTTGCTGAACAAGAGACCGCACAAACAACAGAAGCAGAAGCAGAAGAAGCAGAAGTGGCAACGCATGAAACAAGCGACACAACAACCGCACCCGTACATTCTTTGGCTGAATGTCAGCAAGTGCTGAAGCAAAAAAATTATGCACAAGCCTTGTCCTATTGTCAGCCTTTAGCCAAACAGGGCAAAGCCAAAGCTCAGTTTATGCTGGGCCAAATGTATGAACAGGGCAAAGGTGTGGCAAAAAATGACAGCACAGCGCTGGACTGGTATCAACAGGCGGCAAAGCAAGGTCACAGTGCAGCACAATCCGTGCTGGGGGTGCGTCATTATACGGGAGAAGGTGTTGTTCAGGATTATAGCAAAGCCGCTTACTGGCAGACGCGCGCGGCGAACCAGGGTTATCCTGAAGCCCAGTTTATCCTGGGGGTCATGTATGAACTGGGGCAAGGGGTGCCGCAGGATTTTGTGCTGGCATATCAGTGGTATTTGTTGGCAACAGCGCAAGGCGCTAAAGGCGCATTGGAATCAAGGCAAACCCTGGCAGGTCGTTTAACCAGTGAACAAATTGCTGAAGCGCAGCGACTGGCGCGGGAAGTTCAAGCTAAGGAGTGAGAATAAAATAAAGACTAATCCAGTTTTGAGTATTATAAAATGCTTGTTCCTAAATCAAGCCCTTAACGGAAATCACCTTAATGGAAGACTTACAAAACCGGGTTACGCAGCACTTTTTGCAAAGTATCGCCACTAAGCAGGCAGCATTGACAAGCCTGCCCGCAGGTATCGTGCAAGGCGCGGCAAAAATCAGCGCCTGTCTGCAACAGGGCGGCAAGATACTCAGTTGTGGTAATGGTGGCTCAGCGGGCGATGCCCAACACTTTTCTTCAGAAATGCTCAATCGCTTTGAAACAGAGCGGCGGGCTTTGCCAGCAATCGCCCTGACCACGGATACGTCCACGCTGACATCCATTGCTAATGATTATTGTTATGAGCGGGTTTTCGCCCGTCAGATTGAAGCCTTGGGACAAGCCGGAGATGTGTTACTGGCGATTACCACCAGTGGGCATTCACCCAGTGTGGTGGCGGCGATTACAAGCGCCCAACAACAAGGTATGCAGGTGCTGGCTTTAACCGGAAAAGATGGTGGCAAGGTTGCTAAACAATTAAGCGCAGACGATCTGGAACTGCGCGTTCCAGCACAATCTACCGCAAGGATTCAGGAAGTGCATTTATTGATTATTCATTGCCTGTGTGATCTGGTAGATTATACGTATTTAACCTGAGTCTGATGTAATTTCATTCAGCCCTAAAGCTGCTGCAAACAGCTTTAACCCATGCCAAAAAGGAAATCTCATGAAAAAGTTTATTGCTGTTTTTTGTCTTATTCTTGTTAATTTATCGCTACAGGGCTGCGGTACCTTGGCGGTGGGCACAGCCCTTTTTGCAACGGGTGCAGCGGCTACCCGGGTGTTTACAGATCGCCGCAGCGCGGAAATTTCCGAGCTGGATGATAACATTATCCAGGCCATCCAGACGGCCCTGGAAAAAGATAAAACGGTGGCCACACAAGCGCGGATTAAATTTTTATCTTATAACCGCATTGTGCTGTTAGCCGGGGAAGCGCCCAGTGATGCGGTGCGTCAGCAAGCAATTAAACAAATTTTAGACCATGTGCCTAATATTCGTAAAATTCACAATGAAATCCATATTGCACCACTACTGTCTCAGGAAAGTCGTGAATATGATTCCAATTTACGCATCCGCATCACCGCAGCTTTAGTGGGTAAACAGTTTTTTAATGCCAGCCATGTGCATATGACACTCTCCAACCGCACCGTATATGTCATGGGGCTGTTAAGTCGGGAAGAAGCCGATGCCGCGATTGATACTATCCGCCGGGTTGATGGGGTGAAAAAGGTGATTCCACTGATCGAATACGTCAAGTTGATCGTTCATGAAAATGATACGGTCAGTGAATAAAATACAAAAACATTGGATTTACGCAAGATATATTTCAATTGCAATCCTATATATTTTGCCCTTTGCCTTGTTTCAGTATTGGTATGTGTTAAAGCTGGGTGCTGCCGAAATTCCCATTCGTTTTTTCATCATACCTGTCGTGGTGGGTATGATTTTTGGGTTTTTGCTGGGTAAAATCAAAATATTGCAGCAGGACTCTTCAAGACAAGTGGTGCAATTGACAGCGAAAGATGAAGCCCTGCAACGCTTGAATATCCAGTTGGAAGAAAAAGTTAAACACCGCACCCGTGAACTTGCAGTAACGCAATCGCTGACTCAAAACATTCTCGATTCACAAATCAATATTGTGATGTTGACCGATGGCAAGCAACTGCGCAATGTAAATCTGGCATTTTTTCAACTTTTTTCAGAATACCCGGATTTAAAGGCATTTCTCACTGAATATAATTGTATTTGTAATTTTTTTATTGCTTGCGTCCATGATAAGGATGCCTGCGTATTAGAATATATGGGTGATGAGTTGTGGGTAGAATATATTGCCTCACGCCCAAAACAGTCACATAAAGTGCGGATTTTATATCATGGTCGGGATTATATTTTTGATGTTAAAGTGCGCGCCTCACGCCAGCAAGGTAAGGAAAAACTTTATGTGGCAACATTTACCGACATCAGCGAAATTATTGCCTATAAAAATCAATTGGAAATTACCTCCAAAGCCTTACGTGAAGAGCTATTCACTGACCATCTGACGGGCCTGCCCAACCGCACAAAATTATTAAATGACCTGGAACAAGTTGCTATCAAGGTACTCATTCTGGTGGATATTGATGGTTTTCGGGAAATTAATAATTTTTTTGGTCATCAAAATGGTGATGAAATTCTCTGTGGCATTGCAGATTATCTGCAACCTTATATTCAAAACAGTAATAGTGAGTTATATCGCTTATCTGCTGATGAGTTTGCTATCACTGCCTTACAACTGGATTCAGAAGCACAATTATTGGCATTTTGCCAGGAACTGCACCAGTTACTGGAAACGCATACTTTTACAACCCAAAGTGATTCAGAAATTCTGCTGGGCGTTAGTCTGGGCCTGTCGCTCCACCCGCCAGTGGCAAAATCCCATTTATTATCCGCTGCTGCCTTAGCCCTGAAAACGGCAAAACGCACACGCAAACCAATGCTGGTCTATAACCCCGGTATTGAAATGCACCAAATCTATGCGCGTAATCTGGAGGAAGCACGGCTGGTTAAAACCGCCATCCAACAAGGAAAGGTTCATGCGCATTTCCAGCCGATTCTGAATAATAAAACGCTGAATGTCGAAAAATATGAATGTCTGGCACGTTTATTTGATGAACAAAACCAACTGGTTTTACCGGGGCGTTTTATCAACGCGGCAAAAACTACCAAACTTTATCACCACATCACCCGCATGATGCTGGAGCAGATATTAGAAAAAATTCAGGATACTTCATGCTACCAGTTTTCACTTAATCTCAGCACTGATGATATTCTGGATCAGGAAACCGTTGCTTTCATCCTGAATTGCATCAAACAATACAATATCGGTAAACAACTGGTGATTGAATTGCTGGAGTCTGAAGGCATAGAAAACTTTCCTGAAGTGACAGCTTTTATCCACCGCGCCAAGCAACTGGGCTGTCGTATCGCCATTGATGACTTTGGCTCGGGGTATTCTAATTTTGACTATATTCTGAAATTGGATGTTGATTATCTAAAAATTGACGCTTCACTGGTGCGTGATCTGGATCAGGATGAAAGCTCGCGCCTGATTGTCAAAACCATTCAGAATTTTGCCACCCAACTGGGCATAAAAACCATTGCCGAACATGTCCACTCCAAAGCGGTGTTGGACAGCGTAATAGAAATTGGTATCAATTACTCGCAAGGTTTTTATATTGGTAAACCGCACAGTGATTTAGGGCAGTATGCAGCATTTGTGAAAAATGGATAAAGCCCATCTTGCATGGATATTGATTTCAAGCATAAGAAAACGCCAGAAAAACCTATTGCGCTTCAATAAAATGCACAATCCGCCGTGCCGCTTCCAAACACTCCTCCAGCGGCGCAACCAGGGCAATACGCACATGTCCCGCGCCGGGGTTGCCTTGCACTGTATCCCGCGATAAATACGAACCCGGTAACACTGTCACATTTTCCTGGGCATATAATTCGCGGGTGAATAGCGCATCAGGCATCGGTGTTTGCGGCCACAGATAAAAACCCGCAGGAGGCCGTGAAAACTTCAATACGGGGGCTAAAATTTCCTCAACCGCAATAAATTTTTCCTGATACCACAAACGATTTTGGCGCACATGGCTTTCATCTGACCAGGCAGCGGTACTGGCGGCTTGCATGGCGGGAGGCATGGCGCAGCCGTGATAAGTGCGATAGAGTAAAAATTTTTGTAAAATAGTGGCATCCCCGGCAACAAAACCGGAACGCAGCCCCGGTGCATTCGAGCGTTTGGACAGGCTGTGGAATACCACGCACTGTTTAAATTCCGTGTTGCCCATTTCTGTTGCAGCCTGCAATAAACCCGGTGGAGGCTGATTTTCATCCTGGTATAATTCAGAATAACATTCATCAGAGGCGATGATAAAATCATAACGCTGCGCCAGTTCAATCAAATGTTTTAAGGTTGCCAGCGGAATCACTGCACCGGTAGGATTGCCTGGGGTGCAAATATACAGCAACTGACATTGCTGCCAGGTTGATTCGGTAATGCTGTCAAAATCTGGGATTAAACCACTGCGCTCACTGATATTAATAAATTCCGGCTGCACCCCGGCGAGCAATGCCGCACCTTCATAAATCTGATAAAACGGATTGGGCAATAATACTCTTGCATTAACCTGAGTACGATCTAAAACCGCCTGGGCAAAAGCAAATAATGCTTCGCGGGTGCCGTTAACGGGTAATACCTGAGTTTCAGGATTGGCCGCAGACAGGCTGAAACGCTCAACTAACCAATGACTGATGGCTTCACGCAATGCCGTATCACCTTTGGTCAGGGGGTACTTTGCCAAACCGTCAAGATTGTCAATAATGGCTTGTTTAATTATTTCCGGCGTAGGGTGTTTAGGCTCACCAATTGACAGTAAAATTGGTGAATCTTTGGCAGGTTTTATACCGGCTTTTAATTTTCTGAGTTTTTCAAACGGGTAAGCTTGCAGTTTTGCGAGATCAGGATTCATGAGTATCGATACCAAAGCACTGAATGTGGAATGAGAAAATAAGTGGTTTGCATTAGTTTTGCAATCAATTATTCTTTAAAAATAAAACAAACATTTGCATGAGAGAAATGACATGAAAAATCACAGGATAGTCTTATTGCTTTGCTTTTTGGCTTTTTCTACGGGACAGGCCAGTGAAATTTACAGTTATACCGATGCCAACGGTAATATGTATTTTACCAATCAGCCACGGAATGCAAAGCCCAAACCCACCTTAACCAAGCGGGCTTTGAAAAAAACCGGCTTTGTTGCCAGCGTGGAAATTTATAAATATATTGACCCCAAAGGCATAGTGCATCTGACCGATCAACCGCCAGATATGCGTTATCAATTGATTTATTCTGGTGATAGCCCGGGATTACCTGAGAATATTGATTTGGGGGTTGCGGTCACGGCATTAGGTAAACTCTCTGAGCATTACGCGCCATTAATCCGCCAAACAGCCAATCTGTATCAACTTGATCCGGCGTTAATTCATGCTGTGGTCACAGCGGAGTCGGCGTATAACGCCGATGCCATTTCACCTAAAGGCGCGGTTGGTTTAATGCAGTTAATGCCCGCTACGGCAAAACACTTAGGCGTGCGGGATCGTTATGATCCGGCGGATAATTTAGATGGTGGCACCCGTTATCTGAAACAACTACTGGGGCGTTTTAATGATATTAAACTGGCTTTGGCGGCTTATAATGCCGGGGAAGGCGCGGTGATGCGTTATGGTAATAAAATTCCGCCCTATCGGGAAACCCAGAATTATGTTGTCAAGGTCATGGATTTGTATGCGCGTTATCAATAATTATAGTAGAGACGTAGCAATGCTACGTCTCTACTAAACTGCTACGTCTCTACTCAATCAATCCTTCTGTTTAGACTGATTAAAGTATTTAAAGAACTCAGAATCTGGCTCCACTACCAGCACATCTGATTTATTATTAAAGGTTTTCTCATAGGCATTCAGACTGCGGTATAAAGAATAAAATTCTTTATCCTGAGAAAATGCATCGGCATAAATCTTAGCCGATTCTGCATCACCTAAACCCCGAATTTCTTCTGATTTACGATGGGCTTCCGCCAGTAATACAATTTTCTGGCGGTCGGCATCTGCCTGGATACGCACGGCTTCCGCTTCACCGCGAGAGCGCAGGTCTTTAGCGACACGCTCACGCTCGGCTTCCATACGTTTATAAACCGACTGGCTGACTTCCTGCGGCAGGTCGATTTGTTTAATCCGCACATCAACGACTTTAATGCCCATGCCATCGGCATTTTTCTGGGTATCTTCCGCGATGGAACTCATAATCTCGGCGCGATCACCGGAAACAACTTCCTTAATCGTGCGCGAAGCAATTTTACTGCGCAGCACACCGGCAATAATTTCCGCCAGACGCTGACCTGCACGTAATTCATTACCACCAACCGAGGTATAGAATTTTTCAACATTGACAATGCGCCATTTAACGAAAGAATCAACAATCAGGTTTTTCTTTTCGCTGGTCAGGAAACGCTCAGGTGGTGCATCCAGGGTTTGGATACGGCGTTCAAAATAACGAATGCGATCCACAAACGGTAATTTAAAATTTAACCCAGGATCAAAGTCGGCACTGACCACCTTACCAAAACGCAGTTTTAAGGCATATTCTGTTTGCTGTACGGTAAACAGAGAAGCCAGAAACAGCATGAAAACAATAACTGCCAATACTAATTGAAACGTTTGTTTATTACCCATTAGCGTGATCTCCTGCCAGAACGTGATGTTTCTCTGGATGGTCGCGTTTCAACGGAACCGGCCTGCGGCGCACTGGGTTGTACCAACTGCCCGATTTCAGAGCCGTCTCTTGACGTTGCAGCACTATATTTGCCTTTCATCATTTGCTCTAAGGGTAAAAATAATAAGGGATTACTTTGCTGGGTATTAATCATGACCTTACTGGTATTGGATAAAACACCTTCCATCATTTCCAGATAAAGACGCTCGCGAGTGATATCCGGGGCAGCTTGATATTCTTTTAAGATACTAAGGAAACGCCGGGTTTCACCATTGGCGCGTTCAACAACTTCAGCGCGATAGGCTTCCGCTTCCTGAGTCATGCGATCAGACACACCCCCAGCTTTTTGTACCACTTCATTGCGGTAGGCATCCGCTTTGTTCTTCAGACGTTCTTCATCTTCACGGGCTTTAATCACATCAGCAAAAGCACCCTGCACTTCTTCCGGTGGTTGTGCATTTTGCATATTCACGCTGAGCACCAACAAGCCGGTTTTATAGCGTCCCAAAATATCCTGGGTCAGCTCACGGGTTTGTTCTGCCACCAAATCCCGTCCGGTGGTTAAGACATCATCCATGGTACTGGTGCCAACAACTTCGCGTAAAGCGCTTTCTGTGGCTTGTTTTAAGGTATCTTCAGGGTCACGTACATTGAATAAATAATACTCAGAATTTTCCACCTTAAATTGCACCGCAAGCGATACATCAACGATGTTTTCATCTTTAGTCAGCATCAATGCCTGATGCTGAACAACCCGACGCTCATCTACATTGAGCTTGATAACACGTTCAACCGGATAAGGGAAATGCCAGTTCAAACCTTGCTCTGAAGTACGTTCGTATGCACCAAAACGTAATACCAGCCCTTGGTAAGCGGGTTGAATGGTGTAAAAACCAAATAGCATCCAGATCATTAAACCTATGATCGATAACACCAGGATAATTTTAAAATTCCACCCGTTATTATTCTGATTGCTACTACCGCCACCGTCTCCTGAACCACCAAACAGGCCGCCAAGTTTGTCCTGCATTTTTTTAATCAGTTCATCGAGGTCGGGGGGACCTTGTTCGTTATTACGGTGGCCCCAGGGATCTTTCCCGTTGCCACCTGGTTCGTTCCAGGCCATTAAATGACTCCGTAAGGTTCAAGTGAATTATGCAAAACTGGCATGATACCGTATCAGGTAGCCAGGATGCAATGTGTGCTGAATTTTGTGCTTTTTGCCTAAAAAAACCTTATGCTGGGTTTTAGCGATAAAATGTTCAAGATCATGACTTTGAAGGTTAGCTTCAAATGGAACTACCGGAGCAAAGACCTGACAGGTTTTTAAAAACCTGTCAGGTCTATGGAACACCCGATTTCATAGGGTTTTAATTTCAGCACTGCCGCATTCGGTTTGATAAAGCCATATTTGGCATTGTTTAAGTTTCACGCTCAGCAGTCGTTAGGTGGCGTTGCTCATAAGCCTTCAGCAAAATATACAAGCCCAGTGCAGCCAGTACATGTTTTAAGGAATGACCGCTGACAGGCAAAATCTGATAAATTTCTGCATCCAACATTTCAAACAGCTTGGCAAGCAGATAAGCCAGCAATAACCACCAATAGGCGAACACCCTGGTATAAGACGGACGGAAGCACAACAAAATCACGGGAATCGCCAGAATAGGGAAAAACTGCACCAGCGCGTAATATCTTAGATCACCCTGCCCCCAGGATTCAGTCAAATGCCAGTAAACCACCGATGCCATGCCCAGCAGGATTAAAGGCCACAATAACCATCTGCCAAGCCGGATTGAAATAAACTCCGCAATAATAATGCTAAACAGCGCCATAAAGGCAATGGTCATGGGCAATCGATCCCAAACCAAAGTCTGATTATTGGGCCACAGGTGATAATAAGCTGAACCCAAAGCCACCAGCGCGCTGCCCATAAACAACAAAATATAGGCTATTTTTAAGTCACTGACTAATTGCAGCTTATTGATTTTATATAAACCCAACAGTCCAAGCAGCAAAAAAGGCAAGTTGGAAAAGACATTCCAGAAATTCGGCACCCCGCTGATTTCTCTTGTATCTTTAAATAAGTGATAGCTGAGATCTTGTGCAATCGGATTTTGTGAAAACAAAACGATGAGGGCAAACAAGAGAAAAACAAAAATCAGACTAAAACCTAAAGTTTCTTTATTTTTTGCTGACATCATAAAACTTGACCGGAGGAAAATAAAATGAACAGTGTTTATAACCGATTATTTATTATTATGGCAATCATTTTTTATAGCCAAATTGCTATCGCACAGCCGTTACCCTCGATTCAAGTCAATGGCAGCACGGGGAACGTTGCGGTGGCAAGCAATGAAACCTTGCAAGTCAGCATCAGCCTCACGACGGCTAATAGCAGCGCTGCTGATGCGGATTGGTGGTTGGCGGTTTATGGGCCTGCGGGCTGGTTGCACTTTGATTTATCAGGCCAGTGGCTGCCTGATTTGGCTGTGACTTATCAAGGTGCTTTGTTTGATTTCCCTGTCATACCGGTTTCCAGTCTTACCGCTTGGTCACCGGGTGATTATCAGTTTTATTTTGCCGTGGACACGCAAATGAATGGGCTGCTGGATATGGACAGCCTGTTTTACAGCCATGTCAGCGTCAGTCTTACTGCGCCTGCTACGGGTCAAACCCTGCAAACCAGTGATTTTCAGTATCAGGGTGCATTTCGTCTGCCCGGTGAAGATATACGCCCACAAACCTTTGCTTATGGCGGTAATGCCATGACCTTTAATCCTAATGGCGACAACAATGGCGCGGTGGATGATTATCCCGGCTCCTTGTTTATCATGGGGCATGGTCGTCTGGCTTATGGTGAATTGCAAGATGGCAATCAGGTTGCGGAAGTGTCAATTCCCGTACCGGTCATTTCCAAAACCCCGCAAGACCTGCCACAAGCGCAGTTTGTTCAGGATTTTCAGGATGTTGCGCAAGGCGCTTTCAGCACGCTGGCGGAAATCGTGCGCGCCGGTATGGCATATCTGGATCATCCGTTAACCGGCCCCAAAATTCACCTGACTTGGGGCCAGCATTTCCAGGATGATGCCGCAACCAATATCGCAAGCCACGCCTGGTTTGCTCCCAATCTTTCTGCCCCTGATTTCCAGGGTACTTGGTTTATCGGCAACCAGTCACCTTACAGCGTCAATGATTATCTATTTGAGATACCCGCCGCCTGGGCTGATATTTATACTGCCGGACGCTATCTGGCAACCGGTCGTTACCGTGACGGTGGTTGGTCCGGGCAAGGCCCTGCATTGTTTGCCTATGTACCCTGGATGGCTGAAGGCGCACCCGCACCTGATGGCAGCCACCTGGCAGAAATCCCCTTGTTGTTGTATGAAAGCTCAAGCGGCAGCGATGATACGGTCAGTAAAGCCTTGCAGGGCTATCAACACCCTGATGAATGGGAAGGTGGCGCATGGCTGACCTCCAGCAGTGCTAAATCAGCGGTATTGTTTGCCGGTAATAAGGCCGTGGGGGATAAATATTGGTACGGTTGGCAACATCCCGCCGGGGCGGAACAGGTTTGCGTGGAAACAGCATTTCTGGGACAGTTTACCCTGTGCCGTCTGGCGGATGGCAGCCCCTGCCCAACAACTGATTTGACCGGTTGTACGGGGCATTCTGATTATCGTGGCTGGTGGAGTTCCCGTTTCAGTGCGCGTTTTATTTTGTATGATCCGGCGGACTTGGCGCTGGTTGCCACAGGCCAAAAGCAATCGTGGGAGCCACAACCCTATGCCAGTCTGGATATTGAGGAGCATTTGCTGTTAAATCCAGATGGCGTGGAAACTGCCATGTTAGGCACAGGCCCGCAACGCCGACTGAAAATCGGTGATGTGGCTTATGATCGAAATCATGGACTGCTCTATGTGTTGGAATTGTATGCGGACAATAGCAAACCGGTGGTGCATGTATGGAAAGTATCTTAGAACATTATATTGATTAAGGAGTGAGAATTTTATAACTTCAGCAACTTGGCTGGTCTTTTTCTCCATTTTCTGCGTTGTGAAAACAGTTACATAGCTTGCTATGCGCCTGTTTTCACGCCTTGAAAATGAATAAAAATCCTGCGCCCAGTTTCTGTATTTATTTTATCCTCACTCCTAAACAGAAACTGCCGCTTTAATATGCGGGTGCGCCTGATAATCCTGTATCACAAAGTCTTCAAACGCATAGTTAAACAGTGAATCCGGCTTACGTTTGATTTCAAGCTTTGGCAGGGGGTAAGGCGCACGACTGAGTTGCAGCTTTGCCTGTTGCAGATGATTGAGATACAGATGGGTATCGCCGCCCGTCCAGATAAACTCACCAACTTCCAGGTCACATTGCTGCGCCATCATATGCGTTAATAAAGCATAAGATGCGATATTAAACGGCAGTCCTAAAAAGACATCACAACTGCGCTGGTATAATTGGCAGGATAAGCGACCATTAGCCACATAAAACTGGAACAATGCATGGCAGGGCGGCAGCGCCATGTTATCAACAAATCCCGGATTATAAGCCACCACCAGATGACGGCGGCTGTAAGGATTATTTTTTAACTGGTTTAAGACATTGCTGATCTGGTCGATATGACCACCATCGGGGGTGGGCCATGAACGCCATTGATAGCCATAAACCGGGCCTAAATTCCCATTTTCATCCGCCCATTCATCCCAGATAGAAACCTTGTTTTCCTGTAGATAGCGGATATTGGTATCGCCATTGAGAAACCACAATAATTCATAAATGATAGAGCGTAAATGTAGTTTTTTGGTGGTGAGCAGCGGAAATCCTGCGGCTAAATCAAAGCGCATCTGATGCCCAAAAATCGACAGCGTGCCAGTGCCGGTACGATCACCTCGCTCTACGCCCTGCTCCAGGATGGTTTGCATCAAATCGTGGTATTGTTTCATATCGTAACTCGTTTATGCGTCCTACCGAGCTGTGTTATCTTTGGCAGCTAACAAGCCTGTAAGGAACGAGGATGAAATAAGAACCGAAACCGGGCGCAGGATTTTTGTTCATTTTCAAGGCATGAAAACAGGCGCATAGCAAGCTATGTAACTGTTTTTATAACGCAGAAAATGGAGAAAAAGGCCAGCTTGGTTTCGGGAATTATAAAATCCTCGTTCCTAAGTAGAACCCAACTGTGTTAGTCTTTAGAAAACTCAAACGCATCTGAATAAAAATGCGCTTTTGGCAGCCCCTGAGCAACAAAAGCTTCCGCTGCGGCATTGGTCATCACCGGTGGCCCACAGGCATACACATCATGTCCACTTAAATCACTGTGATCGGTTTGCACTGCTTCATGGACAAAACCCGTGCGCCCACGCCAGTTGTCTTCCGCCAGTGGTTCCGATAAAACTGGAATATAACGAATTAAATCGTTTTGTTCAGCCCATTGTTTAGCAGTGTTATCTGCGTACAAATCACGCAGGCTGCGCGCACCCCAGTAAATTTCGATGGAGCGTGTCAGACCAACGTACAATAAATGCTCGATAATACCTTTTAAGGGTGCAAAGCCAGTACCGCCAGCCACCATGATGATGGGGCGCTCAGAGTCTTCACGTACAAAAAAGCTGCCCAGCGGCCCTTCCAGGCGCAGCATTTCTTTTTCCTGCATGTCCTGAAAAACGTGATCGGTAAAGATACCACCTGCAACATGACGGATATGAAATTCCAGCATCTCATCATCATGCGGCGCGTTAGCCAGAGAAAAACTGCGGCGGCGTCCGTCTTTGAGCAGAAAGTCCACATATTGTCCGGCCATAAACTGCAAACGTTTATTTTCAGGTATTTTGACGCCCAATAAGATGACATCATGCGCCAGTTGTTCATGTTTGACCACCCGGCATGGCAGGGTCTGAATTTCAATTTCTTTGGTGGTTTCAACTTCCTGCACTTCCAGGGTTAAATCCGTGTCGGCAACAGCCTGACATAACAAAATTTCACCACCGGCTTCATCAATGCGTGGCAAAGCCCCCAGTTCATCACGTTCACGCGCATAATGAAACTGTCCATCCAGCACCTTGCCGGTGCATTTTCCACAAGCACCATTACGGCAACCATAAGAAAAACTGTGACCTTCCCGCAATGCGGCATCCAGCAGGGTTTCATCCGTTTCTGCCGAAAAAGTATGCTCACTGGGACGAATATGAATCTGACACGACATGATTTTATTCCATTATGTTGTAAAATGATTAACTGATGTTACGCAACCGCCGTTTTTTAGTGCAAAATAAAGTTTGCCAAGGTGGAAATGAAAGCCAGCGTGGAGCAAAAGTGGTTTTTTCGCATTTTAAACCTTCAAAACCCGCGAAGAAGCTTTTGCGTGACATCAGTAAATAAGTCTGTTTGCTTATATATTCAACTTGTTTTTTTATTAACAGGATTTTCCCAGCATCATGAACTCAACCGCAATCTTATTGATAGAAGACGATACTGAAGTCCGTACCTATCTCCATCAGCGCCTGCAAGAACAAGATTATGAAGTCGAAAGCGCTGCCAATGGTCGTGATGGTCTGCGTCTGGCAAATGCAGGAAATTGTGATCTAATGATTATTGATCGCATGTTACCCGGCATTGATGGCTTATCCATCGTGGAAAAGCTGCGCGAATCCGGTAATCGCACCCCGATTCTGTTTTTAAGCGCCTTAGGGGAAGTTGAAGACCGCGTTAGTGGCTTACGTGCTGGTGGTGACGATTATCTTACCAAACCTTTTGCATTTAGTGAATTGTTGGCACGTATTGAAGCCTTATTACGCCGACCGACAAATGGGCTAAATGAAACCCATTTACAAGTGGTTGATCTAAAAATGGACTGTCTGGCACGGGTTGTCACTCGCGCTGAGCAGAAAATTGACTTACAACCCAGGGAATTTCGCCTGCTGGAATACCTCATGCGCCATGCCGGTCAGGTGGTCAGCCGTACCATGCTGCTGGAAAATGTCTGGGATTATCATTTCGACCCACAAACCAATGTCATTGACGTGCACATCAGCCGTCTGCGCCGGAAAATTGATAAGGAGTTTCCCAAACCTTTATTGCATACCGTGCGCGGCGCGGGGTATATGCTCAAGTAAATGGGGTGAGGTTTTGAGGCTTGTTTTATTTTTCCCACAGATCTCAATGCTGGCAAGCCGGACAATAACAAGTGCTTCGCTGCCCCAGCTTGATTTCTTTAATGGCGGTGCCGCACACCGGACAGGCTTTGCCCTTACGCCCATACACCTGCAAAGACAAACTGAAATAACCCGGTTTCCCGGTTTCATTGACAAAATCCTTTAAGGTGGTGCCGCCTTGTTTAATCGCGGCTTGCAGGGTGTTTTTTATGTGCTGCACCAAGCTTTCATAACGCCTGAAAGCAATCTTACCCGCTGCGCGTTTAGGGTGAATTTTTGCCTGAAACAAACTCTCACTGGCATAAATATTCCCCACCCCCACCACAATATGACTGTCCATAATCAAGGATTTAATCGCACAGTTACGTTTGCGGCTCCTGGCATACAGATATTCCGCAGTAAATTCAGCAGACAATGGCTCCGGCCCCAGGTTTTTTAATAAATCATGTTGTGCCGGTGTTGTTGTCCACAGCATACAACCAAAACGGCGGGGATCGTGATAACGCAGGCAAGAACCATTATCAAACACAATATCAATATGATCATGTTTTTGCACGGGTGTTTGCTTTGGCAGAATACGCAAATTACCGGACATGCCCAAATGTATCAACAAACAACCATCACGCCCAGCCTGTTGCGGATGCAAACAATCTAACAGCAGATATTTTCCACGCCGCCTGACCTGCCATACTTCCAAATCTTGTAATAACAGGGGTAAATTACTATCAACCGCCCAGCGCAGGCGCGATTCACGCACGATAAGCTGCGTGATTGTCCGGCTTTGTATGTGAGGCGTGATGCCACTGCGTATGGTTTCAACTTCGGGTAATTCTGGCATTTTCTGACACGCTGCAAATGTGAGTGGTTTGACACTTTGCCTGAATATGGCGTTTTATTCAAAGTGTATTCTTCTTGGCTTCGATAAAGCGTTACGTTACCATGCATTTATTCAAAATTAATTAACCAACATCCTTTTATTTATAGCACATCAATTATGATAGAAATACAAGTTAATGGTGAGTCCCGGCAAATACCGGAAACCTATAATGTCAGTGAGTTATTGGCTGCTCTGGCAATGGAAGATCAGCGCATTGCAGTAGAGTTAAATCAAGACATCGTGCCGCGCAGCCAGTTTGCAGAAACCCGGTTTAGCGCAGGCGATCAGGTGGAAATTGTACGGGCGATTGGCGGGGGTTAAATTGTGCGTTTGCGCCAGAAGCACCTTAAATCCCAGCGTGTTAATGAAAAACGTGAGCCAAATCCGGGATAAACATATATCTGTGATACATGTTTTTGCCGCAAAGCCGCCATTGCCGGGGCTATCCAGTTATCAGCCAGGGCTTCCAGGCTTTGATTGGCTAAGATAAACAAGTGCTTTTGCTCTGTAAGCAAAGCAGCATCCAGCTTTTCCGGCAATGGCTGACACGGGCTGCGGCTGAGTTGCGCCAGCCCCCGGCTCAGCGCATCATCAGCCCAGACCTGTTGCCACAAGGGTTCCGCTGGCGCGCTGACATCGGCTAACGCGCCTTGTCCCCAGAACCATAGACTGTTCATTGCCTGTTGCTGGTTTTGGGCGCGTTGCGTATTACAGGGATGATCATGTAATAACATCTGGATTTCATTCATGCGCCGCCGCCATACGCTACCCGCTGCGCCTTGCGGCATCTTATCGTGAATGGCATCGCCAGCCACCTGCGCCAGTCGAAATGTCACTAAATCGGCTGTACTGTCCAGCGGCACATACCAGCGCTCCGGCACTGGCGCACTGAACAGCAGATTTTCTTGTACATAAAAATCATTGAGTTGCGCAAGCCAGCTTTGTGCTTCTTCGGCTTGAATAGCCAGAAAACGTGCATCAAATATATGTAAAAAACGTCTGTCAGCGCGTAAATGCACGGGATCGGCGCGCATCCAGATTTTATTTTGATTTTCTACCTGCTGTGGGAAATCAATTAAAGCGGTGATAGCTGCAATCGGATATTGTTGGCTGTGTTTCCCAACCCCAAACAATTGAAACAAACCAGTTTCCTGATCCGGCGCTTCATGCGGCTCCAGGGCTTTTGTCTGCCAGTGCTGTTTTCCGGCATAACGAAAAAATGCCTGCAAGGCCGGGGGAAAGGCTTCACTGTCTTTTAAGGACGAGGGAAGATATAAATGCAGTTGTGACATTACAGATGCACCACCACCGAACGTTGCCCGCTGTGATCCCGGTGCTCCCACAGGTAAATGCTCTGCCAGGTGCCCAGCAGCAAACGCCCTTTTTGCACGGGAATAGACAGATTGCTGGCAGTCAAAGCACTGCGAATGTGTCCCGGCATATCATCCGGGCCTTCGTTGGTGTGGGTGTACAATGGATCATTACGCGGCACCAGCCGATCAAACCAGTTTTCCAAGTCATGGCGCACGGCAGGATCAGCATTTTCCTGAATCAGCAGGCTGGCGGAAGTGTGTTGAATAAATACAGTGCATAAGGCCTCATCCACAGCAGCTTCCTGCACGGTATGCGCAAGCTGTGAGGTGATGTCATAAAAACCTTTATGCCCAGTGGTAATACGAAGGTGTTTAATCATGGAAAAATATTATCTCTCTGGTTTCTTGGTAAGGAGTGAGGATAAAATAAATACAGAAACTGGGCGCAGGATTTTTATTCATTTTCAAGGCGTGAAAACAGGCGCATAGCAAGCTATGTAACTGTTTTCACAACGTAGAAAATGGAGAAAAAGACCAGCCAGGTTGCTGAAGTTATAAAATTCTCACTCCTAAGTCATAAATGTCGCATGGCGCTGCGCTTATGCAACCTACATGCTACGCGCCTCTATATTGATGTTGATTTTAATGTGCATCGTTTCAGTTTATACTGAAAAACTAACAACAAATAGCGACCTAGAACCCATATTATGAGCAAAGCGCTGCACCTGCAAGCCCTGGATAAACTCAATTGCCTGTTACCCGGTCAGTTTGACACCGTGGTATTCCGCTTTGAAATGCCGACCGAATACCAGCATCCCGGCACCCAGGCCCAACAAGCAATCAACCTTATCAACTACGCCATACAACAAAATAGTCTGGAAAAGCTGCTGACGGTTATTGCAGATTTTATTCCTGAACAAGCCCCCACGGCTGTTTTGCAAAATAGTCACAACCCATTTGGCGACATTGGGCGTATTACCGATCCTGCGCTGTATTTTACGCGGCAGGCTATTCAGCACGAAATCTTTGAGAGTCTGCGCAAAGGCATGAATATCTCACTGCTAGGCCCCAGTCAAAGTGGCAAATCCAGTCTATTGGAAGCAGTGTGGCATCTTGGCCCACAGCAACTGCAACGGGAAGCCTCGCGTTTTGTGTATCTGAACTTGCAAGGCATCAACAATGATGAGGATTTTTTCAGTGCCTTATGCTGTGAAACCGGCCTGCCGCAGGAACTCAGCGGATACAAACTGACCCGCGCCTTACAGCAGCAAGCCATGCAGCAGCCATTTGTGTTGTGTCTGGATGAAATCGAATGCCTGTGCGCGACCCAGTTCAGCCGCATGGCGCGGGATCATTTACGCAGTCTTGCCGATGGTAGCAATGCCCCGCTCACCCTGCTGATTGCCAGCCGCAGCTCACTGGGCAGTTTGTTTCCCGACAACCCAAAGGAAAGCTCGCCGCTGGCGGGGGTTTGTCATACTTTGGAATTGCCGCCATTTTCTGAGATGGAAATCCGTGCCTTTCTGGAAAGCCGTCTGGTGGATAGCGGGGTGGCCTTCAGCGCCGGGGAAATGACGGCGATTTGGCAGCAAAGCGGGGGGAATCCGCGTCAGGTGCAGAAACTGGCGGCGGAGTTGTATCAGCGACGGGTAGCGGATGCTTAGCAGTTTACGGTTTAAAGGTGCTCAATTCCCTCGTTCCCACGCGAAGCAGATAATTTTATAGTCATGATAGGCGCTGTGTAGCATAGCAGCGCCTATAATAAGATATCGGGAACCTTATAATGGTCCTGGGTCATTAAATCCAAACCGCAGGGGGTATCTTCCACCCATTGAATAAACTTATCCACCATCTCTTTGCCGTGAAACGGGCGACCATGTTGCGGCACTATCCATTCAATATCCAGTTCCCTGACCATGTTAGCCCACAATTGCCCGGCTTTTTGTCCACTCATATAACGCTGATGAAAGGCTTCCATGCTGCTAAGGTGTAATTCAAAATTCTCGACTGGTTTATCCACATCCGTTTCCACAAGGGAAGCGCCCAAGTCGCCTGAAAACAGGATTTTAGACAATGGGTCATAAAACTGGAAGTTACCTTCGGAGTGCAGAAAATGCGCGGGCAGGGCATAAAGTGAGTGACCGCTGCCCATGTCAATACGCATCCCTTGATCGGGGATTTCAATCAGACGATCTTTGACATTGGCTTTTGGTGCAAAATGCGGAATAAAATGCGCCCAGAGTTTGGGTACAACGATTTTACATTTGCTGCCTAATAACCATTGGTTCAGCGAAGAGAGGATATCCGGGTCTTGATGCGAGCCGACGACATATTCCAGCTCTTTGCCCATCATATAACGGTAAGAACCGGTATAAAGGCCATGAAAGGTTAAATCTCCACCGGGATCCAGTAATACAGAATGCTGCTCATTAATAATCAGAAACTGATTTGCCTGCACGCCATCACCTTCAACTAAATCATAAAAACCAACACACAGGTGCTGCCCTTCGTTATAAAACTCAACAGGCATAAATACTCCATTTTTAAAACTGAGCGTGAGACGAAAGCGGTTTTCAACCGTGCAACGGTTGCAAGAAGCTTAGGTTGAACTCATATTATTTTAGCATCATCGTCCCAGTGTGTAAGATAAATCCACGCCACTGTCTTTATCGCCTACGGTCGCTTCCACACCCCACTTTTCATTAATATCATAACGCAAATTAAACACCTTGCTGGCATCTTCAACGGAAATTTTATTACTGCCAAACAAGTTAAAAGAAAAACCGGCGTAAAAATCACGGGTGATATAGGCTCCCAGTGACAGCGCCCGTTGTTCAGCCCCGGAATTAAACGCTGAGCCTGTCAGCAGATAGGACAGGATTTGCCCATCTTCCACCATCGGCTCGGAAAACAGGCCGATTTTTGGAGTTTTCACCGTACCGGTGATATGCACTCCGGCTTTGGTGACGGGTGGACTGTTTTGATCTTTGCGGATGGTACGCTCGGCTTTGATGTCCAGCGCGGGATTATCCACCGGGCCATCGGCAAAAATCACCAGCCCCTGACGAATCGCTAAATCCTGTCCGTAAGCGCGGTAAATACCTTTGGTGATATATAAAGCGCCGTTGCCACGCAGCAAGCCTGCCTGCTGTGGATTTTGGAAAATCTGCACCGCGCCACCCAGTTGACTTTGAAAACCGACCACATCCAGATTAATCTCATTTCCCAGTTTAATTAAAACATTAATATGCGACTGCCATTTATCGGCTTTTTTGGTTTGCTTGACGGGCATTTGCTGTTCAATAATCTGTACGTCTTCAGAATAGGCCACCGCCTGGGGGTGGTTGCTGGATTCGCCAATGACCAGATTCGGGGTAATTTCCGCCTTGGGAATTTCCAGCGTGCCGCTCAGTTCCAGTTTCCCCGGTTCCATCCGGAATTTCAAGTCAGGCGAGGCATAGCCCTGAATATCCGGGGTATCAATCACCTTAAGCCCGTCACCTTTAATCTCAACCGCCATTAACCAATCATCCAGGCTGGTTAAAGTGCCTTTACCCACTGCGTGAACCTCGCCATCACCGGATTGCATCCCGGCAGCCAGTTGAATCTGGTTTTCCTGATCCGACCATAACACCAGATGCAGTTGTTCCAGCTTTAGTCCCAGTTGTGGAATGTGTGTATTGACATCAGCAACATTGAGCTGACCGCTGAGTTTGGGGCTAGCGATGGTGCCGGAAATCTTGCTTTCCAGACGGATACGGCCTTCAATTTCTTCTAAAGCAGGCACCAAACCCGGAATCAGACGTAAATCACTGAACAGCATATTTAACTGCCCTTGCAGTGCCTGATTTTCTGCCAGTGGTAATGCTATTTTTGCACCGGGCAGGTGCATTTCGCCTTGAATATGGCTGCCGGGAATCAGCACCAGATCAACCTTGCCGTGTATGCCCTGGGCATCGGTATTTAGGCGCACATCACCGCCTTTAAAATCAAATGTTCGCCATTCATCCGCCAAAATGGCGCGGATTTTTCCAGGCGACATACTCAGCAAAGCTTGTGTGTGTAAGCGCCCCTGCGGGTTTAAACGCACTTGTAGCTTGCCATCCAGCTTGCCCTGCACCTGACTGTCAGCAGGTATAATCGGCTGTATCAGTTGCAAAGGCACTTGCGCAAGATGGATATTTACATCACTGCCCTTTTGTTGTTGCCAGTTCAGTTGGGCGCAAATGGCAGATTTGTCATCCGACCACTGATTTTGTGCCAGACACAGCTTATCCATATAGATTTTTTTAAGGCTGGCTTTTACTACCACCGGCTTTTGCAAGTCCCATTGCCCCCAGGGCGCTGCCTGGGCTTGCAGGGTGTTTAATGCACCCTGCCATTGCTGCCACTGTTTATCCAGCTTACCGTTAAGTTTTAATGCCAGTTGCTTGTTCGGGGCCAGCGCATTTAGTGTTAGTTGGTGTTTTTCGGGTTTGCCGGTGAGTTTGACTTTAAGCGCATCCAGCAGGGTTTGGCTGCCCTGGCGTAAATTGTTGGCTGCCAGATCCAGCAATAAACGGTTTTTTTTGAAATCCAGTGCCAGATTGATATTTTCCAGTTGGAACTGCTCAAATCCCAGATTTTCACCCTGCGCTTTGGCTTGCATCAACCATTTTGTACCGCTGCCACTGAGTTTTCCATCAGCTTTGAATGTACCTTGCGCCTGTGGCAATAAACGACTTAAATCCGGGGCTTGTAACTGCCAATCGGCTTGTAATTGCTTGCCCAGCTTTGCTACCAGTTTGAGTTGGCTGTTGCCGATGTTCAGTTTAAGCTGGCTTTGCAGTGTTTTGCCCTGACCCTGGGTTTTGCCCTGCATAGTCAGTTTTTGCCCGCGCAGTTTACCGGCTAATTGTTGTAATTTGGCTTGATATTTAACCA
The DNA here is from genome assembly GCF_030378065.1 of Candidatus Venteria ishoeyi. Taxonomy (GTDB): domain Bacteria; phylum Pseudomonadota; class Gammaproteobacteria; order Beggiatoales; family Beggiatoaceae; genus Venteria; species Venteria ishoeyi. The sequence goes on along the minus strand of NZ_JAUCGJ010000012.1, from coordinate 23,825 downwards.
GGCCATTGTGGATTTGACCCTGGCTGTCCAGCTTTAATTTAAGCTTGCCGGGCCATTGCGACCATTGTTGACCGGGATTGATGTTTTTAGCGTGTAGTTTAAGTTTCCAGCTTGGTTGCGGCAACCACGCCACCTGCCCTGCCAGGGCTGTACTACCACCCAGTAATTTGGCTTGCAGGCGTTGCAGTTTTGCCTGTTGTAAATCGCCTTGTCCTTGAATGTTCCATTGACTGGTTGGCAGGTTTTCACCCTTAAAATCCCAGTTACCCTGTAACTGCCAGTCATTGGTTTTACCGGATAGCTGAATTTGTCCTTCAGCACTGGCAAACTGCGCCTTATTGTGCAGCGGATAGCGTAAATCCGACCACTGAATCCGGCTGCTGACAGGCAATGCCGATAGTTCAAAACCTTCAGTGAAATCGGCATGGGCCTGCAAGCTCAAGCGGCTGTCTTTGTTTTGTTTGCTAACGGCTGGCAGGTGCAGTTGCAGTTGTTTGATTTTAAGCTGTTGTTGCAGATAATTCAGCTCAAGCTGCGCGTTTATTTGTTGCTCTGGCGGCAGTTGCGCGGCAATCTCGGCAAAATTTTCTGCCAGATAAGAGCCGGGGCGTAGCGATTTAAGCTTAAGCTGTAATTGCGCCTGTAGCGCAGGTGCCCACTGTGCCTGTCCCGTTGCCTGCATCTGACCTTGTAATAAATCACCTTGCAAACTGCTTATACTGACTTGTTTGCTATTGCCGCGTCCCTTGGCAGACCAGTTGCCGGGAGGAATTTTCCCGCCTTGTACTTGTGTTGCCAATTGCCATTGCCAGTCTACCGGTGAGCCTTGTAGCTGGGCGCTGCCTTGTGGGCTTTGTACTTGCGCGACACCCGTCAGCGGCCATTGCAAGTGCTGCCAATCCAGTTGCGTCTGTAGCGTGATGGGTTCCTGATTGAGATCAACAACACCTGTGCCTTGTAATTGGGCAATGGGCGCAGTGCTGTCTAAGCCAATGTCATCTAATCGGGGTAAATTTAGTTGTAAATGCTGCAAATGCAGTTGATTATTTTCAAACTGTGCCTGCACCCGGCTATTAAGTGACAGGGTTTGCGGCCAGTCGGCCCACAAGGCTTGCAGGTTCAGTTGTTGGGTTTCTATTTGCAGATTAGCCCGCAGTTTTTCTGCCCAGTGAATATCCCCCTGTGCCTGTAACAAGCCTTGTAAATAAGGGATTTCCAGCTTTTGGATATGAATGGATTGCAGATTCCCCGCAGCTTTTAGCATTGCATCCAGGGGCGGCAGTTTTAACTGGCTTAAAGCTGTCGTTTGCAGTTGTTCTGTATTAAGCTGAAATTGATAGGTTTTTAAGTCCCCTTCAGCTTGTAGTTGCAGCGCGCCCAGCGCAAAAGCTGTGGCTTCTATTGGTTCAACGGCTGGTTCAACAGGCCAACTTAAAGACTGCCCATTGAGTGTGGCTGACCATTGTGGTTTTTCATATAAATTGTGGGCTTCTATTTGTAAATCTAACGATTGTGGTTGTTTTAAGACATGTTGCAACTTTAATTTTAAAAAATCACCACTGATATGCACTTGACCGGCAAGCGGCAACGGCTTTGCCGCTTGTTGCCATTGCGTTGACCAGTTTGCCTTAAGCGTCAAAGGGTTGGGTTTTTGCAAGCCCAGTTTTGCCTGTAAGCTTAATTGGGTGTTTTTGAGGGCGGCTGGGCGTTTTTCCAGAGTACAGGAAAATTGTTGAATCTCCAGACTATCGGTTAATTGTGCTTGTAAATCCGCCTGCTGGATATGTGCCAGCAACTGCGTTGCTGTAGTCGTTTGTTGTTTGGCTGGCTGGGATTGATAAATTTTGGCTTCGCGTAATTGTGCCTGCTCTAAAATCACGGAAAAAGGTAACTTTAGTTCAATGGCAGGAATTTTTTCTAAAGCAGGTTGGCTGGTTTCAGCTTGTCCGGGCGGCAGGTGTAAATCAAGCTGTTTTGCCAGCAATTTACGGATACGTAAACGCGGCAACCAGGCAGTATCGGCTGAGACCTCGACATTAAACGCTAAAGTCAGTTGTTCCAGTGCAACAGATAAATCATCCTGCTGATAAGACAGACCCGACAGTTGAAACTGGCTGAGGCTCTGGCCGTGGGTTTCCCGGATATGCAATTCCCCAGGCACCCAGTGCTGTGCCTGCTGCATTGTCCAGTGCAGGCCGGATGTTGTCCCCGTCAGCCAGAACAAACCCGCTGCCAACAGACATATAATAATTAATAACGCCAGCAAAGCATTACGCAGGCTTTTTCGCATGGGCTTTACCCCTGACTTATTGCTTCCAAATGTTTGAAATAACGCCGTACACCTTGTGATAACCAATTCCACAGCGGTTGCGGTGCGGTGGTGATTAACACTTGGGCGCGTTCACCAGCGTGTACCTTTTTTGCCTGTTCCGGGGATAATTGAATCACGCCGCTGAAACGAGGACTGAGGTGTTCATATTGTGGATCGTTTTCTCCGGCATCCGCTTTGGGTTTAACCGCCAAGTCCCCCCCTGCCACAGCCGTCAGCATCGGGTACATAATATCCTGGCTTGCTGCCGGATTAACCCGTTCTAATACCACATCCAGCGCAGTTAAAGGCTGGCTGTCGGTATACATTTCTGCGCTGTTACCAATACCTGCACGAAAATAATCAATATCATTTTGCGCAATGGATACATTCACTTCAATCTGTTCCAGATTACCCAGCGTCAGAATTTCCATGCCCCGTGATACATAGGCATCCTGCAACTTTTCCAATTCCGGCGCAATCACATGACCGGCAACTGACGCAGTAATTTTTAAGCCTTCGACTTGGCGCCTGATTTCCCGGTATTTAGTTTCCAGTTCCTGAAGTTTTTCCTGTTCCACCTGCGCTGCGCTGAGCAGTTCATCCTGAAAATATTGCTGGCGTTTTAATTCATGAATTTTCAGTTGCAGGGCTAAATCTTGTAACTCCATTTCCAGTTCATGATTTTGCAATTGCAGCAGCATCTCACCTGCCTGCACATAATCGCCATTTTTCACCGGCAGCATTTTGATAAAACCCGGACTATCAGCACGAATCACCGTGGCATCAGCATAATCCAACAGGGCTGGTGCGGACAAGTTGCGTGACCACTGTACCTGTAATAACACTACTGCCAACAGTGCGCCAGCAATGACAGACACCAGCAACAAATGTTTCATAACAGCTCTCTTTTGTGGATCTTTATTCAGTTGTATTAAAAAACGTAAAGCAGGCAAGGCCAGCCAGGATACCAGGCCAATGGTCGCAATCACCACCCCGGCACCGTGAAACAAGAGCGTTGCCGCCACCAGCAGACCCAGCATGATCAGAATGCGCCACAACCAGCTTGCAATGCCATAAGCCTGGATTCTTGTACGCTTGTCAGCTGGGAAATCCGGTTTTTTCTCTGTGCGCCCTTGCAAATATCGCCGCCACAAATAACGCATATAACGCTGCCCGGAAGCATACAGGTTGGGGATATCCCAGCCATCTGACAGCACATAATAACCATCAAAACGCATCAAGGGATTGGCGTTAAATAACAAGGTGCCAATACCGGCGATAATAATCATATTATACGCCAGATAATTGACCATGCCGGGTTGACTGTAAACCCACACCCAGGCCGCGATTGCTGCAATTAACAACTCAATAAACATACCCGCCACGGATACGTGCATACGCTGCCAGCGGGATGTAAAACGCCACATGGAAGTGGCATTGACATAACCGCCCAGAGGTGCGAACAGAATCAGGAAAATGCCCGCTTCATGCACAAAACCGCCATATTTTTTACACACCAGACCATGAAAAAACTCATGGATGGTTTTAATAAATACCCAGGCCAGCAGCAGCCACACGGCGTTGTTAATTGATAACAAACTGCTGGCAGCCTGTGCAAAACGCGTGCTGTGGCTGGCAATCTGATAAGTTCCGGTTATCACCAGCAACAGCCAGACCCAGAAGAAACGTGCGCCCAGCATCCAGCTTAATTTCGGATATAAACGCTCCAGCCAGCGATCCGGGCTGCCCAGTGGTAATTTGATAAACAATACATTAATGCGTTTGGCGACTTTCTGCAAAGTGTCATCCGGTGGTGCTGCCAGTTGCCAGTTTTTAGTTTCCGGGTGCTGCATATAAGCCAGTTGGGAATGCACCAGCCATTGCGCCAAGGGCTGCGCCACATCCATTTCCAGTAAGGGCATGTCTTCCAGTCGGTGACTGTTGACCTGATCCAGGGCTTGTTCCAGCGTGTGCTCGCCGTTTAAGTGTTGCAACAGCTTATATTCGGGTACACCTATTCTGAAAAAACTGCCATTGACGGGATCTTCGACGAGATAACAGGGCTGATCACCATAACTTTGCACCGTAAAAACCAGGTCATCCCGGAGTTTTAATAAGGGCATTTCCTGAGCTGGTGCGGGGCTGCCGCCACTTGCTGGCTGAGTTGGTGAGTCTGTGTTCATGTGGGCATCATAAAAAACTTAGCCTTATTTGATAGGCCTTGTATCAATTTTTTTATAGTTGGGTTAAATTATTTAAAATAAAGCAGCATAAAAATATTGGGCAATTCACCCTACTCCTTGGCTGCATTATCTTCATCAAGTCGGACAATCGTAACGCGCTCTTCACTGGCCTTTGCTGTTTTCGGTAAACATAGATGAAACTGACTACCCTTGCCAAAAATACTGGACATGGTTAACTTCCCCCCCATTAATCTGGCAAATTCACGACTGATTACCAGACCCAGCCCGGTTCCGCCAAAACGTCGGGTTGTTGAAGTATCCGCCTGACTGAATGGTTTAAATATTTTGGCTTGTTGCTCATCTGTCATGCCAATACCAGTATCTGACACTATAAACTGCACATATACTTCCCCATTTTCAACCAAGTATTTGGCATATAAAATAATTTCCCCGTTTTCGGTAAATTTTGCCGCATTACTGAGCAGATTAAACAGAATTTGCCGAACTTTAACCAAATCTGCGCTTAATGCATCCACATCCGGCTCAATGTGCAAGATCATTTTATTATTTTTTTCAGTAATTAAAGTTTCCGTCATGCCCAATACATCTTCAAGCATGTCTTTAATTTGAATGGCCTCAGGATAAAGCTGAATTTTTCCTGCTTCAATTTTTGCCAAATCCAGCACACCATTAATCAAACCTAATAAGTGCTTGGCAGAGGCAATAATTTTTTCCAGATCCGGAGCCACTTCATGACACCCCATCTCCTCAATATCTTCCATAACCAGTTCACTGTAACCAATAATGGCATTCATTGGCGTGCGCAGTTCATGACTCATATTCGCTAGAAACTGACTTTTTGCCTGGTTAGCCGCTTCAGCTTTATCCCTGGCTTTAATCAACTCCTCCGTATAACGCTGAATTTTTTGCCCAAAATCAGTTTTATAAAAAGAGAGTTGCGCATCTCTACGCACGATGCCTTTTTCCAGATCGTTGCGCAGATGAAACAATTCAACATGCGTACGTACGCGTGCCAGTAACTCTTCCTGATTAAAAGGCTTACTGACATAATCTACGCCACCAGCACGAAATGCCTGCAATTTATATTCTTCAGTGGTTAATGCCGATAAAAATAATATCGGCACATGGGACAGGGTTTTTTCCTGCTTAAAGTGTTGACAGGTTTCATAACCATCCCAGCCAGGCATGGTGACATCCAGTAAAATTAAATCTGGCGGTTTTTTTAATGCAACATCCAAAGCCATTTCTCCGGATTTTGCCAGTAATACAAAATAACCTGCTGTTTCTAGCATATCATCAAGAAAAGCTAAATTCGTCAACTGGTCATCTACCACCAAAATAGTGGCTTTTTCAGCCCCCTCATTGCTCACAGCTGACTTTTCCATTATTTAGAACCGTTCAAAATCTTTCTCATTAGGGTGCACATGAACGTGTTGCACATGAGACAAGGGAACTTGTGTTGGTTTGGAATGTAGGCTGGGTTTTGCCATGCTTTGTTTAGCCCTGGTATTGTGTGAACTATCTATTACAGTATTATCTGTTACATCCTTATTAATTGTAATAAGCTCATCTTGAATTTTTTGCTCAGTTGCCAAGTCTTGCGATAAGTTAAAAAACCCTATTAATTGTTTTAAATGCATCGCCTGACTATTCACTTCTTCGGCTGTTGCTGCAAGCTCCTCTGCGGCTGAGGCTGATTGTTGCGCAGACTGATCTAATTGCCCCATTGCATTGTTAATTTGCCCAACACCAATGGCCTGCTCTTCAGACGTTGAAGCAATTTCCTGAACCAGTTCTGCAGTTTTTTGAATACTGGGTACGATATGCTCCAATAAATCCCCAGCATGTTTGGCAACATCCACACTGTTTGCAGCCGATTTCCTGATTTCTTGCGCTGCCGTCTGACTGTTTTCCGCCAACTTCTGAACTTCCGCCGCAACCACGGCAAAACCATGCCCATGCTCGCCTGCGCGCGCGGCTTCAATCGCAGCATTTAAGGCCAGGATATTTGTTTTATAGGCAATATCTTCAATAATCATAATTTTTTTTGCGATATTCTGCATGGCATCAACGGTATGGGAGACCACATTCCCTCCTTCCTCAGCCTGTTTTGAACTTTGCTGCGCTGTCGTATTGGTAACTTTCGCATTCTCGGTATTTTGCGTAATAGAACTACTCATTTGTTCCAATGAGGCGCTGGTTTGTTCCACGCTGGCAGCTTGTTCCGTAGCCCCCTGGCTCATTGACTGTGAAGTGGCGCTGAGCTCTTCAGAAGCGCTGACCAGGGCATTCGCTTTATCCTGTACATTATTAAGCACCGTAGATACCCGCCCATTCATATTGCGCATGGCATCGAGAATCTGCCCGGTTTCGCTGCGATTGCCTTTTGCAATTTTAACTGCCAAATCACCATCAGCAATTTTATGCACCACTTCCACCACTTGCTGCAATGGTTTTTTAATATTATTTGCCAGTAAATACGCCAGCCACAAAATCATCACAATACAGATCCCGGCAATAAGCAGTACCCAGGACTGTAAAGTATTAACACTGGCTAAAGCCTCTACTTCATCCATTTCAGCCAGGATGACCCATTGGACTTTATCATTTATTTGTAATGGCGCATAGGCAGATAACACTGCGTTACCCAGATAATCTTTGGTTATCATCACACCCACCTCTCCCGCCTGTCCAGCCCTGCTGCTGACGGTATCCACTGCCCCTTGTTCAGGATTTGCAAAAGATGCTTTTACCGTATGATGTTCGGCATCCAACAGCGAATTAGAGCGCATCAAGTTATCCTGCCCCACCAGATAAACTTCACCACGCTCTCCCATGCCTTCACGCTGCCCGGTAATCGCATTTAATGCCTTATCACTTATTTGCAGTGCTACCACCAACAGGGGTTGATTATTCTTAATAATGGGTATCACCAAAAAAGCGGACGGCTCATTATTACTGGGAGCATAAGCGGCGTAATCACTGAGTTGTATCTGCTGCGTCACCAATGCTTTTTTAACAGCTTCAGCAAAATGAGTGTTGGCATATTTGCCGTTTAAGATATTGGTGCTGTAATCTTTTTCCTGCGCCACGGTGTAAAATATTTGTCCTTGGGGGTGAATCAAAAACAGATCATGATAATCATGGCTTTGAATATAATAATGGAAAAAATCACTGTCTTTATTATCACTCATTTCAGTGAGAGTCTTTTCCAAAGACGCGGTGGTAATCAGAACCCAGTCCAAATTATGTATTTGTATCGGCGAATAAGTACTGATCTCAATTTCCCCGGTACTTCCGACTTTTAGCATAATCCCTCGCTCTCCGGTCAAGGCCTTTTGAATATCCTGACCATCCTTTTTAACGCCCTGGGTTTTTTTATCCTTGGATTTTATCTGCCGGTTACTGCGATAGGTGATTTCACCATCAGCCCTGCCAATCAGATAGGTTTCTTCTGATTCCCCCATAGTCTCTCGCAAGTTTATGATCTGATTAATTACCTTAGGTGGAATACTGAGCACCACAACACCAATCAGTTGTTCATTGTGTTTCACCGGAGCACTAATAAAAGCCAGATATTGTGCTTTTCCATTGACTTGATGAAAAGAAAAATCCTGTATGCTCGTAATTTTCTGCCCTTGTTCAAATGCTTTTGCCAGCATCTTGTTATTGGAATCATCGTAGACAGATTGCCCCTGCTTTACCTTTTTAATTGTAGAATAAGTAATATCACCTGCCATATTCAGAATATATAACTCTTGATAATTCAATAATTCCTGATAAGCCTGCATTGCTTTTTCATCAATCTGAATATTGTCTTCAATCGGCTTAAAGCTGTTTAATATGGAGCTAACATGAGGGCTTTGAGCAAATGATTCAGTATCTTCCAGTACCTTATCCAAATATTGTTTAAGCTGCGTCGTTTTATAAGCTTGTTCGATTACCATAATGTGGTGTTCACGCTCATACAGCATGGCAACGGTCTCACCTAGAACCTGGGCTTCCGTGATATTTGTTGTAAAAAAGTTTTTAATCTCTACTTTTTTTGCCTCACGGATCGCAGTAAGGTGATTAAATGCGGCCTGCTGTAAAGTGACCTGACTGGATTGCCATGCATAAAATGCCATTACAAAAAAGGGCAATAAGCCAATAACCAAAGCACTGGTAAGCACCTTGGTACCTATTGATAGATTTCCGATGAAGTTTTTCATTTCTAGAACCCCTTTCATAATACTATCAAAAGAAACATTTAAGTAGACTCTTGAGTCAAACCAAAAGATAGATCCTGCCTGGAAAATAATTCAGGAATATCCAGCAACAATACTGGAATATCCTTAAATTGACTGACACCCTGAATAAAATAATGCGGTTTAGAGGCCAGCGTGTATTCTGAACTAAAACCTTCCTCAGTGGACATCAGTTCACTCCAATGTTCTAGCAACTGGGTCGCAGGGCTGATTTGCGTACTATCAAATGCGGTAACCTGATACACATGATGTGCTTGCAGTGCCAGGCGCACCTGCTCGCCATCTTGCTCGACTTCAACCACTATTAAACTGTTATGCTGATCCACCTTAGCCGTTTCATGCCCAAAATAAGCATATAAATCCAGCACTGGTAAAGTGGCATCTGATAAATTTAATAAACCTGAAATAAAAGGCGGCATACCGGGAGCTGGCAATAAGCGTTGTTTGCCCATTACCTGATGAATATAACGTACGGGTATACCATAACGATGCGTCAGTTGATCGGCCTGCAATTGTTCGGCTAACTCAAAAATGAGATATTCTTCCGATTTATCGGCAACCATAGCCGTTGTCTGCTGACTGACATCTGCATGACTGTTATATTGCTTAATTTCTGAAACATGCGCAATTAATGCTGCAACATCCAGAATCAGCGCAACCTCACCATTGCCCAACACCGTTGCGCCACTAATGCCTGATAAATCATTAAACAAAGCACCCAAGGGTTTAATCACGGCCTGAAATTCGCCCTGGATACCTTCTACCACCACCCCGATCTCTTGCTGCCCATAACGCACCACAATCACATGCTGACGCTCGGGCAGTGCTGATTGAATATCAAACAACTTGCGCAAATACAATAAGGGCAAACCCTTGTCACGTAAATGCAGATAATCCGGGCATTCTTCACCTGCCGCTACGGTCAGTGCCGCACATTCCACCACCTTGTCCAGAGGAATGACATAAGCATAATCACCAATATTAACCAAAAAACCATCAATAATTGCCAGGGTCAATGGTAAATACATCTGTATCCGGGTGCCTTGCCCAGTTTGACTTTTGATATTGACAGAGCCGTTGAGCCGGGTGATTTCATATTGCACCACATCCATACCAACACCGCGCCCGGAAAGACTGGTAACGATACTACTGGTGGTTAAACCCGGCTCAAAAATCAAAGAATCAAGAAAGCTTTCACTCAAGCTTTCAAGTGATTGTTCACTGCCAATAATACCCTTTTTAACCGCAGCATTAAAAATTGCCTGTCGATCCAGACCTTGCCCGTCATCACTGATTTCAATTACGATATTGCCTGCATCGTGATATGCGTTTAACTGTAGCAGCCCCCGTTCCGACTTGCCTTGTGCCAGACGTTGTTGCGGCGTTTCCAGGCCATGATCAATCGCATTACGCACCAGATGCATCAATGGATCATGAATTTTTTCCACCATGCTTTTATCAAGTTCTGTATCCGCGCCCTGGATTTGCAGTTCAATTTTTTTACCCTGGGCCTGACTGAGATCATGCACTAAGCGGTTAAAGCGGTTAAAAGACGAGCCAATTTGAACCATGCGCATACCCAGCGCACTGTTACGGATTTCTTCAACCAGTCTTGACATAAAAGAGACTGACTCTTTCAGGGCGTTATGTTGCCCCTGCTGTTGTTGTTCATATTCACGCTCTTCATCAACCACTTTAGTATCAGATGAGGTTTCCAACAGGGTTTTGATACGGGCTGTGGCAATCACCAACTCCCCTACCTGATTAATCAGGCGATCAAGTTTTTCTGCTTTAATTTTTAATAAGGATTCCGGGGTGATTTTATGCTCTTTAATCTGCTGCTGTTTATGCAGTGCCGCAGTCACCACATCAGGATTAACCATGCCACCATCAACCAGAATTTCTCCCAGTTTTCGGACTGTTTTAACGGCACCTTCCGCAGGTTTAATATCTTGTTGTTCCAGGCCTGTCTCAAGTTCCCGTTCTGTCAGGGTGCCAATTTTCTGTAAAATCTCGCCCAGCATAAAGGTGTCTTCAGGCAATTCCTGAATAAGATGAATATATTGAGATAATTGTGCATGTGGCGGTAAAATCTGTACCTGACAATCATCAATAATGAGTTCAAACAAAGCTTCAATATCTGCTTTAGTCACATTATTGGTCGGATCAACAGCAAAAGCGATCTCAAAACCCAGATAACAATTTTCCGGATCCATTTCCTCTGCCAAAGGCATATGCTCGCACAGCGTTGTCAGGTTAACAATATCGCCATATTGTTTAAGATAATCCAGCGTTGCCAACGGCTCAACGCCATTACGCAACGCATCTAAACCAAAACGCAAAGAAATATGCCAATGCTCGTCTTCCACCGCAATCATATCGGACAACGCTTCCGATGTACCCTCAACAATATTATCAGTCGCTGCCGAAGCCTGCACAGATGGAGGAACAGCGACTGCTATATTTTCACTTGCGGTCTTATCTTCACCAGGCTTATTCGTTTCTTTTCTTATTGGCTGCTCAACTATTTTCTCAGCTTTAGCCGTATTATCAGGCATTGCCTCTGAACTGGGCTGCGTTTGCACGCTTTGCGCTTTTTCCGATGCCTCAAGGTATTGACTAATGTTTTGATTGAGTTTTTGCGCCTGCTGTTGCAAACTAGCAATAACATCTTCATCAGCATCATCAGCAATCGCATTTAAACTATTTTGCAAATAATCCTGGCAAGCCAGAATCAACTGAATCAAATCTGTATCAAACTGTAACTGGCCTTTGCGTACCCGATCCAGCAGATTTTCCACGCCATGCGCAAATTGCGACACTTCTGACAAGTTCACAATACCCGCAGAGCCTTTGATAGTGTGAACAGCGCGAAAAACCACATTAAGCGCTTCTTTATTATCCTTGTCATTTTCTAACAATAGCAGCGCATCTTCCATTTTATTCAGTGTTTCGCCGCTCTCCATAATGAAAAGCTGGCGCAGTTGTTCCATACTCATAAGATATCAACCTCTTTTGGCAACACCTGAGGATCTCCAAAATAAGCGGAAACCTGATAACTGTCCAATACTGACAACACGGCTGCACTATGCCCTGTCAAACGTAAGCTTTTTTGGTGTGCTTTTGCTTCACGTTTGAGCAACACCAATAACTGAAACCCGGCAGAATCCATGTCGGCAACGGCAGATAAATCCAATTCCAACACACGCTGTTGCAGCAATGCTTCCAATAACTCACTTTTTAATTTTTTTATCTGAGGCAAGGTAAAATGCCCACTCAGATGCAAAATGCTGTGATTAGGTAAGTTTTCAATGTGAATTTGCATGATGGTGATCCGGTCTGATTTTTTACCTTCTATCCAATCAAAGCTGAATTTTTAAGGTAAGATTTCTTAAGTATAGCAGGGCTTTTGCCATCAACCTTGTTATACGCCGCTTCTCTCTTGCATCAAATAGTTCGCAACCGCTTCCAGAGCCACGACCTTATCGACCCCCCCCAGTTTAATCGCCTCTTTAGGCATCCCAAACACAACGCAACTGGCCTCATCCTGTGCAAAAGTTGTTGCGCCGGCATTATGCATTTCTTTTAAGCCTCTGGCACCATCATCGCCCATGCCAGTCATAATCAAACCCGTCGCCATTGCACCTGCGGTTTGCGCAATTGAACGAAATAAAATGTCAACAGAAGGCCGGTGGCGATTAATCAGAGGGCCTTTTTTTAACTCAACAAAATATTTCCCCTGCGCATATTTTAGTAATAAATGCTGACCTCCGGGTGCAATGAGCACACGTCCCGGTTTTACATCATCCATATGCGCCGCTTCTTTGATTTCCAAAGCGCAAATACTATTTAGACGCGCTGCAAATGCTGCGGTAAAACTTTCTGACATATGCTGCACAACTAAAATGCCCGGCATATCAACAGGAAGTTGGCGCAAAACCAGTTCTAATGCCAGCGTCCCCCCTGTTGATGCGCCAATACCGATAATACGCCCGGACATTGATGAGGGATACAGGCTTGGTGCTAATGCCGGTAATAAGGCATCAGCACTCAACTTGGGTTCGGCTTTAATCTTGATGCTACGAGACTGTTTTTTTGTAGCTGACATCCCCCCTGGCTTAACCGCTGAAACCGGTTTTGGCATAAGCTCAGTCACTTTCTGCGCTGGTGTCGGTCTATTTAAGAGTTGCCGGTTATGTTTAAGTTTCTTAAGATTTGCCTGCGAAGCCGCCCTTAAAGCATCCAGTAACTGGCGATGACTTTCATATAAAAAATCCTGCAAACCCGATTCCGGTTTGGTAATAATATCCACAGCCCCGGCAGATAACACCTGCACCGTGACACTGGCACCATCTTGCGTCAGAGATGAGCACATCACGACTGGCGTTGGACGCTCATTCATTAATTTGCGTAAAAATGTCAGGCCATCCATCTGTGGCATTTCAATATCCAGAATAATGACATCCGGCCATTGTTTTTGCATTTTACGCATGGCAATCAGCGGATTTGCCGCCGTTCCCAGCAAATTAAAACCCGGCGCATCATTCAGGATATTGGTAAACGCCTGTCTCACCACCGCAGAATCATCTATGATAAAAACGTGTATCATTTTCATAATTTTCGATCCGCATAACTATTCTGGGTATGATGCACCAAAACCTGTCCTGTTTTTAAATCAAAAATAATACGTCGGTGCCCCAGTCCACCTAAGTGCTCGCTTTCAACCTGAAAGCCATGCGTCCGTAATAAAGCACGACCAACACGCATATTTTGCTGACCAATGTTATTTTTAGTTCTGCCTAAGGTGTTAGGAAACATATTACCGCCGCCAAAAATTTTTACCTGATATTGCTGCACGGGTGTTTTATAGTGCTTTAATTGCTGCAAAAAAAATAAAACGGCATCTTCAGCATAACGTCCATTTAAGTGAACTGGATCAACTTCTTTTGGGTTTCTTAACATATAATGGCACATTCCTCCTAAATGTCTACGTGGGTGCCATAAGGTAATCGCAACACAAGAACCTAATAAGGTACGTACCCGATCAGGTGCCTGACCAAAATACAAGTCACCCGGATAAAGAAATATTTCTTTATTATTTTGACTGGAAGATAAAATTTTAGGCACAATCAGCACTTTCTAAAAACAGTTGGAACCATTGGATGTAGGTTTTTCAGGATGTACGCATCCGTCATGCCCGTTAAACTCTCGGCATGGCCCAGAAATAAATATCCCTGCTCCTGTAACACCGGCAATAAACGCTTGAGAATCCGGGTACGCGCAGGCACGTCATAATAAATCAGAATATTGCGCAAAAAAATCAAATCAAAGCTCCCAATAACCGGTAGTGGCTGATTGAGGTTTATCTGCCTGAAATGGACACGTTCAGCGACTTCCGGTTTAACCAGCAAAGTGCCTTCCTGACTACGCACGCCTTTTAAGCAAAAGCGTTTCAAATATTTTTGCGGCATTTTTCTTGCTGCAACCATAGGGTAATATCGGGTTTTTGCAATTTCCAACATACTTAAACTGACATCTGAGGCAAAAATTTCCCACTGAATATTCGACCCCAGTATATCCATTAACAGCATTGATAAGCTGTAAGCTTCTTCACCGGAAGAACAAGCTGCACTCCATACCCGAAAAGGCTTGAAATGATTCGCCTTTAAGCGGTATTCCGACAACACCTGTTCCTTAAGATACTCAAAATGATTAGGTTCCCGAAAAAAATAGGTTTCATTGGTGGTTAATAAATCCACCATAAGCTGGCGTTCAGCTTCATTTGCTGGCTCATTCAGTAGTTCCAGGTATTGAGAAAAACTGGATAACTGATAATATTTCAAACGTTTACTTAAACGCCCCGTGACCAACATTTTTTTATGATCTGCCAGCGCAATTCCCGTCACGACCTGAAAGCGCTGACGCAATGCATCAAATTCCTTTGCAGACAGTCTGGGTGTGATATGATTTTGCAATTGAGTAACCACTGTATTCTGATAAAGCTTCAATCTATTCAGTACATTTTTGGAGGATACGATGCCAACGACACTTCCCGCATTACAGCGCAAGCACGAAGCCCATAAGACAGATGGTAATCGCTATCTCAGCATTCATCTTGGGCATGACACCTATGGTATCGCAATTTATGACGTAAAAGAAATTATTGCGTATACGCCACTGACATTTTTACCCATGACCGAAGCCTATATCAAAGGTGTACTGAATTTACGCGGTCATGTCGTCCCCGTCATTGACCTTTCCATGCGTCTGGGTCTGTCAGCCATTGAACCGGATAAACAAAGCTGCATTGTCATTGTTGATGCTTATATTGAATCTGATGATAATAAAAACTTTAATACGCAAGCTGGTACCTTATTAGGTTTACTGGTCAGCAGCGTACATGATGTGATTCGCCTGGAGACTGAGCAACTGGAACCCCCACCACCTTTTGGCAGCCATATTCCCAGCCATTTTATCCAGAATATCGCCCAGGTAAATGAGGCGTTCATGACCATTCTGGCATTGGAGAGCTTATTACAAATCCAGATCAGTGGCGGATTTAAGCAGTAACCGGTGTTACACAAAAGCTTCTGGACTACATAGCATCAGGAAATGAGAAAAAACAATTATTATGGAAGTTATTCGCAGTTTAGCCCAGCTTCGTACTCGTCATCAGGGTTGTGTCGCCACCATAGGTAATTTTGATGGGGTGCATTTGGGGCATCAATCCGTATTTAGAGACTTAAAAATTGAAGCTAAACGTCTACAACTTCCCTCCGTAGTCATCAGTTTTGAACCCCAGCCACAAGAGTTTTTTACACCAGAAAAAGCACCGCCACGACTGACCCGTCTACGTGAAAAAGTACTCGCATTACGACATTTTGCGTTGGATCGCATGTTGTGTCTGCGCTTTAACCAGTACTTAGCAGGACTTGAACCCAATGACTTTATCCATCAGGTAATAATGGAAGGCTTAGGCGTAAAATATCTGATTGTGGGTGATGATTTTCGCTTTGGTTATCGTCGTGCAGGTGATTTTAGCTTGTTGCAAACCGTCGGCGAACACCACGGCTTTCAAGTTCATGCCATGAAAACCTTTCTACTTGATGGCGAGCGCGTCAGTAGCACCCGGGTACGCCAGGCCATGACCACCAGCAATATGGCTGAAGTACATCGTTTATTAGGGCGTTATTACACCTTGTGCGGACGCATTGCGCATGGTCGTGCTTTAGGCCGCACCCTGAACTTCCCTACCGCAAATATCTGCCTGCATCGTAAAGTCTCACCACTGCGCGGCGTCTTTGCAGTACGGGTAAAAGGCCTGCAAACACAAGCCCTGCCAGGTGTTGCCAACATTGGTTATCGTCCCACAGTTGAAAACAGCGATGTTAAACCGTTATTGGAAGTCCATTTATTTGACTTTAATCAGGATATTTATGGGGCTTATGTTGAAGTTGAAATTATTGAGCAACTGCGCGATGAAGTTAAATTTGATTCATTGGATGCACTGCAAGCGCAAATCAGTATTGATGTTGAACAAGCACGCAGTTTATTATTGGGGTAGTGATATGCCATGAAAATTCTAATTACCGGCGCAGCAGGTTTTATCGGCGCGCATCTGGCAAAAAAACTGTTAAAACAAGGTGAAGAAGTTATCGGGCTGGATAATCTGAATGCCTATTATAGCGTCACACTTAAACAAGACCGACTGAAAAAACTGGAGGAGTTCGCCCGTTTCAAGTTTGTCAGAATGGATATCAATGATCGTCCTGCCATTGAGCACTTATTTGCCACTGAAAATTTTCAACAGGTTATTCATTTAGCGGCACAAGTCGGTACGGCACATTCTCTGGAAAACCCTCATGCTTATATAGAAACAAATCTGCTGGGATTTACCAATATTCTGGAAGCTTGCCGTCAGCATAGGGTTGAACACTTATTATTTGCCTCGACTGATTCGGTTTATGGACTCAATACTGCGTTGCCTTTTTCTACGCACGATCACGCCGAGCATCCGCTTAACCTGAGTGCCGCCACTAAAAAAGCCAATGAACTACTGGCACACAGTTACGCGCATCTTTATGGCTTACCCGTTACCGGTCTGCGTTTTTTTACAGTTTACGGCCCCTGGGGCCGTCCTGACATGGCCTATTATAAATTTACCCGCGCCATTTTGGAAAATCGCCCGATCAATCTGTACAATCACGGTAAACTACGCCGGGATTTTACCTATATTGATGATGTTATCACCAGCACACTACGCCTGCTGCAACGTATACCCCAAGGCAACAAGAAATGGTCAAGCATGTCACCCGATCCAGGTAGCAGCCCGGCACCTTATCAAATACACAACATCGGCAACCACAAAACAGTTACGCTGATAGATTTTATCGCAACCCTGGAAGCATTATTAGGCAAAAAAGCCCAGAAAAATTTTCTGCCCATGCCAGAGGGTTATATGCACGCAAGCTGTGCCAATATTAAAGACTTAAAAGCGCGCATTGGTTTTTACCCGGATACGGAACTGGAACATGGCTTGGCACAATTTATACACTGGTTTCGCGATTATCACTGCGTTTAATCTGAGTCCTACGTATGCTGGATTTCAGCATTTTGGGATAAAAAAACTTATATCGAACTCAGATTATTTATCATCAATGGTATTACGACAAATTAAGATTATTTAGAGGAATTTGATAATAATGAAGCACCTTGCACAACAACTTCTACTCAGTTTATGTCTATCAGGCTTTCCATTTTATGCCTTTGCGCTGGATCAGAACATTGAAGATTTAAGCGGATTAAGCCAGAATGAATTTAACCATATTGCCAGCGATCTCAGCGCAGCGATACATTACAAAGGACTGGTACCGGCAGAACCGCTGGGCATCCTGGGTTTTGATGTTGCGGTTTCCGGCTCTGCCAGCCAACTGCAACACCGGGAACTGTTTGCCAAAACCCGTACCAGTGGCAGTAATAATAAATATCTGGTCGCCACCCGCCTGCATGCGCACAAAGGCCTACCCCTGGGTTTTGACGTAGGTTTATCCTACACCCTTGTCCCCAATGGCAACCTCAAGGCTCTGGGTGGAGAAGTGCGTTATGCCATCATGCAAGGCAATGCCGTACTGCCTGCCATCAGTATTCGTGGCAGTTATAACAAAACCCTGGACAACCCGGTGCTGGATCTCGACACCATCGGGCTGGAATTGATGATTTCCAAAGGCGTGCTCATGGTGACGCCTTATGCCGGTATCGGTCACCTCTGGAGCCACGTCCAGGCTAAACGCAGCCCACACCTTAATAACGTTAAACCCGAACAAATCAAAGCCTTTGTTGGAGCTAATCTTAATCTGCTGGGATTGAATGCCAATGCGGAAATTGAACATACCGACAATGTCACCAGTTACA
Source organism: Candidatus Venteria ishoeyi (assembly GCF_030378065.1). Taxonomy (GTDB): domain Bacteria; phylum Pseudomonadota; class Gammaproteobacteria; order Beggiatoales; family Beggiatoaceae; genus Venteria; species Venteria ishoeyi. The sequence goes on along the minus strand of NZ_JAUCGJ010000012.1, from coordinate 5,652 downwards.
GCATTAAACTAGGTCTGCGCTTCTAAAGTATCTGAGTGCTTAATTAAAATGAAAATATATTTAGTTGGCGGCGCAGTGCGTGATAGCTTGCTGGGAGAACCCGTCACCGAACGTGACTGGGTGGTGGTTGGCAGTACGCCTGAAACCTTGCTGAAGTTGGGTTATGAACAGGTGGGAAAGGACTTCCCGGTTTTTCTACATCCCCAAACCCATGAAGAATATGCCTTAGCCCGCACTGAACGTAAAACCGGTAAAGGCTACAGTGGATTTGAATGTCATGCCAGCCCTGATGTCACCCTGATCGAAGACTTAAAACGCCGTGACTTAACGATTAACGCCATTGCCAAGGCAGAAAATGGCGCATTAATTGATCCATTTAATGGCCAGGAAGATTTGGACAACGGCTTATTACGCCATGTTTCCCCCGCTTTCCAGGAAGATCCGGTACGCATTTTACGCATTGCCCGCTTTGCCGCCCGTTTTGCCCACCGGGGTTTTAAAGTGGCTCACGATACCCACGCCCTGATGAAAAAAATGGTGACAAATGGTGAGGTTGACGCACTGGTGCCAGAAAGGGTTTGGAAAGAATGCGAGCGCGCGCTGAAACTCCCCAATCCTGAGCGTTTTTTTGAAGTTTTATATCGTTGCGGCGCTTTATCCCGGATTTTCCCCGAACTTGCTGGCTTATTTCCAGAAACAGTGGCAAGTAGTCATGACAAACAAAACCAGGGCAGTGCTGAAATAGCAGCTTTGGAAAGACTGAAAGTGGCAACGGCCTTATACCCGGAAGCAGAAAAATGTAGCCTGATTCGTTTTGCGGCACTACTTCAGCCGCTATCAGAAAATGTGCTAAAACAACTGCTCAAACGCATGAAAATTCCCAATGAATATGCTGAACTTTCGCGTCTGATAATCGTCCATTATCCCGCTTGCTGCCAATATCCTGTCAACACCGCCAGTGACTTACTCAGCTTACTGCAAAACCTGGATGCTTTCCGCCGCCCCCAACGCTTTGCATTATTTCTGGACATCTGCTGCGCAATACTGGGGGAAATGAACCCCGACTGCGTACAACAACTACAACAAGCCCAAGCACTGGCATCTCAGGTAGAAGCTAAACAATTTGTGGCACAGGGACTGCGTGGCGGGGAAATTAAACAGGCCTTATTCGCTGCAAGACAAGAAGTGCTAAAGAACCTGTTATAACGAGGAAACAGCTTCTCAGGAATTATTATGGATTACTCAGCAATACTCAATGCGCTCAACAATGCCTCATTATTTGAGTTACATCGTTTAAGTCAGGCGATTTACCGGCAACTGGAAGACCCGGAGCGAATCAATCGGGTTAAACGGGCGCTGTCTCCCGGCGATGAAATCACTTATTTTGAGTCGGAAGAAAACCGACTCATAGCAGCAGTGATCGTGAAACTAAAAAGAACCCGAGCATTGGTTAAAAATAAACACGATGGCAAATTATGGAATATTCCCTTTCATTCCATTAATCTTGAGCAACAGCCTGTTGACTTGAATACCAGTCAGAAACTGGACAGAAACAGCCTGAAAGTCGGCGATCAGGCATGTTTCAAAGATAAAAATGGCGTTGAGTTATTTGGTGAAGTTGTCAAATTAAACCCCAAAACCGCAGGCGTATTAGTCGGCACCACCAAATGGCGGGTTGCTTACAGCTATTTATCGTTGATTATTGATGGTGAATTAGCGCCAGACAAGCAATTGCTGGAAGGGCAGGTATTGAGCCGGGAAATCAGCCGAGATTAATCTGCCTTACTCAAATTGCAGTAACAAGTAATCAACACCCATCTGCCACCAGTTGCCTTCGGCAATATCTTGTTTTGCAAGTAGCGGTCTGCTGACCAATTCCTGCCCACCCAGCAATAAACGGATCCGCCCATAAGTAGTACCCGCACTGACCGGAGCCATAATCTGCGTGGAGGTAAAATTTAACATCGGTTGAATTTGCTGGTATTGACCACGAGGCGTGGTGACATACAGATCTTTAGCCAAACCCAAAGATACCTGTTCGCTTGCACCTTGCCAGACGCGTTGCGAGGAGAGATCCTGGCCTGCGCTGTAGACCTTATGGGTTTCATAAAAACGAAAGCCGTAGTTCAGCATTTTCTGGCTTTCCGAAGCTCTGGCTTTTTTACTTTTCGTGCCCATAACCACGGAAATCAGACGCATATTATCGCGTTTGGCAGATGCCAGCAGACAATAACCGGCACTTTCTGTATAACCGGTTTTCATGCCATCAACACTGTTATCACGCCATAATAATAAATTGCGGTTTTGCTGGGTGATTTTGTTATAAGTAAATTCTTTTTGCGAATAGAGCTTGTAATATTCCGGGAAATCCTGCACCAGAGCGGTAGCCAGCGTCACCATATCACGGGCGCTGGTCAGGTGTTTGGGGCCGGGCATTCCGGTACTGTTATCAAAATGGGTCTGTTTCAGTTGCAAACGCGCTGCATATTGATTCATCAGGCTGGCAAAAGAATCTTCACTGCCAGCGACAAACTCTGCTAAAGCAACACTGGCATCATTACCCGATTGAATAATCATGCCTTTAAGCAAGTCTTCAATAGTGACTTCGCTATCGACTTTGATATACATTTTCGAGCCACCCATGCGCCAGGCTTTTTCACTGACCCTGACCTTATCACTTAAACTCAAATGCTTGGATTTTAATTCATGAAACACCACATAAGCCGTCATCAGCTTGGTCAGGCTGGCAGGTGCGACTTGCTCGTCGGCATTTTTTTCCATAATCACCTGACCACTGAGAAAATCAATTAGTAACCAGGATTTTGCTGCAATGTTTGGTGGCGGCGGCGGTGGTGCGACCACTACGGCAGGTTTTTCAGCGTCAGCAAATGCTGCAAAGCTAAAGAAAAAAATAAAACTGATAAATAAATAACGTAACGAAGAAAATAACATAAGAAAATCAAAGTAAAAGTTAAAAATAACAGGCATTACCGGGAAACCAGAATGCTCTTTTCCACGCCATGCTGACGTAAATAGGTTTGCCATGTTTTCACATCTGTTTCAGCAATGGGACCGATTTGCACCCGAAACAAGCCCTGTTCGGCATAAACCTCTACCGGTTGTTCCAGATTGGCAAGTAATTGTGCTTGATATTGTAAGGCATTCTGGTAGCTGGAAAATGCCCCTAGTTGCAAATAAAGACCCTTTTGCGAAGTCTTCAGTAAAGCATTTCCTGCTTTTTCTGTGCCAGTTGATTGTGTATTTGCCTGGATTTTTATGCTCGCAGCTGTTTGTTGCATGCTTCGGGGTTGCAGTACCTGGAAAATAACTTGAGTCTTATTTTTTTTCAGCTTCAGTTGTTTTGCCGCTTCCCAGGATAATTTGAGCGCATGGTTATTGGCTTTGGGCAGGCGATCATTAATCCGCACCACGACCGTATGTTGCCGGTTTTTTACCCGGACATACATACCCAGCGGCAAACTGGCATGGGCGGCAGTTAGGCGATAAAGGTCGTATACTTCACCGCTGCTTGTTTGCAAACCATGTTCTGCCAAGGTGTACCAGGACGCTGTGCCGCGAAAAGTTTGTTGATAAATTGACTTATCCAGCATGGCTTCCGGCATTGCTGCCATGAGCGCCATCTTGCCAGGCATGGGCATAACATCTGATGCTATAGGTTTATCGGTTGGTTGCGGTATAACTGGTGGCGGCGCAGAACAGGCAGTTAAACTACTTAACAGCAGGCTGCAACTTAACAAAACAATAAGCTTAAGATAATTCAAAAACATAAACGGTAAAATCCTGAATGGGTGAGTTATTATATACCGAGGAATGAGAATTTTTACGGGAATTATAAAATTCTTGCTCCTGACACGGATGAAAGGGAAAAATATGAAAAATTTGATTTATACCCGTCGCGGGGATCAGGGAGAAACCGGATTAGCCGGAGGCATACGTATTGGCAAAGACAAGCTGCGTATTGAAGTGTTAGGGGATATTGACGAGCTTAATGCAAGCCTGGGTCTGCTTCTAAGTGAAACAGTACCAGAACCTGTTGCAACTCAGCTTCGTCACACACAATCTTTATTATTTGAAATGGGTGCAGAATTATCCATGCCCACTCAGGCAGCCCGGATTCAAACGGCAGACACGCAAGCTTTGGAAACTGCAATTGATCATATGCAGGCAAAATTAACGCCACTGACCCGTTTTATCCTGCCAGCCGGAAATCGCAGTATGGCGTTATGTCATTTGTGCCGTACCATCTGTAGGCGTTGTGAACGCCATTTAGTCGCCTTAGGGCGACATACAACAGGGGAAAATAATGAACAAGCTGAGATTAACCCAGACAGTCTGTGTTTTCTCAATCGCTTGTCAGATTTTTTGTTTGTCGCCGCACGCTTTACCGGATATCAGCAGCAACAGGGGGAACATTACTGGCAATCTCGCACTAACTGAGCCTTGCACTATTTTTAGTTAAAATCTTCTGCCAGTATACCCAGCATATTAAAATCATCCAAGACCGCTTGCTGAATGAGGGGGATACCCCCAGCCCCTCATAGTTGTTAGCTTCATATGTCTTACTTGGAGTAAAGAAAATAAATACAGCAAATTCCCAGTCATGTAAAAAACCTAACCTTTTATCTGATTTTTTAACTTCAATAAAAAAATATTATTTATAAATATATCCCAGGTACTACTTTGCTTAATTGGTATCTTGAATAATTAGCGTATCTTAATTTTTGATAAATTAATCAATAAACAACGATGCACTAAGCTATTAGAACTAAACCCAAGAGGATTTGTTTATGAACAATTTGCTGAAATCAGGATTACTTTTATCCACCCTGACCCTATGTTCTACTGCGGTACTGGCAGAAGATATGCGTTTAGTATTTACGGATACACAAGTTGATTTTCCCCGCCATGACATCATGCGTACTTGTGGTTTAACCGTTGAAATGTCTGGACCTTTAGGGGGTGCTGTCCAAATGCAGTATGATGCATTGTGGCAATTCCGTTCCAGATCATTTAGTTTCCAGCCTTTTTATGCTCAGGTTTCACCTTCGGCTTTATGCGATGGCTCACTTGATGATGTTGAGCATTATGATCCAGATTTATGTGATCATAATCATGATGGCCTTGTGGATGAACAAGAAAAAGAAAACTGTGCTAACGGTCAACCTCCTGTAGACGGTCAGCCTCCTGTAGACGGTCAGCCTCCTGTAGACGGTCAACCTCCTGTTGATGGTCAGCCTCCTGTTGATGGTCAACCTCCTGTAGACGGTCAGCCTCCTGTAGATGGTCAGCCTCCTGTAGACGGTCAGCCTCCTGTAGACGGTCAGCCTCCTGTTGATGGTCAACCTCCTGTAGACGGTCAGCCTCCTGTTGATGGTCAGCCTCCTGTAGACGGTCAACCTCCTGTAGACGGTCAGCCTCCTGTTGATGGTCAACCTCCTGTAGACGGTCAGCCTCCTGTAGATGGTCAGCCTCCTGTAGACGGTCAGCCTCCTGTAGATGGTCAACCTCCTGTTGATGGTCAGCCTCCTGTAGACGGTCAGCCTCCTGTAGACGGTCAACCTCCTGTTGACGGTCAACCTCCTGTTGACGGTCAACCTCCTGTTGATGGTCAACCTCCTGTAGACGGTCAGC
>NZ_JAUCGJ010000011.1 GCF_030378065.1 Candidatus Venteria ishoeyi | reverse complement strand
ACCTGGAACAGCATTTAAGCCAATTGCCAAAACAAGATGCAAAAACAGAAGCCATACTCAAGCAAATGAAAATTGATGAAAAAGAACATGCCACAACTGCCTTAAATGCAGGCGGCGCACCCTTACCAGCCCCGGTAAAATTCATGATGCACCAGAGTGCAAAACTGATGACCAAAACAACCTACTGGATTTAGAATCTGTCATGGAGCATAACCGAAGAACAAACAGCCATAGATAGTGCTTTTTTCTCGTTTTCCCATTCCCATGTTCCAACGTGGGAATGATACCCAGGCGCTCCAGCACCGAGTCCAATCTCACCAGAACTGTAGGAACGACACGAACCCGATGCCCCGCATTTTCTAACCAGCACTATCATCAACTAGACTCCCGTCTTCACCCGCCCCGATACGGTAAAAATCATCCTCGATAGCTGGCAGTATCTGTGGGAAAAACACGATGTTAAAATTTACGTTTCCCAACACTGCTTATTAAATTGAATCCAAATGAAAGTTCGCTGAAATTTCTGGATAAGCGAACACTGGCCCATCTTTACAAACAAATTTTTCCCCCATCTGACAATGTCCGCATTGTCCAATCCCGCAGTGCATATTACGCTCTAAACTCAACCAGATATTGTCATCGCTCATATTATGCTGCTGCAATTCTGTAATGGCGGCTTTCATCATCAGTTCCGGGCCACATAACATTGCCAGACTGTTATCCGGCCTTAAATCCAGTCGCTTGAATAATTGCACGACATTACCCTTTAAGTCACCGGGCCAATTCACATGATCGGGTAAATCCGCAGTCAGTAATACATTGACATCAGGAGCTTGCGCCCATTGTGCGTAACGCTTGCGCCAAATCATATCATCAGCATGTTTAACGCCTTGCAAAATATCAACATGCGCAAATTGTTCCCGTCTGCGCATGATATATTCGATCACAGAAACCAAAGGCGCACAGCCTAAACCGCCAGTAACCAGCAATAAATCCTTGCCTTCAGCTTCCAGCATGGGCCAGCCACGTCCAAACGGGCCACGTATGCCCACGCAATCTCTGGCTTTTAATTTCGATAAACCTTCCGTGGTGCGTCCCACCACGCGAATGGTATGAGCAAAAAAATGATCATCTAAAGGATCGGAAACAATGGAAATCGCCACTTCGCCCACACCATATAAATAGAGCATATTAAACTGCCCCGGCATGAACTTAAAAGCCTGGGTATTGTCTGCAAATTGCAGGCGCAAGGTGAAAATATTCGGGGATTCCTGAATCCGCTCTAAAATAATTGCTTCACTGGGAACATGGAAAGGACTCATACCGACTCTCCTGGCTGAGTTAAATGCTGCGCTTCTGCTGTCAAATCAATACCCACCGGACACCAAGTGATACAGCGTCCGCATCCCACGCAGCCACTTTTACCAAATTGTTCCAGCCAGCCGGTTAATTTATGACTTAACCATTGGCGATAACGACTTTTAATATCCGCCCGTACAGGATGCCCGTGTAAATTGCTGTGTCCATGACTGAAACAAGAGTCCCATTGTCGTACCTGGGTGGCATTGCCGCCATCTAATGCGGTTTCGGTATGGGCGCTGTAACAAAAACAGGTGGGACATACCATAGTGCAGTTACCGCAAGCCAGACAACGCTCAGCAATAGCTTGCCAATGCGGGTGTTCGGCCTGATTATAAAGCTGTTGGTGGCTGTTATCTTCCGGCAGGCAACGCTGCTGCATATCAGCAGCACGTTGTATGGCTTGTGTTGCAGTTTTTTGTTGCGTGGCTGTGGCGGGTGCTAAATCCAGTTGCGCAAGCAAAGCGCGGCCTTGCCTGCTACCCGGTCTCAGTAAAAAACCTTCAGCCAGTTCGGAAAGAGCTATATCAAAACCAGTTTGTAAGGCAGGGCCATCGTGAGTTGCCGCGCAAAAGCAGGTATTGGCAGGATGAGTGCAATCAACGCCAATTAAAAATAAAGCTTGCCGCCGTGCTTGATATTGTGGATCGGGCTGGGCTTTTTCCAGAAAATGTTGATCCTGCAAAGCCAGCGCCGCTAGATCACAAGCACGAACGCCAATAACTGCAGTTGCTGTTGGCTTTGCAGTCAGCGCAACAAAACCCAGTCGCCCCTGTTCATCACGCTGAGCCTGCCACAAGCTTTCTTTGGGTGAAAATAACAACGGTTTTAAGGCTTGCGCACCATTTGACCAGGCAAAAAACAAGTTATTGTCACTGGCCTCAAGGCTATATTGTCCAGGGTTTTGCTCAACCCTAATCCCCCGAGTAAGCGCATGAATATCGTTAATCGGCTGATATTGTATGGCTTCGTCTTTAACAACAGGGCCAATGATTTTATAACGTTGTTGCACTAATTCCAGAAATTGCTGAAATTGCGCAAGGGGTAAAAATACGGCTTTATCCGGGATCTGTCTATCTTGGGTCTGCCCATCAATATCTGACATCTCATCACCTCTTCCTGTAAACAGCTTGAGGGCGAAAGCGGCTTTCAGCGACTTTAGCGCTGAATGAAGCTTTCACCGATCTCAGGTTAAGATAAGAACACAGATTACTGGGTGAATGCAATATTTTTAAGCTATATTACGTCATTGCATTAACAATAAAACAGTTCATGCCCTGGTACAGACCATCAAAAACCAGGAGGCTGTCCGAGAACAGAGGCCGTAGCGAGGGAAAGCGGTTTTCAGCCATGTTACGGCTGAAAGAAGCTTACATCGAATTCATCTGATTAGATTGCATTATGCAAATCAATGCCACCGATCCGCTCTTTATTCTGGCTTTGTTTAACATTATCTGCGCGTTGCGACTCAATGCGATTCAGATAGGCATTATCAACCGAACCTGTAACATAATCACCATTAAAACAGGAGGTATCAAACGTTTTAATACCCAGGTTGCCTTTACTGGCCGCCTTAATCAAGTCTTCCAAATCCTGGTAAACCAGCCAGTCCACATCCAGTTTTTTTGAGATTTCCTCATCATTATGCTGGTGGGCGAGTAACTCTTTAACCGAAGGCATATCAATGCCGTAGACATTAGGATAACGCACTGGCGGCGCGGCAGAGGCAAAATAGACCTTGTTAGCGCCCGCCTCTCTAGCCATCTGGATAATCTGCTTGGAAGTGGTGCCGCGTACAATGGAGTCATCCACCAGTAACACATTTTTGCCTTTAAACTCCAATTCAATGGCATTGAGTTTTTGGCGTACAGACTTTTTGCGCATACTTTGCCCAGGCATGATGAAAGTACGCGGAATATAACGGTTTTTAACCAAACCTTCACGATATTTCACTTTTAATTCTTTTGCCAGCTCTAAAGCGGAGGTTCGGCTGGTATCGGGAATCGGAATCACCACATCAATATCATGATTCGGGCGTAGCTGTTTGATTTTCTTAGCCAGCAGTTTCCCCATACGCAAACGCGCTTTATACACGGAAATACCGTCAATAATGGAATCCGGGCGGGCAAAATAGACATATTCAAAAATACAGGGATAAGTCTTACTTTTTTTCACACATTGGCGGATATGAAATTTGCCATCCACTGTAATATAAATCGCTTCACCTGGTGCAACATCGCGAATAATCTCAAAGCCCTGCACCGACAAGGCTGCACTTTCTGAAGCCACAGAATATTCAAAGTCTTTCCCGACTTTACGTTTACCAAAAATTAATGGGCGTATGCCATGTGGATCGCGAAAAGCCACAATGCCGTAACCGGTAATCATCGCCACAACAGCATAAGCACCCTGACAACGCTTGTGTACACCAGCAACTGCGGTAAATACATCCTTTTCATTGATTTTGGGTTTGCCAATTAATTGCAATTCATGCGCAAAAATATTCAGTAGAATTTCAGAGTCAGAATTGGTATTAATATGTCTTAAGTCTTCACGAAATAAATCCCATTTTAAGCTTTCAGCATTGGTTAAATTACCATTATGCGCCAGGGTAATGCCATAGGGCGAGTTCACATAAAAGGGCTGTGCCTCTGCTGAAGAAGAAGTCCCGGCAGTGGGGTAACGCACATGGCCAATGCCCATATTACCCAGTAACTGAATCATATGCCGGGTATGAAAAACATCGCGCACCAAACCATTATCTTTGCGTAGATAAAGGTGTCGCCCCTTACAGGTCATGATACCAGCAGCATCCTGACCACGATGTTGCAGTACCGTTAAACCATCATATAAAGCCTGATTAACGCCAGCTTTCCCAACAATTCCGATGATTCCACACATAACAAGTCCTCATTGCAAGCGTTGCAGCAAATCGCTGATCACTATTGAATCCTGCCACCAGGTAAACTGACTACCCTGATTTAAGTAGAGAAGAAATATCACAACAAATAGCATTATAGCGCCCCTGAATATCCCCAGGAACAAGCTTAAGATAATTTCCAGCCAAGAATTATCTTCTGTTTCCAGTACTTGAATCAGCAAATAGCTAAACAAGGCAGTCAACAGTAAACTTAAAATAATTAATGAACTAAAAGCCAGACTTAAACGAATGGATAATACAGAAATTTTTGAAAAAAATAATACCGCTAATTCCTGCATAAACGTAAAGCTGATAAAACAAGCGAGTACCCAGCCTAACAAAGACAATACCGTCTGGGTTAAACCTTGCAGACCCGCTAACAAAATCGAGCCCAGCAAAACGCTCAAGATAATGTAATCTATCCAGTGCATCCATCCCTATCCCTGAATACGAAAAAAACCGCCAAGTCGAAACTTGACGGTTTTAGAATCAGATTAAAACATTATGAAGTTTTATTCTTCAGTCTCTTCATCATCATCTATTTCTGGCAATGGTCGATCAACCAGTTCAATAATCGCCATAGGTGCCATATCCCCTGGACGATAACCACATTTTAAAATCCGGATATAGCCCCCTGGGCGTTCCTGGTAACGTGGCCCTAATTCATTAAACAATTTGCTTACTGTTGGGCGATCACGCAAACGATCAAAAGCCAGACGCCGCTTGGCAACTTCATCTTTTTTTGCCAAAGTAATAAAGGGTTCTGCGAAGCTACGCAGATCTTTAGCTTTTGCTAAAGTCGTCCGAATCATCTCATGATGAAACAAAGAAACAGTCATATTCTTGAACATGGCTTTTCTATGACTTGAAGTTCGACTAAAATGTCGACCAGAATAACGATGACGCATTGTTTCTATTCCCGTCTACAAGGATTTGTTGAGCCAAATCCTGAAATAATAATATTTAACCTGAGTTCGATGTAAGCTTCTTTTTGTGCTAATGGCACAAAAAACTGCTTCTATTTCACGCTAAGCTCTTGATAGTAGATACCAAACTTAGGCAATTAACCCTAAAAAACTATCAGTCGATAGCCGCTTCTTCGCGTAAGTCTGCCGGTGGCCAGTTATCCAGGCTCATGCCTAAGGATAAACCACGTGAGGCCAAAACTTCTTTAATCTCATTGAGCGATTTTTTACCTAAATTAGGTGTTTTCAACAGCTCGTTTTCACTGCGTAAAACTAAATCACCAATATAATAGATGCTTTCAGCTTTCAAGCAATTTGCAGAACGTACTGTCAGTTCCAGCTCATCGACTGGACGGCGGAACACAGGATCCAACACTGGCACATCCACTTCGGGTGTTTCAACCACTTCTGCCACTTTCAGATCAACAATTACTGAAAGCTGATCTTGTAAAATGGTTGCAGCTCTGCGCACTGCTGCTTCTGGATCAACCGTACCATTGGTTTCCAGTTCAATAATCAAGCGATCCAAGTTGGTGCGTTGCTCTACACGCGCACTTTCAACTGAATAAGCAATGCGGCGAATTGGACTAAATGAAGCATCCAAACGCAACCAACCAACGGAGGAAGCGTCTTCATCACTTTGCAAACGCAGATTAGCGGGCTGATAACCCCGTCCAACCCCAACTTTTAATTCCATGTCCAACTCACCGGAATTATCCAGGTTAGCAATGACATGATCAGGATTGACTATTTCAACATCATGTTCTAATTCAATATCTGAAGCACAAACAACACCAGCGCCTTTTTTCTTCAGCTTCAGCGTTACTTCACTGCGCCCCAGCATACGAATCGCAACACCTTTGAGATTCAGCAAAATATCGATTACGTCCTCATGAACCCCTTCCAGGCTCATATATTCGTGATCAACACCCTGAATATTTACTTCTTCAATCGCTGAGCCAGAAAGGGAAGAAAGCAACACCCTGCGCAGCGCATTACCTAATGTATGACCAAAACCACGATCCAGTGGCTCAAGCGTTACTTTGGCAGTTGTTTCATTAATATTTTTAACATCAACAATACGTGGCTTCAATAATTCCATCATACCGGATTGCATAGAGCAGAAACCCCTTTCATACACCTGCCATCAAAATGGCAGGTAAATACCTAAAGATCTTAAAGAACAGATCAGAAAAACAAAGATACAGGTATCTGATTATTTATTTAGAATACAATTCAACAACCAGCTGCTCATTAATATCTGCAGATAACTCCATACGTTCTGGTACTACTTTAAATGTACCTGCCATTTTATTGACATCCACATCGATCCACTCAGGAAAACCAAAACCATCTGCTGCTTCTAATGCTGCTTTGATACGTAATTGATTACGACCTTTTTCAGTGATAGTGACTTCATCACCTGCCTTAATCTGATAAGAAGGCACATTAACCTTCTGACCATTGACTTCAATCGCTTTGTGACTGACTAACTGACGTGCTTCTGCGCGTGTTACCGCAAAACCCATCCGATAAACGACGTTATCCAGACGACATTCCAGCAAGGTCAGCAGATTTTCACCCGTTGAACCTTTGCGACGCACTGCTTCTTTATAATAATTGCGGAACTGTTTCTCTAACACGCCATACATACGGCGCATTTTTTGTTTTTCACGCAACTGCAACGCATAATCAGACAAACGTTGACGACGGTCACCGTGCTGACCTGGAATTTTTTCCAGGCGACATTTGCTATCCAGCGCGCGACCACGCCCTTTAAGAAATAAGTCCGTGCCTTCTCTACGGCTTAATTTACATGTAGGCCCAAGATATCTTGCCATAAGTTACACCCTGCGTCGTTTTGGTGGACGGCAACCGTTATGCGGAATTGGCGTCACGTCAGTAATTCCAGTAATCTTAAATCCATTTGCATTCAATGCCCGAACTGCGGATTCACGACCAGGCCCTGGCCCTTTAATCCGTACTTCAAGATTTTTCATGCCAAAATCTTTTACCATATTGCCCACGCGTTCAGCCGCAACCTGTGCTGCAAACGGTGTACTCTTACGCGAACCACGGAAGCCGCTACCGCCTGAGGTAGCCCATGCTAAGGCATTACCCTGGCGATCCGTAATGGTAATAATCGTATTATTAAAAGAGGCATGCACATGGGCAATACCTTCACTAATAGTCTTTTTAACTTTTTTACGCGCTTGTTCTTTAGCCATTGATCATATCCAACCGATTACTTGCGTACCATTCTGCGCGGACCTTTACGAGTACGGGCATTCGTACGTGTACGCTGCCCTCTTAAAGGTAAACCACGACGATGACGAATACCCCGGTAACAAGCCAGGTCCATCAAACGCTTAATACTCATTGCAACTTCACGTCGCAAATCACCTTCCACGGTATACTTTGCCACAGCAGCGCGCAAAGTTTCCAATTCCTGCTCAGACAGATCTTTTACCTTAGTGTCTGAAGCAATAGCGGTTTCCGCACAAATTTCCTGTGCTCGCGTCGCACCTATACCATAGATAGATTGCAATGCGATCACAATATGCTTGTGAACCGGAATATTAATGCCGGCAATACGAGCCATAGTGTAACTCCCTATGTATCACTGGCCTGTAAAATCAACAGTCTATGCCAGTTTTATTGTTTATGTTTATGAAAAAACATATTCAATTCAAAAAAACCCGAAATTGTAGCAGACAAAATAAATTACCGCAAGAAAACCCGGGGAACAATATACACACTGGCTTTATTCAAAGCAGAGTGTATCACTAACGAACAATTAACCTTGACGTTGTTTATGCTTCGCTTCGCTACAAATCACACGAACCGAACCATTGCGACGGATAATACGACAATTCCGACACATTTTTTTTACTGAAGCTCTTACTTTCATGGTATTTCCTGTTTAACAATGTAGGGTGAAATAACTCCAATTGGTGGAATACGCTACGCTATTTCACCCTACGCAAAAATAATGCTGACAATACTCTAGAAACGAATTTTTATTTCATTTACATTTCTTAGCGCAACATGGAACTGCGTTCCTGGCCCTTAAGATTGGCTTTTTTCATTAAGCCTTCATATTGATGCGACATTAAATGTGCCTGTACCTGTGCCATGAAATCCATGACCACAACCACAATAATCAATAATGAAGTACCGCCAAAGTAAAAAGGGACACTTAATTGCAAATTCAAAAACTCAGGCAATAAACACACTGAAGTCACATAAGCTGCACCAGCCAGCGTTAAACGTGACATCACCTTATCAATATAAGAGGCTGTTTGCGCACCTGGGCGGATACCCGGAATAAAGGCACCTGACTTCTTAAGATTATCGGCTGTTTCCTTTGGATTAAACACCAAAGCGGTATAAAAGAAACAGAAAAAGATAATGGCTGCAGCATAAAACAGAATATACAAAGGCTGCCCTGGAGACAAAGTCTGTGACAGATTCTGCAACCACTCCATACCTTCAGCCGCACCAAACCAACCACCTAATGTTGCTGGAAACAGGATAATACTGGAAGCAAAAATCGGAGGAATTACACCCGCCATATTCAATTTCAATGGTAAATGACTGCTCTGCCCTGCATAAACCTTGCGGCCTACCTGACGTTTTGCATAATTTACCGTAATTCGGCGTTGTCCACGCTCAACAAACACCACAAACGCAGTAACCATCAATACCAGTGCTAACAGAATAAATAAGGTAAAAACGTGCATCTGCCCGGTTCTGGCTAATTCCAGCGTACCACCAATGGCACCTGGCAATCCCGCAACAATCCCGGTAAAGATAATCATCGAAATACCATTACCAATACCGCGCTCGGTAATTTGTTCACCTAACCACATTAAAAACATGGTACCAGTCACTAATGTAACTGCGGCAGTCACCTTAAATCCAAGTCCTGCTGTAACAACAACATTTTGACTTTCTAAAGCAATAGAAATCCCAATCGCCTGGAATGTTGCCAATACCAACGTACCATAACGGGTATACTGCGTAATTTTACGCTGCCCTGATTGACCTTCTTTTTTCAATTGCTCCAGCTTTGGAGAAATCACCGTCAATAATTGAATAATAATTGAGGCAGAAATATAAGGCATAATCCCCAGAGCGAATACAGAAAAACGCTGCAAAGCCCCCCCGGAAAACATGTTAAACATGTCCAGAATGGTGCCTTGCTGTTCTGCAAATAACTGTGACAAACGCACAGGATCAATGCCGGGAACGGGGACAAAAGTACCAATACGGTAGACCAGCAAAGCGCCCATCAGGAATAAAAGGCGCTGACGTAATTCTGTCAGACGACCTATTTTACCTAATTCACCGCCTGCGGCTGAGATATTATTGCTAACCATTAGTCTTCAATACTGCCGCCAGCTGCTTCAATCGCAGCCTTGGCTCCTGCTGTAAGCTTTAAGCCTTGTACAGTCACTGCTTTACTGATTTGTCCAGAAGCAATCACCTTGGCATTCACGATGCGGTCTGCAATCAGGCCTGCTTTTTTCAAAGCATCCAGATTGACCACGTCACCATCAACCAGTTCTAACTCATGCAAACGCACTTCTGTGGATAAACGGCTTTTTCTTGCAGAGAAACCGACTTTAGGTAAGCGGCGCTGCAAAGGCATCTGACCGCCTTCAAAACCAACTTTGTGAAAACCGCCGGAACGTGATTTCTGACCTTTATGACCGCGCCCACAGGTTTTACCCCAACCACAGCCAATGCCACGACCGACACGCTTTGCAGATTTTTTTGTACCTTCTGCAGGTTTTAAAGTATTTAATCGCATCTTATTCTTCCACTTTCAGTAGATAGGATACTTTATTAATCATACCGCGTACCGCTGGTGTATCTTCCAGCTCAACAGTATGATGCATACGACGCAAACCCAAACCACTTACACAAGCTTTATGTTTAGGCAGACGACCATGAACACTGCGCACCAGCGTTACCTTAATTGTACTCATCGCTTACCCCTGAATTTCTTCTACAGTTTTACCACGTTTGGCGGCAATTTCTTCGGGAGAAGACATATCCCATAAGCCATTTAAAGTTGCTCTTACAACATTAATTGGATTAGTGGAACCAATTGACTTCGCTAACACGTTATGTACGCCAACCACTTCAAAAACAGCGCGCATCGCGCCCCCGGCAATGATACCAGTACCATCAGAAGCGGGTTGCATAAACACTTTTGCCGCACCATGACGCGAAGTGATCGGATATTGTAAAGTGCTTTCTTTTAAGTTTACGGATTTCATATTTTTACGCGCTGCTTCCATTGCTTTTTGAATTGCAACAGGCACTTCACGCGCTTTACCGTAACCAAAACCGACTTTACCTTTACCATCTCCAACTACGGTCAATGCGCTAAAGCTAAAAATACGCCCACCTTTAACCACTTTTGCAACACGATTTACGGTTACCAGTTTCTCCAGTAAATCGTCACCATTTTTGGTTTGAGCATCTTGTTTTGTATTTGCCATATTAACACCTAGAATTGAAGACCATTTTCACGCGCTGCATCGGCTAATGCTTTAACCCGCCCATGATATTTAAAACCTGAACGATCAAATGCAATCACATTGATATCAGCAGATTTTGCGCGCTCAGCAATTGTTTTACCAATTAACTTAGCCGCTTCAATATTTCCACCGTGTTTCACTTCTGTGCGACAGGCCTTATCCAAAGTAGAAGCACTGGCTAATACATTGCCTTCAGGGCTGATAATTTGCGCATAAATATGACTGGGTGTTTTATGCACGCATAAGCGGTGCATACCCAATACTTTAATTCGTTCACGAGTACGACGCATCCGGCGTAATCTGGCTGCTTTCTTATCCATACCGATTTATCCGTTATTTCTTTTTAGCTTCTTTACGCGCCACATATTCATCCGCATAACGCACCCCTTTACCCTTATAAGGCTCGGGTGGACGATAAGCTCTGATATTTGCAGCAACCTGACCAACAACCTGCTTACTGATACCTTTGACAATAATTTCAGTCTGGCTGGGGGTTTCAATCTGAATACCCTCAGGAATATTAAAATTAACAGGATGAGAAAATCCTAAGGTTAAGTTCAATATCTTACCCTGAACCTGGGCGCGATAACCGACACCAATCAAGGTTAACTTTTTCTCAAACGCCTGACTGACACCAACAACCATGTTATTGACTAAAGCACGCGTGGTACCTGACAAGGCTTTTGCATTTGCCACACCTTCGTGTGCTGCAAAACGAATTAGGCTACCATCAATAGTAACATCAATACAATCAGGCACTTGATGACTTAACTGCCCTTTTGAGCTTTTAACATCAAGCTGTTGATTATTTAACTGAACTTCAACACCCGCAGGTATTGTCACTGGATTATTTGCGATTCTTGACATGATTCAGCCTCAAAATACGTAACAGAGTACTTCACCACCATGTCCGGCCTGACGCGCTGCACGATCACTCATCAAACCTTTTGATGTAGAAATAACCGCAACACCCAAACCACCCATAACGCGGGGTAACTCATCTTTAGGTTTATAAATACGCAAACCAGGACGGCTTACACGCTGAATCGATTCAATGACAGGCACACCTTGATAATATTTTAATTCAATATTGAGATGTGATTTAGCGTCGTCAGTAACAGAATAGTCACTGATATAACCTTCGTCTTTTAAGACGACAGCAATTGCTTTTTTGCTCTTAGAGGCAGGCATCGTCACAGAGACTTTGTTTGCAGCCTGCCCATTACGGATGCGAGTCAGCATATCCGAAATCGGATCGGTCATACTCATAGTATATATATTCCTTAGACTTAGAAGTGAAAACACTTCCAGTATCTGTTCAAATCCATTTTATTAAAACTATTCAGGGCGGATTTGATAATGCCATGAATAGCAAAATACTAATAACTTAGTCTGAGCTATAAGCCTTTTTCATCAATACCATAGATGAAAGAAGCGGGTTACCAGCTGGCTTTTACAACACCGGGAATCATACCCTGCATTGCATATTCACGCAATTTATTACGTCCTAAGCCAAATTTCCGGTAGAAACCATGTGGACGTCCGGTAATCCGGCAACGATTGCGTCCACGTACAGGACTGGCATCACGCGGCATTTTCTGGAAAGCGATGCGCGCTTGCTCACGCTCTTCTTCACTCAAAGTCATATCAACGATAGCTTTCTTTAAAGCCATCCGTTTTTTGGCATATTTTTCAACCGTTTTTGCTCGTTTCAGCTCACGATTAACCATTGATTTCTTTGCCATAATAGTTCTCTATTTATTTTTTCAGAGGAAAACTGAAGGCAGTCAATAAGGATCGACCTTCATCATCAGTACGCGCAGAGGTCGTAATGGTAATATCCATACCGCGCAAGGCATCGATTTTATCATAATCGATTTCAGGAAAAATAATTTGTTCCTTAATACCTAAGCTGTAATTACCGCGTCCATCAAATGCCTTACCGCTGAAACCACGAAAATCTCGAATACGAGGAATCGCAATACTGATTAAGCGGTCAAGAAACTCGTACATACGCTCACTGCGCAAAGTCACCTTACAGCCAATCGGCCAATCTTCACGCACCTTGAAACCTGCAACAGATTTACGCGCTTTACAAACCACTGGTTTTTGACCGGCAATCGCAGTCATATCACCCAATGCTTTTTCAACGACCTTTTTGTCCCCAATCGCTTCACCAATGCCCATATTTAAAGTGATTTTTTCAATCTTAGGCACTTGCATGACAGTTGAGTATTGAAACTCTTCCATTAATTTAGGAACAACGGTTTCTTTATAAAAATCTTGTAACCTTGCCATATCAAATATCCACCACTTCGTTATTTGATTTAAAATAACGTACTTTTTTACCATCTTCCAGGGTCTTAAAACCGACGCGATCAGCTTTATTGGTCGCTGGATTATATAAACCCACATTGGAGATATTCAATGGCATTTCTTTTTCAACAATCCCGCCAGCTGAACCAGTAGCCGGATTTGACTTGGTGTGGCGTTTTGCGAGATTAATGCCTTCAACAATCACACGATCACTATCAACTATCTTAGTAACCTTGCCTTGCTTTCCTTTATCTTTGCCGGCAATAACAATTACATCATCGCCCTGTTTAATCCTGCGCATTATCGTAAACTCTAAAAAAAGCGAATTAAAGGACTTCCGGTGCCAGTGAAATAATTTTCATAAAGCGCTCACTGCGCAATTCACGAGTAACCGGCCCAAAAATACGGGTACCAATAGGTTGAAGTTGATTGTTTAACAATACCGCAGCATTGCCATCAAAACGAATCAAAGAACCATCTGAGCGCCGAACACCTTTACGGGTTCTAACCACTACCGCATTATATACGTCACCTTTTTTCACTTTTCCTCGCGGAATCGCTTCTTTGACAGTGACTTTAATAACATCACCAATATGTGCATAACGGCGATGAGAACCACCGAGAACCTTAATGCACATCAGGCGGCGAGCCCCACTATTATCTGCTGCTTCCAGCGTGGATTGCATCTGTATCATGATGAAACTCCAAAATTAAAAAGCTGATTTCTGAACATAATAGTTCAGCTCACCTGTTCTAAAACTTTGCATAAACGCCAGGACTTGGATTTTGAAATTGGACGACATTGCTCAATTTCAACTAAATCACCTTCCTGGCAGACATTATCAGCATCATGCACATGCAACTTAGTTGAACGCTTAATGTACTTCCCATACAAAGGATGCTTTACTTTGCGCTCAACCAGGACAGTGACGGTCTTATCCATTTTATTACTGACCACGCGCCCCATCAGAGTGCGTACCGTTACTTCCTCAGTCATGCCTGCTTACCTTTTTCATTTAAAACAGTTTTAACCCGCGCAATATTACGTCTAACCACCCGCAACTGATGATGACGATTCAACTGCTCCGCCCCCCGCTGCATACGTAAAGTAAACTGCTCACGCAACAAGGTTAATAACGCTTGTTTCAGTTCTTCTGTATTTTGTTCTCTTAACTCAATGGCTTTCATTTACATCACCGTTCGAGTGACAAAAGTGGTTTGTACCGGCAGTTTTGCTGCCGCCAAAGTAAATGCTTCACGCGCAATTTCTTCAGAAACCCCTTCAATTTCATAAAGCATACGGCCAGGCTGAATCTGGGCAACCCAATATTCAACATTACCTTTCCCTTTACCCATACGAACCTCAAGCGGTTTCTTACTAATCGGCTTATCAGGAAAAATGCGAATCCATATTTTACCGCCACGCTTTACATGACGACTGATTGCACGTCGTGCTGCTTCAATTTGACGAGAAGTAATACGACCACGCCCGGTTGATTTCAGACCAAACTCACCAAAACTGACTTTATTACCACGCAAAGCCAGTCCGCGGTTACGGCCTTTATGTTGTTTTCTAAATTTAGTGCGATTTGGTTGCAACATCGGCTGTTATCCTTTCTCCGGCTTTGTTTCCAACTCAGGGTGACCAATAATTTCACCTTTGAATATCCAGACCTTAACACCAATAACCCCATAAGTGGTATTGGCTTCAGCAAAACCGTAATCGATATCAGCACGCAAGGTATGTAAAGGCACGCGTCCTTCACGATACCATTCAGTACGTGCAATTTCAGCACCGTTCAAACGTCCGGCAACATTAATACGCACACCTTGTGCGCCTAAACGCATTGCATTACCTACTGCACGTTTCATCGCACGTCTGAACATAATACGGCGTTCTAATTGTTGTGCAACACTTTCTGCAACCAGATAAGCATCTAACTCAGGCTTACGAATTTCTTCAACATTAATATGCACAGGAATTCCCATCATTTCGGAAACTTCCTTACGCAACTTGTCGATATCTTCGCCTTTCTTACCAATTACAATACCTGGACGCGCTGTATGCACAATAATTCTGGCATTACGCGCAGGTCTTTCAATTCTTACTTCACTAACAGATGCCTGCGCCAATTTTTTCTTAATATATTCGCGGACTTTCAAATCGGTATTCAGATAGTCTGCATAATTATTGTTATTGGCATACCATTTGGAAGACCAGTCCCGAATAATACCCAGACGTATACCAGTGGGGTGTACTTTTTGTCCCATAAGATACTCTCTTTGAATGTCCCAATCAGCGATCTGCAACAGTCACTGTAATGTGACTACCACGTTTCAAGATACGATTACCACGACCTTTCGCCCGTGCTCTCATGCGTTTAAATGTAGGCCCTTCATCGACACAAATACGAGAAACCCGTAACTCGTCGATATCTGCCCCTTCATTATTTTCAGCATTCGCAATGGCAGAATCTAATACTTTTTTAACCATCGGCGCTGCTTTTTTATTACTAAAAACTAATAAGTTTAAAGCTTCTTCAACAGCCAAACCACGCACCTGATCTGCGACCAAACGGCACTTTTGCGCCGAAATGCGAGCATAGCGATACTTTGCTGATACTTCCACAAATATTCCCCTTAGCGCTTAGCTTTTCTGTCTGCCGCATGACCACGATAAGTTCGTGTTAATGCAAACTCACCCAACTTGTGGCCAACCATGTTTTCTGTAATAAAAACAGGGACATGCTGGCGACCATTATGTACAGCAATGGTCAAGCCAACCATATCAGGCAGCACCATAGAACGACGCGACCAGGTTTTAATCGGGCGCTTATTATTTGTTTCTCTTGCTGTGTCTACTTTTTTCAACAAATGCAGATCAACAAAAGGACCTTTTTTAATTGAACGTGGCATAATTCACCTTTTTTCCAGATAGAGAGGACAGACGCACTTCTGTCGTCTACCTTATACTTACTTGAGTTCAACGCAAACCCCATTTAGCACTCACGGCGCTAAAAACTGCTTCCGTCTTACGCTATTGAACCCAAGTTATCTTTGTGCCGATTATTTACGACGACGTACAATCATTTTATCCGTACGTTTATTCTTACGCGTTTTCGCGCCTTTAGTTGGGAAACCCCAAGGCGTTACTGGATGACGACCACCAGAAGTACGGCCTTCACCACCACCATGTGGATGGTCAACTGGGTTCATCACCACACCACGCACGGTAGGACGCACACCACGCCAACGTGACGCACCAGCCTTACCTAAAGAACGCAGATTATGTTCATGATTACTGACTTCACCAATCACGGCGCGGCAATCAGAAAGCACTTTACGCATTTCACCAGAACGTAAACGCAAGGTTGCATGACGTCCTTCACGCGCAACTAACTGTACTGAAGCACCTGCACTGCGCGCCATCTGCGCACCCTTACCAGGCTTTAACTCAATACAATGCACAGTACTACCCACAGGAATATTCCGCAACGGCAGGCAATTACCCGGTTTAATGGGAGAATGCTCTCCTGAAACTATTGGGTCACCTGCTTTAATGCCGCGTGGCGCAATAATATAAGTGCGCTCACCATCTGCATATAACAACAGGGCCAAGTGCGCGCTACGATTAGGATCATATTCCAGACGCTCTACCTTTGCTGGCACATCATCTTTATTACGCTTAAAGTCAACTTTACGGTAATGCTGCTTATGGCCACCACCTTGGTGACGCACCGTGATGCGACCATAACTATTACGCCCACCATTTTTTTTCTTGGTTTCCAACAAAGCTGCATGAGGTTTCCCTTTATGCAACTCCGGGGTCACTACCTTAACGACAAAGCGGCGTCCGGCAGAAGTTGGTTTTGTTTTAATAACAGCCATCTTTCACTATCTCCAGCTATTTTGCATGAATGCAAACAACCTTATTCGGTACCAAAATCAATATCGTAGCCTTCTTGCAAGCAAACATACGCTTTCTTCCAATTCACGCGCTTACCAGCAATCCGACCAAAGGTTTTACGTTTACCTTTCACCACAACAGTCTGAACGCTATTGACTTTAACTTCAAACAATAACTCAACTGCCTGCTTAACTTCTTGCTTTGTCGCATCAGAAGCCACTTTAAATACAAACTGGCGATCTTTATCAGCCTGCTGCATTGCTTTTTCAGAAACACGAGGAGACAATAATATCTCCATCAGGCGCGCTTGATCTATTTCATGAACCGCACTCATCCCAGTTTCTCCTCAAGCTGTTTCATTGCAGCAGGAGTGACCAGCACTTTATCTGCCCACAACAAATTGACCGGATCAACAGATACCGCATCAACCGCTGCTATCTTCACCAGATTCCTGGCAGCCAACATCATATTTTCTTCCAAAGCATCAACAACCAGCAATAAACTGCTGCCTTCAAATGCTTTCAATTGTGCAAGCAGTGCTTTAGTTTTTGGCTCACTCACTGAGAGACCATCAACCACAACCAAACGTTCTTGCCGAATTAACTCAGAAAAAATGGAGCGCAATGCGCCTCGATACATTTTTTTATTCAACTTCTGAGTATAATCTCTTGGTGACGCAGCGAAAGTTACACCACCACTACGCCACAAAGGACTGCGCACACAACCTGCACGCGCTCGACCCGTACCTTTCTGCCGCCAAGGTTTTGCTGTACTGCCTCTAACCTGTGAGCGACTTTTTTGTGCTTTGGTACCAGAACGTCCTGCTGCTTGATAAGCAGTAACAACTTGATGCACCAGCGTTTGCTTGAACTCAACCCCAAATACTTCTTCAGAAACATTGACGCTGGAGGATTCACCACCATTTAATGCCTGTAAAGCCAATTCCATGATAAGTCTCCCCTTACTTCGCTTTCACTGCAGCTTTCACAAACACATCACTGCCAGGCGCACCGGGGACACCCCCTTTGACCAGCAGTAAATTACGCTCCACATCAACGCGAACAACTTCCAGACTCTGTACTGTGCAACGCACATTACCCATCTGGCCAGCCATTTTCTTACCCTTAAAGACACGACCTGGGCTTTGGTTTTGACCAATAGAACCCGGCGCTCTGTGCGATAAAGAGTTACCGTGCGTTGCATCTTGCATTTTAAAGTTATGACGCTTTACAACACCTGCAAAACCACGCCCTTTAGAAGTACCCGCTACATCCACCTTAGCCACTTCCTGAAAAATATCGACTTTGATATCGCTACCCGTCTGCATACCTTCCACTTCTTTCTGGCTTAAGCGAAACTCCCAAAAACCACGGCCTGCTTCAACTTCAGCTTTCGCCAAGTGTCCAGCAGTCGCTTTATTAACACGAATAGGTTTGCGCGTACCACAAGTCACTTGCACTGCGCTATAACCTTCACTCTCTTCAGTTTTAATTTGAGTGATTCGATTCGGTTCCATTTCTATTACGGTAACCGGGACAGAGGACCCATCATCCTGAAAAATACGGGTCATGCCACATTTTCGACCAACCATGCCGATACTCATTATGAAATACTCTCCAATTAACCTTTACTCATATTCAATGAACAAAGATTAAAAAGCAAATCAGTTCAATTTAATCTGGACATCTACGCCTGCGGCGAGATCCAGCTTCATCAACGCATCTACTGTTTTATCTGTTGGATCAATAATATCCAACAAACGCTTATGGGTACGCAACTCATACTGATCACGCGCATCTTTATTAACGTGCGGTGAAATCAATACGGTGTACCGTTCTTTTTTTGTCGGCAAGGGAATAGGCCCTTTCAACTGCGCTCCGGTACGACGAGCAGTTTCAACAATCTCTTTTGCAGACTGATCAATTAAACGATGATCAAATGCTTTGAGACGAATACGAATTCTTTGATTTGCCATATGGATACCCAAAAAGAAAGCAGGCAATTATACACCAGTTAATAATAAAAATAAACAAAAAAAGCACCATCAACACAATGTTTGATGATGCTTCTTTACTTATTCAATAACTTTGGAAACAACCCCTGCTCCAACGGTACGACCGCCTTCACGAATTGCAAAGCGCAGACCTTCTTCCATTGCAATCGGCGCAATCAGGGTAACATCCATTTTCACGTTATCACCTGGCATAACCATTTCCACACCTTCAGGCAGTTCAACTGCACCGGTTACATCAGTGGTACGGAAATAGAACTGAGGACGATAGCCGTTAAAGAATGGGGTATGACGCCCACCTTCTTCTTTACTCAGAATATATACTTCAGCTTCAAAATGGGTATGCGGGGTAATGGAACCTGGCTTAGCCAATACCTGACCACGCTCAACATCTTCACGCTTGGTACCACGCAGTAACACACCTACATTGTCACCAGCAACGCCTGAATCCAGGAGTTTACGGAACATTTCCACACCGGTACAGGTGGTTTTGGTGGTTTCTTTAATACCAACGATTTCAATTTCTTCGCCGACTTTAACCACACCACGCTCAATACGACCCGTAACCACCGTGCCACGACCAGAGATAGAGAATACATCTTCAATCGGCATCAGGAAGGCTTGATCAATATCACGCTCTGGCTCTGGAATATAAGAGTCTAATGCTTCAACCAGTTTATTAATGGAAGGTACGCCAATATCACTCTGGTCACCTTCAATTGCTTTCAGTGCAGAACCGATAACAACCGGGGTATCATCACCTGGGAATTCGTAACTGTCGAGCAGTTCACGCACTTCCATTTCTACCAGTTCCAGCAATTCTTCGTCATCCACCATGTCCGCTTTGTTCATGTAGACAACAACATAAGGCACACCCACCTGACGTGCCAGCAAGATATGTTCACGGGTTTGCGGCATAGGGCCATCTGCTGCGGAAACCACCAGAATTGCGCCATCCATCTGCGCCGCGCCAGTGATCATGTTTTTCACATAATCCGCGTGTCCGGGGCAGTCAACGTGTGCATAATGACGGTTATCAGATTCATATTCAACGTGCGCAGTTGCAATAGTAATGCCGCGCTCGCGCTCTTCTGGCGCATTATCGATTTGGTCATAAGCCTTGGATTCACCACCATGGCGCTCTGCCATGCATTTGGTAATCGCTGCGGTTAACGTGGTTTTACCATGATCCACGTGACCGATGGTACCGACATTAACGTGTGGCTTGCCACGCTCAAACTTTTCCTTAGACACAATAAACCCCTTAAATTCCAGGAAATAATACTAAATTATTAAAGAACAAATTGCTTTCATTGCAAAGCAATGAAAGCTAAAAAATCAATTAAAGGCAATTAGCCCTGCGTTTTCTTGATAACCTCATCAGCAATACTACTTGGTGCTTCGGCATAACGCCCGAATTGCATCGTATAGTTTGCACGACCCTGGCTTAAAGAGCGCAAATCAGTGGCATAACCAAACATCTCAGCTAAAGGTACTTCAGCAGAGATTGTCTTACCGGTTGGAATTTCATCCATACCCTGAAGGATGCCGCGACGACGATTTAAATCCCCCATCACATCACCCATATATTCTTCTGGCGTTACCACTTCAACATCCATAATCGGCTCAAGCAATACCGCACCCGCTTTACGCGCACCTTCTTTAAAGGCCATGGAGCCAGCAATCTTAAAGGCCATTTCATTGGAGTCTACATCATGATAAGAACCATCAAATAAGGTTACTTTTACATCAACAACAGGATAACCGGCAATAACACCGTTTTCCATCTGCTCCTGAATACCCTTATCAACGGCTGGAATGTATTCCTTAGGAATTACACCACCGACAATCTGGTTAATAAACTCATAACCTTCACCAGGTTCACGTGGATCGATTTTCAGCCAGACATGACCATACTGACCACGACCACCAGACTGACGCACAAATTTACCTTCAATCTCAATCGCTTTCTTAACTGTTTCACGGTAAGCAACCTGTGGCGCACCCACATTGGCTTCCACATTAAATTCGCGGCGCATCCTGTCAACAATAATATCCAGATGCAGCTCACCCATACCAGCGATAATAGTCTGGCCTGACTCTTCATCAGTGGAAACCCGGAACGAAGGATCTTCTGCGGCTAATTTACCCAGTGCAACCCCCATTTTTTCCTGATCGGCTTTGGTTTTTGGCTCAACAGCAACTGCAATCACTGGTTCAGGAAATTCCATACGCTCAAGAATAATAATATTCTCTTTATCGCATAAGGTATCACCCGTTGTAACATCTTTTAAGCCAACGGCTGCGGCAATATCACCTGCGCGAACTTCTCTGATTTCTTCACGGCTGTTTGAATGCATCTGTACGATACGTCCAACACGCTCTTTTTTACTTCTTACCGAGTTAAAAACACTATCCCCGGAATTCAGCACACCGGAATACACCCGGAAAAAAGTTAGCGTTCCGACAAATGGGTCGGTTGCAATTTTAAATGCCAACGCTGCAAAAGGCTCATCATCTGATGCTTGACGCGAAGCTTCAGTCTCTTCATCATCAAGTAGACCCGTAATTGCTGGCACATCAAGTGGCGATGGCATAAAGTCAACAATGGCATCCAACATGGCCTGCACACCTTTGTTCTTAAAGGCAGAACCACATAAAGCAGGCACAATTTCATTATTCAGGGTTAAAGTCCGAATTCCGCTACGAATTTCTTCCTCAGTCAAGTCACCTTCTTCCAGGTACTTCTCCATGAGTTCTTCAGAAGACTCCGCCACGGACTCCAGCATTTTTTCACGCCACTCATCACAAAGATCGCGCATATCTTCTGCAATTTCACGCTCTTCATAACTCATACCCTGGGTTGAATCATCCCAGTAAATGGCTTTCATTTTAATTAAGTCAACAACCCCTTCAAAACCTTCCTCTGCACCAATAGGCAACTGCAAAGGCACAGGATTTGCTGCCAGACGGGTTTTAATCTGCTCAATAACGCGCAAGAAATCGGCACCCGCACGATCCATTTTATTAACAAATGCCATGCGTGGCACTTTATATTTATTACCTTGACGCCACACAGTTTCTGATTGTGGCTCAACACCACCAACTGCGCAAAATACAGCGCAAGCACCATCTAATACGCGCAAGGAACGCTCTACCTCAATGGTAAAGTCTACGTGTCCCGGGGTATCAATAATATTAACGCGATGCTCGGGAAACTGCTTATCCATCCCGCTCCAGAAACAGGTGGTTGCCGCAGAAGTAATGGTAATACCACGCTCCTGCTCCTGCTCCATCCAGTCCATTGTCGCGGCACCGTCATGAACCTCACCAATTTTGTGAGATAAGCCAGTATAAAACAACACACGCTCTGTTGTTGTTGTTTTACCTGCATCAATGTGAGCCATAATACCAATATTACGGTAGCGCTCGATAGGTGTTTTACGTGCCACGTTATCTAAACCTTCTTAAAAAAACTTTAAAACTTCAGCTGCGGGATCTTGAGCAACTTTCACTCATTCACAGTTAAAAGCAAATCAACTTAAAACCAAACTCAATTACCAACGGAAATGTGCAAAAGCCTTGTTTGCTTCAGCCATACGATGTACGTCTTCACGTTTTTTCATCGCTGTGCCTTTTTTCTCATAGGCATCCATCAGTTCGCCAGCCAGACGCAAACCCATACTTTTTTCACCACGACGGCGCGCAGCATCAACAATCCAGCGCATAGCCAGTGCAGTACGACGTACAGGACGCACTTCGACAGGCACCTGATAAGTTGAGCCACCCACACGACGGGATTTCACCTCAACCACAGGGCGAATATTATCTAGCGCTTTAGAAAAGATCTCTAAAATCTCTTCTTCATTGCTTAATTTTGCTTTCTCGCCTACTTGCTCTAAAGCACCATAAACAACACGCTCAGCAACGGATTTTTTACCACGCTCCATTACCATATTAATAAATTTCGCAATGGTCTCATCCCCAAATTTTGGGTCAGGTAAAATTGCTCGCTTAGCAACAACACGTCTTCTTGGCATAACAAATTCCGCAAATAAATATCAGGACAGAGTAAAAACAGGACAAAAGCTTAGGACTTAGGACGCTTAGCGCCATATTTAGAACGCCCTTGACGACGCTCGCCCACACCAGAGGTATCCAGACTTCCGCGCACGGTATGATAACGCACACCGGGTAAATCCTTAACACGACCACCACGAATCAATACAACAGAGTGCTCCTGAAGATTATGACCCTCACCACCAATATAGCTAGTCACCTCATGCCCGTTAGTTAAACGAACACGCGCAACCTTACGCATTGCTGAGTTCGGTTTTTTCGGGGTTGTTGTATAAACACGGGTACATACACCGCGTTTCTGAGGACAAGCATCCAACGCCGGCACATTACTTTTCTTTAGCTGCCGTTTACGTGGATTGCGTACCAACTGGTTAATTGTAGCCATGCCTACTCCAGATCAAATCTCTTTATAAAAGTCTCGCTCAAATCCAGAGGCTGTAAGGATTTGTAGCTTCAAAAAAATACAATAAACCCATTCAATAAAATCAGACCATAGAAAACACGCCCGACTTTGGGGAAGCGGCACAATATATATTTCAACAGCAACAATGTCAAGTCTAAATAATTTATTCTGCACGCTTTATTTGAATTTCAGATTATCATTAAATCAGCCTGAACAACAAAATTTCAGCTTGAAACCGTAATATGCAGCCTTAGCAGCAGCGATATAAACTCAATTAATTGCCAACTATTTTTATTTTTGCCTATGCTATTATGTATAATCTGAATTTGATATAAGCTTCATTCATCCACTTCGTTCCTGCAAAGCCGCTTACATCTCATGTTATTAATCTCCAAATGCTGGAGGTTTAGCATTTTTGGATAAAAACCCTTATATCGAACTCACGATTAGATAACAATCAATAATCTCCATACACTCAGGAGCAAACAGTAATGGCAGATCGCCGTTTACAAGTTTTTTATACCGTTGCGCGCATGCTAAGCTTTACCAAAGCAGCTGATGCATTACACATGACACAGCCAGCCGTGACTTTTCAAGTACGCCAACTCGAAGAATATTTTAATACCCGTTTGTTTGACAGAACCCATAACCGTATCAGCCTGACAAGTGCAGGAGAGCGTGTTTTTGAATATGCCGAAAAGATTTTTGACCATTATGCAGAAATGGAAAATGCGGTCAAAGAACTCACTGGCGATGTTAGCGGTGTACTTGTCATCGGTGCAAGTACCACTATTGCAGAATATATGCTGCCTACCCTGTTAGGTGATTTTAAACGCAAGTATCCAAAAGTCAGAATACGCCTGAAAATATCCAATACTGAAGGTATTGTTTCGATGATTGAAGATAATGTTATTGATCTTGGCGTTGTCGAAGCACCGGTCAATAATAAGAGTCTGGTTGTCGAGTTGTGCTGGCAGGATCACATGGTGGGCGTGGTACCGATAGATCACCCTTTCGCCAAAAATAAAACCGTATCAGTACATGATTTATTCACCGAGCCTTACATCTGCCGCGAAGAAGGCTCAGGTACCCGGGAAGTCATTTCCGAATATCTGGAAACCGCAGGTATTTCTGCCTGCAACCTCAATATTGTGATGGAACTGGGCAGCCCTGAAGCCATTAAAGGTGCGGTCGAAGCAGGTATGGGTGTTTCCATTTTATCCAGAGCAACCGTACAAAAAGAATTAAAACTTGGCACACTAAAAGCCGTAAAACTCAAACCCACATTACAACGCCCCTTTTCATTCGTACACCAGAAACAGAAATTTCGTCTGCGTGCAATGGATGAGTTGTTAACATTTGCTCGCCAATATTGCAGTGAACACCCGGATAAAGCTCAATAATGACAAACTTAAAAAAACGCCTATTGAAATGCTGGGATAAGCTACCACAGACAGAACGAGAGACCTTGCTTGCTTTTGCCGAGTTTTTGCACGCCCGTGCAGACATACCCGATCCAAAAACCTTGAAACCGGTTTTAATCGCACGCCCGGAGCAGGAGTCTGTCATTGCTGCCATTAAGCGACTATCAGCGAGCTATCCCATGCTGGAAAAATCAAAAATGCTCAATGAAACGGCAGCACTGATGAGTCAGCATATGATTCAGGGACGTGAAGCGAAAGAAGTCATTGATGAGTTAGAAATCATCTTTGAACAACATTACCAGGCATTTTTACAGCCTGCATAACACGGTTTGCAATGTTATACTCCCGCATGGCACGAATATTTCATGCGCTATACGCTTGCGAAATAATCGACAACTGATATAAACCCTTAACACGACATATATAATGATCCAGGTTCTAGGCGTCTGGTTTCGACGCTACTTATCCCATCCTCAGGCCGTATTGCTACTAATCTTGCTCTTGCTGGGCTTTACGGTTATTTTCACCCTGGGCAAAATCCTTGCCCCTATGTTTGCCGCCTTGGTTATCAGCTTCTTATTAGAAGGCTCGGTTTGTGGACTCACAAAATCGCTTAAAACCCCACGACTGCTAAGTGTCTGGTCTGTTTTTATGGCATTTATGGCATTATTAATGTTTATATTATTAATTATGCTGCCACTGCTTTCTTTGCAACTCAGTCAGTTTCTACAGGAAGTGCCAAATTGGATAATGACCGGGCACAGCTTATTACTGCAACTGCCAGAACGCTACCCAGACTTTTTCTCTATCGAACAAGTTGATCGCATCATCACTGATGCGCGTAGCAAAACCAATGATTTTGCACAAATGCTGCTCTCTTACTCCATCAACTCCATGCCACTATTAATCACTTTTTTAGTGTATCTGGTTTTGGTTCCGGTAATGGTATTCTTTTTTATGAAAGATAAAACCCTGATTTTGGGTTGGCTGAAAGGTTTTTTACCCGCAGAGCATACCGCTGCGCAACGCATCTGGGATGAAATGAATAAACAGATGGGGAATTATGTACGGGGTAAATTTTATGAAATTCTGATTGTAGGCAGTGGCAGCTATGTTGCATTTACTTTTATGGGTTTAAATTACGCGCCATTACTGGGAGCACTGGTTGGTTTATCCGTTGTCGTACCCTACATTGGTGCAGCCGTTGTCACCTTTCCCGTGGTACTGGTTGCCTATTTTCAGTGGGGCTGGGGGTCTGACTTTTTATGGTTATCCGCAGTCTATTTTATTATCCAGGCCCTAGATGGCAATGTCCTGGTACCCCTGTTATTTTCTGAAGCAGTCAATCTGCATCCGGTTGCCATTATTATGGCGGTATTGGTATTTGGCGGACTCTGGGGGTTTTGGGGGGTCTTTTTTGCAATCCCTCTGGCAACACTGGTTAAGGCATTACTTGCTGCTTGGCCCAGACTTAGTATTGAAGAAGACAATTTCTCCTCCTTACCAGCACCCTTATCCAAAAAACTTTAAGGGATGAGAGTATTCTGAAAACTCTGGAAAAGTCCGTAAATCATTGATTTTAGGTGATGCATATCCGCATAAGTCATTGATTTTATTAGAGGCAAAAAAGTTCTTCAGAGTTTTCAGGAGTATTAGTATGAAATCGTGGGCAACAATTGAAAATAGTTATAAATTTTATATTTATATAAAATAAATCTATTTTCATTTCAAGCAATTAACAACGATATAATAATATTCTAAATATAATAAAAGCACGACATACGAAAACACCTATCATAAAAGGAAATACCGCCATGCATAAAATTTCTCTTTCCATATTGTATTGCGCACTTGCGTCCTTAACCGCTGAATCAGCCTGGGCCAGAGGTGAACGCTGCTCTCCCAGCAATATTAATTATTGTTCTAAAGAAACCACCTTATTTGGGGGTAAGACCTACATCAAATACAATGTAAAATGTAAAAATGGCAGAAATCGCATTATTACGGCCTGGGACAAGCGTAAAAAATGGTGCGTTGGCACAAGCAAGAAGTGCAGTAAAAACCAACTAAAAACAGCAATTAAAGCCTGTTCCAGCTAAGCAAGCTGAGTTCAACATAAGATTTTTCCAGTCAAAATACTTGAATCAGACACGTACTATCAAGAATCAGATTAATTATTGATAGAGCGCGTCTGATTCCAGCATTAAAATCAGGCACGATAAATTTATCAAACACGGGTCAGTTAATCAGCACCAACCCTCCTTTCACCATCAAAATCGCCCCGGCTTTCACTTCACCCAGCAGTCCGGCCTTATTGGTCAACATCAGCCCACCTTCATTAATCATCATCACCCCACCTTTGTTTTTCATCATCACCCCGGCTTCATTTTTCATCATCACGCCACCTTTGTTATCCATCATCACTCCGGCTTTATTTTTCATCATCACCCCGGCAGTATTTTTCATCATCACCCCAGCTTTAATATCAATATTAACCCCGGCTTTGGTTTTGATATTAACCCCAGCCTGGGTTTGTATATTCATACCGGCTTTGGTTTTGATGTTCATGCCCAATTTGACATCGGCATTTTTTTTGCCTTTAACTTTAATATCCCCGGTAACATCCAGAATCAAATTACCCGTAACTTTCAAGGTGTAGTTGCCTTTCACTGTATGCGAAAAGTCTCCATCATTATTATGGGTTTCATCACTAACCACATGTAATAAACGGGTATCCTGAACCTTGTGGGTTTCCTTGCCTTTTTTCACCTGAATATCGCGGTTGCCCTTGCTGACGGTGAGTTTATAATCCTTTTCATCAATGCTAATGATGCGGCTGCCTTGATTAATCGTCAGTTTGTCGTCTTTTTCCTGGGTGGTAACGGTGCGTGCCAGTTTCACCGTCAATGTGCGATTACCCTTGGCAATGGTGAGCTTGTCATCTTTTTCTTCAATGGTGGTGGTGCGGTTCATTTTGATGTCGTTGATTTCATCATTATCCACCCGCTTGTGGCGATCATTTTCCACCATAATTTTCATGTCTTTCTGGGCATGCTGATAGAATTTCTCTTCGCCTTTTTTATCCTCAAAATAAATTTCGTTAAAATCCTCCACTCCGCCTTTTTTACTGGAACGGGTTTTCCAGGTACTTTTAGTTTTATTGGCAGGCAGGGCGTAAGGCACGGTTTGCTCGGCATTATATAAAGCGCCTGTCACCACTGGACGATCCGGGTCGCCATTGATAAAACTGACCAGCACTTCCTGACCGATGCGCGGCAGGAACAAACGCCCCCAGGCTTTACCCGCCCAGCTTTGATTAACGCGGATAAAACAAGTGGTTTTTTCGTCTTTTTTACCCAGTTGATCCCAGTGAAATTGAACTTTGATACGCCCATATTTATCGGTGTAAATTTCCTCCCCGCTGGGGCCTGTGACTATCGCAGTCTGGTGCCCGGAAATACGTGGCTTGCGGGCAACAACAGGGGGGCGAAACTGGCTTTTAGCAGGGATGGCTTCAAATGAATTCAGGTATTTACTGAGCGTAGCAG
The DNA here is from genome assembly GCF_030378065.1 of Candidatus Venteria ishoeyi. Taxonomy (GTDB): domain Bacteria; phylum Pseudomonadota; class Gammaproteobacteria; order Beggiatoales; family Beggiatoaceae; genus Venteria; species Venteria ishoeyi. The sequence continues at coordinate 71,641 of NZ_JAUCGJ010000011.1, read as the reverse complement.
AAATGGACAGGGTGCAAATCGTATAACTGTCGTTAATGTCCTTGCGCGGATGTTCTTTTAAGGTGAACTTGCCACCCACGCCAAAACCGATGCAATAACTTTCACCGCGCAGGATTTTATTTTCCCATTCCAGCGATTCTATGCGTTTTTTGGCAATTTTATCGCCATCGGCTTTTTTATCATAACCCCCCTGGAATCCCTGATACTCATAAATACGCATCTTGCCATCCTCCCCGGAAACCTGACTGAGCAGGTCGGTGGATGGGGTTTCAAAATGAAAATCATCCACTGCGTATTTGCCGGTGGTGACGTTTTCTGACAAGGTGCAGGCAAATACAATATCTTCCGGTTGCGAAGCTTCATGCGCATCCCAGAAACGTACACTGGCATAGCCTTCCACATCCTTATGCACGCTGAGATCATCCGCCAATACCAGGGTATGTTTGGCATCGGTATGCTCAAAGAAATAATAAATACCTTCATCTTCCATCAGGCGGGAGACAAAATTAAATGCGGTTTCTTCGTATTGTACGCAGTATTCGCGTTTAGCGTAGGTGCCTTTTAAGCTGTCCTTAAAATCCTTAAAGCTTAAATCCCCAAAGATTTTTTTAATAATCTCCGGCGTACTCATATTCTGGAAAATTTCACTATTACGGGTCAGGGTCAACATCCATAACCAAGGCCGCAAAATAGCGCGGTAGGTGGTCATGTGGCTTTTTTTATCCGGCTCCTGATCGCTGCGGGATTGTTCAAAGCTGGCAACCAAGGCATGAATATAGCGTTTATTGCCGTCGGTGAATTCCAGGGTAACAGTGAGATTTTTACCAACGATAGATTTAAACTTTAAATCATTGGCTTCCGAGAGCATTTCCAGTTCATATTCAAACAGGCCGGAAAGTCGCTCGCTGCCGCGTATGCGCTTAAACAGCAGTTTATCTTTGCCCAGCGGCGTGGTAACACTGAAATATTGATTGTCCTGGGTAAAGGCCATGATTAAACATCCATCTCTGAAAACGGAAAAATGCTTACCATGCTACAACATACGCCACTTTTATGCATCGCTGTTATAAGAAACCCAGCAATTCCAACAACCAAGGCAAAATCACCGCCGTGGCAAAGGCTGACAGCGCCATTGCCAGACCGGAAAATGCACCCATTTCCTGACTCACCTGAAAGGCGCGGGCAGTGCCAACGCCGTGTGCGGCGACCCCCATCGCGATACCTTTAATGCTGTCGTCACGAATCCCTAACAGGCTAAAGACTTTAGTGCCTAATAACGCGCCAAGTATACCGGTCATCACCACCAGCACCGCCGTTAAGGAAGGCAGGCCACCGATGCGCTCGGAAATACCCATCGCAACTGGCGTGGTTACAGACTTGGGGGCCAGCGATAATTGGGTCTGGCTACTGGCACCGAGCAACCAGGCAATGCTAATTGAACTCAACGCGCCTGTCATTACCCCGGAAATAATTGCCAGTGTCACCGGCAACCATAATTTTTTAAGTTTGGAAAACTGACGGTATAAAGGTACGGCTAAGGCTACTGTCGCTGGCCCTAATAAAAAATGGATAAACTGCGCACCTGCAAAATACTGCTGATAAGAAATATCGAAAAGCAGCAGCATCAAAATCAACATGATAACGGCAGTCACCACCGGATTCAGCAACGGATTAGCGTTGACATACAGGTAAAAGCGATGGGCGAGACTGTAAGCCAACAGGGTGATGCTTAGGCCAAATAGAGGGGAGGCTGACAGATAAACCCAGATATGGGTGAAATCTGACTCAATCATTTTTGTCGTTTTTTAATAAAAGTCGCTGACTCATACGCATGATACCTGCCGTTATTATCAGCGTAATCACAGTGCTGAAAATTAAAGCCAGGGTAATAGGCAGCCACTCATTTTGTAGCCGCTGGAAATGTACCATCACCCCAACACCGGCAGGTACAAACAGCAGGGGTAAGTGAGTTAACAAAGCATTGCTGCTGGTTGCCAGTGACTCCGCCAGTTTATGACGCAGCAACAGGCTCAGAAACAGCAGCAACATGCCCACCACGGGGCCGGGTACGGGAATTTTTAATAATAAGACGCTGATTTCACCGATAAGCTGATACAGCAGCAAGATGGTTATGCCATTGATAAAATTCATGCGCCACCGGATTTATGCGCTGGGCTTGGTGCCGGAAACCCGCATCCATTCTTCTTGTTGCGCAATATCTATACGCTGTAGCTGGCTGCCATAGGCTTGCTGAATGGAATCGATTTGTGTATCCAAAATGCCGGATAAAACCAGAAAACCACCAGGTTTACATAAACTCAGCAAATGTGGTGCAAGCTCGCACAAAGGGTTTGCCAGAATATTGGCGAGGATTAAATCTGCCTGTCCACTGACATCTGCGGGCAATTGCTCAGGCAGGCAGGTGTGAAAATTTGTGCTGACCGTATTTTTTTCCGCATTATCCCGCGTTGATACCAGCGCTTGCGGATCGTTATCCACGCCCCATACGACTTTGGCACCCAGTTTTAAGGCAGCAACGCCTAAAATACCGGAACCACAACCATAATCAATCACCGTTTTTTGTGCCAACCAGTCGGCTTTGTCATCCAGCCATTGCAGACACAAAGCCGTTGTAGGATGAGTACCGGTACCAAACGCAAGACCGGGGTCGAGCAGAATATTTACCGCGTCCGCCTGGGGTGGTTGGTGCCAGCTTGGACATATCCACAGTTTTTTACCAAACTGCATGGGCTTAAAATCAGCAATGGAATTGCGTACCCAATCCTGATCCGGTATGTCCTCAAACTTTAACGGTGGCAGTTCTTTCCCCCACTGTACACGCAACTGGTCTAATAAATCATCTTGCTTGGTGTCTGCTTCAAATAAGCCAATCACCTGCGTGTGCGACCAAATCGGTGTTTCTCCCGGTGGCGGTTCGTACAAGGGTTGATCGGCGGCATCTTGCATGGTGACAGATAATGCGCCTGCTTCGCTAAGTAAATCAGATAAGGCATCAACTTGTGTTTGTTCCACTTCCAGGCGAATTTGTAACCAGGGCATAAGATTAGCAGCGCAGGGCGCATCCATTGATTGATGGGTTTTAGACCTTCCAGGTTTTCAAAACCTGGAAGGTCTTAGAGATATTAAAAATTCTGCCACTTAGTATGGCGTAAACTGGTATAAAATGGCAAGTTTTTCAATATTAAAAGTACTGAAAGCCACTTGTAATTTCTGTCATCTCATACGATTATAATTTTTCAGGTAAAAACAGTATGATAATACTAATGAGGATTTTGTTATGCAATTAAAATGGCTGGACATTCAGGATATTGCAATTTCACTTACTGAGAAGTATCCCGATACCGACCCGCAAACAATCAGTTTTCCTGATTTGTATCAGCGGGTGCTTGAACTTGAAGAATTTGAAGATGATCCCAAGCATGCCGGGGAGAAAATCCTGGAAGCCATACAAATGGCCTGGATTGATGAGCAGGATTAGCAAAGGGATAACACCCCCTCGAAGGGGTGCTATCCCTACAGGACACCGAATACTCAGGCAATTTTTGTCACAGAAAATAGCATTAACCTTGTATTAGGAGTGAGAATTTTATAACTTCAGCAACCTGGCTGGTCTTTTCCTCCATTTTCTGCGTTGTGAAAACAGTTACATAGCTTGCTATGCGCCTGTTTTCACGCCTTGAAAATGAATAAAAATCCTGCGCCCAGTTTCTGCATTTATTTCATCCTCACTCCTTAGTTATTTACAGACCGTTCCCTATCAACAGCTTCTGAATGAAACTTACATCGAACTCAGTTACCACCAATAACCTAGCATGAGATATCAGCGGTTTTCAGCGCCGTTTGCGCTGAATGAAGCGGGTATCGAACTCAGTTACCACCAATAACCTAGCGTGAGATATCAGCGGTTTTCAGCACCGTTTGCGCTGAATGAAGCGGGTATCGAACTCGTATATTAGGAATAAATCATGTCAACACATGCTTTTTCACCACCACAAAGAACTTTAATGGGGCCAGGCCCTTCTGATATTCACCATCGCGTATTACTGGCAATGGCTAAACCGACTATTGGACACCTTGATCCCTTATTTATCGGCATGATGGAAGAAATCAAAAGCTTGTTACAAATGGCGTTTCAAACCCAAAATGTGCTGACGCTGCCGATTTCCGGCCCCGGTTCTAGCGGTATGGAAGCCTGTTTTGTTAATTTGCTGGAACCCGGTGATAAGGTGATTATTTGTCAAAACGGTGTGTTTGGCGGACGCATGAAAGAAAATGCGCTGCGCTGTGGTGCCGAGACGATTATGGTGGAAGATGAATGGGGTAAAGCCATTGATTTGAATAAGGTTGAAGCCAGCTTAAAGCAGCATCCTGACGCCAAAGCTTTAGCTTTTGTTCATGCCGAAACCTCAACTGGCGTTCAATCCGATGCCAGAGCCATTGCTGGGCTGGCACAAAAGCAAGGGGTTATGAGCATTATGGACGCGGTGACTTCATTGGCAGGCACCCCGGTTGAAATTGATGAATGGGGTATAGACGCAGTGTATTCCGGTACTCAGAAGTGTTTATCCTGTGTGCCGGGTTTGTCGCCTGTCAGTTTCAATGAATGTGCGCAAAGCGTGATTAGTGGACGCAAGACCCCGGTACAGAGCTGGTTTTTGGATATGAATTTGGTGATGGGTTATTGGGGCAGCCAGAGTAAGCGCAGCTATCATCACACTGCGCCCGTCAACAGCTTGTATGCCTTGCATGAAAGCCTGCGCATGTTGGAGGAAGAGGGCCTGGAAAATGCCTGGAGCCGCCACGAACAAAATCATCAGGCGTTGCGCGCAGGTCTGGAAGTGATGGGTATACAGTTTGTCGTGGATAGCACCGACCGCCTGCCACAACTGAATGCGGTTGCCATTCCAGAGGGCGTGGATGAAGCACAGGTACGCAGCACGCTGTTAAATGATTATGATTTGGAAATTGGCGCAGGTTTAGGGCCGATGGCAGGCAAAATCTGGCGCATTGGTTTGATGGGATACGCTAGTAGAAAACGTAATGTTTTATTCTGTCTTAACAGTCTGGAATCGGTTTTGCTTGGTCAGGGCTTGTCACTGGATGCGGGTGTGGCGGTGAAGGCTGCGTTGGCGGTATACCAATAATAGTTCGATATCAGTTTTTTTCTCCAAAATGACTAAAATCCAGTACGCGCCATCAAGAACTCAGCGTGAGATTTTGGCGGCTTTCATCGCCACCAGCGATGAATGAAGCCTAAATTGAACTCAGGTTGCGTAAAAATATAGCACTAGCGCATAATTTTAGTTATAGTTTATAGCAACATTATTTAACTGATGTTACGCATCCACTTATCTTTGGTTTGCCTCTGTGACTGATTCAAACTGACCCAAAATCAGTGTGAAGCAAAAAGTGTTTTTTGCGTAACACCTATAATTTAAATATTTCAAGGAAAACAGGATGTCTGCCGCTTCCACATCATCATTTAAAAATAGTATATATCTGGTTTTTTCACTGATATTTATACTGATTTCACCAGTCGTTTCGGCTTATATTGTCACCATTGATGAAAATACAGTCTTAAAGCCGAACTATCCCGAAACCTATGTTGTGAAAAAAAATGATACGGTATTGGATATCGTGGATGTTTTTGTGGATAAACCCTGGTTGATGGAAAATGCCTGGTTGCCTGATACGCCATCTTTATATCCGGGTGATGAAATCAGTTTGGTGCAACATGCGGGGAAACCGGCATTTCAGATTAAACGCAATCGCGTGGTCAAACTCAGACCGGGTGTCATTCCAACCCGGACAACCCGTGCTATTCCCAAAATTCCCTTAGGTTCTATTCAACAGTTTTTATTTCGCCCGGTGGTGGTAGAAGCCGATGAGCTGGAAACAGCGCCTTATGTTATTGCCAATGCCAATGAACAATTGCTGATGAGTACCGGCGATCAGGTTTATATACGCAATTTGGAAGAAGAGCAGAAAGGTCAGGCTTATTTGATTGTGCGCCGGGGGCAGGAATACCGCGACCCGGTAACTGATGATGTACTGGCTTATGAAGCCGTCTATCTGGGAGAAGGGCGTTTAACAAAACCAGGCGTCATCGCAACTTTAAATATCACCTCCGCCAAGCAGGATATTCGCCAGGGTGATCGTTTATTAAGCTTGCCGGAAAGGGAATTTGAAGAGGACTTTATTCCCAGCGCACCGGATTATATTGAAGATGCCCGGATTATTGCGGTAGTCAATGGCATGACCCAAATTGGTCAGTATCAGGTTGTGGTGTTGAATAAAGGTCAACGCGATAATATGCAGCGTGGTGATTTATTAGCCGTTTATCGCGGTGGCGATCAGATCAAAGATCCCGTTACCGGGGATGAATTGATTTTACCCAGCATAAAAGCGGGCCGGATTTTATTATTTAAGGTCTTTGAAAGCGTCAGTTTTGCCCTGGTGCAAAAAATCACGCGCACCATTTATGTGGGTGATGAAGTGAATCTGCCTTAATGACAGTCAGTTCTATTGCAAAAGCCCCTCATATAACGGCAACGATTGCAGACGAATGGCCTTATTGGTTGGCTTTATTACATACACCCCACGTTGGCCCCGTGGTATTTGCCAAATTACTCAAGCAGTTTTCCAGCCCCAGAGCGCTATTAACCGCAGGGCGCAGCAGTTGGATGGAAGCAGGTATGCGTGGACGCTTGTTGGCGGCTTTGGAAAAGCCCAACTGGCAGGCGGTGGATGCTGATTTCACTTGGTTAAATGGACATCAAAAACGTTTTTTGCTGACCTGGGATGATCCGCGTTATCCGGCGCAGTTACGGGAAATTCATGATCCGCCACCGATTTTATTTGGTCAGGGTAATCCAGATTTATTGAGTCGTCCACAATTGGCGATGGTGGGTAGTCGTAACCCCAGTCGTGGCGGCGAGGAAACCGCGCAGGATTTCGCTCATCATCTCGCCCAATTAGGCTGGGTGATTACCAGTGGCATGGCATTTGGTATTGATGGGGCCAGTCATCGTGGAGCCTTATCAGCAACCGGAGCAACTGTCGCTGTATTGGGAACCGGGCCGGATAAGGTTTATCCGCTGCGTCATCGTGATTTATACAGCCGTATCTGTCAGCAGGGTGTGATTGTTTCTGAATTTTTCCCCGGCATCACGCCCCGTAGTGGTAACTTCCCCCGCCGCAACCGTATTATCAGTGGCTTGTCGCTGGGTACGCTGGTGGTGGAAGCCACTTTACACAGTGGCTCTTTGATTACCGCCAGACAGGCGGCTGAACAGGGAAGGGAAGTGTTTGCAATTCCCGGTTCCATTCATAATCCTTTAGCAAAAGGCTGTCATGCACTGATTAAGGAAGGCGTTAAGCTGGTGGAAACAGCAGAAGATATTGTTGAAGAACTGGCGTTGTTCGCGCCACCATTAGCATCAATACCTGCTACAACACAAAATCAGACTGTTAATGAGCCAGCGCCATTATCTGAACCAGAGAAAACAAACTTAGAAAACAACATCTTAAATAAAGATGAAGAAAAATATAGCCAATTATTAGCGGTTATGGTCATAGGTGAACCTGTTCCGGTGGACAGTTTGATTGAGCGTTCAGGATTGACGGCGGATGCAGTTTCCTCCATGCTATTAATATTAGAGTTGCAGGGTAAGGTCGATAGCGCTCCCGGTGGCTATATTCGTATTACATAAGGAAAATAATATGAAAGAGAATACGATAGACATCTTAATGTATCTGTTTGAGCATTATGCTGACGAAGAATCCCAGATACAGATGGATCACGAAATGCTCAAAGATGAGCTGAGTGGGGCGGGTTTTTCTGAGCAGGAGATTAATAAAGCCTTTGACTGGTTGGAAGTATTAGCTGATCGCCAAACCCAGAGCCGTGCTGAAAATGGCATGAGCTTACATGAAATCAGTAGTATTCGCCTGTTTCACCCCAATGAAATTGCACGGCTAAGCACTCAATCCCGGGGATTTTTATTATTTCTGGAGCAAATGGACGTGCTTGATCATGAAACACGGGAACTGATCATTGATCGTGCAATGGCACTGGATAATGAAGAAATCAATTTAGACCAACTCAAATGGGTTTGTTTAATGGTATTGTTTAACCAGCCGGGCTTGGAAGAGGGTTTTTCCTGGATGGAAAAACTGGTGTATGACGAAACCCCAAACTGCCTGCATTGATTCAGGGTGCGTAACATCGCCTGCATTAATATAAACGTGACATTTTAATTTTCTGGACACTATGAGCAAACATCTGGTTATTGTGGAATCGCCCGCTAAAGCGAAAACCATTAAAAAATATCTTGGCAAGGGTTTTGAAGTCATGGCCTCTTATGGTCATGTGCGGGATTTGCTGCCCAAAAATGGCGCAGTGGATACTGAGCATGATTTTGCTATGAAATATGAGCTGATTGAAAAAAATGCTCGCCATGTCTCTTCCATCAGCAAAGCAATGAAAGCGGCTGATGCCCTGTATCTGGCAACTGACCCGGATCGCGAAGGTGAAGCGATTTCCTGGCACTTATACGAATTACTCAAAGATCGGGGTTTGCTCAACGACAAGCTGGTTAAACGGGTAGTATTTCACGAGATCACCAAACAGGCGATTAATGATGCGGTCGCCAATCCCCGTGACTTGTCAATGGATTTAATCAATGCCCAGCAAGCGCGGCGGGCATTGGATTATCTGGTGGGGTTTAATCTCTCGCCACTGCTGTGGAAAAAAATTCGCCGTGGTTTGTCCGCAGGCCGTGTGCAGAGTCCGGCGCTGCGTTTGATTGTCGAGCGCGAAGAAGAAATCGAAAAGTTCAAACCCAAAGAATACTGGACAGTTGATGCTGACGTACAGGAACCCAAGAAAAAGGGTAAAAAACAATCCTTGCCATTTATTGGCAAGCTGAATCTTTATAGTGGTAAAAAAGTCAGCCAGTTTAGCTTAAACAGTGAAGAACTGGCACATGGTGCGCGTGACAGCTTACTGGCGACAGCCAATGGCAAACTGACTGTAAACAAAGTTGAAAAGAAACAGCGTCGCCAGCAACCTTCACCGCCGTTTATTACTTCAACCCTGCAACAGGAAGCCGCACGTAAACTGGGTTTTACCGCGCAGCGCACCATGTCGATTGCCCAGCAACTCTATGAAGGCATTGATACAGGTGATGGCGCGGTGGGTTTAATCACCTATATGCGTACCGACTCGGTGAATCTGGCACAGGAAGCCGTGGATGAGTTGCGTAATGTGATTACTCAACGCTATGGCGCAGAAAGCCTGCCCAAAAATCCGCGTGCCTTTAAGACCAAATCCAAAAATGCCCAGGAAGCGCATGAGGCAATTCGCCCGACTTCAGCCTTGCGCCACCCGGATGAAATTAAAGATCGCCTTAAACCTGAGCAACTCAAACTTTACACCCTGATTTGGCGACGTACCGTTGCCTGTCAGATGGTTCACGCCACCTTAAATATGGTGGCAATAGATTTAAGCTGCGGTGAAGGTAATAACTTTCGCGCTACCGGCTCCGTACTCGCTAAACCCGGTTTCCGTCAGGTTTACATGGAAGGCATGGATGACGATAAAAAACCTGATGATGAAGAGCGTTTGCTGCCACCCTTAAAAGAAGGCGAAGAAATTGATTTGCTGGGCATACGCGCCGATCAGCATTTTACCGAGCCACCACCGCGTTATTCTGAAGCACGTTTAATTAAAACCCTGGAAGAACATGGCATTGGCCGCCCTTCCACCTATGCCAGCATTATTTCCACCCTGCAAAACCGTGAATACGTGGAACTGGATAAAAAACGTTTTATCCCCACCGATGTCGGGCGTATTGTGAATAAATTTCTCACTGAACATTTTTCCCAGTACGTGGATTATAAATTCACCGCAAAACTGGAAGATGAACTCGATGCCGTGTCACGCGGTGAGCAGGAATGGGTACCGCTGCTGAAGCGCTTCTGGACCAAATTTGACAAGCTGATTAAGGATAAAACCGAATCGGTACAGCGCAAAGATGTCACCCATGAAGAACTCGATGAAAAATGCCCGGAATGCGACAGCCCCTTATCGATACGTTTGGGTAAACGCGGTAAGTTTATCGGTTGCACCAATTACCCGGAGTGCAAATACACCCGCAACATGGATGGCACGGAATCCTCCAACGAACCGGAAGTGGTGGAAGGCCGCACCTGTCCAAAATGTGATTCAGCGTTGCACATCAAATTAGGCCGTTATGGCAAATTTATCGGTTGCAGCGCCTATCCCAAGTGCAAACACATTGAGCCACTGGAAAAACCCAAAGATACCGGCGTAGAATGTCCAGAATGCAAACAAGCCAATCTGATGGAGAAAAAATCGCGTTATGGTAAGATTTTTTATTCTTGCTCGCGTTATCCAGATTGTAAATACGCCATCTGGAACCCGCCCTTAAAAGAACCCTGCCCTAAATGCGGCTGGCCGGTTTTGACCATTAAAACCACCAAACGCCGGGGTACGGAAAAAGTCTGTCCACAGAAAGAATGTGATTATGCAGAGCAAATACCAGGGGAGGATAAAGATGCAAACGATCCCCATTGAAGATGACTTGATGAGTAAAGCGGTACAAAAAACAGGTATTTCCAACCGCAAACTAATTGTTGAAGCAGGTGTGCAGTTACTTATTGCCATGGCAAATAAACAACCAGATATCATCGCTTTACTGGAAGACATGGAAGACATTCAAGATGCCGAGGCGGTGTTATCTCGCAATGAACCTAGTATTTCTTTAGCAGATTTGAGGAAAGAACTTGGTCTGGAGAATTGAATTTAAAGACTCTGCCCGTAAATCAATATTAAAGCTGGATAAATCAACACAAACAAGAATTCTGAACTTCCTTTCTCAGCGCGTGCAATCGAGTGAGAACCCAAGATTTTCGGGAAAAGCCTTGCAGGGTAACTTAAAAAAACTGTGGCGTTATAGAGTGGGTGATTACCGACTTGTTTGTGATATTCAGGATGAAACGATTACCATAACAGTTATTAAACTGGGTCATCAAAAAGATATTTATCGGCAGTGAGTATATTCATTGATGAAGGATAGTTAACTACTTATAATTGTAGGTATTATTCCTCCCCCGTAAAATCATAACCATAAAACCATATTTGGAGATAACACGTCATGTTTCAGGGCAGTATTGTGGCCTTAGTCACACCGATGCAGGAAGACGGCAGTCTGGACGATGCCGCTTTCCGGCGTTTGATTGAGCATCATATCGAACAGGGCAGCGACGGTCTGGTGATCGTTGGCACCACGGGAGAATCTGCAACCCTCAGTCATCAGGAACATTGCCAGTTATTGAAGACCGCGGTTGAACAAGCCAAAGGGCGTATCCCGATTATTGGCGGCACAGGTGCTAATGCCACGGCTGAAGCGATTGCTTTAAGCAAATGCGCAAAAGCTGCCGGGGTACAAGCCAGCCTTTCGGTGACGCCATATTATAATAAACCCACTCAGGAAGGTTTATATCAACATTTTAAAGCCATCAGCACAGCGGTGGATTTGCCGATCATTCTTTATAATGTACCGGGGCGCACGGGTTGTGATTTATTACCTGAAACTGTGGCGCGTCTGGCAAAACTGCCGGGAATTATCGGCCTGAAAGATGCCACCGGAGATTTGATGCGGGTGCGTTTGCAGCGGCGTTTATGCGGCGAGGATTTTCTGCTGTTCAGCGGTAATGACGACAGCGCTTTAGAACTTATGGCACTGGGTGGTAACGGCGTCATTTCAGTCACGGCCAATGTCGCACCAAAAGCCATGCATGACATGTGTCAGCAGGCACTGGCAGGTAATATCGCAGCAGCAGATGCCATTGATGTGACCTTACAAGGCTTGCACAGCAGTTTATTTGCAGAACCCAATCCCATTCCGGTCAAATGGGCAGTGCAGCAACAAGGTCTGCTTTCGGGTGTGATTCGCTTGCCTTTAACCCCCTTGTCTGAAGTCCATCATGAAGCGGTGAAAAGCGCGATGCAGCAGGCGGAGAAAGTATAACAAAACCTATAACGCTGAATTGGCCTTAGTTTCTGATTCGGCAACCTTTTATACCTCCCGCAGAGGCGCAGGGACGCAGAGAAAAGCTTAAAGACAGCTCTAAAGTCTCTGCACCTTTGCGTCTCTGCGGGAAATATTGATGGATTGATGAGCAAAGCCAATTAATTGCAAGTGGTTTTGTAACGTATTAGTTTTAAACCGTAAACCGAGTCCCCATCATGCCTTATTTTATTTTCCCTCTGTTATTTCTGTTTTCCTTATCAATTTCAGCGGCAGAAAGCTTTACCAATACCATCGGTATGAAGTTTGTCAAAGTTGGCGCATCCAAGGGCAGCGTAACGGATGACATCGCAGCCAAACGCCGCTGCAATCCCCTGTTTTTTGAGGATTGCGGTGGCGGTGGCAATAGTGCTTATCCAGGTGCTATTGATTATCCTTTATGGGTTGGCACTACAGAAGTCACCCAGGCGCAGTGGCAAAAACTGATGGGAGACAATCCTTCTCATTTTAAAGGTGATCAGCATCCGGTGGAGCAGGTCAGTTACCGGGATGCCGAGCAGTTTATCGCCAAATTAAATCAAACCGAGCCAGGGAAACACTATCGCCTGCCGACGGAGTGGGAATGGGAATATGCCGCGCGCGCAGGCAGTCAGGCTGATTATTGGTGGGGTACGCAAGCCCCTGTATGTCAAAAGGGCGCGCGTAATGGTGCCAGGTTTAACCAATGTGATGATAGTAGAACAGGATCGGTGAAATCTTATCAAGCCAATCCTTTTGGTTTATATGATGTACATGGCAATGTCTGGGAATGGACTTGTAGCTTGCATAAAAATCCCTATGCTAAAAAATGTGATGCCTCTGGCGCATCAGGCCCTCGTGTGTTGCGCGGCGGCTCCTGGGATAGCGATAGCGATTACCTGCGCCTTGGCTACCGCGTCAGCATCGACCCTGATGGGCGTAACTACGGTATCGGGTTTCGTGTGGTGTTTTCGGGTCTCGCCAGCCTACCCGGTTTGCAGAATATTGGTATTTATGGATACCAATAGCGTCATTTCGGGTATCCATGCGGTATTTGTCCTTGCCGCTCACGGATGGGTTTGCAAAATAAAATGTCAGGATGACGGGCAACGGGGTTGGTAGGTTTATCCGAAGACTCCGTTGTTATTAAATTTTCAGTGCGTGGTTTACCACAAATTTATAGATGATTAATGATGCCTTATTTTATTTTTTCTTTATTTACACTATTTTCCTTATCAGGTATGGCAGCAGAAACATTCACCAATTCTATTGGTATGAATTTTGTCAAAATTAGCAACTCAACCAGCGGCGTAACGGATGACATCGCAGCCAAACGCCGCTGCAATCCCCTGTTTTTTGAGGATTGCGGTGGCGGTGGCAATAGTGCTTATCCAGGTGCTATTGATTATCCTTTATGGGTTGGCACTACAGAAGTCACCCAGGCGCAGTGGCAAAAACTGATGGGAGACAATCCTTCTCATTTTAAAGGTGATCAGCATCCGGTGGAGCCGGTCAGTTACCGGGATGCCGAGCAGTTTATCGCCAAATTAAATCAAACCGAGCCAGGGAAACACTATCGCCTGCCGACAGAGTGGGAATGGGAATATGCCGCGCGCGCAGGCAGTCAGGCTGATTATTGGTGGGGTACGCAAGCCCCTGTATGTCAAAAGGGGGCGCGTAATGGTGCCAAGTTTAATGATGACAAACAATGTAATAATACAGGGACAGAACCGGTGAAATCTTATCAAGCCAATCCTTTTAGTTTATATGATGTGCACGGCAATGTCTGGGAATGGACTTGTAGCTTGCATAAAAATCCCTATGCTAAAAAATGTGATGCCTCTGGCGCATCAGGCCCTCGTGTGTTGCGCGGCGGCTCCTGGGTTACCGATGGCGTTGGCCTGCGCCTTGGCAACCGCAACTACTACGGCCCTGGTACACGTAGCAGCGATGTCGGGTTTCGTGTGGTGTTTTCGGGTCTCGCCAGGATAAAATAACCCTTTTTTCTTTATACTTTTACCCTTTTCAGTTGATGGTTTGCGGTCAAAATTATTGCTCGACAATCAACAACACGGGGGTATGGGGGCTGGCCCCCATTTTTTTAAAAATTTTCAGGAAACAAAATGATACGTTTTAAACTCACAGGATTGTTCCATTTGTTATGTATTTGTTCTTTCTTGCCATCCATTGCGCTGGCTGAATGTCGCCTGAATTCCAGCGAGCCGCATTGTCTTGGCCCTGCCGTCCATGTATTTGCAAATTATACCTATGCGCAAGAGGGTGTCCTGTATTTTCATAAAACCGTGTTTAACCAGGCTGATGTACGTTTTGATGAAGGTCAATTACTACCCTGGATTGCAAAAATGGCACAAGAACACGCGGCCTTGAAAAAAGCATTGTTATTGATTCAAAAACAATATGTTGATTTAGCGCAACGCCTGCATGATCTGGCTCAAGGACGGGCGGGTATTTTACGTGATTTCGGTGCGGATGCGGATGTCAGTGAAATGGATGCGGACGAGCGCAACCTTTCGGCAATGGGTATTAGACTTTCCGAAGTCAGCCAGAATTTTTTTCCTGCTATCAAACCTAAGTTATTACAATTGCGTAAATTGAGAGAACGCCAAAAAGTCCTGAAGGGATTACGGGGTTTTGAACAGTCTTTGGATGAAATGGCGCAAAAAATTTCGGGTAAATTAAACCAGTCAGGCGCAACAAATAAAGAATCTATTGATGTGATGAATGAGGTCATCGTTTCTTTGGAGCAGGCTTTACGGGATTTTGAGCAGGCAGTGAATCAAGGGAATTAATATTTACGGTTTTCCTCATTACCAAACGCTGCCTGGTAACGCCTGCTTTGCAAACTTTGCTTGATATACTGCAAGCTGGAGCTTGCGAGGTCTGCATTCCCAATGAGGACATTGGGAACGAGGTAAACCGTAAACCGTAAACCGTAAACCGTAAACCGTAAACCGTAAAATTATGAACATAAAAAATTCAATTATTATTATTTTATTCTGCTTTCCTGCCTCTGTGTTAGCGAGCGAGGTTTTTAAGGTTTCTCCAGAACTCATCCAGCAAATGTTCGGTTTGCAGGATAAAAACCAGCATGTGGCAAAACGTCCATTTAATTTGTCGGAATTAGAGCAGTTGTTGCAAACACCGGAAATGCATCAACAAGATGCAGAGGAATTGACGCGCCGTTATTTGGCGATTTGTTATCCGGCTGGAGAGGTTGCGTTGCAAAAGCTGCTGGATTCCGAGCTTTCCCTGGTAGTTAAAAAAACCTTATTAGGGGCTTCCCCCGCACAGGTTCGCTTTGGTGGTTCGGTTTCTTTGATAGCATTATTGCAGCAAAATGATACTGAATTATTAACCGCCATTGCAAATGCACCGGGGCTTCGTCTTTCTATGGATGTGCCAGTTAAAGAGATACTGGCATTTAATTCGAGCAATTACCAGGCAAATATATTTTACGGCACTTACGTGCCGATGCGGGATATTCAGCAAAAAGAGTATACGCTCAGCACTGCACGTGCTAAAAATCATCTGCTGGCTGCTTTTCTGGATCAAAATAAAAATCAGCGCCTGAATTATTTTTTCACTGCCAGGCATTGTAAACAATCTCGCTGTTTGTCACCTAATCAGGGGGTGAGTTTTGCTGCTTTTGAATTTGCTGATTTTTCCGCCTATGGTGTGAAAGCCGATGATCAACTGGTGGCAGCTTGTTTTTATGAGGGGCTTTATCGGCGTGATTATCGGGATAAAACTGAAATTGAATTGAAGTTTACAAATTGTAAGCTGACTCAAGTCAATGGCGCACCCCCGCAAACCACGCCATTGCTTGAAACGCTGAAGCGGGTTTCACCGTGACTTATTTAAAAATTTCACTCATTGCCTTATTGGTTTCCGGACTTTCAGTTTCTTTGCTCCCGCGTCAGGCTGATGCCTGGATTTTCGGTTTTTTTGCCCGTGGTTTTTTTACAACAACTGCGCGTGTTGCCGCTGGCGGCGTTTCCAGAGGTGTTGTGCGTAGTGGCTTCAGACAATTGGCTAAGGGTGGTGGTAAAAAAATATTACAGCGGCGCAGTGCCACTTTATTGAGCAAAGCAAAAACCCGGCGTGTTCATGTGCATCAGGGACAGGCGCGTATGCAGCGTTTATTTGGTAAAAAGCCTTATACGGTGCGTAATAAACAGGGGCGGATTATTTCCAGTGCAACGGTGAAGGGTGATAAGTTAATTTTCCGGGAGGCAGGAAAACAGACGGGCTTTGCGCAATGGGAAAAAAATGGTCTGATGCTATATCGTAGTGATGGTCAAAAGCTGGCACGCTTACATAACCTGGATAATCGCCTGCTTGCCTATGACCGTGATGAGCAGTATCTGGGGCAGTTCATAAAAGAGCAAATTGAAGATCAAATTATTAATTATTTTGTGGATGCCTTGGGAAACAGGCATGATTATATGCCCGTGCCACAAATTTCATCCGGGCAGCAGCTTCCTGAATCTGAGCGCATATACGGCTATGCAGACGATGGCAGCATCAGCGGTTATTCCAGTTTTAAGGACGGTATTTTATATGTTTATAACGCAAAAGGCGTGGAACTGGCGCATGTTGTCCGGGAGGCTGATATTTTGGTTGTTTATGATTTGCAGGGCGAAAAGCAGGGCAGTTTCAAACAGCAAGCGGATAAGATTTTAGCTTATGATGCGAATGATCAATTAGTGGGTTATATTGTAGATCAGGATGGCAAGGTGGTTTTTTTGGCACGTAGTTGAAGCCACTGTTTAATTGGACAGTTTTACATAAACTGAATTACAATATATATAAATAGGTAATTCATCCAGGTATTCCTAATGCGCAGCATCCAGAAGCCAAACTGTTATTCCCGCAGAAATCAGGCAAAAACTGCATCTATCCCCTTCTGGCAGGCTCGAATGGTTTATGTACGGTAATACCTTACATGTCGTTCCTGTCAAAGAAGATACGATTGCTGCATTTCGCGGACAGGGCAAAGAGGATTCGGTTGCACGTTTATTGGCGGAGCGTAGCAAGGATAACGCACACAAATGAAATCATATCTATTTGATACCTCTGCTTTACTGACATTACGGGATTTGGCAGATGCCTGGAAGCAGCCAGTGCGATGCCACGCTGGTGCATAAAGACCCTGAATTTAAAGCCTTAAAATGTCCGCAATTAGCGCTACCTTATAAACCCACTGTATAGCCTACAAATGAATACCCAAAAGGAATATCTGATGAAAAAAAACCACTGGTTAATGCCATTGCTGGGCAGTTTTTTGGTGCTGACACTGACAGCCTGCGGCATTACTGAAAAATATGATCGCCGCATTGAATACAAAAAATCACATGACATTAATCAGTTGGAAATCCCGCCTGACCTGGATGCCTCCATGGAAGATGAACTGGTTATTCCTGGCGGCAGCAAACGCAATAACACCTTGACTGGATATGAAAAAAATCAGGCCAAAGGCCGCCCTGGTAGCCACAATATGAAAAAAAAGGTGTTACCGATTGCCGATACAGTCCAGGTATTGCGTGATGGCAACAGTCGCTGGTTGCGGGTTAAGGCACCAGTGGATGAAGTCTGGCCCAAGGTTAAAACCTTCTGGCTGGAAGCGGGTTTTCTGCTGAAACGCGATCACAAGCAAGTTGGCATTATGGAGACCGAATGGACGGAAAACCGTGCTGATATTCCTCAGGATCTTGTGCGCCGTACCTTAGGCAAGGCACTGGACTTTTTCTGGGAAGCTTATACCCGTGATAAATTCCGCACCCGTTTGGAACACGCGCCGGATAATCAGGGCCAGACTGAGATATTTCTGACACATCGCGGTGCAGAACAAGTGTCTCAGGGTGAGAACTTTGTCTGGCAATACCGCCCTACCGATCCAGAGCTGGAAGTGGAAATGCTTAATCGCATGATGGTTTATCTGGGCTTGAGCGAAGAACAGGCAGTAGCACAGCAAGCCAAGGCGCAGGTGCAGGAAGCAAGCGCGGTGCTAGAACAACAGACCTTGCGAGTACGCAAGAATTTCATGCAAAGCTGGCGTTTAACCGGTTTAGCTTTGGATCGCAGTGGCTTTAGCGTGGAAGATCGCAATCGTGCCAAAGGTTTGTATTACGTGCGCTATGTTCCACAGAAAACCGTTGCCGACAACGATAAAGGCTGGCTTGACAGTTTAGCTTTCTGGCGTGGAGATGAAGCTGATAAAGCGCGTGATTTCCAGATTAAACTGGATGAAGCGAGCAATAATACAACCCAAATTAGTGTGCTGGATGAAAACGGCAAAGCCGTGCCGGAAGCGGTCAGCGTACAGATTCTGCAAGTATTGCTAGAGCAGTTGCGCTAATGAATCAGACCCTGGATGTATTGGTGGTTGGCGGCGGTCTGGTCGGTGCCAGCCTGACTCTGGCCCTGCTGCAACAGGGTTTTCATACTGGTTTGATCGAGGCTAAAAAGGCACAGCCTATTGAACCGGTCGATTTTTCCAGACCCGGTTTTGATCACCGGGTATTTGCCATTAGCCGTGCTTCCGAGCATATTTTTCGGGCATTGGGGGTCTGGGAAGCCATGTGCGCGCAGCGGGTCAGTCCTTATCAGGCCATGCAGGTCTGGGAAAGTTTTGGGGAAATTGGTTTTGATCACCAGGATATCGGGCAGGAAAACCTTGGGCATATTATTGAGTTGCAGGTCATACAATACGCCTTGCAACAACGTCAGCAGGATTTCCCGCAGTTACACGGCTATTTTGAGACCAAAGTCAGCCACCTGCAACAGCATGAAGATTATCTGGCAGTGCATCTGGATACGGGTGAAGTTTTAACAACCCGCTTGCTGGTGGGTGCCGATGGCGGTGATTCACAAATTCGCAAACTGGCGGGGATCAGTTGTGATATTCAACCTTATGGACATCATGCCCTGGTTGCCAGCATTGAAACTGCTTTGCCGCATCAGGCTACAGCGCGCCAACGCTTTTTACCTTCCGGGCCGCTGGCTTTTTTGCCACTGACTCAGCCGCATACCAGCTCTATTGTCTGGAGTCTGCCACCAGAACAGGCCGCAGCCATGCAAGCCTTAGATAAGCCAGCGTTTCATCAGGCATTAGAACAGGCATTTAATTCGCGCTTAGGTTCTGTACTGGAAAGTAGTGAATTATTTGCTTTCCCCTTGCGTCGCCGCCATGCCAAACCTTATGTGAAACCCCGTATTGCTTTGGTAGGGGATGCCGTGCGCAGTATTCATCCTTTAGCCGGTCAA
This sequence comes from Candidatus Venteria ishoeyi, assembly GCF_030378065.1. Taxonomy (GTDB): domain Bacteria; phylum Pseudomonadota; class Gammaproteobacteria; order Beggiatoales; family Beggiatoaceae; genus Venteria; species Venteria ishoeyi. The sequence goes on along the minus strand of NZ_JAUCGJ010000011.1, from coordinate 52,259 downwards.
GGCGTGAATATGGGGCTATTGGATGCCGCCAGTCTGTTTGATGTGATTGTACAGGCACAAACTAAACACCGCGATATTGGTGCATTGGAAACCCTGCAACATTATCAGCGTTGGCGTAAAGGTGAAAATCTAAAAATTTTGCTGGCAATGGATGGTTTTAAAAACTTGTTTGGCAACTCCTGGCTGCCGTTGCGCTGGGCGCGCAATATTGGGATGCGTTTGACTGATGCGGCTTACCCTTTGAAAAATAAATTGATGCAGCAGGCAATGGGTCTGGAAGGTGATTTACCGCGCTTGGCGCGGTAAACAATAAAAAAGCTCAATAAATATATTTAACAATCCTCATACTCTGTCACAAAATTTGGCGCTTCCAGGGTTTCCAAACAGGCGGGGTCAGGTTTGCGGTGGGGGTTACGAATAAAATCATACGCCACTTGTATGCCACATTCGCTGTTACTAATCACGGCATGACCCATATCGGGAAACTGAAAACGATAGCTGTTTTTTAATTTCCGGGCCAGTGCCTCCCCCCAAACTGCCGGGGTGACGGGATCGTAAAAACCATTCAAAATCAAGGTGGGGATATTAGATTCTACCGGCCAGTGAAAATCTTTTGCCACTTTGCCACTGCGCCAAAAACGACAGGGATCCCACTTCAACCCCTGCTCAATGATTGGCATCAGGCGGGGATAAGCTTGTGCAGCCGCCAATATATCCTGTTTTGTCAGCTTTTTATTCTGATCATGACATTCCACGGAAAGATTGGTCGCATAACTGAAACTTTCATCCATCAACATCCAGTAATACACGTCCGCCAACGCTTGCAATGCTTCCAGATCGCCTTGCCAGACAGCCTCTAAGGTGTAGGGCAGCATTTCTATCCACTCCCGGCTGTATAAGGCGTAAAACACCATATCCAGCAGACGGTGCGCAGAAACCGCCAGTTTCAGGGGTTCTTTTTCCTCCCCTTGGTATAGCAAAAGTTCGGGGGGTTGCTTGGCAAAACGCTTGAGCAATTCATAAAAATGGGCTTCCAGTTGCGGATAAGCCTGCTGACAGTTTTGATTTTCAGCACAGCCTTTAAACAGATTGTCAAAAGCGTTATGAATCACAAAAGCCAGGGTTTGCAGACTGTCTTTTTCAGGTGGGTACACGGAGTCCAGTATCACGCTGCGTATGCGTCCCGGATATTTACGCATAATATCCAGCGCCAGCCGGGTACCGTAAGAGACGCTGTATAAATTCCATTGCTGGCTGTCAAGCAATGCCATCAAATCCCGTACATCCTCAGTGCTTTTACGTGTAGTGTATTGTTCTAATTGTATACCCGCCGTTTGCAGTTGTGAATGACATAATTGGTAAGCCTGATACCACTGCCGTGTTTCCGCTTCCAGGCTCCATGGTTTGTTCAACCAGCTACGAATGGCAGCGCGTAAACTTGGGCAACGCAGCTCAGGCAGACTCATGCCCGTACCCCGCTGATCAAATAAAACCAGGCGGGAACTCCACTGATAAGCATCCATCAGCATCCACCAGGTTTCAATATTGTCTTGCTCCAGCGCAGTGGCAGACCCTGGGCCTCCGGCAAGAAACAATACCGGGCCTGGGTCTTTCTGTAACTGACCATTATTGGCCTGGAGCATTTTTTTCTGCGCCATCACCACTACAGGCAGACGCACCCTCTGATGCTCAGGCTGCTCAACAGCATGGCTTGGATAAAAATAAGCACATTGTGTGGTTTTACCCAGGCTCCAGGAGCGTTCAAACCAACATTGAGTCCATTGCAGACGCGCCCCATTTTGCAGGCTGGCGCTGGGTTGCTGGCTTGTTTGTAAAAACCAGAGCAAGGCCAATAAGAGCAACAGCGTGAATAAAAAAAACCATAACAGGCGCGAAATTTTGGGCATAAGAAAAATAGTATGGGCGGGCAGTCAAGTTCAAACCAGGGTTTTGTTGAAGGATGAATCGACTTGTTATTTGAAAAACAAACAGATATGATTCCTACTTAATGTAGATTGTACAGTAAAACAGACTTTAGGAATGCAGATAAAACAGGAAAGCGATCATGATACGCATATTGATAATATTGTCCATTCTCACACTCAACGCCAACCTGTTTATTTTGCAGAACAATGTGTGCGCAGCCGAACACAGCAAAGTGTTACAAATGCGTTGGCTGGACGATAGCGGCGAGCGTTTGCAACTGGTGTTTGATCTCAGTGAGCCTACACCGCACAATACATTTACATTGGCAGCGGAAAAAGATAAGGCCGAGCGAGTGGTGATTGATCTGAGCAATGCGGCGCTGTTAGGCGCATTACTACAAAAACCACAATACAGTGATTTATTGCTGAATATCCGCAGCGCCCCGCGTCACGAAAATGATCTGCGCGTGGTGCTGGATGTTGCCCAGACGGTTAAAATCAACAGCTTTACCTTAAAACCCGCCGGACGTTTTGGTCATCGTCTGGTCGTCACCCTGTCCACAATAAAGCCGCAAGCACCACTGCCACAAGTTCAAAAGCAGTTGGTCAAGCAAACACAAATTCGGCAGCGGCCTATGCAAACAAAGCGGATAAATTCCCTGCCAACACCGATGGCGGCAATGCAACCCATGACGACCTATCCACCGCTAAAAGCCACACAAAAAACCACACAAAAAGCCTTATTACCCAGCGGTAAGCGCAAGGTACTGGTCGCGATTGATGCGGGACATGGTGGCATTGATCCCGGCGCGGTGGGCAAACGCGGCGTGTATGAAAAAACTGTGGTGTTAGCCATTGCCCGCAAACTGGCAAAACGTATTAATCAGGAACCGGGTATGCAGGCGCTGATGGTGCGTAACGGGGATTATTATCTACGTCTGCGCGAGCGCATTGATTTTGCGCGCAGCCATCAGGCAGATTTATTTATTTCAATTCATGCTGATGCCTATGAAAAACGCAAATACCACCTGAAAGGTGCTTCGGTGTATATTCTGTCACAAAATGGCGCAAGCAGCGAAGCAGCGCACTGGCTGGCGCAAAAGGAAAATGCCTCAGATTTGCTCGGTGGCGTCAGTCTCAATGATAAAGAGGATATATTAGCTTCGGTATTACTGGATTTATCACAAACCGGCACGCTGGAATCCAGCGGTCAACTGGCACAATCGGTATTAACATCGCTGGGCGGTGTGGGCAGCATCTATCACCGGAAAGTGCAGCAAGCGGCATTTATGGTTTTACGCTCCCCGGATATGCCATCAATTTTAGTTGAAACCGCATTTTTATCGAATCCTGCTGAAGAGAAAAAACTCGCCTCTGCTGCCTATCAGGCAAAACTGGCAAAGAGTATTTTTGCAGGCATACGTCGTTATCTGCAAGATTATGCCCCACCCGGAACACTCATTGCGCGACATTGATTACGCAGTGTTAACTTTTTTGTGGCTTATGTCATAAAAAATGTGAGATTTTTAATATGGATACTGAACAACAAAAACGTTATGCCCGCCAAATCGCACTGCCCGGCATCGGCCCGGAAGGTCAGGAAAAACTCCTGGCTGCCAGAGTGCTGATTATCGGCATGGGTGGCCTGGGTTCACCAGCGGCGATTTATCTTGCCACTGCCGGTGTAGGTCATCTGGTACTCAGCGATTATGACCGCGTAGAACTGTCCAATCTGCAACGCCAGATTGTGCACAATACCCAGGATATTGGTGAGCTGAAAGTGGCCTCAGCCCGCCAGCACCTGCAATTATTAAATCCTGACTTAAAAATCACCACCCTGGACTATCAATTAGTGGATGAAGAACTGCACAGCCAGATACAGCAGGCTGATGTGGTACTCGATTGCAGCGATAATTTTAGCACCCGTTTTGCAATTAACCGGGTTTGCGTGAAAACCGGCACACCGTTAGTTTCCGGTGCGGCTATCGGTTTTGAAGGCCAGATTTCTGTATTTTTACCGGATCAGGCAGACAGTCCTTGTTATCACTGTATTTATCAGGATAATGGTCAGGAGGGTGACAGTTGTTCGCAACTGGGTATACTCGCGCCACTGGTGGGCGTGATTGGCAGTATGCAGGCGGTGGAAGCCTTAAAGCTGCTGTTGGGCATTGGCGACAAGCTCTGTGGACGTTTATTATTACTCGACGGCCTGCACATGGATTGGCGCACCTTGAAAGTCCGCCGCGATCCCAAATGCGCGGTGTGTGGGCAAGTGTCTCATGAAAATACGGTGTGAGTGCTTATACGCAGTATAGATAATCAACTACGATTCTCATATTTCCTATGGAGTGAGGATAAAATAAATACAGAAACTGGGCGCAGGATTTTTATTCATTTTCAAGGCGTGAAAACAGGCGCATAGCAAGCTATGTAACTGTTTTCGGAACGCAGAAAATGGAGAAAAAGACCAGCCAAGTTGCTGAAGTTATAAAATTCTCGCTCCTATAGCCATGATGAGTATTCCATAGGCATTGCCTATTCAGCGAACTTCTGCGTTTTCAGTGGCTTTATTAAGAAGATTTTTTAGCCGCAGAAGGCGCAGAAGTTCGCAGAAATAACAAGGCGTGTTATATTCTCGGACAGCCTTCAGGCAAAACATCCATAATGTGCTGAAAAATCTTTTGCCACTCCAGTATAATTTGGTATTTTTGAGCGCTTATTGTACGCTTTATCCCGTTGATGCAATTTATCCCTATCGGCATCATATTTTTTATTCCTTTCTTTCACAATACCAAGCAATGAGGTAACCGGCGATGACAGCCGCAACCATAATGAGCACGGATGTTATTTCTCTGAAAGCAGATGACAGCATCGCAGAAGCCCTACAACTGATGTGTAAAAATTCAATACACAATCTGCCGGTTCTGGATAAACGTGGTAATTTTCTGGGTTTATTCAGCTTGCGGCGTTTGTCACGAGAACTTCTGCCAAAAGCAGCAAAACTGGATGAAAATAGCCTGCTCATGCATATTAATTTTATGCCTGACAGTGCGGATGAATTATCAGAACGCTTAATTCAGTTAGGTCAGCGACCAGTATCAGATTTATTGGAAAAGAGTAGCAAATTGCGTTTGTGCAAGCCCGATACCACCTTACCCGAACTCTTACAATTGCTCTTTGAAAGCCCAGTCAGTCTGCCAGTTGTCGTGGTTGAAGGTAAAAAGAAAAGACTCGCTGGCATGGTTTCCAATTGGGATATTTTGACAAAATTAACCGTGAATCTTCTCAGTGATAAAGATAGCGATCCCTGTAAAAATACTAAAAAAATATAGCAACGGGCATTAAATAACCCGAACTCAAGGAATAAGTCGTGGATACCCACACCTCATCTGTCATATTCGGCTGGGACCCTTTATGGGTATCCAGCATCGTTTTTATCATCACCTATGCGATGGTTGTTACTGAAAAAATTAATCGCTCTATTATTGCACTATTAGGCGCAGGCTTGATGATCAGCCTGGGCATACTCAATCAGGAAACCGCAATCAATGGCATCGACTTTAATACCCTGGGTCTGTTGACCGGTATGATGGTCATTGTTGCGATTTCTCGTCGCAGCGGGGTGTTTCAGTTTGTCGCCGTGTGGTCAGCAAAAAAGGTCAACGCCAGTCCCTGGGGCATTCTATTCATGCTGTCATTGGTGACGGCCTTATTCTCTGCACTGCTGGATAATGTTACTACCGTCTTGTTGATTGCCCCGGTGACGCTGTTAATTACTGGAGAGTTAAAGGTTCACCCCTACCCCTTTCTGTTTGCCGAAATTTTTGCCTCAAATATCGGGGGCACGGCAACCCTAATCGGGGACCCACCCAATATCATGATTGGCTCTGCCGTCAATTTGAGCTTTAATGATTTTTTATGGAACCTGGCACCCATTACCCTGCTTATTTTTCCGATTACCATGCTGATTATTTATTTTATCTGGGGGCGTCATATGCATGCCGGTGATGAGGATAAGCAACGCATTATGCTGTTTAATGAAAAACAGGCAATCACCGACCCGCGCTTACTCAAACAATCCTTGCTGGTTATCTTTTTAGTGACGCTTGGTTTTCTTTTTGCGCACCAACTACACCTTGAGCCTGCCACCATCGCCATGATGGGGGCGGCTCTATTGTTACTGTTAACGAGTATTAATAGTGGTGCTGAAGAACAGAGTGAGCATGTTCATAAAAGTTTTGCTGAAGTTGAGTGGATCACGATTTTCTTTTTTATTGGTCTTTTTATCATCGTCCACGGTATAGAACATGCTGGCCTTCTGGATATATTGGCAAAAGAAGTATTAGCATTCACGGGGGGCGATCTCACCCTGACGGCAATGGCGATTATCTGGGCCTCGGCGATATTTTCCGCCATTGTTGATAACATTCCTTTTGTTGCCACGATGATTCCCATCATTGAATCCATGTCATCCACTTTTGGCGGGCAAGCGCAATTAATGCCGTTGTGGTGGTCACTGGCACTGGGTGCCTGCCTGGGCGGTAATGGCTCACTGGTGGGTGCCAGCGCCAACCTGATTGTTGCCGGTTTTGCTGAACGTGCGGGTTACCGGATTCATTTTCTCAAGTTTATGCTGATGGCTTTTCCATTGATGCTGCTGAGTATTTTAATTGCCAGTATCTATGTTTATTTAAGGTATCTCTAAAATGACTATGGATATACAAAGTGTTCTAATTCCAACAATTATTATTCACCCTGGCATGTATGTGCGGGATGTTTTTACCGAGTGTGGCAAGTTAAATATCCACGCCCTGCCTTATTATAATGAAAAGGGGAAACTCAGTGGCAGGTTGACGCTGAAAAATATTATGAAGTTTTCCTGCCTGCCGGAGCACATGATAGAACTGGCGCATTTACTGGGCAATCAGATGTCCTGTATCGAAAATGCTGAAGCCAAGGCGCAAGAGATTATCTGTAACCCGGTTGAACCCTATGTGCGAGAACTGAGCGAAACCATCTCAGCAAAGGAACCCTTGATTAAAGCGCTGGCAATGATGGAAAAAAATGAAACCAGCTATATTTTTGTCGTTGATGAAGAGGGAGAGTATAAAGGTCTGGTCACGATTCAGGGCATTGCCCGCGTCATGTCCAGTCTGGGCAAGATTTGTCCCATGAACTCATCCATTTAAGCCTTAGACCTTCCAGGTTTTTAAAAACCTGGAAGGTCTAAGGAGTGAGGATGAAATAAATGCAGAAACTGGGTGCAGGATTTTTATTCATTTTCAAGGCGTGAAAACAGGCGCATAGCAAGCTATGTAACTGTTTTCGGAACGCAGAAAATGGAGAAAAAGACCAGCCAAGTTGCTGAAGTTATAAAATTCTCACTCCTAAGACTCTATAAGCGCTTCAACCCCTTGCACCTGCTGAAAACCTCTGGGGAGCTTATGTCCGCGTTGCGCACGGCTGCCCTGGAAATTTTCCAAGTCACTGGGTTTCAGGGTTAAATGGCGTTTACCCGCCTGAATTTTTAATACAGCCTGTGCCGGTAGCACACAAACAAATTGAATAAACTCTTCTTTTTTGGGCTGGATATTCATTAGTTTCACGCCCTTGCCTTTTGCCATTTCCGGTAACTCGGCAATCGGGAATACCAACAAATAAGCCAGACTGCTAATGACCACTAATCTATCAGATTGTGGATTATTTACAGGTAATGGTGGCAGGGTCTGGCTGTTTGCTGGCAGTGTCAGGCTTGCCTTACCCGCTTTGTTTTTGGTTTGCAGGTGTGAAAACTGGGTCACAAAACCATAACCCGCGCTGGAAGCCAATAACCAATGGTCGTCATTTTCGCCACTCAGCAGGCAACAGATTTGCGCGCCATCACTGAGCTTCAAGCGGCCTGATAAAGGCTCGCCCTGACTGCGTGCAGAGGGCAGGCTGTGCGTTGGCAATGCGTAACTGCGGCCCTTATTGTCAAAAAATACTACATTTTGATCACTGCGCCCACTTGTTGCGTTTAAGAACCTGTCGCCACTGCGATAATTGAGTTTTTCCGGGTCTATATCGTGGCCTTTGGCGGCGCGTATCCAACCTTTTGCCGATAAAATCACGGTCAGCGGCTCGGCAGGTGCCAGATTTTGCTGGTCTATGGCCTGCGCCTGACCGCGCTCAACCAGCGGCGAGCGGCGCACATTACCATAGGCTTTGGTGTCCGCTTTGATTTCTTTTGCCACTTGTTGTTTTAAGTTTTGCTCGTCACCTAAGGTGGTTTCCAGCGCCTGGCGCTCTTTACTGAGCTTGTCCTGCTCAGCGGTGATTTTTTTCTCTTCCAGTTTCGCCAGTTGCCGTAATTTCATTTCTAAAATGGCTTCAGCCTGGGTATCACTGAGGTTAAAACGTGCAATCAATAGGGGTTTAGGCCGATCTTTCAGACGAATAATTTTGATGATTTCATCAATATTAAGAAACGCAATCAGCAGCCCTTCCAATAAATGCAGGCGTTTTTTCACCTTATCCAGGCGATAAGATAAACGCCTGCGTACCGTATTTGTGCGATATTCCAGCCATTCTGACAAAATGGTTTTCAGGTTTTTAACGCTGGGTCGCCCATCCAGGCCAATCATATTCAGATTAACCCGATAACTGCGTTCCAAATCGGTGGTGGCAAAAAGGTGCGCCATCAGGGTTTCAGTGTCAGTTTTTCGACTGCGCGGCACAATCACCAGCCTGACCGGATTTTCATGATCTGATTCATCGCGCAAGTCTTCCACCAGTGGTAGCTTTTTCGCGTTCATTTGCGCTGCGATCTGGGTCAGTAATTTACTGGCAGAAGTCTGGTGCGGCAGGGCGGTAATCACAAGCTCGCCCTCTTCCAGCGTATACACCGCACGCATACGCAGGGAACCATGCCCGGTTTCATACATTTTAAACAGCTCGGTACGGGGCGTGATGATTTCTGCTTCGGTGGGATAATCCGGTGCAGGGACATGCTTGCACAAATCAGCAACCGTGGCATCAGGGTGTTTCAGCAAATGTACGCAGGCGGCGGTGATTTCCTGGAGATTATGAGGCGGAATATCAGTTGCCATGCCCACCGCAATACCGGTACTGCCATTGAGTAATACATTAGGCAGGCGCGCAGGCAGCAGGGTGGGTTCTTCCAGAGTGCCATCAAAATTTGCACTCCAGTCCACCGTGCCCTGTCCGGCTTCTTCCAGCAACAGGTTGGCATACCCCGTCAGACGCGCTTCGGTATAACGCATCGCGGCAAAAGATTTGGGATCATCAATCGAACCCCAGTTACCCTGCCCATCTACCAGCGGGTAACGATAAGAAAATGGCTGTGCCAGCAATACCATCGCTTCATAACAGGCGCTATCACCATGCGGGTGGTATTTACCCAACACATCTCCAATCGTGCGCGCAGACTTTTTGAACTTGGCTGTTGCACTCAAACCCAGTTCCGACATGGCATAAATAATGCGGCGTTGCACGGGTTTGAGACCATCGGCAATATGCGGCAGTGCGCGGTCTAAAATGACATACATGGAGTAGTCAAGATAAGCCTGCTCAGTAAAAGCATGCAGTGGTTGGCGTTCCAGGTAATCAGGGTTTGTTGACATAGGGGATATTTATGGTAATTTTGCAGGCATTGGTAGCGAAGGGATAACACCACTGCGAGCGATGTTATCCCTATTCAGCACTAAAAGCGCTGAAAGCCGGATAATCAGGATTCTTCGGGTTTATCTTCTTGAGCGGCGTGCGCGGCTTCAATCATTGGCTTTAATTCGCCATTTTGGTACATTTCCAAAGTGATGTCGCAGCCACCAACCAGTTCACCATTAATGTACAATTGTGGAAAGGTAGGCCAATTGGCGTAACTGGGCAAATTTTGAAAAACTTCGGGATCGCTGAGTATATTGACATAGGCAAACGGCAGACCGCAGGCCTGTAATGCTTGCGCAGCGCGGCTGGAAAAACCACATTGTGGTAATTTAGGTGTACCCTTCATGTAAATAATTACTGGGTGACTTTTAACTTGCTCATCAATGCGCTCAAGAACATCTGACATCAGTTGGACTCCATATTAAATGATATATTTCAGGAAAAATGCTTAGCAGAAATGGGGGCTACCCTATATTTTATCAATAAACATTACGCAAAAGCTTCTTTTTTGTACTTTAAGGAGCGAGGATAAAATAAATACAGAAACTGGGCGCAGGATTTTTATTCATTTTCAAGGCGTGAAAACAGGCGCATAGCAAGCTATGTAACTGTTTTCACAACGCAGAAAATGGAGAAAAAGACCAGCCAGGTTGCTGAAGTTATAAAATTCTCGCTCCTAAGGAGTGAGGATAAAATAAAAGCAACTGCTTTGCATAACAGTAGTTATTAATAGTTTTCACGCAGGTTTTGCTTATGAAATGGAATATCGTACAGGCGGATCACATTGGCGGGCGGCAGGAACAGCAGGATCGCAGTCTGATACTCAGCGCCAGCAATGGCGAGCGTCATTGGCTGGTATTAGCTGATGGCATGGGGGGGCATAATGGTGGCGCTTTGGCTGCACAAGCGATTATTGATACCGCAAAACAATTATGGCAAGACAATGAAGAATGTAGAGCCATACTCAATCCACAGGTTTTTCTGAGCGATTTTTGTGCGCTGGCACACCAGGCTATTATTAATTTAGGCAAGGCTCAGAACATTTCGCCACACAGCACTTGCGTCAGTGCTTTTATTGAAGACCGGCAGGTTTATTTAATTCATGTCGGTGACAGCCGTCTTTATCATTTGCACGCATCACAAACCCAGTTTCGCACCCGTGACCATTCATTAGTACAAATGCTGGTGGATATGGGGCGTCTGAAAGAATCAGAAATGGGGCAGCATCCTGAGCAGAATTATCTATTGCGTGGCCTGGGCGGTGAAACCGAACCTGAACTGGATTTTCACCAATTACAGGTGCAAGCTCAGGATCACATTTATTTATGCAGCGATGGTTATTGGGAGCACGTTAGCCCGGAGCATACCGCAGTGCAGTTGCAAGTCAACAATCTTGAAATCAATGCCAGGCAACTGGTTGCCGAGGCGGTAAAATCAGGAGGTAAGCAGGGCGACAATGTCAGTTTGATTGCAGCAGTTTGTTATTAAGGAATGAGGATTTTATAATTCCCGAAACCAATCTGGTCTTTCCTCAATCAAAGTAGTTTACACTTTATTGTGAAATCTTTTTTCTTAAAAAATGTTACTTTTCCATGATTCCCGATACAGGATCGAGTATATTATCATTTGATTAAATTATACTATACTACCTATATATACCTGAGTTCGATATTAGCTTGATCAGCGCTAAATATGATGACAACAATAATTAAACCATTAGAAACTGACATTGAGTCAATGGACGATTGCCTGGAATGCATGGTGCGTGAATACGCGCCCTGCCATAAAGTCAGTAGTAATAACCTGCCCTTGTTACAAGTTTATCGGGATGAAAAATGTTCTTTTAAAGAAAAAAGCCATTTATATCGCCAGGGTAATCCCCACCCTATGCTGTATACCCTGCATAGCGGCTGGGTGATAATTTATAAAACCTTGCGCAGTGGGCGTCGGCAGATTTTAACTTATGCCTTGCCGGGGGATTTTATCGGTCTGCAAGGTAATTTTAACGCACCGGCTAATCATTCCGCGCTGGCATTGACAGATTGCAGCTTGTGCGCATTCTCCCGTGACAATATTCAGGAAATGATGCTTAAAGTGCCTGAATTCACTCTGGAGTTGGCACTACGCACCGCAAGAAACTATGAATTTCAAACCACAACCCGGCATCAGAACGCGCAGGAGCGTATTGTCACCTTGTTTCTGGATTTATATCACCGAATGCAGGCTCAGAATCCAGGCATTAAGGATGTTGTGGTTTTACCCATTACCCAGGAAGACATTGGTGATACGCTGGGTTTAACCCAGGTACACGTTAACCGCAGTTTGCGTAGTTTACGCGAGCAGGAACTACTCGATTTTCACCATCAAAAATTACATATTTATCAATATGAGGCACTGAAAGCCCTTGTCGCTTACGGCAATGCTTATCAATAATTATGGCTGATTTATTTAATGAACGCGCCCAAAACTGGGACGCCAGAACCATGAGCCAACAATTGTCAGCCGCAGTTGGCGAGGCAATACGGCAATATGTCCCGCTCCATCCGCAGATGGCAGTGATGGATTTTGGTGCGGGTACGGGACTGGTCTGCACCCAGATAGCCGAGCTTGTGAAAAATATTGCTGCCGTGGATATTTCCGAAGCAATGTTGGAAAAGCTGCGCACCAAACCTGAATTACAAGGCAAGGTGGCGTGTTTTAAGCAGAATATAATGCAGCACCCCTTAGACCAGCAGTTTGATTTAATCATCAGTGCGATGGCAATGCATCATATCGCAGATACGGATAAACTGGTGCAATGTCTTGCCGCGCATTTAAAACCCGGTGCCATGATTGCCTTAGCCGATCTTGACAGCGAAGATGGCAGTTTTCACGCGCCCCATATCAAAGGCGTTTATCACGCGGGTTTTGACCGCGCTGCCCTGACTCAGATTTTTGCACAGCACGGATTTAAGGACATTGATTTCGTAACTGCGCACCGCATAGAAAAAGAAGAAAAAAACTTTCCAGTATTTTTACTGACTGCAACTAAAAGTGCTTAACAGTACTTTTAGAAAATCTTTATAGATTTGTTTAACCCGGATATTTATGAAATATCCAGGTTAACCACCTGTTTCCGATTTATCCTCCCTGGTAAGTAACAAGGGGGATTATTACTGAAAGTAAAATGACCATGCCAAATCTCAACGAACAACTTCAACAATTAATGCAACAACGCCCGCTGATTCTTGATGGGGCAATGGGCACCATGATCCAGCGCCACAAGCTTGAAGAAGGCGATTATCGCGGCCTGCGCTTTAAGGACTGGGAGAGCGACCTTAAAGGTAATAATGATTTACTGGCGCTGACCCAGCCGGATATTATTGCGGGTATTCATCGCCAGTATCTGGAAGCGGGCGCGGATATTATTGAAAGTAATACTTTTAATGCCACCCGTGTTGCAATGGCGGATTATGGCATGGAGGATTTGTCGGCGGAAATTAACCGCGAGGCGGCAAAACTCGCACGCACGGTATGTGATGAATTCACCGCACAAAACCCCGATAAGCCGCGTTTTGTTGCCGGAATTTTAGGCCCCACCAACCGCACCGCATCGATTTCCCCGGATGTTAATGATCCCGGTTTTCGTAATATTCAATTTCATGAGTTGGTGGATGCTTATTATGAATCAACCCATGCTTTGATTGAAGGTGGCGTGCATATTCTGCTGGTGGAAACCATTTTTGACACGCTTAACGCCAAAGCCGCTTTATTTGCTATCGAAAAATATTTTGACGATCAGCAACAGCGCTGGCCGATTATGATTTCCGGCACGATTACTGACGCTTCCGGGCGCACCCTGTCCGGGCAGACCACCGAAGCATTTTATAATGCTTTGCGCCACGCCCAGCCCCTGTCGATTGGTTTGAACTGCGCCTTGGGTGCAAAACAACTGCGTCAATATGTTGCGGAGTTATCACGCATCGCTGATTGCGCAGTATCGGCGCATCCCAATGCGGGACTGCCCAATGAATTTGGTGAATATGATGAAACCCCGGAAGCTATGGCAGCAGAAATTGGCGAGTGGGCGCAATCCGGTTTATTGAACATTATTGGTGGCTGTTGCGGCACTTCACCGGATCACATACGCGCCATTCACGATACCGTGATGCAACATGCACCGCGAGCTATCCCAAGCATTGCCCCGGCATGTCGTTTATCCGGCCTGGAGCCGTTTAACATCGAGGCCGACAGTTTATTTGTCAATGTCGGGGAACGCGCCAATGTTACCGGCTCTGCGAAATTCAAACGCCTGATTATGGAAGGGGATTACGATACCGCGCTGGATATTGCCCGCACCCAGGTGGAAAACGGTGCGCAGGTAATTGACATCAATATGGATGAGGGCTTGCTCGATTCCCTGCCTGCCATGCAGCGTTTTCTGAATCTGATTGCTGCCGAGCCAGATATTGCCAAGGTGCCGGTGATGGTGGATTCTTCCAAATGGGAAATCATTGAAGCCGGACTGCAATGTATCCAGGGCAAAGGTATTGTTAATTCCATCAGTCTCAAGGAAGGCGAGGAAAAATTTATCGCCCAGGCGAAACTGGTGCGGCGTTATGGCGCGGCGGTGATAGTCATGGCTTTTGATGAGCAGGGGCAGGCCGACACCCAGGCGCGCAAAATTGAAATCTGTACCCGCTCTTATAACATTCTGACGCAGCAATTAAATTTTCCGGCAGAAGATATTATTTTTGACCCGAATATTTTTGCCGTTGCCACGGGCATAGAAGCGCACAATAATTACGCAGTGGACTTTATCGAAGCCACCCACCAGATTAAACAAACATTGCCACATGCGTTGATTTCTGGCGGCGTGTCCAATGTTTCCTTCTCCTTCCGGGGTAACAACCCGGTGCGTGAAGCAATTCATTCGGTATTTTTATATCACGCAATTAAAGCCGGTTTAGACATGGGTATTGTCAATGCCGGACAGTTGGCAGTGTATGACGATTTACCCGATGAACTGCGCGAGCGGGTTGAAGACGTGGTACTCAACCGCCGCGAAGACAGCACCGAGCGTCTGCTGGATGTGGCGGAAAAATATCGCGGTGATGGCAGTACCCAGGATAACAAACAAAATCTGGAATGGCGCGAGTGGGCGGTGGCAAAACGCCTGGAACACGCGCTGGTGAAAGGCATTGCTGATTTTATTGAGGAAGACACCGAGCAGGCGCGTCTGGCTGTCGAGCGTCCGCTGCATGTGATTGAAGGGCCGCTGATGGACGGCATGAACGTGGTTGGTGACTTGTTTGGCGAGGGTAAAATGTTCCTGCCGCAAGTGGTGAAATCAGCGCGGGTAATGAAAAAAGCCGTGGCCTGGCTGATGCCATTTATCGAAGCGGAAAAAGGTGGCAGTATTCAGCACAACGGGCGCATCCTGATGGCAACGGTGAAAGGCGATGTGCATGACATCGGCAAAAATATCGTTGCCGTGGTATTGCAATGCAATAACTTTGAAGTGATTGACATCGGGGTGATGGTGCCTGCCGAGCAAATACTCCAGGCCGCAAAGGAAAAAAACTGCGACATCATCGGCTTGTCAGGGCTGATTACGCCATCACTGGATGAGATGGTGTTTCTTGCCAAAGAAATGCAGCGGCAGGGTTTTGAACTGCCCTTGCTGATAGGCGGCGCAACCACCTCGAAAGTCCATACGGCAGTTAAAATTGCACCGGAATATGAACATCCCGCAATTTATGTAGCTGATGCCTCGCGCGCGGTTGGCGTGGCGCAAAGTCTGTTATCAGCAGAACTGAAAGCCCCTTATTTTGCCAATATCCAGGCAGAATATGAAGCCATCCGCATTGAACGTGCAGCGCGTCAGGGCAAACAGAAAAAAGCCACGCTGGATGCGGCTCGCGACAATAAACAAGCACTGGACTGGGACAACTATACAGCACCAAAACCACAGTTTCTGGGTAAAAAAGTCCTGGATGACTATCCACTGGCAGAATTGCGTGAGTTCATTGACTGGACACCCTTTTTCCAATCCTGGGAACTGGCAGGGCGTTACCCCAAAATCCTGCAAGATGAAGTGGTTGGAGAACAGGCACGCAGTTTATTTGACGATGCCAATAAAATGCTGGAGCAGATTATTGCTGAAAACTGGCTCACTGCCCGCGCTGTGTTTGGTTTTTTCCCGGCGAATGCGGTCAATGATGATGATATCACCTTGTATAGCAATGAGCAGCGTGATGATGAACTAATGACTCTGCACCACCTGCGCCAGCAGACTTTACGCCCGAAAAAATTCTACAATCATTGTCTGGCTGATTATATAGCACCAAAAAACACGCCTGATTATATCGGGGCTTTTGCCGTGACTGCGGGTATCGGTATTGAACAACATATCCAGCGTTTTGAAGCCGATCATGATGATTATCACAGCATCATGCTTAAAGCCATCGCCGACCGTCTCGCTGAGGCCTTCGCCGAGCGTCTGCATCAACGGGTACGTCAGGAATTCTGGGGCTATGCGCCGGAGGAAGGAATGGACAATAATGCGCTGATTACGGAACAATACCAGGGCATACGCCCAGCGCCCGGTTATCCCGCCTGCCCGGATCATACGGAAAAAGCCCTGTTATGGGATTTGCTGCAACCGGATCAGCACATTGGATTAACGCTGACTGACAGCTTTGCGATGCTGCCTACCGCCGCCGTTTCCGGCTGGTATTTCTCCCACCCGGACAGCAAATACTTTGGCATTGGCAAAATTGACCGCGATCAGCTTGAGGATTATGCGAAACGTAAGGGCTTATCCATTGCCGAAGCTGAGCGCTGGCTGGCACCGGTTTTAGCATAAGCGTTCAGGCCTTCAGCCTTGTTAACGCAGGACTGGCAGTCCTTTAAGGACTGCCAGTCCTGAAGTTATTATTTATTTTTACCAGTTACTGTACTTGCCGCATTCCCGAAGCAGGCTTATACCAACCGAGAAATGACTATTACAAAGCCCGGATTTTTTCCGCCTGCACCTGCAACTGTGCTTTAGAGGCATCCAGTTCCGCTTGGCGCTGCTGCTCTTTTTCCACCAGATGCTGTGGCGCACGTTCGACAAACTTGGGATTATTCAGTTTGCCCAATACTTTTTGCAGCTCCTTATCCAGCTTATCCATTTCCCTTTGCAGACGTTGCAACTCCGCATCTTTATCAATCAGACCCGCCAATGGAATCAGAATGTTCATTTCACCCGCCAGCGCGGTTGCTGATTCCGGCGCGGTTTCTTCCGCTTCCAGCCATTGTATACTTTCCAATTTTGCCAGAGTACGGATAAAGGCTTCGTTGTTTTGATAACGCTGACGATCATTTTCATCACCGTTTTGCAGCAATACAACCAAACGCTTGCCGGGATTGATATTCATTTCCGAGCGAATGCGGCGCACGCCCATAATCACTTGTTTCAGCCATTCCACTTCGGCAACAGCAGCGGCATCACGTTTACTTTCGTCTGCTTGCGGATACGCCTGCAACATGATGGTGTCACCGCTTTTGCCCGCTAAGGGTGCAACTTTCTGCCACAGTTCTTCGGTGATATAAGGCATGATGGGATGTAATATCCGCAGCAGGGTTTCCAGCACCCGTACCAGGGTGCGGCGGGTACCGCGCTGTACTGCCACCGGGGTTTGCTCATTAAACAACACCGGCTTGGACAGTTCCAGATACCAGTCACAGTATTCATTCCAGGTAAATTCGTATACCGTATTTGCCAGCAAATCAAAACGATAATCGGCAAAATGCTGAACGACCGTGGCCTCAGTGACCTGCAAGCGGTCAATAATCCAGCGATCTGCCAGGGTTAATTCATACGCTGCATCGCTTAACCCCGTATCTTTATCCTCACACTGCATCAGCACGTAACGGGTGGCATTCCACAGTTTATTGCAGAAGTTGCGATAACCTTCAATGCGCCCGGTGTCAAAGCGAATATCACGCCCGGTGGAGGCCAGTGCCGCGAAGGTGAAACGCAATGCGTCAGTGCCGTAAGGACGGATGCCATCGGGGAAATGCTTGCGAGTGTCGGCTTCGATTTTTGGAGCCATTTCCGGCTGCATCAGACCGCGACTGCGTTTTTGCAGCAAAGGTTCCAATTCAATGCCGTCAATCAAATCCAGCGGGTCAAGCACATTGCCTTTGGACTTGGACATCTTATCGCCATTGGCATCACGCACCAGGCCGTGAATATAGACTTCACGAAACGGCACGTCACCCATGAATTTCAGCCCCATCATAATCATGCGCGCCACCCAGAAGAAAATAATGTCAAAGCCGGTGACTAACACATTGGTCGGGTAAAAGGCTTTCAGGCGCTCGGTGTCATCAGGCCAGCCCAGGGTGGAGAAAGGCCACAGCGCAGAGGAAAACCAGGTATCCAGTACATCATTGTCCTGGCGCAAGACATCACCTTCGGGAATATTATATTGCTGGCGCACATCGGCTTCGGAGTAGCCCACATACACTGCGCCCGCTTCGTCATACCAGGCGGGAATCCGGTGTCCCCACCAGATTTGGCGGCTGATGCACCAGTCCTGAATATTATTCATCCATTCAAAATAGGTTTTGCTCCAATTTTCCGGGATAAACTTAATTCTCCCATCTTCCACCACTTTAATGGCTTCTTCCGCCAGCGGCTGGGTTTTAACAAACCATTGATCGGTTAAATACGGCTCAACAATGGCGTGGCTGCGATCACCTCTTGGCACCATTAATTTGTGTGGTTCAATTTTTTCCAGCAAACCCAGTTTTTCCAGGTCTTTTACAATTTGTTTACGCGCATCAAAACGATCCAGGCCACGATAAATTTCCGGTGCATTTTCATTGAGCTTGGCATCAATGGTAAACAGATTAATGATGGGTAAATCATGGCGCTGACCGATTTCATAGTCATTATGATCATGCGCCGGGGTGATTTTCACGCAGCCCGAGCCAAATTCTTTATCCACATATTCATCAGCAATAATCGGAATTTCACGCTTGGTCAGCGGCAGGGCAATGGTTTTGCCGATATAGGACTGATAACGCTCATCATCAGGATGCACAGCAACGGCGGTATCACCGAGCATGGTTTCCGGACGGGTGGTTGCCACCACCAGCGAACCGCTGCCATCAGTCAGTGGATACGACATGTGCCACATGGAACCATTTTCTTCGGTGGAAATCACTTCCAGATCCGCCAGTGCAGTGTGTAACACCGGGTCCCAGTTCACCAGACGTTTGCCGCGATAAATCAGCCCTTCACGGTACAAACGTACAAACACTTCCTGCACCGCTTTGGACAAACCTTCATCCATAGTGAAACGCTCATGTTCCCAATCCACAGAAGAACCCATGCGCCGCAACTGACGGGTAATGGTACCGCCAGATTCTTCTTTCCACTGCCACACGCGCTTGATAAATTCCTCGCGCCCTAAATCATGGCGGCTCTTGCCTTCCGCTGCCAGTTGCCGCTCCACCACCATCTGGGTAGCGATACCGGCATGATCAGTACCCATCTGCCACAGTGTATTATCCCCTTTCATACGGAAATAACGTGTCAGCATATCCATCAGGGTATCCTGGAAAGCGTGACCCATGTGTAAGGTGCCAGTGACATTGGGCGGCGGAATCATGATGCAATAAGCGGGCTGATCAGGCGCATCGTTGCGCGGCGTAAAATACGCCTTGTCTTCCCAGGTTTGATACCAATTTTTTTCGATGGCTTGAGGGTTGTAGGTTGTGTCCATATGCGGCTTCACTATTCCTTCGTTTATCTAAAATTGCTTTGCTAGATTCTACCATTAGAAAGGCAGTTGCGCTAAAATCAAAACCGCTTCATTATTGATCTTCATTAAACTTCTAATATTAAAAAAATAGCAGATACTTATAAAGCACTGATTTATAAAAAATAATTTTATTTATCGCGTAATTGTATTATACTTCGCAACACTGAGAAAATTGAAGTCTAATCTTAACTTCAATTTTCCAGCATTCAGAAGCGTTTGCAGTAAGCAACGCCTTCTGAAGCGTGTGTCCGCCAAACCGCCATTATTGAGGAGTCAAATAGTTCAATCATTCGGGCTATTTGAAATATAATAAAAAAGGAGCAGGCGTTATAATTGATTATCATCAATATAACGCCTGACTCCATATTCATCTGATAGCAATTAATTGATATTACGCAACCTGGCAAAGAGTTTATTAGATTCCTGAAACTTTGGTTAATGACTCATATTCGCGGTATCAATAAAAAATATACACAGCACATTAGTGCATACGCAAGAAAACATACAATATGAAAGATCTTGAGCAAAACCCCCTCCATGACGAAGATTTACTGAGCAAAAGTCAACAAAAAAGAGACGCGGAAACTTTACAGGCGTTGGGTACCCGCTTAGTCAATTTAGGCAAACCGATTCTGGATAAATTGCCCTTAGACGATACCTTAAAAGATGCTATTGAATTAGCGCAGCGCATTCGCAATAAACATGAAGGCTACCGCCGCCAATTGCAATTTATAGGCAAGCTCATGCGTAGCCGGGATTGTGAAGACATCATGCAAGCACTGGCCTTACACGATGCCAAGCAGCATCAGGCCACACATCATTTTCATCAGTTAGAACAAACCAGAGATGCCATTATCAACGAGGGTGATGAGGCTATTCAGTTATTTCTCAATGAACACCCCGCAGCGGATCGCCAACACTTACGCCAATTAGCGCGCTCGGCATTACGCGAACAGAAAAATAACAAACCACCCAAGGCTGCCCGTGCTTTGTTTAAGTATTTACGGGAAGTCAGTGAGAATGATGCCTGAGCGTGAGACGAAGGCGGTTTTCAGCGTCTTTAACGTTGAAAGAAGCCTGCGTCGAACTCTGGCTACTTGCTGGTATGCGTAAACACCCCGTCCCAGTCATCCCCTGGCTCATGATGCAGAAAATGTGCTATACGCTCCAGATAAATATGATACAGCAGGCGTTGCGGGCGGTGCATTTCCAATTCAATAAATAAGGCCTTGGCTTCCTGCCATTGCTGATGGCGATAGTGTTGCAGCGCCTGATGATATTGCTCCAGTTCTTCCATTTCCCAGGCGGGAATGTCGATTTTAAGCCCCAGCGGCTGGAAAATCGCAACCGGTTTTTCCTTGCCTTTGACTCTGACCCTGTCCAGCTCGCGGCAGGCGTATTCCGGCACGGCCTTGCGGGTGAATTCGCTGATAATAATGGATGCGCCATATTGTTTGGTCAAACCTTCCAGGCGCGAACCCAGATTGACGGCATCGCCTAAGATGGTATAGGCCATGCGAAACTCTGAACCCATGTTGCCGACATTCATCACCCCGGTGTTGATACCGATGCCAATCTTAATTTGTGGCCAGCCACGAGATTTGAATTCGCCCTGCATGGTATCCAGTTTATCTATCATTGCCATTGCCGCAGCCAGGGCGTGGCGGGGATGTTCGGCATCTCTCAGCGGCGCGCCCCAGAAAGCCATGATGGCATCGCCCATATACTTATCAATAGTGCCACGATGTTCATGGATAAGATGGGTCATCGGGGTTAAGAAGGTATTCATCAGTTCCGACAACTGACGCGGATTGAGGCTTTCTGAAATACTGGTAAAACCACGTACATCGGAAAATAATACCGTCATCTCCCGGCTGTCGCCTTCCATGGAAAACTTTGCACTGGGGTTCTGGCTCATTTCATCCACCAGTTGCGGCGGAATATATTGCCCGAATAAACCGGTTAACTGGCGTTTATTGCGGGTTTCCACAAAATAACCATAAGACAAGTTAAATAAAAACAAACCCCAAATCATTAATAGGGTGGGTGCCAGATTCAGCACCAGATTCAGATTTTCCCAGAAATAAAAATTACTCCAGATTAATCCCACGCTCAGTACCACTGCGGCAATTGTCGTCCACAGGGGAGTCACCCAGAGCATCAGTACCGTCATGCTCAGACCTGCCAGAATCATAAAAAATAACTCGCCACCCTTGCCATAATCAGCTTGCAGAATGCGGTTATCCAATATCCCGGCAATCAGATTGGCGTGAATTTCCACCCCCGGATACACTTCGCTGACCGGGGTTGCGCGTAAATCAAACAAGCCTTTAGCAGTAGTGCCGATTAAAACAATCGCGCCGCGTAAGCGTTCAGGCTCAACCTGGCGATACAAGACATCGACAATCGATACATAAGGATAACTGTCCTGTTCACCACGATAAGGCACCAGTGCTTCCAGGTGACTATTCACCGGGATACGGCGATTGCCAACCAGCAAGGCTTCCAGTTGCTGATAGTTGCCCTGATTGACCACATCCAGACCCAGTTCCGGTTCATTCAACAAGACCCGTGCTATTGCCAGTGACAGGGATTCATAATAATTACCCTGAAAGGCATAAAACATCGGCACCCGCCGGGTGATACCATCATTATCCGGCAGGGCGTTAAAATGTCCGCTGGTTACGCTGGCCTGTTCAAATGGGGCCATATTACTGGCAAAACCTGTGGCTTCAATAGGCTGTAAGGCATAGGGGCTGAGGGTTTTGGTGCTGAACGCAGGTTTTGGCAAGACCCCGGAGCGCGCTGCATCGTCCTCGTCTATCATCGCGTAACCCAGAATAATCCGGCGATTTTTCAGGCTTTGCGCAAAACGGCTGTCATAATCCAGGCCGGTGCGCAGTTTTTCCAAAACCGCCAGAAAATCAGCTTGATCTTGTAACTCGTTATTGGCTAAATTTTCCAGCGTTTCCAGACCCGAGCTTTTATCCGCTTCAGGAAACACGGCATCAAAACCCAACAAGTCAATTTGGTAATAATCAAATAATTGATCAACCACGCTGGCGAGAATATCGCGCTTCCAGGGCCAACGCCCGATGGCACTTAAACTTTTTTCATCAATATCAACAATGACGATACGCGAGTCCACGCCGCCCGGTTTGGTGAGGTTCAAGCGGGTGTCATAGCTGCGCAGCTCCATTTCATCAATAAAAGACCAGCGCAGATGACCGGTAACGTGGGCAGCAAAAAATACAATGATAACCAGGCTGATAATGGCCTGAAATCCATGTCGTTGTATGGCTGCCCAGAGGGTTTTCATGTGTCTTCCTTAAGTTATTGCACTCAAGCCAAATAATTGCCCCAGCGCAACACCTGGCTCTGGTGCGCGCATGAAAGCTTCACCGACCAGAAAACCAAAAATACCGGCATCGGTCATTTTTTGTACATCCTGCTGATTTAATATGCCACTTTCCGTAATCAGCAGACGATCTTCCGGCACCTGCTGCTGTAAATCCAGCGTGGTATCCAGTGAGGTTGCAAAAGTACGCAAATTACGGTTATTAATGCCAACCAGGGGCAAAGGTAGTTGCAGGGCGCGTTCTAATTCCGCTTGATCATGGACTTCGGTTAATACGTCCATTCCCAGTTGCGCGGCTAAATCCGCCAGTTCCCGCATTTGCTCATCACTGAGCGCGGCGACAATCAGCAAAATACAATCCGCGCCCCAACTACGCGCAGCATACACCTGATAAGGATCAATCATAAAATCCTTACACAATACCGGCAGCGAGCAAGCCGCCCGCGCCTGCTGCAAATAATCAGGCGCACCTTGAAAAAAATCCCGGTCAGTTAATACCGACAAGCAACTGGCACCATATTTGGCATAATCTTTGGCAATTTCAGCAGGTGCAAAGTTTTCCCGCAACAGCCCTTTACTGGGTGAGGCTTTTTTAATTTCCGCAATCACCGCAGGCCGTCCGGCGGCTATATTATTTTGCAGGGCGCGCACAAAACCGCGCGTAGGTGATGCGTTTGCGGCCTGCTGTTTTAATGCAGACAAGGAGGTTATTGCACTGGCTTCAGCAATTTCTTCCTGCTTGCGTTGCAGAATTTTTTTCAGAATATCAGGGGTTTTATCCATTGCGGAACTCATTGATTGGTAAATTGGATTAAATCCGTCATTTTAACAGCCGCCGCGCCACTTTTGATCACTTCATCTGCTTTTTCCATGCCTTGCGCCAGGGTCTCAGTTAAACCGGCGGCATAAATCGCGGCACCAGCATTAAGCTGCACAATATCCCGCGCACTGCCTGCCCTATCCTGCAACACACCGCACAAGAGTTCCAGACTCTGCGCGGCATTTTCTACAATCAGATCATCTAACGCCTGGGTTTGCAGGCCAAAATCTTCCGGCTTAATGGTATAGGTGGTGATTTCGCCGTTTTTCAGTTCCGCGACAAAAGTCGGCGCAGCCAGACTGATTTCATCCAGACCATCTTCAGAATGCACCACCAGCACATGCTCGCTGCCGAGATTACGCAATACTTCCGCCATCGGCTCCACCCAGTCACGGCTGAAAACGCCTAATAACTGACGCGGCGCATTTGCGGGATTGGTCAGCGGCCCGAGCAGATTAAAAATTGTGCGCACGCCCATGTCCTTACGCGCAGTAATTGCATGTTTCATGGCGCTGTGATGCATGGGTGCAAACATAAATCCCAGACCGGTCTGATTAATGCAGTCGGCGACCTGTTGCGTATCAATATCCAGTTTCACCCCCGCCGCTTCCAGCACATCGGCGCTGCCAGACTTGCTGGAAACCGAACGGTTGCCATGTTTGGCAACGGTTGCCCCCGCTGCCGCCGCCACAAAAATGCTGGCGGTGGAAATATTAAAGGTATGCGCGCCATCGCCGCCCGTGCCGACAATATCCACCACATGCGAGCCAGTGACCGTTACCGGCGCGGCTAACTGGCGCATCACTTTAGCGGCAGCGGTAATTTCAGTGACGGTTTCCCCTTTCATGCGCAGGCCAATGAGAAAACCACCAATCTGCGCGTTGCTGGCCTGCCCGGTCATGATGCTTTGCATGATGTCCGTCATTTCCGTTTCAGAAAAATCATGTCCTTCTAAGACTGCTTGTAATGCTTGTTTCATCATGAAAAAGAGAACTCCTGAATTTACTAAGTGATGTGGAAAATGCTTTATTTGATTATAATGAATTTCCCACAAAAACCTGACAAGTCTTCAAGACCTGTCAGGTTTTTTTGGCAGTTATTTACCTGAAAACCTATAGATGAGTCTCTATATTAATCCGTGTCTGATAAAACTACCAGCGCACATCTTCGTCAATGTCATCAAAACACAGACTGGCATAATAGCGCAAAACTGCTAAGTCACTGTAGTACATCAGCAACATTCTAGTGTCGGGCTTCATACCAAAGACCTGACAGGTTTTTAAAACCTGTCAGGTCTGCGCTTCCATCAAAATAAACTTGCTGGTGTAGTCGTCTGACATTCACTGATATTCCCGTTACAATAGCGTGCTAATGCAAAAATATGAAACAATAATATGAAAACTGATTCCGAAACAAATCCTCTGGACAAACTTCCGCCTCTGCTTAAGAAAGATTTAGACCAAAATCTATGCACCTGTAATGGCGTTCTTAAAATGGATATTATCAATGCCATCGTAAATGGTGCAGCAACTGTGGCAGAAATACAAAAACAGACCTATGCCACAAGCGGAATTGGTTGTTGCACCCAAGAGGTAGAGCGATTGATTGAATGTCTTTGCACGCCGGAAACGAAATAAACGAATACGAGAATGGGTTATCAATCCATCAAATTTTTTGCCGCAGATAATGACAAAGGTTTACAGTATCGCACTGTCCCGCACTATCCCGCTTTAAGTGAGCAACCATCAGCTTGTTTCAAGCCGCTTGCATAGATCGCTGGCAAAACCTGTGGCGGCTTCAGCGTAAATATTAAATACAAACTCCACACCCTGCGCCCTGAGCGCGTCTGCTTCATCAGGATACCTGGTTGTCGCGGCGATGCGGCAATTGACACCCTGTTTCATCAGTTGCCGCGCGGCAGTGAGGTTTGCCTGATGATTAGGCAGGCACAATATGACCCATTTCAAGCGTTGTGGTAATCCCGGTGCCCGTGACCAAAGCGCGGGGTTGGTACCGTCCGCCATGACCAGGAAATGCCCTTTTGCCTGATGCCTTTGAATATTTTGTTGATCGAGATCGATGCCTAGTACGCGCCCGGGGAAGCTTGCTGCAAAGCTGTCATAGGCCGCGCTGCCCAGTCGCCCCATGCCAATCACCACCACTTCAACCGCTTCGGCTTCGAGGTCGGCATCATCGCTCAGTCGTTGTTTGCGTTGAAATGTCTTGATTTGCTTGCGCCACCAGGAATAGAGCTTATCCCCACCGGAGGCCAGAGGTGCTGCCAGGGTAAAGGAAGCCGCCAGAATGATGGCAAAAACTGCCAGCCACTCTTTTGGCAGCCAACCTGATGTGGCGGCGATAGTGCCGACAATAAGACCAAATTCGCTGTAATTGGCAAGATTCAGAGAAGACTGCCATGCGGCATGGGCGCGTAGCTTGAACAGGGTGAAGAAACCGAAATAGAGCGCGACTTTAAGCGGCAGAAAAGTGAGCAGCAACAGGGCGGCAAGCAGTTCGGCCCAGCCCGGCATGGCTGTCATGCCGACGCTGAGAAAAAATCCCACCAGAAAAAGATCCTTAAACCCCATCAGCACCTTGGCTAACTCATTTGACTTGGGATGGCTGGTCAACAACATGCCAAACACCAGCGCCCCAAGGTCGGCTTTCATGCCCACCATTTCAAACAAATCAGCCCCGCCCAGCGCCATGACAATGCCATATAACACCAATAATTCCCCGTGACCGGTGCGCCCCAGTAGCCATTGAAAAATATGCCGCAGAGGAATTAACAAGAATAAGGCAAACGCCCAAACAGACGGGATCTTACCGGCTGACACGGCAATGAACGTCACGGCAGCAATATCCTGCACAATCAAAACGCCAATGGAGGTACGACCATGACGCGAGGCTGAAGCCCCCAGGGTTTCCAGCACCTTGATAGCAAATACGGTACTGGAAAAGGACAGCGCGAAACCAATCAACAAGGCTGTTTTTATATCAACGCTATCAAACAAGGGCAGGTTTAACTGTGCCAGAAAAAATATGAACAGGCTCAACAACAGCGTCACTGCGCCCATGTGAATGCTGGCAACGCCCCACACCTCAGGCCGGGTCAGGGAATTGATTTTGAGTTTGAGACCGATGGTGAACAGCAGCAGAGTGACACCGAGATCGGCAATTTCCCGCAGGAACTCGCCACTTTCAGCCCCGGCGGCATGGAGCACAAAACCGGCAATAAGAAATCCGATCAACGGCGGCAGCCCCACCAGCTTCACCGCCAGACCACAGGCAAAAGCAATGGCTATCCACAAGGGGTCTTGTGGGTTGATGGCGAGTAATAATGATTCCAAGTTTATCTCCTGATGTGTCTTTCTGCGTCTTTCTGCGTCTTTCTGTGTTTTCTGCGGCTTTTTTATTTTGCCGCTGAATACGCAGAAAAATGCAGAAAATTATTCACTTGAATATCCTCATTGGGATATAGAGAGGGCTTAAATTAAAACTATAGATTTTCAGGTAAATACTTTCCCGGCACCGATAGTATTTGCTGTGTTGTCAGCATTTGCTTTGGAAATTTAATAGCTGAAAATCTATATGACATGCCTTATGACAGCGGCACCAGTTCACGCAGCTTATAACCGGTGTTGCTGATTTTCATTTCTGCTTGTTGTTGGTGGAGGCTGACTTGTTGTTGGTTGGGGATAAGCTGGTGGTATGCGGCCTCTAGCAGGTGGGCATCTACGGCGTATAGTTCCATGTTGCTTGTGTTGATAATCGCCCAGGCTGCATCCAGGTCTTGGCGGGCTTTGTTGGTTTCGCCTTGTTGCAGTTGGAAGTTGGCGCGGCTTAGGTAGAATGATGGAGTAAAATCATAACGTTTCGATTCCTCTACTGCCTTCACTGCCAAATTGAAGCTGTTGCTGGCTGCTTGGTTTTGCTTTAACGCTGCCTGGGTGCGGGCGATGCTGAGGTGGTTTACAGCTATACTTAATAGGTCACGACTACCATTCATTACAAGATTCAAAGCATACTCCCCTCGCTCTAACACTTCCTGAATAGTTTCCTGGGGAGAACAGTCTAACAACAGATTTTCAATCCCAAACTTGGCAACTTCTGATTTTGAGTATTTATTGCGGTTGTTTGCAAGCGCAACCAGATCCAGCAAAAATGCACAATAATATGCACCATATCCAGAAGCTAAACGAGGATGTTGAGGATCATGTTGTGCCTGTTTTTCCTCGGCAGTCTTAAAGGCTGTTGCTGCCTGCTCTAAAAGTCCCTGGCGGTGTAATACGCTGGCAAGACGGGCATAGCTTTTCGTTTGCTCCCACAAATCCTCGGCTTGCTGTGCATAATCAATTGCTTGGCGTGCAGATGCTGCTGCTTGTTCCAGGTTTCCCAGCGGCAGGTACAGGTCGGTGAGGTTTTGGGCGGTAGCGGATGCATTTTTCCAGTCTTTGGTTTTAACACACAATTCCAAATCTGCTGCCCTCGGAGCCAGTGCCTCGGACAAACGCCCCAGAGACATCAGGCAAAATGCTGCTACTCCCAGCAACCATGCTTGATCAGCTACAGACAGGCCAGTATGTTCTGGTTGTTTCCAGCCCTGAGGAAAAAAGGCTGCTAAGGCACTGAGGTCTTGTGCATAAGCACCGAGTTTTTTGCAACTGTAGAATTCTTGTTCTCGGCGAATACGCTTATAATACACCTCATACATTGCTGCCTGATATTCCCCCGCCAAACAACCATGCCCCACTGCCCGATACAGTGGTTGTAATTCTTCCAGGCTATCTGGTTGCTGTTTAGCTGGTAGCTGCTGGTAATAGGCAAATAATACTTTTTGTGCCTGGATAAAGGCGGCTTTTTCGTGGCTTACAAAGGATTTTCCCGCCCAACTGCGGATTAAAGCATGGCAATCCCATTGCATTCGTGTGTTTTGCTGGCCATTAGTTGCGCTTGGATTTGGAGCCAATAAGCCTGCGGTTTCTAGTTGTTGCTCTAAGCTCTGTAATTGAGCTGTGCTTAAGTTTTTAAGCGGTTTACACCAGTCTGCCTTCTTAATTAATTCGTTTTTCTCTGCCCAGCCCAGCGGACGGTCAAATAATCCGAGCATAAATAAAAAGCGTTTATTATTTTCTGGCAGATTCTGTTGATACCAGCTTAAAATCCGCTGGCAATGTCTGTCTTCATTGCTTTGTGCATTATTGGCTTGCTCAAGTTCGGCATTAAGGGTTTTCCATTCTTCAACAATTTTGCCCTCATATTGTTGTTTTAATAAGGCGCCAAGCAGGGCTAAGGTCAGGGCATGATTTCCAGATTCATCGGCAAGTTGCTGGCGTTGTGTCTCTGTACCTACGACACCTTTGGTTTTTAATAATAAAGCCCCATCAGCCGAGCTTAGGTGTTTTAAGTTCAGGCTATGATAGCTGTCGTCTTGCCAGGTTTTTAATTCTACTAGCGGTTGGCGTGATGATATTAATACAAAACTTTGCTGTTGTTGTTGCAAACTGCGCGGTAGTTGAGTAAAAAACGCACGCAGGGCGGAGTCTTGCAAACTACCATCATTGCCAACATTGTCCAGTTGCAGGGGTTCTAAACCATCAAGCACCAGCAATACCGGCTGCTGTGCCAAACAGTCCGCCAACAACCGCCCTTTGTCGGTTTCATCAGTTGGAATATCCGCTTGTCCCAAAAACGGCAGCACTTCACGAAAAAAAGCCCCAGAGTCAGTATATAAACGATGATGCCCCTGACTATAAAACGACCAGCCAAACACCCTTGCGACTTCGCCATAATGCGGCGCGATTTGGCTTAACCACATTTCAGTCAATGCCGATTTGCCAGTGCCGCCAGAGGCGACTAATACCATTAGTCTTTGCTTTGGGTTTTTGAAGCTTTGGTTGAGTTGTTTGAGTTCTTCGGCGCGGCCTAGTAGTTGGCTGCTGGGAGTGGGCAGGTGCTGGATATGGATGTCAGGATGGGATGCCGCTTCCGGTTTTTTTACCTTGGCAAGCACTTGTTGTAACTTTGACAGTTCATTGTTATTTTCAGCATAACGTATGATTTCTATCGCACGCTGGGTTTGGCTGCCCGGATTCAGGTACTCTACCGGGATGCCATAATGAAAAATAATTTCTTCAAATTCTGCAAATAAGAGCTTTTTTAATTTTTTTAATAATTTATTGGTAGTTTTATCTTTGGGCATTAGCGTTTTCTCTGGCTGTCATCTATTTGGCTGCAACCCATTGTAGCCCATTACTTTAGCATAGCATACAGCCGTTAATTGATACTGATGGCAAGTTCAGGCTGGATTTCCACTAAACAACCACCCGCTAAAAGACGGGTGGGTTAGAGTGTTTGGTGGCTGAAAGCCGAGATACAGGGCGGACAAGCCCTGTTGTTTAGCCCCAACGGGGCGCATTAATATAGCCAGGGGCAACGCCCCTGGAATTGTATCCGTGCCATTCACGCCCTGAAAGGGCAGATTAAAATATTGCCATCATTTTAACCTGCCCTTTCAGGGCGTAAACATGTCATTCTCTACCCTGGGGCGTTGCCCCAGGCTGTATTAAAATACCCCTTTGGGGTGTTAGTGTTAAAACCTATATTTTAAGTTTTACCGTTAAACATTAGAGATAAATCTGTTCACCTGAAAGGCGAAGGTTTTAACCTTGTGCATGGAAAATAAATAAGTTGCCACACGACTTTAAAGGTTAGCATGGCGCTACCTGGAAGTGGTTTTCAACCGTGTAGCGGCAGACAACACTCACACCAAACTCAGCTCATTCCAGTTTTTTATCCAATGCTGTAATTTCCAGTTCTTTAATTTTACGGGTGATGGTATTGCGTCCCCAGCCTAATAATTTAGCTGCTTCCTGGCGGCGACCGTGGGTAAAGTTTAAGGCGGTGTTGATCATGACCCGTTCAAACCGGGGCAGAGCCTCATCGAGCAATGCGGAACAGCCACTTTGCAGTTGTTGTTCCGCCCACTGGTGCAATCCCTGCTCCCAATCATTATTCGCATTGTCATCATGCTGTTGTTGCTGTAATTCTTTGGGTAAGTCTTCCGGCAGTATTTCCTGACCCGATGCCATCACCGTCAGCCAGCGGCAAGTGTTTTCCAGTTGCCGTACATTACCGGGCCAGTCCAGTTGCTGTAAGCAGGTTTGGGTGTCGGGGTGCAGCATTTTAATTTCTTCACCCAGTTCTTTGGCGCTGGCACTGAGGAAGTGATTCATTAATAAGGCAATATCCTCACGGCGCTCACGCAAGGCGGGTAGCGGGATACGTATCACGTTCAGACGGTGAAACAAGTCTTCCCGAAATAGTCCCTCGCGCACGCGCTGTTCCAGATTTTGGTGGGTTGCGGCAATAATGCGCACATCCACTTGCAATGCGCTATGCCCACCCACCCGAAAAAAGCTGCCATCAGCCAGCACCCGTAACAGACGGGTTTGTAATTCTGCGGGCATGTCACCGATTTCATCCAGAAACAGGGTGCCGCCATCGGCTTGTTCAAAACGCCCGCGCCGTTGTTGCGCCGCGCCGGTAAATGCCCCGCGTTCATGCCCGAATAATTCAGATTCCAGCAGTTCTTTGGGTATGGCGGCAGTGTTCAGGGC
Source organism: Candidatus Venteria ishoeyi (assembly GCF_030378065.1). Taxonomy (GTDB): domain Bacteria; phylum Pseudomonadota; class Gammaproteobacteria; order Beggiatoales; family Beggiatoaceae; genus Venteria; species Venteria ishoeyi. The sequence continues at coordinate 21,072 of NZ_JAUCGJ010000011.1, read as the reverse complement.
GATAAAAGGCTGTTTGGCGCGGGGGCTGTGGCGATGCAGGGCATGGGCAACCAGTTCCTTGCCCGTGCCGGATTCGCCAGTAATTAATACGGTGATGTTGGAACGGGATAAGCGTCCAATGGCGCGAAAAACTTCCTGCATGGCGGGTGCCGAGCCTATCATTTCGCTGGATTCAATCAGCGTTTCTGTGGCAGAAGCTTCCTGGCGTTGCAGACGTTCACTGATAGCGCGTTGCGTCAAATCAACAGCTTCATCAATATCAAAAGGTTTGGGCAGGTATTCAAAAGCCCCGCCTTGATAGGCCGATACCGCGCTTTCCAAATCAGAATAGGCGGTCATTAAAATCACCGGTATATCGGGGTATTGATCACTTAAGTGTTCCAGCAAGGCAAGACCACTCATACCGGGCATACGCACGTCAGTAATAATAACGGAGGGCAGATTTTGCTCCAGGGCATGAATCACCTTATCGGCGCGATCAAAGCTCGTAACGTCCAGACCTGCCTGGCTCAGTGCTTTTTCCAGTACCCAGCGAATGGAACGGTCATCATCAATCACCCATACATTATTCATTTTATTTACCTTGTTTGCTTGTCGCTTTTTCTATGGGCAGAAAAACAGTAAATACCGTTTCTCCCGGTTCGCTGCGGCATTGAATCATGCCATTATTACGATGAATCAGGTTTTGGACAATCGACAGACCCAGACCCGTGCCTTCTGCGCGTCCTGTGACCATAGGGTAGAAAATCTGCTCCAGCATGGTCTCTTCAATGCCGGGGCCATCATCTTGTATATCAATGCGTACTGCCAGGCGGTATTGTTTAGATTTGGTTTGTGGATGCGAGAGGCTGAGATTGCGCTCAATGCGGGTGCGCAGAATTAAATGACCCTGGTTTTCCATCGCTTGTATGGCATTACGCATGATATTCAGCAATACCTGATGCAATTGATCCGGGTCAACAAAAATATCCGGCAGGCTGGGGTCATAATCAGCCAGAAAAGTGACATTATCCCCGGCTTCAGTGAGTACGATTTGGCGTACCCGGCATAACACTTTATGGACGTTAATCCATTCTTTTTGTGGCGGGGTATGCGAACCCAGCATCCGGTTAAGCAGATTTTGCAGGCGATCCGCCTCGCCAATAATAATTTCAGTATATTCGCGTTGATTCTCTGGTAGTTCCCGCGCCAGTAATTGTGCCGCGCCGCGCAGCCCCCCCAGAGGATTTTTGATTTCATGCGCCATGCCGCGCAATAAATTCTGGGTCGCCTGGTGCTGCAATAATAAGCTTTCCTCACGGGTCAGGCGCAGTTGCTGATCAATATTGACCAGTTCCACTAAAAAAGCACTGCCTTGTTGATCCTCTGCGCTCCAAATCGAAGTAATCGTGCAATCCACCATAATAAAGTGGTGACCCAATACGTTAAGACGCAGGCCATGCTCCGTTACTGGATGGGGTGTGGTGGGAGGCGTGAGTAAGCATTTGCAATCAGGAAACAGCGTTAATGCATGGATGCCATGTAATTTTTTAGCACTCAACTCCAGTAGCGCTTCGCCAGCCGGGTTAATGGCTTGTAAATGCAATTTGGGATCAAAACATAAAACGGCAGTGCTGAGGTGCTCAAACATCAAAGCGGGGGAAGGCATGGTGTTCATGGATTGGATAGCCATTGTAAAAATTATTGTATTGAGCTAGAGCAAATTACAAACCATTTTATTTAGAGATTATTTTTCTTTTTATGTCGTCATTTGCCTGAGCTGCAAGCACCGGTTTTTAAGGGGGGAAGGCTGGTAATATCACAATGATTATCAATCATTTAGCCTATTTTTTAATCTATTTCAGGATGCTTTGCATGGAACATAACTGGAAATAAAAATCAGTGAATTGATATGTTTTATTGTATCAGTAAATTATACTTTGCACCATTTTAGTGCAAAGTGCATTTATTTGATGCAAAGACCTGACAGGTTTTTAAAAACCTGTCAGGTCTATGGAACGCCCGATTTCAGAGGGATTTAGACTTTTAAAGTCTTTGCGCAACCCTTAATGTTGCACTACGGGCGCGGGGGTTTTGCTGTACTTCCTGTGGCGAAGGGCGTATGGCCTTGCCCAGGGTTTTAAACAGCCGGGTTTGGTTGATTTGCGCTTCGGTGACGGGTACGCCGGGAGGAAATTGTGCGCCGCGTGATTGTTCGCGCAGATAACGCTTAACAATACGATCTTCCAATGAATGAAAACTGATAACTGCCAATCGACCGCCCTGGGCCAGAATTTGCGGCATTTGCGCCAGTGTCTCTTCCAAGCCTTCCAGTTCACGGTTGATATAAATACGAATTGCCTGGAAACTGCGGGTGGCGGGGTGTTTGTGTCTTTCCCAGGCGGGGTGCGCGGTTTTAATGATTTCCGCCAGAACCGCAGTGCGTAAAATCGGTTGCTGCCCACGCTGATATACAATGGCACGGGCAATACGCCGGGAATAACGCTCTTCACCGTATTGATACAAAACATCGGCAATGTCTGAAGCTTGCGCCCGGTTAATCCAGTCGGCAGCGGAAATACCCTGTAAAGGGTTCATGCGCATATCCAGCGGCCCATCGCGTAAAAAACTGAAACCACGCTCGGGATCATCAAGTTGTGGCGAAGAAACGCCCAAATCAAATAAGATGCCGTTGACCTTGCCCAGCCAGCCCAGCTCGCTTAATACCTGGGTTATATCGTGAAAGTTGCTGTGTATAATTTGAAACCGTGAATCGGCTTGCGCCAGTTTTAAGCCGGTAGTGATGGCCTGGGGGTCTTGATCCAGACCTAATAATTGTCCCTGTGGCCCCAGTTGCGATAGTAAAGCCCTGCTGTGTCCGCCGCGCCCAAACGTGGCATCCACATAAATACCCGCTTCCTGGATTGCCAGCCCTTGCAGCGCTGCTTCCAGCAACACGGACTCATGTGCAAAATCCGTAGCCGTCATTGCTTGTCACTTGCCAGTAATACCGGCAAAGCTGCGCGTAAATAGCTCACCATTGACCAGAGGGTTAAAAATACTGCGATATACAGCAGCACATAACCGATTTCAATCACGGGGATCACGCCAAATAAAGGCACCTGATAAATCAAAAACAACATCGCCAGCATCTGTACTGTGGTTTTCCATTTGCCAATATCGGATACGGCAACTTCACTACGCTTGCCTTCTGCGGCCATCCATTCGCGCAGGGCGGAAATAATAATTTCCCGCCCGATGATAATCGCTGCCGGAATGCTCATCCACAGTGTCGGATAAGCACTGACCAACACCACCAAAGCCACGGCAACGATCAGCTTGTCGGCAACCGGATCTAAAAATGCGCCAAACGCGGTGGTCTGCTGGTATTTACGCGCCAGATAACCATCCAGCCAGTCGGTAAGAGAGGCCAGCAAAAACACATACATGGCAGCAATACTGGACCATGAAAAAGGCAGATAAAATACAAGAATAAACACTGGAACCAGTGCAATGCGTATTAAAGTCAGTATATTAGGTAGATTCATAACTACTTTGCAGGTAACTCAACACCTGAACTCAAGGTAAGGTTTTTTAAGTAAAAATACTCAAATTTAGCATACATTATCAATAAATGGTGTGAACTGGAAGCGGTCTTCAGCCAGGCAGTGGCTAAAAGAAACTGACACCAAACTCAGGCAGCCAATCGGGAAAGTGCAAAGGCATTCTACTATGTCAGGCTTGTTACATGTCTGAATTTTTTAATTGAAGCGTATTTTTAGTGTTTTTATTTGGCACAATGCGAACTCCCCCTCGTTGCTGGATAGATTTTACACCTTGACGTAACAAGCCGCTCGTATTTTGTTACAATTATCATTAACATTTGATAATATCTACGAAGTTATGAGGTGAATGCTATTTTGCTAGCAAAGAATCATGTTTGATGCAGTCATATTTCACTGATTTTGCCCACGCTATACCCTTGTAAATTTTGTTATAATAAAGCGATTCAAATACAGTGAAATTTTTAACAACATTCATATTGAATGTATTTTTCCGGTATTTGTGCAATGACATGAATGCTCAACTTTGAGGAGAATATAACGATGCCTATACTTGATATTTTATTAAAAGATCCAATTGGTCAGTTATCTTTATTTACTATTGGTTTTTCAACTTTAGTTGTTGTTGTGTTAACTATTTTCTTTATCATACGCAGCGGTAAAAAAGACGATACAGAATAACAATACCAGGGCTGAGTTTAGGAACGAGGATTTTATAATTCCCGAAACCAGGCTGGCCTTTTTCTCCATTTTCTGCGTTATGAAAACTGTGACATAAGCTGCTTGTGCGCCTGTTTTCATGCCTTGAAAATGAACAAAAATTCTGCGCCCGGTTTCGGTTCTTATTTCATCCTCGTTCCTATGATTTTAACCACGAATGCCACGACTGGTAACAGGCGGTGTTTGCACCGGTTTACTGGTCATTTCCTTGATTTCCGTTGCAGAGCGATCAGATAAATCTGTGCCTTCCAGCTTGGCTTTATATAAAATAGTATTAAATAAAACCGCACCTTTAAGTTTCGCAGCACTTAAGTCTGCACCTTCCAGATTTGCCCCGCTAAGGTCAGCGCCTTCCAGGTTTGCCCCCTTGAGATTTACATTTTTTAAAATTGCGCTGTTTAAGTTGGCTGCTGTTAAATCCAAACCACTGAGATCCATGCCTGACAGATCGCATTCCTGACAGGCTTTGCTTTGCAGCAATTGTTGTCGATTTGCATTTTTATCCTGTGCCGGTTTTGCAGCTTGTTTAATTTGCATGGGTGCTGTTTCCGGCGCTACTGTTGACTCTGCAAAACACAAGGGACTGAGTACAAAACTCATAAATAAAACAGTCATTTGATGGTTCATAATCGTGTTCTCTTAGTTAGGGTAACTTGTGATAAAGATATTTTTCAGTCTAAAGGCAGACGAAAATAAAAGCGACTGCCATGACCTGATTTTGATGCTACGCCAACATGACCCTGGTGCGCGGCAAGGATTTTTTTTACGATAGCCAAGCCCAGTCCTGTACGCTTATCATGACCAGCATCTTGGTCAACGTCTTGATGTTTAAGTGTAGCAAACTCACCAAATAAATATTTTTGTTCTTCTTCGGGAATGCCGGGACCCTCATCCTGAACAGACACTTCAATCATATTTGCAAATTGTTCTAAAGACACAATAATGCAACTGTCTTTGGGAGAAAATTTCAGTGCATTGATTAATAAATTATCAATGACTTGTCCCAGGCGTTGTGGGTCACAACGCATTGTCAGGGATTCAATGCCTTGCTGTTGAATCTGAATATTTTTTTGCTGGGCATTAAGACTATTTAAGTGGATATGATCTTGTAGTAGTTGCGCAATATCCTGTTGTTCCAGGCGTAAGTCAAACTGACCACTTTCAATGACACTGATATCCAGCAGTTCATTAACCGTTACCAGCATCTCTCGACTGGCCTTGTGAATAATATTGAGAAATTCCCGGCGACTGCTTTCCTCTAATGGCGTGTCTAATAATAACAGGCTGAAACCCATAATTGAGCTGAGGGGATTGCGTAAATCATGCGCTGCCATGCCCAGAAATTTATTTTTCTGCTCATCCAGTTCCAGGAGTTGTTGCTGGTAGCCCAGTATCCGGTTGCCCACGTTCAGCCGACTGCGTAATTCTTCAGGTTGTATCGGTTTACTGAGAAAGTCATCAGCCCCTGCATCCAGGCCGGTAATAATATCTTCTTTGGCATTTTTACTGGTCAGTAAAATGACATAAATAAAAGGAAATTTTTCGTGGTTTTTAATGTGCTGGCATAACTCCAGACCGTCCATATTTGGCATCATCCAGTCCACCAATAACAAACGGGGAATTGTTTCAATCGGACTTTGATTCAGATAATCCCAGGCCATTGCGCCATCTTCTGCAATAACCGGCTCATAACCCCATTCTTTCACCCATTCTTCCAGCATCATGCGGGAAGTGGCGGCATCTTCTGCAATGAGTAATTTCATGATAAAAAATGCTCCCAGTCTATTGCTTTCCAGGTTTTAAACAATGTTTCCAGTGCATCTGTCAGTGCGGGTAAGTGTTGTTCAAGCTGTTGGTAATCCTTGTGCTTTGCTGCCTGCTCACCTTGCCAGGCCAATTCACCTAGAGCCATTGCACCGACATTGCGACTCTCACCTTTTAGTGAATGCAGGCAACGCTGAATATCATTGGGTTTATCCTTATTTTGTAAAAGTTCTTTTAAGGTGTCCAGTTGATTTTGGCTGTCTTCTTGAAAAACATCCACAATTCGCTCAAGTAATGTCTGGTTGCCAATAACAATCAGGCGTAATTGTTCAGCATCAAATACAGGAAACTGTTCAATCGTTTCCTCAGGCGGGGGAAAGCGTTTTTTATCCACGGCTGATTTTTGCAGCAGGCTATCGCTATTATCGGGGGTGCCGTACTGTTTTCTCCAGTCTTGAAATACCTGTTTGATCTGATCAAAACTAAAAGGTTTGACAATATAACCATCCATGCCAATCGTCCGGCATTTTTCTTGATCTTCCTGCATGGCATTAGCCGTCAGCGCAATAATCATCACATGATGCTGCGTTTCATGTTCCACTGCTTTCTGGCGAATAACCTGGGTTGCTTCCAGGCCATCCATTTTTGGCATCTGAATATCCATTAAAATCAAGTCATAGGGATGGGCTTCGGTTAAGCCCTGTTCCCAGCTTTCTATGGCCTCCAGACCATTAACTGCAATTTCCACCGGACATTGCAATTGCTCCAGCATATTAATGGCAACCACGCGATTGATTTCATTATCCTCAACCAACAATACCCGGGTTTCAGGATAGGCTTCGATAATGCTGTCATTTGCCAGTTGTTCGTTGATGCCTGTGGACAGGGCGGCAGCATTATCGGTGTTGGCTCCCGGTAATGCTTGAGACAGCGGATCTTGCATCAACGAAATCCATTCCGGTGCCTGCTCTCCCGCAGCCTGCCAAGCGGCGTATAATACTTCCAGGCTTTCGTGTAATTGTTTCATGGGTAGCGGCTTTAAAAAAGCGGAAGAAAAGCCCTGTGTGCTTAATTTCTGGCTATTTGGAAAATTTGCCACCGAAGATAATAATACCAGGCAGGTATTTTTCAGCAGACTTTCCTGTTTGATTTTCAGCCCCAGTTGTCTGCCATCCATATCCGGCATCTGATAATCCAGAATTGCCAGCCAATAAGGGTTCTGCTCTCGTTGCGCTTCCCGCAAATAATGCAAGGCCATTTCACCATCACCCACCACATCACAACGCGCACCGGTTGCCGCCAGTTGTTGTTGGTATATTTTCCGATTCACCGAATTGTCATCAACCACCAGAATTCTGGAGTCTCGTAATACAATATGCGGCTGCTGGACATAGTTAGCAGTGGGTAACTCAATCACTTCCAGTGGCAAGGTAAAGAAAAAATTGGAACCTTGTCCCAGTTCGCTGCGGACGTTGATTTTTCCACCCATTAATGAAATCAACTGATGACTGATACTCAAACCCAACCCGGTTCCCCCAAACCTGCGCGTGGTTGAGGTATCCCCCTGAGTGAAGGCTTCAAATATCCGGGAAAGTTGATCTTTGGAAATACCGATACCCGTATCAATCACTTCAAAAGAAATCGCCAAGTGTTCCAGAGATATATCAGAAAACTGTTTGTCTAATTTAACCTGAATCAGTATATGGCCTTTTGCCGTAAATTTAATGGCATTGCCTACCAGGTTGGTTAATATCTGACGTAAACGGCCTGCGTCAACGACGACACCGCGCGGCACGTCAGGAGAAACATTAATCAGCAGTTCCAGGTTTTTTGCCCCTGCGCCCATATTTAACAAACGCACCACATCTAAAATCACTGTTTCCAGATCACAGGGTAGTGGGTCTAAGGTCAGCTTGCCTGCTTCAATTTTGGAAAAGTCCAACAGATCATTGATTAAAGTTAATAAGGCATGGGCGCTGCGATCAATGGTTGAGGTGTATTCCCGTTGTTTGTTGGTGAGCTGGGTTCCCATCAGCAATTCTGCCATGCCTACCACACCATTCATCGGCGTGCGAATTTCATGACTCATATTTGCCAGAAACTCACTTTTGGCGCGTGCCGCCATTTCAGCGTTTTCTTTGGCTTTTTTCAGGGTTGCTTCAACTTGTTTGCTGGCGGTAATATCATGCCCCACAGCCTGAATTTCACTGACTTCGCCATATTCATTAAATAAGGCGCGATAAGTCCATTGTTGCCAACGGATTGAGTGCTCCTGCTCGCCAATACGATATTCAACTGTGAGCAGCGGCTGACCCTGGCTTAATTGTTTTAATTTATTGGCTACATCGCTGCGATCCTCAATAAAAATTTCTGGTTCAAACAAGCTGTTAAGCAAGTCTTGCTCTATTTTACCAACATACTGGCAATAGGCATGGTTGACAAAAGTAATGCATCGACTGGGCAGAAAGCGGCAGATTAACTCGGTTTGATCCTGCACAATCGTGCGATATTGCGCTTCGCGCTCACGCAAAGTATTGGCAAATTGATCCCGGCGCTGTTCTGTGCGTCTGGCCCAAACTGACAGCATTAACATTAAAGCGGCAAACAGTGAAAAAATAAAAACCGATTGATCCCAGATATCCTGTTTTTTCTGCACTAACAGATAATGCGGTTGTAATGCCGCCAGAAGCCAATCACTATCGGCAATCGGCACTGAAAAAACCATTTGTCGGCGTTGTGCCGGTGTCAGGTATAAATCCTGTTGCGTAAGCCGGGTCAAACTATAACGTGAATTGAGCACAATCCGTTTGAGATTATTTTTATCCAGCAACAGTGTTTCATAACCATGTAATTTGCCTGTGCGTAAAAAACGGGCTAATAAGGTGGGTTGAAAACTGATACATAAAAACCCCTGCCGGATTTTATGCGTACTATCTGTGAGGCTATTGCTTGCTTTTGAATAAGACCAGGGGATTAACAAATCCATGGAATACCGGGGGGGGTGAGAAGAAATCTGCAAAGGTAAATCAGGTTGCTCGGCAAACAAGGGTAAACGTTCCTCGCAGGGATGCATTGACTTGTTAGCGGAATCATTAACCGCTTCTCCTGTGGCAACTGATGTTTTTTCAACAAAATTAAGTAAAGGCTTGCCATCCTGAGCGGAAAGATTAAAGGTTTGCGAGGTGGGAAAATAATCTTTAATCAAGGCAGATAAATACGTGTGTTGCTGGGCATTATCGGGAGTATCGGCTAACTGCGCGAGCAATTTTGCGTGGTGGCGGGAAAACAAAGATAATTGATGCTGCTGACTTTGTAGATGCAGGGTGATTTGATTAACGATGCCCGTCATTGTGCTTTTGACAATAAACTTCTGACCTGCTTCAAAATTTTCCAGACGGATACTACTTGTCCATAGCAGCACAAAAACCAGCAATAGCAGGATGAAAGCACTTAAGCCCGTGGTATAAATATTCGAAAAACCAGAAAATTTTTTTTTCATCACTCTCTTCATTTTTTAATAATGATATACTAAAACTGTGCATTAATATCAGTTTACCTCTATCACTAAAGTATAGTTAAAGTAAACTGAAGGTCATGCTGTTCTGGCTCTATTTTCCCTTCATTTAATTCCGGTTCAATATTTTATCATGTCTGAAACACATAGAAACATTCTTGTAACGAGTGCCTTGCCTTATGCAAATGGCCCTATCCATATTGGTCACTTGGTTGAATATATCCAAACTGATATCTGGGTGCGCTTCCAAAAGCTTCATGGTCAAACTTGTTATTATGTTTGTGCTGATGATGCGCATGGCACACCGATCATGCTACGCGCCCAGCAGGAAGGTATCACCCCTGAGGCGCTGATTTCCAGAAGCAGTCGCCAGCATAAAGGGGATTTTGCCGGTTTCCTAATCAATTTTGATAACTATTATTCTACCCACTCGCCGGAAAATCAGGCAATAGTTGAAAAAATTTATATCCGCCTGCAAGCCCAGGGTTATGTTCATACAAAAACCATTGAACAGGCCTATGATCCCGAAAAAGGTATATTTTTACCTGATCGTTTTATTCGTGGTACCTGTCCACGCTGCAAAGCTGAGGATCAATATGGCGACAACTGCGAAGCCTGCGGTGCCACCTATTCTCCCACTGAATTAATTAACCCGGTCTCTGCGATTTCCGGTGCGACACCAATTACCAAAGAATCCGAACATTTTTTTATTTCGCTCGCAGATTTCGAGCCAATGTTAAAAAAATGGATCAGCAGCGGTACCTTACAACCCGCAGTTGAGCGTAAATTACAGGAATGGTTTGAAACCGGCCTGCAATCCTGGGACATCTCCCGCGATGCGCCTTATTTTGGTTTTGAAATCCCGGAACAACCGGGCAAATATTTTTATGTCTGGCTGGATGCGCCCGTGGGTTATATCGCCAGCTTCAAAAATCTGTGTGACCGTGAAGGCATTGATTTTGATACCTACTGGGATAAGGATAGCAAAGCCGAGCTATATCATTTTATCGGTAAAGACATTATTTATTTTCACTCCCTGTTCTGGCCTGCAATGCTCAGCGGCAGTGGTTTTCGTAAACCCAGCGCAGTTTTTGTGCATGGATTCCTGACTGTGGACGGACAGAAAATGTCCAAATCACGCGGTACCTTTATCACCGCCAGCAGTTATCTGAAACATCTTAATCCTGAATATCTGCGTTATTATTTTGCCGCCAAGCTGGGCAGTGGCGTGGATGACATCGACCTCAATCTGGAAGACTTCAGCCAGCGCGTCAATGCCGACCTGGTTGGCAAAGTGGTGAATATCGCCAGCCGTTGCGCGGGTTTTATCAGCAAACGTTTTCAGGGCCGACTGGCTCCACAATTACATGACAGTGAGTTGTATCAGGCGTTTATTGGCGAAGGCGATGCCATTGCCAAAGCCTATGAACAACGTGAATACAGTCATGCCGTGCGCGAGATCATGGCCTTAGCGGATCGCGCCAACCAGTATATTGATCATCACAAACCCTGGGTGATTGCCAAGCAGGAAGGCCAGGAAGCGCAACTGCAAGCGATTTGCACCCAGGGCTTAAATTTATTTCGGGTCTTGATGGGCTATTTACAACCCATTTTGCCAAAAATGACCAATCAGGTGGAAGATTTTCTGGATGCAGCGGTGGTCTGGCAGCCAGAACCTTTGCTCGACAGCTTTATCCACACCTTCAAACCGCTGATGACGCGCCTGCAACCGCAACAGATTGAAGCCATGCTGGAGACCTCTAAAGCGGAACAACGGGAAATTGAACAAGCCGCTACCCAGCAGCCTAAAGCAGCGGCAAACAGTGCAGAAAAATCAGTCGCGCCCCTGAAACCCATTGTTGATTACGATACCTTTGCACAAACCGATTTGCGCATTGCTGAAATCATCCAGGCTGAACTGGTTGAAGGTGCGGATAAATTACTGCGCCTGACCTTAAATGTGGGCGAAGAAAACACCTGCAATGTGTTTGCCGGTATTCGTCAGGCGTATCCCGATCCCAAAGTGCTGGAAGGCAAACTGACTGTCATGGTAGCGAATCTGGCACCACGGAAAATGCGTTTCGGTGTGTCTGAAGGTATGGTGCTGGCTGCTGGCCCTGGTGGGGAAAATATCTTTCTGCTCAGTCCAGACGCAGGAGCAATGCCGGGGATGCAGGTGAAATAAACCCTGTCTAAGTTGAAAACCACAGTTTTTGTCATTCCCGTGCAGACAGGAATCCAGCCCTCGTGAACAGCGACTGGATACCTGCTTGCACAGGTATGACATTAATAGAATATTTTTGTCGATTTCAAAGTGGATGGGGTTTAACATGTTGACACAAATCAACCTGGTAAATTTTAAAAGTTTCAAAGAAGTAGAAATCAACTTTGGTCATATAGTTGTTATTGTTGGCACCAATGCATCAGGAAAAAGCAACCTAAGGGATGCTTTACGTTTTCTCCATGGTATTGGCCTGGGTTATACCTTGGTCGAAATCCTTGGAAAAAAAACAAATCCAGATGGTATATTGCAATGGAAGGGTATCCGGGGAGGTATTCGCGAAGCTGGTTTTCAAGGACAATCGGTATTTAAAATTAAATGCGTAATCAGAAAAGCGTATTCACCGAAAGGTATTTATTCTGAATATCATTACCAAGTAATTATTGAGTTATCAAATAAGTATCAAGAACCCAAAATTATAGGGGAGTCCCTGGATATTGAAACAAGAGCTGAAAAAACATCGCTGTCCACAAGAGAGCCGATATGGAGTTCAAGTCTTAAAGGGGCATTTATAACACAAGATAAAACGGACTTTATTCGTATTGCTTATCCAAGAGGTGGTGAATATGACGCTAAAGGTAAAATATCTGACTTTTATTCTGATCGTCCAGTATTATCCCAGCTTTGTAAACGCGAAAAAGAGCCAGAAAAAGCACAACACGCTTGCACAGAAGTTCTAAAAGCGTTAGAGCATATTCGTTTTCTTGATCTTGATCCTGATACAGTTCGTCAGCCTTCTATACCAGGTGCAAAAATACTTGGGGACAGGGGGGAGAATTTTTCATCGGTGCTTTTTAGCATTTGTCAGGATAAAAATCTTAAATTAACCTTACTTGATTGGCTGGACGCGCTCACGCCGATGGACGTTATAGATTTTAAATTTGAAACAGATCACTCTGGAGAGCTACTTGTTTATTTTATAGAATCCAATGGACATACAATTTCTGCGCTGAGCGCCAGTGATGGTACATTGAGATTTCTGGCCTTAGTTACTGCTTTATTAAATCCAGACTCAGGGCAAATCTATTTTTTTGAAGAATTTGATAATGGTATTCACCCTACACGTTTGCGTTTGTTGCTGCAATTGATTCAGCAAGTTTGTCAGCAGCAACAAATTCAGGTGATATGCACAACCCATAACCCGGTCATGTTGACTTTTCTTAATAAGGAAGTAGGCAACGATGCCTTGCTTATTTACCGTAATGAAGATACCCCGGATTCCAGAGTAAAACGTATCAGTACCCTTCCTGATATTGAAGAGGTATTAAAAAGCCAGAACTTGGCGCGTTTGCATGCTTCAGGCTGGCTGGAAAATGTTGCATTATTTTCTGAAGCTGATACTGACATCACTGCTGAAGAGAAACAACAATGAGTTTTAATGTACTTATTATTCCCGAGGATTCTACAAATGACCAGTTTATACTCAAACCGCTTATTCAAAAAATGATAAGGCAATTTAATCGCAACGCAATTGTAGATGTCTGCCTTGATCCTGTGCTGGGCGGTTTGGGTGAAGCACTGAAATGGGAGCGTCTGGATGAAATTATTGAACGTTACCCGATGGTTAAACTTTTTTTACTCATTGTTGATCGTGACTGTGAACAAAATCGTAAACAAAAACTGAATAACCTGGAAGCCAAAGCAATAGAAAAATTTGCGGCAGAAAGACCTGCAACCAAGTCACGTTATTTTTTTGCTGAACATGCTTGGCAGGAAGTTGAAGTATGGACGCTTGCTGGTCAAGCTGATCTACCAAAAAACTGGAGTATGAAAGAAATACGTGCAGATTGCGATCCCAAAGAGGCATATTATGAGCCTTATAAACGTGCTCACAATAAAACAAGGAAAACCTTAGGAAAAGAAGCAGCCAAAAATTATCGACGAATTCGACAACTATGCCCAGAGGATATTGGTGGGTTGGAATATCGGGTGAATGATTTGTTTAATAAGGAACGAGGGTTTTATAACACCTGAAACTAAATGGGGCTTATTTTATCCTCGTTCCTTATGCCGTTTAATAGTGGATGGGGAGATCCAGCTTTTCCTGTTGTAGCAGATTATGACGAATTTTTTTCAGTTGTCTGTTGTCAGGCACATTTTCTATCAGTTGCGATAAGCTTTGCAAAGCTTCATACCAGATACCGCTACGGGCATAGAGGTAAGGTTGCTGCTGTTCACTGGTGGATTTGATCTGGGCAAGTAACCCCTGAGAGGGCGCAATGCGTTGAATGCTGCCGGTGGCACTTAAATTTAACGATGGCATTTTATTGTCACACACCAAAGTCACCGACCATTCATATTCCTGCTTGGTTTTTAATTCAATCACATAATCACTTAACTTGAATGCGTGAATCCCCGCTTGTAAAGACAACTGACGGGTTTCATCCAGCAATGGTTCATATAAGCTGAAGGCTTCTGCATCACTGCTTAACGGGTTAATGGTAAAAATAAAATCACCTTGTACCGCCTGATTGATCGACCAATATAAAACGGGTTGTGCAGAAAGCGTGTAACCGGTCATGACAGGGCCAAGCGCTACAATCTTAAAGCTTTCACTAATCATGTTCGCCTCATTGCAAACCTTACCGCGCGTTCCCGCGCCCACACGCCTTGTCGGCGCGCCGACATTAGGTGGTATGTAAGAAATTTTAAAAGAAGGCATCTGCATGGGTTTTGTGCGAGGTTCAGAATTTAGCTCAGCCTGTACCGCAGGCATAACGCTTAAACCAGCGCATAACACAACACAAAGCAATCGATAACACTGCAAGAAAGGAATATAACTACTTTTCATATCTCCAGCCCCTAGGGAATGAGGATTTTATACAACCGGACTGGTCTTATTTCAGCCTCACGCCTAACAAGGCGATTGTTAAAATTCAATCGCTATAGTTTAACTATACAACAGTCTGCGGCTGGTTTCATGAAGCAGGAATAATACCCGGAAGATTTTGCATTCTAAAACAGGCAGCTATATTCGTTGACAAAAATGGCTTTAAGGAGTGAGGATGAAATAAATGCAGAAACTGGGCGCAGGATTTTTATTCATTTTCAAGGCGTGAAAACAGGCGCATAGCAAGCTATGTAACTATTTTCACAACGCAGAAAATGGAGGAAAAGACCAGCCAAGTTGCTGAAGTTATAAAATTCTCACTCCTAAGCCTGACAAACACTTAATAATTGCTCAATACTACGTTGCGCTTGTCCGGCATAAGCACCACCAAATAAATTTAGATGATTCAAAATATGGTACAGATTATATAAAGATTTTCGGGTTGCATAACCCGGATCTAATGGCCAGCTTTCCTGGTAAGCCGCATAAAAATCTGCCGGAAAACCACCAAATAATTCGGTCATGGCTAAATCTGCTTCACGATCACCATAATAGACGGCAGGATCAAACAATATTGGCACTCCCGTTTGGGTAATTGCATAATTACCCGACCAGAGATCGCCATGTAATAAAGAAGGGCGCGGTTGATAACCAGAGAAAAAGTCTCCCACACAAGCCAATAAACGCTCGCCCGTGCTTTGCAATTTACCCGTATAACCATTACGGGCTGCCAGAGAGAGTTGAAAACCCAGGCGCTGTTCACGGAAAAAACGAATCCATTGGCTATCGGGTGTATTGACTTGCTGAGTCGCGCCAATGGTATTTTCACGATGCCAGCCAAAATCTGCTTGCTGATGACGATGCAAAGCTGCCAATTGTCGGCCTAACTGACGAATGGCCTGTCCAGAGCCTGAACCCGTTTGAAAAGTGGACATCACCAAATACGCCTGGTTTTGCTCTATCCCCCAAGTCAAAGGTTGTGGCACGGCGATAACCCCAGGCGCTGCCAGCGCCATCAAACCTTCTGCTTCTGCGGCAAACATTTGGCTCTGTTCAGGCTGGTTGAGTTTAACAAAATAGCTCTGTGGTTTTGAGTTTTGTTGCCCTTCCAGTATCCAGGTTTCGTTAATACAACCACCCCCGACATAACGGGCGTGTTTGAACTCAAAGTGCTGAGCACTTTGCTGGTTCAGTGTGTCAACAATGCCGCTCCAGTTACGCATTATTTAATGAAGCCTAAATCGAACTCAGGTTACTTCATTTTCAACAAATGGGTTTCCGCCAAGCGAGCCGTTGCAGTGCCAGGATATTTTCCTTTCACATATTTCAACACTTGCCTGGCTTTTTTACGATCCTTCAGCGCGTCATAACTGAAGCCCATTCTCAACAAGGCATCTGCCTGTTTCTGGCTGTTGGGATACTTTTCCAATAATTGATTAAAGGCATTGAGTGCATTGCGATAATCCGCTTGCGCATAATAGGCTTCCCCCATCCAATATTGTGCATCCGGTGCCTGGATAGTCTGTGGATAATTTTGTAAAAATTGCTGAAAGCCAGTGATTGCCTGTGCGTATTGGCCATTTTGTAATTGCGCAAAAATCTGTTGATACGCTACCTGTGCCTTTGGATCAGCAATATTCGCCTGAATTTGTCCGCTGCTTACAGGAGGCGCTGCCGGAATCTCTGCGGGTGCTTGATGTGTCTGCTCCATATTTTGCTGCGTTGTCGGCGCTTGCGTCGTTGCCGGTTCAATGGCAGCAGGATTGGCAGCAGGATTGGCAACTCCTGGCGTAGCAGATTCAAGATTACGCAAACGCTGATCCATATCCGCCAGTAAATTACGCTGACTGTTTTCAAATTGAACGATGCGGTGTTTTAAGCTTTCGTTTTCACCGCGCAAGGTATTGAGATTTTGCTGTAGCTGTTGCAGTTGCTGCTCCTGATCCAGCACAATACTTTGCACTTGGTTTAACTGTGCCTGGGTTGCCCCCATAGGTGCAATTACGGGCGCAACAGCTTGTTGCGCCAATAACAATGAAGGATAAAGAGTAATAACAGCAATTGATAAAAATTTTTGCAGCATAGTGACACTCCAATTTGTCTGCTTAATAACTGATGTTACACAGTCGGTATTTTTGTACCAAATGGGATTTGGCAGGGAACAAATGAAAACCAGCGTGAAGTAAAAGCGGTTTTTTCATGTTTCAAAACCTGCGAAAAAGAAGCTTTTGCGTAACACCGGTTAATAAACAATTTCCACGCGGCGATTGCGTTGCCAACTGGCTTCCTCATGTTCTGAGGCCAGGGGTTTTTCTTCACCATAACTCAGCGTATCCATACGGGTTTTATCAATCCCGCTAATCATGAGATAACGTTGCACGGCCTGTGCGCGGCGGTCGCCTAAAGCCAGGTTATATTCCCGGCTGCCACGCTCATCGGCATGACCTTCCAAACGAATACGCGCCTGCGGATGTGCCAGCAGATAACGGGCATGAGCATTCAAGGCATCACGTTGATCAGGGCGCACATGACTTAAATCAAAATCAAAATACACCCTGTTTTGCAGCGGCGCACTCATGCCCGGTTGTATGGCAACGCCCTCAGCCGCCTGCTCACTGCCAAGTCCAACGGTTTGTCCACCAGGCTGAATAGTCGTTGCTATGCCACCGGGGGTTTCCGTGCTCGGCTTTTGTTGTTTACTACAGGCGAATAAGGCCAATAATAGTGGCAGGAATAAATAAGGTTTTAAGGACATATGGTTTTGCTCCCATGTAAAATCTTAAACAGTATAAAAATCATTGTTATTCCACCACTTTAATCAGTACATCAACGACAAGCGCGTTTAGCCGAGGTTAATTGGCTGTTGCTGCAAGAGTTGTCTTTACCTTTCCCTACGCACCATTTTCTCTTTTTTCTGGCACTCCAGGAAGTGACATGGCGCACCTTGCCATCAGAACAGCGCACGCTGTAATAACGATATTTATCTCCGGTAAAAGTCGTGTTTTTACCCGAATAAGTGATATTGGTGGGTTGCCCTGCCTGCGCGACAGAGAAAAATAAACCGTTTGTAACCATGCAAGCGGCAATCAGATAATAACGGATGTTCATCATGAAGTCCTTTTGATTCTGCATGGCTGAAGTGCTGAACATCATACCAGCACTCCAGCACAGTTTGTTATTGCACGCGTTTGAGGATAGCCCGTTCCAGATTGGCATTTTTCAGGTTGGCATTATTTAAGATAGCCCCTTCTAGTTGCGCGCCTTCAAGATTTGCATTTTCAAGATTAGCCCCGCTTAAATCCGCTTTACGCAGATTAGCACTTTGCAGGTTAACCCCTTCAAGATTTGCTCCGGCAAGGTTCGCGCCCATCAGATTCACCCGTTGCAAGGTTGCCTGCTCAAGATTTGCCCCCTTTAAGTTAGCCTCAATCAAACTGCCTCCAGTCAATTTTACTTTTTCAAGATTGGCACCGGAAAGCTGCGCATGGTCAAGATTGGCACGCTTCATATTACAACGCTCCATATTCGCGCCACTTAAAATCGCCCGACTGATATTAGCCCCCACCAGATTGGCCCGGAACAGACGCATGCCTTTCATCTCACAGGCTTTGCATTCATAAGTTTTTAATAAACGCTCAATATTTTCCAGGCGTTGGCTGTTCAGCTTCTGCGCATCCGTATTCTGCGCAATCGCCTGTGAAGTGGTTGTGATAGCAATTAATAGCATCGCAAAACCGATTTGTTTGAACATTAGGGGTTTCCTTTTTCTTGTAACAGCGTATGTTGCACATCAGTATCTTCTAAAACCGCGCCTTGCAAATCGGCACCTTTTAATTGTGCACTTTGCAAACTTGCGCCAACTAAACTGACCCATTGCATCTGTGCGCCACTTAAATCCGCCCAGTGCAGATTTGCGGCTGCAAAATTGGCTTCATTGAGCATTGCCGCAGATAAGTTTGCCCCTTCCAGGTTGGCACCTTCCAAATCAGCCCGAAACAGACGCGCGCCACTAAGATTTGCCCACAATAACTGCGTACCAGATAGTTTACAATCTGCACATTGACCCTGTGTTATCGGGCTATCCGGGGTTTCTAAAATGGCTGCATCCAAATCGGCATCTGCCAGTTCCGCGCGCTCAAACTCGCCGCCTTCAAGATGTGTTCCGCGTAGGTTTGTGGCCTTTAAACTGGTGCGCTCAAAGGAAATATCCGGTAACTGCGCCCCCTGCAAGTCGGCATAATTAAAATTAGCACCAATGACTGTGCTGCCTTTAATATTCGCACGATGCAAGCTTGCTTTTTCAAAATTGGCAATGCTCAAATTACTGTTAGACAGATTAACACCTTCCAGATTCGCACCCGTTAAATCAGCACGCTCCAGATTGGCCCCTTCCAGGTTAGCCCCTTTCAGATTACTCTGGCTTAAATTAGCACCTTTCAGGTTGGCTCCGCTTAAATCAGCGCCTTTTAAGTTCACGTCAGTCAGATTAGCCCGTTCCAGTTGCGCGCCCTGTAAATTAACCCCTTTGAGATTGGCATGAGACAGGCGCGCGCGCTCCATTTTCGCCTGTGCCATATTCGCACCCTTAAGCTTGGTGCGCTCCAGGTTAATCCAGGGCATATCCGCCTGTTCAAGCTGCGCGCCGGATAAATCTGCACGATACAGATTAGCGGCTTTCAGATTACATTGCTGACATTGGTTTTCTTTCAATAATAAACGGGTATTTTGTGCAATGAGTGCCTGCTCATCCACAGAGGTATCAGCCACCGTTTCCGCCCAACCCATTTGTGGCTGAAGCAATAACGATACGGATAAGGCAAGCGCAGGCAAGGCATAGCGCAAACACTTTTTCATTGGTTTCATAAGACTGGGTTCCTGTCGGGTTCACTGAAATTTGATGTTAAGGAATGGGAATTAAATAACTTGCGCAGTTGGCGCAGGATTTTTATTTGTATTCAAGGCACGAAAACAGGCACATAGTGGGCTATGTAACTGTTTTCATAACACAGAATACGGATAAAAAAACACATTAAATGCGCTAGTTATTTACTGACCGTTCCTAAGCTTAGCTCACTATCAATCAATTAGCGTGAGGTCTAAACCATTTATCAAGGTCTTTGGCACTGAAATCAGATTCTAAGGATGTGTTATTTTTTTGCAGTACAATAGCTTAATTAGAAGTTGTCTGTAAAGTGCGTGATAAACTTTTTATTATCAGTTGCGAGTCATGTTGAAAAAGCTTTTTTTCACAATAAACATATCTGCCAATTATTCAACAACGGTAATATGAGCGGCATCCGCAACACTGAACCCCAAACTATACAGATTTTCCGCACATGTTCTAGCCTGGACTAAATCACATGCAGGTGTTAGCAATTACTGCAACAAAGTTTTGATTTCACCCCACTTTTCTTATTTAATACTTAATTTTTGAAAACCTGCCTGAGTGAAATGTTTATCAAAAGTCAAGGCGTCTTCAATTTCCATTTCCCGCATAACCACAAATGATACACAATCAACCAGTCCCCAACTTTTATCTGCATGACTTTGATAAAGATCGAAACCGCGTTTAAAAAGCAGCGCATTGAGATGAATAACTGTTGTATCAGCAGAGTTTATGAAATAATCAATAATCTCAGTACCTTGAGGCTTAAAGCTCTTTGCCAGCGCATTACCGACTTCCAATAACACGGCATCGGTTGTCACAAAAGGATAGGTTTCATAGTATTCAGACAGTCTGAGTGCTTCAGCATGATGAGTATCCCGTTCATTCACCAGGCCGATGACAAAACCCGTATCAACAAAAATTGGCTTAAGCATCCTTTTCACCATTGATATAAGCATCAATATTTTCTGCAAAGTCTTCAGGCGCAGAGATTTTCACGGTTTTGAGTTTTGCCATTAAACCGGAAGGTTTTGCTGGCACAGTTGGTTGTTGCAGTGATTTGATAATGCGGTATAAGGTTTCCAGATACTGGGTATCAACCTCGTCAATTTCAGTTTTTAGCGCGTCTCTGGTAATGAGCATGAGGTTTTCCTTGATTGTCATAACAATTTAATAACTAATTTTTACGGTATTCTAATTTTTCCAGGGTCGGGAAGCTTAGCCGAATGCGACATGTATTGTCTACGTACTGTCACCAGAAGCAGTCATAATAGAATAATTAAACATGCTTACCCTTTCTGTATGTGCTCAATTGCTTGTTTAGCTGCTTTCCGTACCATCGCATTTTATCACCCAATAAAGGCAACAAATCTGTCTTAAATTCATACCGTTTCAGCTTATCCAGCACCGTAACCGTTCAGACCCCCAAAGCAAATATTGTATATCAGAACAATTTATGTAACAGTATAAAGCATAATCATTCAGGTTCTCACATAGCATATGACTCTCAGTGACAACGATTTACAACAGATAAAC
>NZ_JAUCGJ010000102.1 GCF_030378065.1 Candidatus Venteria ishoeyi | reverse complement strand
TATTGAAACTGTGGAAGGAGTGAAACAGGTTGTTGCCTGCTGTCACGCCTAAATCCTGGGTAATGGCGTACTCTCCATCATTTATTGATAATTGTTCATTGCCTATTGAAGAAAGGCTGATTTCAGCCTGAACAGGGAAAAACAACACGAGCGATACAAAAGATACAAACGGTACAAGCACTTGTGACTTTAGTGTTTTATTTTTTTTATACTGTTTTGTCATATTTCTCTCATTTAAAATTTTAATGCCAATCACCGATCATCATAAACGCTGACCAATAATAGGGATGCTGATATCTGGCGTACTCTTCGGTTTGCAGTAACTGTATCTGGGCATGGCGCAGAGCCTGGATTTTATTCAATTTCGACTGTTGCAACTGACGGTAAAACTCAATAATTACTGCGGGGGTGGCATTGTCATCTACCTGCCAGAGGCTCGCCAGCGCACTTTTTGCGCCAGCTTTCAGGGCTACACCAGCCAGTCCCAGAGCTGCGCGGTCGTTACCCTTGGCGGTCTCACAGGCGCTGAGAGTCAGCAGTTCAATGGGTTTATCGCTCACTTTACGCAACAAATTGAGCTGTTCCAGCTTGTCCAGGGTGAGTTTACCGTCATAAGTGAGAATAAAACTCTTATCCACGTCGGCATTGAATTCACCGTGGGAGGCAATATGGACGATGGAGTAATCTTGTTCCGCCACGCTGCGCTGAAGTTCAGGTAATTGAAATTTTTGGTTTAACAGCAAGGGATGGTTTTGGGCATAACTTTGGTGCAGGGTTTTTAATTCATATTCAGCGCAGGGAATCTGACTGAAGTCCTGCACCGCCTCGGAAATTCCGCCCAGCAGCATGTCTGGCAGTTCATACCAGGGTTCCTGACTGGTGGACAGGCACAGGCCGGGGCTGATGCCCAGGGCGTAGCGCTCGATCAAATATTGTTCGCCATCGTGCAGCGCAGCGAAAGGCAGGGTGCGCAGGATACCGTCGGGAACAACAATCAGATTCTTGATACCGTGTGCCTGTAATTGGGCTTCCAGGGGTGCAATCAGCCATTGATAAAGCTTTTGGGCATGGGGCAAAAAGCGAAAAGCACGATCCGGGTTTTCCGCTGTTTTCCCACCGCGCCCACGGGTGATGGGTGAACAGACCGCCGGGCTGGTGGATTTTTGGCTGCGTCCTCTGGCACGCTCTTGGGGGTGGGGATGCCTGCGCAGCGGGGATGAGAACATGGTGGCGGTTAACTTCAGTTGCTCCGCGCTAACATCCACCCGAAACCGCAGCATATCATCCGGCAGGCTGAGTAACAGTTCCAGGCGATCTGGCAAAATCACCGGATAGAGCGCCGCAGTGGTATCATCCAGGAGTTCATCGAGCAGAGCGCAATTGCTTTGCGCGGTAATGCAACTACTGCGGAAATAATCTTGCAGTTCCGCCTGCTTGAAGTGTTCTATGGCTTCCCTGGCTTCAATCAGTAATTCATTTTTGTTTACGCCCTTATTGGCAGCTTGTTGCAAGGCTAAATCGGCAAATTCAAAATATACCGGCGCGAGTTGGGCGCGTAATTCCTCAGGTGGGCGAAAGCCAGTATTCACCAGTTTGCGGCGTAGCGGTTTGAGTTGTTGGATGGCTTGGCGGTAAGCATCCAAAGCATCATCGTTTCGGTTTTGCTGGTACAAAATTTGCCCTTTCAAACGCAGCCATTGGGATGTCTTCCAGCCAACCGGTTCCTGGGCGATAAAAAATAGTGCCCGGCGTATCTGCGTAAGGGCAGTATCGAATTGATTTTGCCCAAAATACCAGCGGCTTGATGCTGCATAGGCATGGCCTTTTGCGTGAGGATGGGCCAATTGTTCCGCCAGGCGCACAGCTTGTTGTACTGCGTTTTGCATAATACGCTGTAATGCTTCACTGGAACCGCTTATTTGGGACTGGATTTTTTCTGCCAAATCAAATAATTGCAAATAGGCGAAGACTTGTTGGTAAATATCTTCACCACTGCTTAAAATTTCTGTGGCCTGCCGCAAGCTTTGCAGACTTTCGTGGAAGTCCTCCATGCGCCCTGGATTGGGCGCTGTATATATTTGCTGCATGACCAGTGCACGCGTATGGTTAAGGAATATTTTACTACGTGAATCTTCAGCACCTTGCTGGTTTTCCAACAATTCAAGCGCTGCCTGATAGTTGTCCCGGGCTTTGGAATAATTTCCTCCGGCACTATGCAGATTGCCCTTTTGTTTTAATATTTCCGCCAGCAGCAATGGATCGTGGATTTGCTTATCCAGCATGGAAGCCTGTTGCAGATGCTTCCACGCAACAGCATATTGGTCATGATTTTGTGCCGCTAACAATTGGCTGTAAACAAGATGCCAACGCGCGAACAGGGTGGGGTCCTTATCACTTATTCCCTTCCGCGCCTGTTCCAAAGCCCGTTCCGCCGCCTGGTATAAGCCCAGTTTGATACTGAACTGGGCAATATGGAGATGCAGGCGTGGATCATCTTCCTGCTGCAATTGCCGCCGCCACAGTTGAATAGCCTGTTCATATTGACCGAGGTTCACCGCCTGCCGAGCATTATCCTGGAACGCCGCTACACAGGGGGAAAACAGGTATAAAAGCCATGCTGATAAAAAATACCTGAAAAAGTGTTTTAGTGTTGACTTAACTAAAGTTATTTGGATTGAAGGCATCGTTAAATCTCTTAATATAAGTTATGAAAATTTTATAAATTATTATAAATTTAATAATTTGCAATAGATTATCGGGTATTGAGCAAAATTTGAGGCAAATAT
>NZ_JAUCGJ010000101.1 GCF_030378065.1 Candidatus Venteria ishoeyi | reverse complement strand
AGAATCAGAATGTTTATCAGTCAAGTGTGAAATCAAATCAAATATTGCAAAACCTAAATTTGATTTACCTACTCCATTATGACCATAAATTAATGCATTTTTAATAATACCATTATGTACAGCATTTTGATTAAAAACATAATTATTGGTCTGTGTTAAATCAAAAGTAAACTTTTCTGCAAAATTTTTGAAATT
Organism: Candidatus Venteria ishoeyi; assembly: GCF_030378065.1. GTDB lineage: Bacteria > Pseudomonadota > Gammaproteobacteria > Beggiatoales > Beggiatoaceae > Venteria > Venteria ishoeyi. Next base: position 2,811 of record NZ_JAUCGJ010000101.1, on the reverse strand, counting down.
ACTGACTTCAAACTTAGTGAGCATTTATGGTGTCCATTTAAACCGTTATTGATTAAATATTTTGGACTATAACACAATCTCTATCTGCCGTAAAAAATTTACGGCTATTTTCTTATTTACCTGAATCTATGGTATAAAATTGGGGAATTACTGAAATTATACATTCCCATGCAGAGCATGGGAATGATAGGGAAGCAGTTGGTTACTCAGCCAGACGCACTTTGAGCCGCGCTATCGCTTTCCGCACCTGCACAGGCGCGGTGCCGCCGATATGGTTACGCGCCGCCACCGAGCCTTCCAGCGTCAAGACACTGTAAACATCATCGGTAATAATCTCGGAAAAACCTTGCAGGGTTTTCAGGCTTAAAGCATCCAGTTCGGTTTCATGTTCTATGCAGTGGCGTACCGCCTGCCCCACCACTTCGTGCGCATCGCGAAAGGGTAGCCCCTTACACACCAGATAATCCGCCAAATCTGTTGCCGTGGTGAAACCTTGTTTTGCTGCGTGGTACATATTCGAACGCTTCACCTGCACCTGCGGCATCATGTCGGCATATACCCGCAGACTGCCTTTAAGGGTGTCGATGGTATCAAACAGCGGTTCTTTATCTTCCTGATTGTCTTTGTTGTAGGCCAGTGCCTGGGATTTCATCAAGGTTAGCAGACTGGTGAGGTGTCCGTATACCCGCCCGGTTTTACCGCGCACCAGTTCCGGCACGTCGGGGTTTTTCTTTTGCGGCATGATGGAAGAGCCAGTACAAAAAGCATCACCCAAGTCGATAAAATCAAATTGTGCGGAAGACCACAATACCAGTTCTTCGCCGAAACGCGACAAGTGCATCATCAGCAGTGCAGCATCAGCGGTAAATTCAATGGCAAAATCGCGGTCGCTGACGGCATCCAATGAGTTTTCAGCGATGTTGTCAAAGCCTAATAATGCTGCCGTGTAAGTCCGGTCTATGGGGTAGCTGGTGCCAGCCAGCGCCGCTGCGCCTAAAGGCATGGTGTTTACCCGTTTGCGGCAATCGGCAAGACGCTCGCGGTCACGCATGAGCATTTCCACCCAGGCCAGCATGTGATGGGCAAAGCTGATGGGCTGGGCGCTTTGCAAATGGGTGAAACCCGGCATGATGGTATCGGTTTCGCGCCCCGCCAGGTCTACCAGACCTTCAATCAGGCGCTTGAGTTCTGCGCGGATAAGATCAATCTCATCGCGCAGATACAAACGGATGTCTGTTGCCACCTGATCGTTGCGCGAGCGCCCGGTGTGCAGTTTTTTACCGACATTACCGATTTTGGCTGTCAGACGTGCTTCAATATTCATGTGCACATCTTCCAGCGCCACCGACCAGTCAAAGGTTCCGGCTTCGATTTCCTGCTCAATACTGCCCAGCCCTGCAATAATCTGCTCTTGCTCGGCTTCTGTTAATACGCCAACTTTTGCCAGCATCCGCGCATGGGCGATTGAACCCATAATATCGTAATGATACAGGCGTTGATCAAAGTCTACTGAAGCGGTAAAGGCTTCAACAAATTGATTGGTGGGCGCGGTAAAACGCCCGGTCCAGGGTTTTTCTGTGGTCATGAATGCTTGTCCATACTAAAGAGTGTAGTGAGTTTTTGTTTCAATTCGTCAAAGTTTTGATGGGAGAAATCGAATGGTGCCTGAGGGTAGGCCGTTTTATAAATCTGGTTGAGTATGGCTTTATGGTTTTCTTTAGATTTAAAATCTGAGCAGTTTAAAAAATTTTCTATACAGGATTTTTGTTTTTCAGGGATGGTCGAGAGGATTAATGATTCCAGGTAGCCATCTTTGGTTTGTGGATCGCAAGTGATATAAATATCTGAACAGTCTTGTAATTCCAACTCATGAATAATTTTTTTGAGTTCAGTTTCAGTATTATCATAGCCACCATACTTTTCATCATTTTTTTCATAATCTGCATCAATGACAAATAGTATTTTGTTAATTTCTTCCCGTCTTACAGCCATTTTTATAGTGCTATAATTTTTATTATCCAAGTTAAAAAAATTACTTTTACCACCTATTCCAATAAATCTTATTTTATTATTATCTAAGTTTAAATTTGTTATTAATAAATTTAAAAGTTCATTATCAGCAGTTTTTTTTGAACTTCCTTCATGAAAAATAGCAACGCCTACCATCCTCTCACCTCATGTTCTTGTTCCATACTATTTTCTAATAAGTCATAGTTATATACACCAGCATCAATTGCACCACTTTTTAATTGCGTCATAATAGTATAAGTTATCTCTTTTTCTTCTAATTGTTTAGCTGCTTGATAAAAAGATTCAATACATTCTTTGGAATGGGTTGTTGCGAATACTTGTATATTCTGTTCATTCGCCAGGGTTAAAATAATTTCCCATAATTGAGCCAGCATTGTGTAGTGTATACCATTGTCTATTTCATCAATAAACAAATAGCCATTTTCACATTGATAAAGTGCACTTACAATGGATACTAAATATCTTACCCCATCACCAAACTCCGTCAGTTCCAGATAGTCTCCATTTTTTTTACATTGTGGTGTGTCATCTATAATCTTAAATACTTCTATACTTGGGTCAAAATTTTTGATGAAGCGATTTAATATGTTTTCTGCATCTTTTTTTTGTATTGAAGAATAATTTTTTATAATTTCTATATTACTGAGACCAAAATTATCAATAAATTTAATTTCTCTAATAAAATCAATTTCAAATGAAAAATCATTAATATTAATTTTTAATTCTTTACCATTTAGTGTGAAAATGTAATGTTTTATACCATCGCTGTCTTCAATAGTA
>NZ_JAUCGJ010000100.1 GCF_030378065.1 Candidatus Venteria ishoeyi | reverse complement strand
GTCTTTTCCTCCATTTTCTGCGTTGTGAAAACAGTTACATAGCTTGCTATGCGCCTGTTTTCACGCCTTGAAAATGAATAAAAACCCTGCGCCCAGTTTCTGCATTTATTTCATCCTCACTCCTAAGTGAACGCTGAGCCAAATACTTCGGGAAATCTGCTGCATTCCATTCCCGGAGCAAAAATCGGGAAACTTATCTCAATAACTCGCTGAGCGTCTGCATTTTCAACTCAGTTTCCTGCCATTCCTTTTCCGGTACAGAATCCATAGTAATGCCCGCCCCGGCATATAGCGCGGCAGTCTGCTTAAAAAACTGCATACAACGTAAATTAACGAATAAATGGGTTTCTCCGCCCAGGTTCACCGGGCCTAAATAACCAGAATACAGTTGTCGGGAAAATCTTTCTTCCGCCAGAATAAATTGCCGCGCCGCCGTCCTGTCCATGCCACAGACTGCGGGTGTTGGGTGTAATTGCGCTAACAGCAAAAAAGGCAAATAATCCGTTGTCTCATGCTCAATCATAAAATCGGTTTGCAGATGCAGCATATCGTAGGCGGCAACGGTGCCGGGGCCATGTTCAACAAGGTTTTTCAAGCCGATGCGCTGATAACAGTCACGGATAAACCGGGAAACAAACGCTTGTTCCTTGCGGGCTTTGTGCGACCAATTTATGTTATCCCAGGATTGTCTGGCTGATGTGCTGACATGCTCAGGCACAGGCTGGGTTGCCGCCAGCGCAGTGGTGCGAATTGTGCCTTGTTTATCACGACTGATAAGCCGCTCTGGACTGGCTCCCACCCAGGTGCCAAGATTGGGTGCAGAGATTAATGACACCATACCGGCGCGATACAGCTTCAGGCAGGCACTAAATAAATCTGCCGGGTGCACGCTTGCCGATAAGGTCATTATTTTTTGCCGGGCAAGCACGACCTTGCCGAAGGTTTTTTGTTGTATTTTTCCCAGTGCTTTGGCAACCAGTTTAGTATAAGCGGTTTTATCCGCCTGGTATTGCTGATTGGCAGAAGTATGAACAAACCAACTCATATTATCTGTCGAACTGGATAACTGTTTTTTTAATAGCCGCAGAAAAGCGTTGACCTTATTGCGGTCTGCATGTGGCTGAATGCGCCAATCCCCAAAATTTGAATCAAACAGCATATCTGGTTTTACAAGCTGAATTTCATTGCCTGAGGTGTAAAAAGGCGTGACGGCAAATCCAGAAAGTGTGGCTGATTTTTGAAAATCAACAACTGTTTGGACACCAGAGAAACTGACTAAAACACTGATATTTTGTTGTTCAGGAAGCCGCCAGACAGCAACCGTACATTGCTGTTGTACTGAAGTTGCCAGTAAGGCCTGCAACCAGTCAACAGAAAGGGATCCCCCCCCTTCAAGGGGCGTTATCCCTCTGGGGGACTGAATGCTTAGCATTTTTTATGAAAAACAATATTTTAGTAATATAAATTCAGCGCAAAGTGAATACCATCATCCTGAATATCCTTGTCTTCCGGAGCGGGCATATCTTGCAGCGCATGGCCCCAATAAACAGCGGCATCCATATAAGCGCTGGTCTTCCACAATACACCCAGACCGATACTGGATAAGCTGTTTTTGCCAGGGATTTCAAAGAAGTTGTTTTTTACCCAGCCATAATCAATAAATGGGGTGATAAAGATGTCGCCTTCATTGGCTTTCGCACCCAGCATCGGTACTGTCCAGGTATACACTGGAATCTGCCATTCCAGCGATAACACTATACCCTTATCCCGGGTTAACAGATTTTCACGATAACCGCGTACCGTGTTGGCACCACCCATGGCAAATTTTTCCAGGGGTAATAAGTCATCATCACTATATTGTAGGTCTGCGCGCAATAAGAGCTGACTGTTGCGTTTTTTATCCCAGGGCAGTGGCAGGCGCTCAATCCAGCGAAACTGCCCCAGCCATAATGCAAATTTACTATCCGGTGCATTAAATTCCTGGCCCGTGCCGGGATCTATGCCTTCATGTACGGTGGAATTCAGTGCGCTCAGGCCAAAGCGGAAATTAGAAGAAAACGCAATCACGCGGTTACGACTGCGATCCAGCCAGTTCTGGGAAAAATGCAGCGCAGTAATTTTATTAATGCCATCAATGACGGGCGGGAAACCGAATAACTCATCCAATAAACGAGTTTCACTGCGACTGACATTCAGCGCCAGCCCCATGTCAAATACACGATAGTGAAAATCTTTGCTATAAGTGCGGTAGAAAGGATGGCGCAAGCCGACTTTATACACTTCCGCGTCACTGGTAATATCCAATTGTGAAAAAGGCTCGGAAACGATTTTTGAGTCACTGCGCTCAGCGTGTAATTCCAGTTGCGTATCGTAACGATTCAAGGGAATATTGTAATCAATCGCGTAATCATTTAAGCCTTTAGTCAAGCCAACACGTCCAGACAGGTGATCGCCAAATCCCAGTAAGTTACGATGATGACCAAATAATTCACCACGAAAACCACCAATGCTGGGCGAGCGATGGTTATTGGCGGAAAATCCCAGATTCCAGGCGCGCGCTTCTTTAATTTCCAGGTTTAATATGGCTTCACCGGGATAAATCCCCGGCCCCAGTTCCGCATTAAAACGGGAAATTAAAGGGTTTTGTTGCAGAATCTGTAAACGCTCCTGCAAAGTATTAACATTGAGGATTTCATTTTCCCCATAACTTAAACGCTGCTTTATATAATCAGGCTGCAACTTTGCTGCTTCAGCTTTCTGCAAATTAATTTTGACCAGCCTGCCTTCAATGATATTCAGGCGGATAATCTTTTCAGTTTCGTTGATTTCCTGATCAGGAATAACCACGCCTGAGTTAATATAACCATTATCCACATAATAGTGGGTCAGAATATTACGCACTTCCTGCAATTCTTCAGCGGAGATTTTACGATTGCTAAAAGTTTTAATTAAATCTAATAAAGTTTCTGTTTTAACCGTTTTATTTCCAGAAAGCTCAAAATGCTTGACATAAATCTCGGCCATCGCGGAAAGTTGATTTTCCGGCAGGCTGATGGGCGGCAGGGGCAGGGGCAAAGGCGTTTGCGGTGGCGCGGCAGACACCCAGGCGGTACTACACAGTAAAAAA
>NZ_JAUCGJ010000010.1 GCF_030378065.1 Candidatus Venteria ishoeyi | reverse complement strand
ATTGATAACTGGCCCATTGGTTTTTTTGATGAATGGGACAATCAACTGGATAAATTATTATGGTAAATTTCTCTATTTTCAATGAACTGTCGTTACCACTGCAAGCACATACTGCACAGGCTAATTTTATCAATTTTTTTCAATTATTAGTTGAATTAAAGCAACATGGTTTTAGCAAAATCAGAATGAGTAATGATTTTAAACATTATCACATTCTAAATACAACAAATTTCCCACAATTTATAGGACAACAAACAGATAGAGAATTTAAAACAAGATTAAAAAGCTTTATTGCTAATACAATCATTACGATTGAAACACCAATTATAAAAGAACAAGAGTCAGCACAATTCAACCACCTAAATTATTGTGAATATTTTTATAAAAATCAAGCAACAGATGGTGGTTTAGCCTGTGGTGATATTTGGAATACAGTAGTGGTTAGTTTTTTTACCCATGCACAATGGAGCACTGATAATGTAGTTTTAAACAAAGAAACTTTAAAAGATGATGGCTGTATAGAGGAAACTTTAATCTCTGTAAAACACACCTCAAATTGTGGACATATTAAGTCTCATAAAAATTTTTTTGATGCTATAGAAATAGAAAATAGACTCAATATTACCCAAGATAATTTTTGGGATAATCGAGATAGCTACTTTCCTAAAAAAATAAAATTTTGCCCAGAAATTGAGTCCCAAATAAAAAACCTGGATAAAACAATATTTCAACATGCTATTAGCCTGTTACGGGATATTGAAACTAATCGAAAATTAATCACTGATTTTAATTATAGTGGGGAAAGTACGACAGTTCATACCAATCCAGAATTAAGAAAAATAAGATTATTTACAATTTCAGGTGAAAAAGTATTTATTGAAAACCATATAAAAAGCCTCCCTCACGGAAACAGGATTTATTTTATTGAACAGAAATCTGTCATTTATATTGGTTATATCGGTAAGCACTTAAAAGGCAAAAGAGATAAATAAACTAAAAAGGACTTATGCAATTATTAAAAACAGGTATAGACAGAATAGAAATTTCAGAACTATTGGCAATAATTGCTAGAGATGAAGACAGCAAGCAACCCGGATGAAAGGAAGCAGAATCCAGGATTAAAGAACATTATTCCCCGGATTTCGTAAACTCCATCCGGGCTACTCACTGCTTGTTCTATAAGCCAGTCGGATTTTATAAACCAGACCGGAACGTTTGCAGCCGCTTAAATTTCATTTTGGTGTTTGACGAGTGGAAACATTCCTACAAACCTACATCAACTCACCGCAACCCCGTTAGGGTTATTTAGGGTGTGTAATTACTCCGCCGCTTTAATAACTTCGCGCTCATGCCCTGCACTTCTTTTAAGGTTTCTGAAACCTCTTTCAAGCGATTCCATAACACCAAATCCATGCGCGACTTACGCTCAAAACTGTGTACTATCGGTAACAGCGTTTCATCAATCATTGCCACCAATTGCTGTACTGCGGTATCCATACCGGCAGGCAACTGATTCACCACCTGTACATTAGGTTCCGGCTGCGACAGGCTTACGGGTTTGAAGTCTTTCAGCGCCTGACTGAAATGTTTTAGCAAGGCCGCTGTATCCTGTGTACCGGATGATTTTTGTGTGGCTTGTTGCAATGCTTTTTGAATGCCTGCAAGCTGTTTGGTCACGCCTTCCAGCGCAGGCTGTAAAATTTCTGCTGTGGGCATCTCAGCCTGTGATGTTGAATCAATACTATCCGCCGTTGGCGTTGTACTCAAGGTTTGATTAATCTGTTTAAGCTGATCACCGAGCAGACTAAGCTGATTAATCACCTGCTGCGTTGGGTCTTGATCCGGATCACCCAGACTCTGCCGCCGGTTAAACTGGTTTTTAATCGTCTGCCAACGCTGTTTTTCTGCTGAACTCATGATGCCGCGCAGTTCCGCCAGTTTCAGCAGATTTTCCTCAGCCCCTGAGGTCAGGGTTTGCGCCTCGCCCTGATAATGATCAGTAATCAGGTTTTCCAGTTCTTCCTCATTCATCACTGCAACCACTTTTTCCGCCAGCTTATTCATGTTGCGGTAACTGCCTTGCAACTTAAACGGTGGCTCGGTGCGGTACTCATTGGCCTGAGCCGCAGAGGCGATATATTGCTGATTCACTTTCAATAGCACTTCCTGCACCCGGAACAACTTACGCAATACCGCCAAAATTTCATTCAGTTCCGTTGCGCCATAAGCATGAGAAAACTCCGAACCCGGTACTTCTTCGCCCTGCGCCAGACGAATCAAACGGTAGACATCTTCGGGATCGCGGTTTGCCAGCGGCGCTAACACCTGATTGGAGGTTAGGGCATTTTCCAGATAACTCAGGGCAAACGCCTGTTCGCGCCCACTAAGCACATCACCCAGATTATAAATATCGGCACGGTTTGCCAGCATGTCAGGAATTTTAAAGGTCTCGCCAGATTCCGTATAAGGATTACCCGCCATCGCAATACAAAAACGCTTGCCGCGCAAATCATAGGTTTTGGGCTGACCGCGCCACACGCCTTCAATCTTGCGCTGGGCATCCGCCATGGAAATAAACTTCTGCAAAAACTCCGGGTTACTATGCTGAATATCATCCAGGTACAGCATGACGTTATTGCCCATCTCCAAAGCCAGATTAAGCTTTTCCAGTTCCTGTCTGGCGGTGGCGTTAGGCGCTTCCTGCGGGTCAATAGACACCACGCTATGGCCCAGGGTCGGGCAGTTGATTTTCATAAAAATCAGGCCCAGGCGCTGTGCCAGATATTCCATCAAGGTGGTTTTGCCATATCCCGGCGGTGAAATCAGCAATAACATACCCATTAAGTCGGTACGTTTACTGTCACCCGCCGCGCCCATTTGTTTGGCAAAGTTATCACCAATAATCGGCAGATACACCTCGTTGATTAAGCGATTACGCACAAAACTGGACAAGGGCACAGGCTTAAAACTTTCCAGACGCAAAGCCTGACGCTCCTGCGTAATGATTTGCTGGCGCAATTGCCGATATGCCTGAAACGCGGGCACAGTTTCCTGATGATATTGGCGCAAATCCTGTAAAAAACTGTCGAGTTGCAAACTCAGGCTGCGTTGCTTGATTTTGCGATGCTGACCCAGCAGATTTTCCAGGGTTTGTTGCGTGCTTGCAGCGTTGGTAATCCGGCTTAGTTTCATTGTGATAAATCCAGGTTATTCTGCTGGTTTTTCCATATTTTTAATGGCTTTGGTAATGCCTTTACAATTTGTCTGGTACGCTTTCACGGCAGCTTTGAGTTCATCTTTTTCTTTGCGCCAGGCTTCTGAGCGCGGCTTGGTAATCAATTTTTGCCACTGCTTGTTACTTAATTCAGCCTGCTCATCTACCGGCTGATCGATTGTTGCTTTTACTCTATTGACTGTGTCCAAAAAATCATCGCTGGCTTCCTCAAGGTTTTCAACGGCATCCGCACAGGCTTCCATTTTGGATTTTACCGCACTTGGTTTTGTTCCTGCCAACACTTCTGACTGACAGCACAATACGAAAGTGGATATAAACACCAGGCTTGTCATGAATACTCTGATATTATTTTTCATTATTCTCCCCTTCTACCCTGTTTAATTTCTTACGCAGCGCACATTGGCACCACCCATAAAATTAATCTTATCGCCTGTGCTAACTTAGATCAGACAATAAATTTAGCGTGTAGGTCGTATAAGCGTAGCGTCATACGACTTAATGGCGGTATGCCTTATCCGCCTTACCACATTCCTGTAATTCTCCAGATGATTCTAAATCAGGAAAATCAGGAATAGCACCAGCGAAGCGTTGAATGAATTCATGTGTCGATAAAGATTTGTTATCACCCACATGGGACTCGACTGGCAGTACAATAATTTCAACCTCCCGATAGGCATCGAATTCTGACGGTAATTGGATCATCAGTTGATGATTTAGATTAGGAGTGAGGATGAAATAAATACAGAAGCTGGGCGCAGGATTTTTGTTCATTTTCAAGGCGTGAAAACAGGCGCATAGCAAGCTATGTAACTGTTTTCATAACGCAGAAAATGGAGAAAAAGACCAGCCAAGTTGCTGAAGTTATAAAATTCTCGCTCCTTAGTATAAACTTTGTGTAAAGCTAACATTTCAGACGTACCTTGTTGAGCCAAGCAGGGTGGGCGTTGTCTGTCCAATAAACTTTGTATTGGCACTGAAATCAACACAGACAATGCCCACCATTTTTTCCACACCCTTAAAATGGTGGGCAAAATGCCGATTAAGACTGTATAAAAAACAAATTATACGGCGGTATTTCGCCTACCCTACTAAGGCTGCCATAGATTATCTAAAATATAGATTTTCAGGGTTCAAACTGCCAAACCAAGCCCCGAAAACACCTCAGCAAGCACCATAGCCCGTAAATCACTCGCCTGAAAATCTATCGTTCAGCACCTCGCGGATAAAAGGGATACTCAAACGCCGTTTTTTTGCCAGTGAGGCATAATTCAGTTTATCCAGATAAATAATTAATTGTTTTAAGTTTTCCGGGTGATGTGATAATAAATAATCCGCAACCTTATCAGGCAACGATAAACCCAGGCTGGTTGCATATTTTTGTAAAATGATGCGTTTACAATTTTCCGGCAAAGGTTCTAGTTTGAAGCTATAACCCCAGCTCAGACGGGAAACCAAATCCTCCAGGTTTAGCCCCAGAGACTGCACTTGAGTATTAGCTGTTATCAGTAATGGCACCTGATTTTCATGCAGACGATTAAATAATCCGAACAAAGCCTGTTCCCATTCCAATAACATGGCTGGTGATGAGCTTGTAATCTGCTGAATATCATCAAGGCACACCAGATCTACGGTTTCCAGGCCATCAAGCGCGTCAGGTGAAATGTGTTGCAATTGACTGAATGGCAAATAAACCGGTATTTGATTGCGTGCGGAGGCGTACTGGCTGGCGGCCTGTAATAAGTGGCTTTTACCCGTGCCGCTTTCCCCCCATAGATACATGGAGAGTTCTTCTTTTTTATCAAGCACCTGTAACAGTGTTTGATAAACAGTTTGGTTGCTTTTAGCAATATAATTACTAAAAGACTGGGAAGGGACTTGCCAGCGAAAAGCCAGAGGAAGTTGAGCAGACATTAGATTCCTGCAACGTAAAAGATTTTATTGTGCAATAAATACAGATTTTTTTAAAGTGTGGGCGTCTTAATATCCAGCAATTTTTTTGCTGCTGCCTCTTTTTCTGCCGATGTGCTGACAGTGGGTTGCTCACGTTTTAACACATCATAAAAATTGCGTACATTTTTGACATACGCCACCGCTTCAAAACCACGCGCATAACCATGTTTGGTCTGTCTGTGCCAATGCGGTTGACTGAGTTTATACAAATAGGAGCGCACTTCATGCCAGAAAGCAGGGTTTTTTCCCTGCTTGCGGGTGAGTATGCGCGCATCAGCCACATGCCCTGGCCCAATATTATAGGCGGCAACCGCCATCCAGGTGCGATCAGGGCCGGTAACGTTTTCCGGTACCCGTTTTAACAGAAAATTGATATAACGCGCACCACCAATAATGCTCTCAAAAGGATCGGTGCGGTCTTTGATTTTCATGCGTTTTGCCGTTTCCTGGGTCAGCATCATCAAGCCTTTGACTCCGGTATAAGATACCGCATCAATTTTCCAGTGTGATTCCTGATAAGCAACAGCGGCCAGCAAACGCCAGTCCAGGTTGTATTCTTTAGCCGCCGCTTCAAACGCGGCTTGATAGGTAGGCAAAAGTGATTTTATTTTTTGTTTGAAGACGCGGATGTTGTAATAATTAAAATCTTCCGTATGACCGTAATAGCGATCAACCAATTGTTCAAGTTCCCCGCTTTGACGCAGGCGGTTAAAAAATAAAATAGAGGCCAGATAGAGGCTTTCATCCTGCCCAAAACGCGGGAATATCCAGGACAGGTTTTGGCCTTCAGAAAGTAAAAAAGCTTCTTTAATATCGGGATACAGACCCTGTGCGCGTTTGAGTTCATATTCACTGGCAATGGTGAAATTAATATATTGCTGTGCCACCTGTGCCAGCATCTGCCGGGTATTTTGTTCCGTGCTGGCCTTCCAGTGCAAACTGATATCCGGGTAATCCTGCTGCAATTTATGCACTTGTTCTTCATATAGTGAATTTGCCGGTACCAGCAGACAAGTGTCTGTCATCTCTCCGAGTTGCTTCAGATTGCGCGGCCTGTGTGTACCGCGCTTATAAATGACATATAAAGAGGCATATTGGTAATTAGGCCCCAGACGGATGCTGCTCTGATAGTTATCCGTTGCAATTAAACCTGGCGCGGCAAAATGCACCCGGCGCTTGATGACTAAAGGCAAGATATCTGTATTTTTTTCTGGTAGCACAAATTCTGCCTTAACGCCTAATGCCTGCGCAAAACGCTGTACCAGTTCATATTCCAAACCGGCAATCTGGCCTTCGCTATCCTGGTAATAAGTCGTTAAATTACGCCGCGTCGCAACCCGCAACACGCCTTCTCTTTGCACCTGCTGCAACAAATTTTCAGTAGGTGTGGCAAAAGTGTATATAAACCCAAATAAAACTGTTAGTAAAAATTCCACAAGCTTAACAACATATAGATGCTGAGTTTCGACATTTTGGGATAAAAAAACCTTATGTCGAACTCATATTAAATATAAATTCAGATTAGGTAACTCGCAGCGAGTTACCTTATTATACGCTTTTTAATAACAGATATTATGTAGCTGCTATTTTTTGTATAACACAAGTTTGGCAAGGCACAAATGAGAAGCAGCATGAAGCACAAGCCGTTTTTTTCGCACTTCAAACCTTCAAAACCTGCGAAAAAGAAGCTTTTGCGTAACACCTGTTATAATTCTGCTCAAAACCACTTACAAGGATACTGAAATGACCTATGATGTTATAAGCACAAATGATGCCCCCCAAGCCATTGGCACCTATTCGCAAGCTGTTCGCGCAGGGGATACGGTGTATCTCTCTGGACAAATCCCTTTAGTACCTGAAACCATGACTTTGGTTGAAGGTGATATGGCACAGCAGATTCGGCGGGTATTTGATAACCTCCAGGCCGTTACCAAGGCAGCAGGTGGAGACTTAAATAACATCGTCAAATTAAATATCTTTCTGACCGATTTGAGCCATTTTGCTTTGGTTAATGAAATCATGGCAAGCTATTTTCAGCAGCCATATCCTGCGCGTGCAGCGGTGGGTGTTGCAGCCTTGCCTAAAGGCGCTGCGGTTGAAATGGATGCAATTATGGTTGTTAATGCTGGCTGAAATTCAATATGACAGAAAATCGCTTCAGCTTTACTGCCGCTAAACTTAACAAACTGCCAGTGCCGGAGAAGGGCAAACGGCGTTATTATTACGACACCAAAGTGCAAGGCTTAGGTGTTGCCATCACCGGCATGGGTACAAAAACCTTTATCGTTTATCGTAAAATTAACGCTAAACCAGAGCGCATTACCCTGGGCCGCTTTCCCGATGTCCCCCTGGATGAAGCCAGGGCGCAGGCTTTTGAAGTGAATGCCGCGATTGCCCGTGGTGAAAACCCCAATGACAAACGCCGCCGCATCCGCGAAGAATGGACGCTAACAGCATTGTTTGAGCGTTATATGCAGGATTACGCACGTCCACATAAACGTTCCTGGCAGGAAGATGAGGCCCAGTTTCAACGTTATTTGCAGGATTGGAAAAATCACAAACTCTCAAGCTTAAAAAAAGTTGAGCTGCAAAACCTGCACACCCGCATTGGCGAAGAACACGGAAAATATGCTGCAAACCGTCTAATTTCTCTGTTGCACAGTGTTTTTGAAAAGGCCATAGAATGGGGTTGGGACAGTGAAAACCCGGTGACACGGATTAAGAAATTTTCCGAGCAATCACGCACCCGTTTTTTACAGGCTGATGAATTACCGCGTTTTTTCAGCGCCCTGGAAAATGAGCCTAATCACACCCTGAAAGATTATATCTGGTTATCATTACTCACCGGTGCAAGACGCGCCAATGTCTTGGCTATGCGTTGGCAGGAAGTTAATCTGGACGCGGCATTCTGGCAGATTCCCCGCACCAAAAACGGCAGCGCCCAACGCCTGCCATTAATGCCGGAAGCCGTTGCCATATTAAAAAATCGACAACAATTACACGGACAGCAGGTATTTGTTTTTCCTGCCAACAGCAAAAGCGGGCATTTTACCTCACCGCAAAAAGCCTGGAAAAACTTGCTAAAAAAAGCTGAAATTGAAGATTTGCGCTTGCATGATTTGCGGCGTTCATTGGGCAGTTGGCAGGCGGTGACGGGCGCAAATATTTCCGTGATTGGTAAAACCCTGAATCACAAAACCCTGGCGGCAACAGAAATCTACGCCCGTTTGGATCTCGATCCGGTGCGCCAGGCAATGGAAGTGGCAACACAGGCAATGTTAAGCCATCGAGAAACAGAAGCAACAACAGCACAAGCTGATAATAGTAATGAATAACAATCGTGGGTTTACGCTGCTGGAAATGTTGGTGGTATTGGTAATTACCAGTTTAGTCAGCATGTTGTTGTTTCACAGCCTCAGTTACGTGCTCAATTTACGCACACGTTTTTTCGAGCAATTAGAAGGCTTGCAAACCGGCACCATGCAACAATACTGGTTTCGCAGCAGCACGGCGGCAATTATTCCCGATTATGAAAAAACACCTCATGTTTTTCAAATGCATGATGCCATGATTTTTCAAGGCAATGAGCAAGGGTTTTCCGGCCTGACGCTGGCGGCTCTGGATCAGGAAAGTGGTATTCCAACACAATTTGGCTGGATTTTAGCGCAAGATAGCGGTATCTATACCTTAACTTATAGTCCCCAGTCTAAAGTCACAGCTTATGGTGTTGCCACGGATAAGCCTGCGAGCTGGCCGATATTACGCTGGGAAGGAGAAACAGCATCGTTTCCCGTAGGGTTTCGTTACCTGCACATGGACGGCAGTTGGCAAGAGACTTGGCCGCCACCCTCAGTAAAAGCCGTCAATCAATTACCGGAAGCGATTTTATTTAATGGCTATTATCAACAGCAGCCATTAACCTGGATCGTACGCATTGATGGCAGCAAAAC
Organism: Candidatus Venteria ishoeyi; assembly: GCF_030378065.1. Lineage (GTDB taxonomy): Bacteria > Pseudomonadota > Gammaproteobacteria > Beggiatoales > Beggiatoaceae > Venteria > Venteria ishoeyi. The sequence continues at coordinate 93,483 of NZ_JAUCGJ010000010.1, read as the reverse complement.
AACGCCACAGGATGTGCGGCATGAGTGGTAGGGCAATCGTATCAATTAACACCAATAATCAATAAGTTACATGCGACTCCGATTTACCGGATATGCTCACCCCAGTCTCATCAATGAGTAGCTGGCGAGATATAGGTGGTACCAATAACTTAAAAAACTAAACAACCACCCGCTAAAAGACGGGTGGGTTAGAGCATTTGGCGGCTGAAAGCCGAGATACAGGGCGGACAAGCCCTGTTGTTTAGCCCCAACGGGGCGCATTAATATAGCCAGGGGTAACACCCCTGGAATTGTATCCGTGCCATTCACGCCCTGAAAGGGCAAATTAAAATATTGCAATCATTTTAACCTGCCCTTTCAGGGCGTAAACGTGTCATTCTCTACCTTGGGGCGTTGCCCCAAGCTATATTAAAATACCCCTTTGGGGTGTTAGTGTTAAAACCCATATTTTAAGTTTTACCGTTAAACATCAGAGATAAATCTGTTCGCCTGAAAGGCGAAGGTTTTAACCTTGTGCATGGAAAATAAAGGTTATGTAACCTCTTTGTTTTTCAAGGAAAATTAATGCGATCACCCTGGCATAAGCGGGGGGATTAGACGATGCTATTTCTCCCGCAAAGATGCTGATATGCCCGTAAACCGTAAACCGTAAACCGATTATTGCACCCACCAGGTATTTCTCACAACCCCCTCGCCATTCGGATAATACAAGGGCAACTGCCGGGGGCGACCAAAACGATTTTGATACACCACGCGATGTCCATTGATATACCACTGCGGCACCAGATAGTCACCCTGCAACAAGACCCGATCCAGGGCGCGGCTTGCCGTGCGTAGCGCATCGTAACTGTCGGCTTCAATTAAGTTCTCGACTAGCTGATCGATAGCGGGATGCTTAACGCCCAGGTAATTATTAGAGCCTTTGCGCGCAAATGCCTGACTATGCCAATAGTTTGCCTGCTCATTACCCGGCGATTGCGACTGTGGAAAGCTCATCACCACCATGTCGTAATCAAAATTATCCAGATGTTTTTTGTATAAAGCGCGGTCAACTGTGCGATATTCAACTGCAATACCCAGTTTTTTTAAGTTTCGGGCAAACGGCGCAACAATACGCTCAAAAGCCTTGTCCATCAGAATAATTTTGAAATGAAAAGGTTTACCCTGGGCATTGTGTAAAACCTGTCCACCGTTAGTGACTTTCCAACCAGCGGCATTGAGTAATTTTTTAGCCTGACGCAGGTTCATACGCAAGCTACCGGGTTTTGCTGTTGTTACCGGCTGCCAAACCTTGCTAAATACCGCATCAGGCAAATGCTTGCGTAATGGTTCTAATAACTGTAACTCTTCTGCATCCGGCAAACCACTGGCAGCCAGCTCGCTGTTACTAAAATAGCTGTCACAGCGGGTATATTGATTAAAAAATAAATTCTGATTAGTCCATTCAAAATCAAAAGCCAGGTTTAATGCCCGGCGCACCTGAATATCCTGAAACAGCGGCTTGCGCAGATTAAAAATAAAAGCCTGCATCCCCGCATTGTTTTTATGTGGCAAAATCGTTTTGATCAGTTTCCCGCGCTCGAATTTTTCACCTTCAAGATCGCGCGCCCATTGCCGGGAGCTACTGATGTCCAGAAAGTCAAAATCTCCCGCTTTCAGTGCCTCTAAAGTAATTTCCTGATCTTTGTAATATTTATAATGTACTTGAGCAAAATTAAAACGGCCTTGGTTGACGTTAAGATGCCAGCCCCAGTAATCATCGCGGCGCTGATAAATCACATCTTTGCCGGTTTTATGTGACAACAGCAGATAAGGGCCGCTGCCAATAGGCGAGCTAGTCACCTTATCCAGGGTTTTATCCATCAACCAATCCCGTGAAAACACCGGTAGTTGTCCGATAATCATGTGCAGTTCACGATTAACCTGCTTAAAATGAAAGCGCACCCGCGCATCATCCAGCACTTCACAGGCACTAATATCACGCCAATAAACCTGGTAATGTGGATGTCCTTGAGGGCCGGTCAGGCTTTCAAAAGAAAATTTAACATCGGCTGCCAACACTGGCTTGCCATTGGCAAATTTTGCTGCCGGGTTCAGATGAAAAGTGACCGACAACTGATCGCCTGCCAGTTCAACATCATCTGCCAGCAGGCCATACATGCTAAACGGCTCATCCTGGCTGGTTGCCATCAGCGTTTCCACCAATAAGCCAGAACCTTCTGCGGCAATGCCTTTTAACACATAAGGATTAAATGAATCAAAACTGCCACGCGCCGATAAGGTGATTTTGCCACCTTTAGGCGCGTTAGGATTCACATAATCAAAATGCTTGAAGCCAGCCGGATACTTTGGCATTGCCCCCAGCGCCACGCCATGTACTGCCCAGGCTTTGGAAAAAAGGGCTAAACCCAGCAATAAAATAATAAAAGTGGCTTTGAACATAAGTCAATTAAAAGCTTGTAATAAAAATTACCATTAAGAAAATGCGTTTAGTGTTTTCTTAAGCGCAGCCGCAACTACCGCCGCCACAACCGCCACCACCACCAGAAGCAGGCGGGGTGCTGTTTTTAAAATCAGTCTCATACCAGCCGCCGCCTTTTAAGCGAAAACCTGCCGCAGAAATACGTTTTTTTAAAGTCTCTTCGCCACAAGAAGGACAAACGGTTTCTGGCTCATCACTCATTTTTTGAATAATTTCCAGCTCATGTTTACAAGCATCACAAGCATATTCATAAATAGGCATATCTCTGAATCTCCTCAAATATTAAGATCAGGGTTAAAAATAATTCCACTATTGTGAGGGGGCGATGAACAAAAATCAATCCATGAAATATTTCATCGCAGCTTAAGAACGCGCCGTGCTGATAACTTCCTGTACCCAACTGCTGTTACGCTCACGCTCTAGCAGTTCAGTTCTCGCGCTCATCATTAATACCGCCGCATAATAGAGTTTGAAAGCAACCGCCATTAATAATAAAGGAATCAACATGTCGATATGGATGGAAGGGCCACTCATTTTCATGACAGTTGTACCCTGATGCAATGTGTTCCACCATTCCACAGAATAATGAATAATCGGGATATTGACCACGCCAACCAGAGCCAGCACAGCAGAAGCGCGCGCAGCGTTACGCGGGTCTTCAATGGCGTTGTTTAAGGCAATGACACCAATGTATAAAAAGAACAAAATCAGCTCGGAAGTCAGGCGACCATCCCAAATCCACCAGGTACCCCACATGGGTTTACCCCATAAAGAACCAGTGACCAGTGCCAGAAAAGCAAAAGAGGCACCGATAGGGGCAGAGCTTGCAGCGATGATTTCCGAAAGTTTAGTGCGCCAGATTAACCCCACGCCACCGGCAATTGCCATCACAATATAGATAAACATCGACATCCAGGCGGCAGGTACATGCACAAACATAATGCGGTAGCTGTCACCCTGCTGATAATCCATCGGCGCGACAATCAAGCCGTAATACAAACCCGCCACGCATAAAATCAGAAAGCTCCAGTTAAACCAGGGAATCAGTTTCCCGGAGAACTCATAAAAACGCTGGGGTGATGCCAGTTTAATTAACCATTTCCACATCGTGATAATCCTCATTCAAACTTGAAACTAACGTCTGTTATTTTCAATAAAAACTGCTTAAATTCAGCACATGCTATCAATAACCTAGCTTACATCGAACTCAGCCTAGTACATCAGCAACATTCTATTGTCGGGCTTCATACCAAAGACCTGACAGGTTTTTAAAACCTGTCAGGTCTGCACTTCCGTCAAAATAAGCTTGCTGATGTACTAGTACAGTAACTGGTAAAAACAAATAATAACTTCAGGACTGGTAGTCCTTAAAGGACTGCCAGTCCTACGGTATTTATTTTATCCTCACTCCTTAGTGTTCGCTGTACTAGTTCAAAGAGATGCGCAACGCGCTCGCAGTTGCCAGCGGCGTTAATGTCAGTGCCAGCACTAATAATGCGCCAAGAAAAAACAATTGTCCTGATACGTCCATGCCAATTGCCGCATTATTGACGGCGTTGGCTGCAAAAATCAAAACCGGAATATATAAGGGCAACACCAGCAGCGATAATAAAACGCCACCGCGTTGCAAGCCAACGGTTAAGGCCACGCCAATTGACCCCACCAGACTCAACACCGGTGTCCCCAATGCCAAAGTAAATATCAAAGTCCAGGTAGATTCTGCGGGTAGAAACATCACCACCCCTAAAATCGGCGCAATCAGAATCAGCGGCAATCCTGTAACCAGCCAATGCGCAAATACCTTAGCCAATACCATTAAAGACAAAGGGTAAGGACTCAGGCTGAGTTGTTCTAAAGCACCATCGTCATAATCGGAGCGAAACAGGCTATCGAGCGACAGCATGGCGGCTAACAGCGCAGCGACCCAGATAATGCCGGGGCCAATCACTTGCAGGGTTTTGGAATCCGGCCCCACGCCCAGCGGAAATAAACTGACAACAATAACAAAAAACAGCAGCGGATTAGCAAGCTCGCCCCGATGCCGGTAAGCCAGCGTCATATCCCGTTTGAGCAATACCCAGAATGCATGTAAGGCTTCATGCATCTTATTGGATCTCAAAGCTGTGAGTAATTTCAGCCGTTTTGCACAGCATTTGCGCCACTGAGCAATATTTTTCCGCAGAGAGTTCGATGGCGCGTTCAACCTGCTTAGGCTTAAGGTCTTCCCCGCCAACCACGAAATGCATATGAATCTTGGTATAAACTTTGGGATCTGCTTCCGCACGATCACCTGAAACCTGAATTTCCAGCCCCGTCATCACCTGACGGCTTTTTTCCAGAATATGGCGAATATCCAGCGCCGTACAACCACCCAATCCCATCAGGATAAGTTCCATCGGCCTCGTGCCTAAATCCTGTCCACCCACTTCCGGCGGGCCATCAAGCACAATTGCGTGACCGCTGCCAGATTCTGCCATTAAAGTGGCACCTTCAATCCATTTGATTTTTGCTGTATTTGTCATGATTTTTTATTTGTTCAAAAATGAAAAGCCGTATTTTAACTGATATAGGCACAATTAATAGTGAATTATTGGCAATTTTTAGCCACCGTGCGACTAAAAAATGATGGATAACACCCCTTCAAGGGGGTGTTATCCGTAAAACTATTTTCACTGATTTCAATATGGGTGGGGCTTATCAGGTTATTCTTCCGAAGAATAACCTAACAATTCCTGCACCGTCCGCTCATCCAGAATCAACAAATCCAAACCGGCAATGGCTGCAACCAAATCATCCATGCTGCCAATCGCATCACGCAATTCCGCAAACTGGCGCAAATCCCGCAGGGTTTCCAGTTGGGTTTTTGCCATATCGCGTTTGTGTTTTATCAGTCTTTGTTTGCTTTTCAACGTATTCAGAATATTTTGCTGTGTTGTCATTTCCTTTTGCAGATCATTCCATGCTTCCAGGGTTTGGGTGTTTGCCCGTGCCATGAGTCGCAGGCTTTCCCGTTCCTTATCGGCCTGCACGGTATTGAGCAAGCCCTCTTTTTGCAGTTGTTCGGTTTCATTAAGACGCACAGCAATATCTTTGACCCTGGCATCCACCCGTTTTTTGGTATCCTGATGCAACTTGTCAATAGCGGACTTTCCATCCAGCGTCACACTATCTATCAATTCCAAGACAATATCTGCCATTTCATAAATATAAATTGCCTGCGTCATATAGATTTTTTCTTTTTGTTTACGATTTTTAGTTGTGCCAGCCTGTTGTTTCAGGGTCTTGTTGATATTGGTCAACATTTTAATTGCCAGCGCGGCACTGTGAACCGAAACGCTATTGGAAAGATTGGCTTTTAATAACTGTTCACGTTTTTCATTGAGTTTGTCAGAAAGATTGGGATTTTTTTCATAACGAATATCCCCCTTGTCCGTCAAGGTTAAAGCCCCGCTATGACCACCGCTCACTTCAATATCAGTTGCCACAACCCGTATTAATAAACGTATGGTCTGGCGAATTTCAGCAATATCGGCATCAATGGCTTTGGGAATGTCGCTGAAACTGCGGATATGGGTGCTTAACACAAAGGGTTTGATATTATCATCATGCTTTGAGTCGGTGCTGTTGGCAATACCCTTTAATTCCTTAATTTTATTACGTACCATATTTTCCAGGCGTTTTTCCGCCTGCTCGGCATAGGAATTAGCCTGTGCCAGCGGTGAAATAATCAGAGTGGAAGATGTTAGTAACAGTATTAAAAACCAGTATTTCATGTTTATTTTTTCCTGTGTTTGCCTGTATTTAATTGTGGGTAGAGACGTAGCACTGCTACGTCTCAATTCAGATAAAACATAACAGTTAGTTGAAGCCCCCTGTTTTGTGGCTTCGTTCAGGTAGAGTTGTTGCAGTGCAACGGCTCTACATTAATAATCATTTATTACATGCTGATGCCTTGCTATCTGATTTAACAGATGTGCCGGGATTTTTACAAAATTTCCTGAAATATCTGTTTCAAATTCTACTGCGTACATGATTTTTTCTAAAAATGCAAAAAGCAAAGGTCACTGTCCGTCGCGCACCAGGCGAACGTGCCGGCTGTAGCCACGGTCGCCGTAGCCGTCGGCCCCAAGGCCGAAGCTCACGCCCCAGGCGTCGCCTGAAAGGGCGGCATAGGGCGAGCCTGACCAGACAATACTTGTAGGCGCATCAGGAAATACCGCATGTACCAATGTTGGTTTTTTATAATTTCCATCACACATAAAGTGCGCCTTATTGACATCAGGATTAAAATAATCCGGTTTGCCACTACTGCAATACACCAAACTTCGCAACTCTGTGATAGTCGGTATGCGCCAATCATCAAGTCCGGCAAAATTAGCAGTTTGCCTCGTTGCATCTTGCCATTTAAATGCCCCTGCTTTGCCCGAACATCCCTGCCCAGTCCATTGCTGTCCGATCAAACAGCGCATCCACATCAAGCCTGTCACCGTATCCACTGCCGTGCCATTGTCATTAACGATATAACGCTTGATACTTTTGTCGTTAGTGCTGCCCACTATGGTATTGTTAGCAGCAGTTATTTTGCTGTTATCACGGTTACTTACCGAATAGTGTTTACCACCCGCACTCAAGGCAATATTCCATTGCAGGTTTTGATTGACCCCGTGTATGCTGATAAAAAGTGGATGAGTTTTCTGCTGGCTGAAAATAGCTTCTGCTGTTTGATAGGGAATATTGATAATACCTGTTTTTTGCTTCAGTCCGCTTATTAATGTTTTGACTTCCTTTTTCCAGACAAGTTTTAGCGTCATAATTTGGTGGTCTGCATCATAAGCCGTCATGGTGCCGATGCCTGCCTGATAATTTTTATCCCCTTGTTTTGCTGCCGTGTTGATTTTTTTCTCCAGTGCGGTAGTTTTGTTTTGCACTCGTTTTTGAAAATTAGCCGTTGGCTCAAAAACACCTTTTTTCATGGCACGAATGGTAGATACTTTCCGGGTAATAATACGCCATTGGTTCTTTTCACTTGAAGGCAATACTGGAGTAGGCACTACCGGAGCAGGAAGAGCACTTCTGTTTCGTAGATACTCACCAACAGCACCATTGTCTGCCAGCGCAATACTGCCCCATAAGCTGAAAATTAATGCAATAAACGTAACTACTCGATAAAATAACATTAATTACCTCCTTTTTTACATGGTATAGCTAAAATGTACCTTTGTTGATACAAGCATCTCGCTTGTTTCAAGGGATAACACCGCTTGAAGCGGTGCTATCTGGGGTGGTGAAAATCTCTCAAATTATTTCCAGATTGTTCAGTCACTTTTTGTTCCACACGCCCCAAAGGGGCATTTTAATATAGCCTGGGGCATCGCCCCAGGGTAGAGAATAGTACGATTGCGCCCTGAAAGGGCATATTAAAATGATTGCAATATCTTTAAATTGCCCTTTCAGGGCGTAAACGGTGAAAATACACAATCCAGGGGTGCTACCCCTGGCTATATTAACGCGCCCCGTTGGGGCTTAATTCGGAATAAAAACGAACTAATTTCATCTTCTAAAGATAGCAAAATAATGATGATTTTCACCATCCCAGGTGCTATCCCTACGGGATTCTGAACAATGACCATTTTACCTGCCTTTATCATAGTCAAACTATCCAGTTCTCAAGCACCAGTCCCTCAACACGGGAAAATTCCTTGGTATTATTTGAAACCAAACAAGCACTTTCCGCAAGTGCATGTGCCGCAATCAGCATATCCAATGATCCAATGGGTGTTCCCATTTTTTGCAGCTTTGCACGTATATTGCCATAAACCTGATTGGCGGCATCACCATAAGTCAGTTCGGTAAAAGGCTCAAGAAAACACTTTAAGATCAGGGTGTTTTTATCGACTTGCTGACTTTTAAATACGCCAAACCATAATTCTGAAATCACAATGGAGGAAAGAAAAAATTCTTGCCCATGAAGGGAAAGCATTTTTTCACGCACACAGGCTGGTTTTCCTTTCATCAAATAAATGCAGGTATTGGTATCCAGCATATATTTCATTGAAAAAAATCATCCAGTTCAGGGCGTTTTTGTACGGGTGGCTGCTCTCTGTCAATCATAAAATCTTCGGCAACAGATAATTTATCCAGCTTTTCAAACATTTGCTGCCATTGATTGACAATGGGTACAAGCACAATGCTATTGCCTTGCCTGCTAATTTCTACCTCATTGCCTTCCAGCCGGAATTCTTTTGGCAGACGCACAGCCTGACTTCTGCCATTCATAAATAACTTTGCTGTTTTCATTATTTTTACCCCTGGTATATATTTATAGCTATAAATATATACCAGGGGTGTGAAAATAAGCAAGTTATCTGATAATAAAGCCGTAGCAGAGTTTCTTAAGCCTGATAGCTTCCCAGGCATTGATTTTGAAAATTAATATATTATAATTTACTAAAATACAATTTTTATAAAGGTGTATCTAATCATGAGTCAAATACGATTTATTTTCCGTTCTGTTTCTATCATGCTGTGTTTTTTATTGCTGAGTACTGCCAGTCGCGCAGATGTTCTGGTGCTGGTACATGGTTATCTGGGTTCGCCCCAATCCTGGGTTGACAGCGGTGTCATTCCTGTATTGGAGCAACATGGCTGGCGTACAAACGGTATACTGACGGCTTCGCCAAATGGTGTCACCCAGTTACCGGCTCAGCTAAAAAACAAAATCAATAATCAGATTTATCCCGTCAAGCTGCCTGCAACTGCGCCCATTGCATTGCAGGCCGATTTATTAAATAAAATGCTGCAATTTATCCAGCAGCAACATCCACAGGAAGACCTATCCATTGCCGCGCATTCAGCAGGTGGTGTGGTTGCCCGTATGGCTTTGATACAAAAAGACAGCCCCAAAATCAAAAGACTGATTACCATTGCCGCGCCACATTTGGGTACCTCGCGCGCAGAACAGGCGCTGAATGTCAGCCACAGTCCCTTTCCTCTCAATTTACTCACGGATTTAGTCGCAGCCCCGGAAATGGACTTGCTGCGCCATTCCAGCGGTTTGTTAGTCGATTTGAGCCGCCCACGCCCTGGTAATTTATTATTCTGGCTTAATCAGCAACCCCATCCTGATATGCAGTATTACTCTTTGGTGCGTGGTGATGCTTTTGCCTTATATGGGGATGATCTGGTGCAGGCTTACAGCCAGGACATGAATCTGGTACCTGCCTTACAAGGCCGTAGCACCCGTATTGTGGCACCGGGCGCACACAGTATGAACCCGCAAGATGGTTTATTACTTTTGCAGGTATTGAAATCGTAATAGTGGAATATGGCGCGATACCGCTCACATACTTAATAATGCTCACATCGCGCCTATTCCATCCTGCATCACTTGACAAAATGCGCTATGGATGTGACATTGCCTTTATCGTCATAGACACATAGAGATAAATCATGAACCGCACGCGCACAATTTTTTTTGTCATTATCGCGATTGTTCTGGGCGGCGTATGGCTGCTGAGTGATTCCCTGGTAGAACCACCGCAGCAACAAGCCAGCAAACCAGTACCTAAAGCGCAGCCCGCTATGCCTGCTGACAGCATTGAGCTAAGCATCGCTTCATCCAGCACCAAGCAAGCCTGGATGGAGGCAGTGGCGGCAAATTTTGCAAACAGCGGGCAAACCACCCGCAGCGGTAAAAAAATTGTCGTGCGGGTAAACCCCGTCTCTTCCGGCGGTTCGACTAAAGCCATTCTGGAAGGGCGTTTGAAGCCAACGGTATGGAGTCCCGGCAGTCGTTCCTGGGTATCGCAATTAAGCGATAGTTTGCGTCAACAGGGGCAGGCTACGATAATGAGTAAGCAATGCCAGGCCAGTATTTATACCCCGCTGGGTATTGCCATGTGGCGACCTATGGCGGAAGCACTGGGCTGGCCGGATAAACCCATTGGCTGGAAAACCATCGTAGAACTGGCCTCGGATGACACAGGCTGGGCGCGTCACGGACACCCGGAATGGGGCAAATTCCGCTTTGGTCACGCTCATCCAAAATATGGTAATTCCGGCTTGCTGACCATGACCTCATTTGTCTACGGCATTGCCGGTAAAGGCGATATTACACCGCGTCAGGCTTACACCCCGGCAGTGAAAAATGCGCTGAAAACCCTGGCACAAAATACCTCTAAATATGGTGTAGTGACAGAAGATTTGGTTAAACTCATGGTCAACGAAGGGCCACGTTATTTACATGCGATAGCTACCTATGAAGCGGAAGCAGTGAATATGAACCTGAAATATACCAAGCAACTGCGCTTTCCGGTTGCCTTTATTTTCCCCGCAGAAGGTGCATTCTGGGGTGATCATCCTTACTGCGTGCTGGATCAGGCCAATTGGGTCAGCCCTGAACAAGCTGAAGCCGCACAATTATTTTATGATTTCATGAACAGTGGTGAACAGCAAAAACTCGCCATTGACAAGCGCCTGCGCCCACTAGATACCAATATCGCACTACACGCGCCGCTGGACTTAGAACATGGCACCAATCCCGCTGTCACGCCTGAAACCGTTGCACCTTTGCCGGAACCCAGTGGTGAAATGGGGCAGGCGGTAATTGATGTATTTTTACAAACCAAACGCAAGGCCTCGGTGATCATGGCGCTGGATGTTTCCGGCAGCATGAATGGCGAGAAAATTCGTAGTGCCACCGAAGCCAGCGCCAAGTTTCTCAAACGCCTGCACCCGGATGACCGTATTGGGGTACTGACTTTTAACACTGACGTTACCACCTTGCAGGCACCCGCGCGGGTTGCCGATAATGTCGAGCAACTTGCCAACACCGTCCAAAATCTGCTGGTCAATGGCAATACCGCCTTACATAAGGCAGTTTGTCAGGCCACGGCGATGTTGCAGCAACAACGCAAGCGCGATCAGAAAACGGGTGACAGCCGTTTATATGGCGTGATTTTACTCTCTGATGGTGATGATACGGTCGGTCAGCCCAGTGAAAATGAAATGTTTGCCACTTGCCTGCCTGCCCATGCTGAAGCGGATGGGGTGAAAATTTACCCGATTGCTTTTGGTGAAGGTGCAAATCAAACCGTATTACAACGTATTGCCCAGGTCAGTGGCGGCAAGATGTTTGCCGCTTCACCGCAATCACTGGAAAAAATTTACCTGAAGATTTCTGCTGAGCAATAGGAACATCATGTCAACAGCAACTTCATTTCAGGATTTAGTCCGCCGCAATATTATTGAATATGCTTTTTTTCGCTGGGAAAGCGCGGTGATACTGGGCTTGACAGCAGGCGGCACTTTGCTCAGCGTCTATCTGAATGCTCAGGGCATCGTTCCTTCATGGCTGTGGGGCGGCAGCCTGGGCTTTGGCCTGCTCAGCGAAAGCTTGTTATTTTATTCCAGCATTACCGATACGGATAACAGCCGGATGATTATTGATCGCCTGCTACGCGAGCAATATTATCCCAAAGACCTCAAAAATCAACAGTTGCAAGCCCAAATCGACAAGGCTTTTGCCTATCACAGCCGCCTGGAAAGCCGCGTTAATCGCTGGCGTGACACCAGCTTAAAAGACCACCTCAACGAAACGGCAGAACAAGTGCGCGAATGGCTGAAAACCAGTTATACCCTGGCGCAACGCATTGATCGTTACCTCTCGGAATATGAATTACTTCAGGCCGACCGGGTTCATGCCAGCCAGCGTTTAAAAGTATTGGAACGACAATTTCAACAGGAAAAAGATCCCGGCCTGCGCAAACAGTTGGAAATCACCCAAGGCGGTTTACAGCGTCAGGTGGCTGCACTGGATAATGTGGACAACACCATGAAACAGGCCAAACTGCAACTGGAACACACCATCAGCGCCGTCGGTACGATTTATTCCCAAACCCTGCTGATTGAAGCCCGTGAACTGGATGGCTCGCGCCTGGGTCGGGTGCGCGAAGAAGTGGCGGGGGAAATTACGCAATTGAACGATATACTTTCTGCTATGTCAGATGTGTATCAAGACGTATAAACCCCACCCAAAACCAGCGGCTGGCGCGCGCCCGTCACTTGTGGCAGGTTCCCCGGTTTTTGCTGTAATCGTTGCTGTGCCAACCAGGCAAAACAGCAGGCTTCCACCCAATCGGGATCGATGCCGTGATCTTCAGTGGATTCCACCGGGCAGGGCGCTAACACCTGATTCAGTCGGGTAATCAGCAAGGGGTTGTGTACGCCGCCGCCACAAACCAGTAAACGCTGCATTGGTAGCTGGTTTAAAACCTGCGCAATACTTTGTATGGTTAAGTCAACCAGCGTGGCTTGCACATCTTCTGTCGCCAGTCCTGGGAAATCCTCCAGATAACGATCCAGCCAGGACAGATTAAAATAATCCTTGCCCGTACTTTTCGGCGCTGGCTGTTGGAAATAAGGATCGGATAACAAATGTGACAATAAATCAGCTTGTACCGTGCCGGTTTCCGCCCACAGGCTGTCGGTGTCTTGCGGCTGGCCCAGGTGACGTTGCGTCCAGGCATCTAACAGCGCATTGCCAGGGCCGATGTCATACCCGGAAACGGCTTGCTCCATGTCTTTAGGTAACAGCGTCAGATTGCTGATGCCGCCGATATTCAGTACTACCCTGTCTTCATCTTTCACGCGCCAGCGCGCGGCATGAAATGCGGGAGCCAAAGGCGCACCCTGTCCCCCGCCTGCCATGTCCATGCGCCGAAAATCTGCCACTGTGGTAATACCCGTGTGATAAGCAATTAAATTGGGATCACCAATTTGCCAACTGGTGGCAATATTGTGTTGTTTGGAAGGCGGCCAATGATACAGGGTTTGCCCATGACTGCCGATGGCAGTGATTTGATCCGGGGTGAAATCTGTTTTTCCCAGCAAGGCCATCACTGCCTGCGCAAATAAATAACCCGCTTCCTGATCCAGGGCTGCCAGTTGCTGAGCATAAACCGGTGCATCAGTCTGACTGAGTTCCAGTATCTGCTGGCGAAAGTTTGGCGACAGGGGTTGGTGGTGAGAGGCGATTAATAAGGGCGAGCGCGGAAAAAAATTGACCAGTACTGCATCAATACCGTCAGCACTGGTGCCTGACATCAAACCAATATAAAGTTCTAACATAAATAACTCAGATGACTTATTCAACGCTTAATGCGGAAGCTGTATTTAAGGCAACGCTACCTAAGGCATTTAATTGCGCCAGCACTGCCTGGGTTTGCTGTTGAAAATCTTTCACAAAACCCTTATCCATTGGCAATGATTTTGGCAATTTAACCGTCAGCGGGTTTTTATGCACGCCATTAACCCGGAATTCATAATGCAGATGTGGGCCGCTGGCTAAGCCAGTTTTCCCAACATAACCAATCAACTGCCCCTGTTTAACCCGTTGACCGGATTTCATCCCCTTGGCAAATGCATTCATGTGACCATATAAGGTGGTATATTTTTGAGCATGCTGCAAAATAATAGCATTGCCATAACCGCCTTTGCGTCCAATAAACTTAACTCTGCCATTACCTGCGGCATAAATTGGCGTACCCACCGGCGCACCATAATCAACACCTTTATGTGCGCGAATACGATTAAGCACGGGGTGTCTGCGGTTGGGGTTGAAATGAGAAGTCACGCGCCCGACTTTTACCGGCGTGCGAATAAAGGCTTTTTGCAGGCTGTTACCCGCAGGCGTGTAATAAGTGCTGGAGCCATCTGCGGCCTGATAACGTAAAGCACGAAAAACCTGACCGTTATTGATAAACTCAGCAGCGAGAATCGCGCCGGTTTTCACCTTTTTACCCTGGTGGTGTAATTCTTCAAAAACCACATTAAAACGATCACCACTGCGAATATCCAGGGCAAAATCAATATCCCAACTGAAGATTTTCATCAATGCCAGCACTTGTGCACTTGATAAATCGGCCTTTCTGGCTGAACCAAAAAAAGAAGATTGGATTTGTCCCGATGCTGTTTTTTGGCGGGTTTCCAGCGCTAATTCTTCAATTGTGCCAATAAATTTTCCGTTTTCATTACTGGCTTTAATCACCAGGCAATGTACCGGGCCGCTATGTAACTTTAATTGCTGTATATGTCCATCAGCCGTATGTAATATCTGGATTTTTTGTCCCAGACGTAAGCTCCTGAAAACTTTACGATGTTGTTTTAATTGTAGAATTTTATGTAAATCTTTACGATTTAGCTTATGTTGACTGAACAGCTTGGATAAACTGTCACCAGAGCGTATGGTCAGTTCCAGCCAGCGATCTTTTATTGGGCTTTCTACATTTAACGCCTGTTTGATTTCAGGTATTGCACTGACCACAATCGGCTTTGGCTGTGACAGTATTGTGGTGTGAGGCGCACTTGCTATGGATGCCGCACTTGCTATGGGGGTCGCGCTGGTTTGTACAGGCTCAGGTTTTGCCTTTGTCAGATTGATGCTGGGTGGCAGTTCTTGAGCCGGTGTAAAAGAGGCGCTGGAATGGTTCAACCACCAGGCCAGAGACAAACCCACCACGGAAATGCTCAGTGTAATAAATTTAGAACGGTGTATTTTGTGTGAAGAAGCCGCCTCAAAATGTGCTAAACCACGTTCCTGGTAATCCAGAAAAGGTGATGGTGGGTAGGCTGCATTTTTTTTTGATGAAAAAAAACCTGAAAACCAATTAGATTTTGCCTGTTTTTTAGACAACGGATGAGCCGACAATTGCTGCACTGGTTTATAGCTATACTTTAACAAAACTCCATAACCCTCTGTATTACAGTTAATTCGGTTGTTTTTATTATATCGAAACAGGCGATAAAATACCTTAAAAACACTGTGCTGGCAAGTCAATACCGACTAAGTTGTTACAAATAAACAACAAATAAACAACAAACAAACATAATTGTATATAAAACGGTTACAAGTAAAACTGCTACAATTTACCGTTTTCATACTATCAATCACGTAGCATGAATTGAAAGCAGCTTTCAGCGTCTTTAGCGCTGAATGAAGCCACACCAAATTCAGAAACTATTAATGGCACGCATCAGGTAATTCGTAATGTCCGCAACAGAAAACAATACAGTAACAGAACAGGCAAAACCCATACCAGCGCATCTGGTTGAGGCACTGACGCAAATCAAACGTGGCAGTGATGAAATCATTCAGGAATCAGGCCTGGTTCAGCAATTAGAGCAAGCAACAGCAACTGGAAAACCTTTACGCATTAAAGCGGGTTTTGATCCCACCGCACCGGATTTACATCTGGGGCATACTGTTTTAATGAATAAGCTGAAACAGTTTCAGGATTTAGGGCATCATGTCTTGTTTCTGATTGGGGATTTTACCGGCATGATAGGCGATCCCACGGGTAAAAATATCACCCGTAAACCGCTGACCAGAGAACAGGTGTTGGAAAACGCGCACAGTTATGAAACCCAGTTGGGTAAAATTCTGGATCTGGAAAAAACTGAAATCTGTTTTAACTCACAATGGATGGATCAATTTGGTGCCGCCGACATGATCCAACTGGCTGCCAGACATACGGTTGCCAGAATGCTGGAGCGTGATGACTTCCATAAACGTTATCAAGGCAATCAACCGATTGCGATTCATGAGTTCTTGTATCCGCTCGTCCAGGGCTATGATTCCGTTGCGCTAAAAGCAGATGTGGAGCTTGGCGGCACCGATCAGAAATTTAATTTGCTGATGGGGCGTGAACTGCAAAAACAATACGCTCAGACCCCGCAAAGCATTTTAACCATGCCTCTGCTGGAAGGCACGGATGGCATTAATAAAATGTCTAAATCACTGAATAACAGCATCGGCATTGATGAAGCGCCGGAAGAAATGTTTGGCAAGCTGATGTCAATTTCTGATGAATTGATGTGGCGTTATCTGGAACTGTTAAGCTTCCGTCCCTTATCAGAAATCGTGCAAATGCGCACCGATGTTGATGCCGGGAAAAATCCGCGAGATGTCAAAATCGATCTGGCAAAAGAACTCATCAGCCGTTTCCATAGCAATGCCGCTGCTGAGCAGGCACAGCAGGCGTTTATCAAACGCTTTCAACAAAACCAGATACCGGATGACATGCCGGAATTAACCCTGCAAGCTGAAGCAGGCGGTCTGCCGATTGCCAATTTGCTGAAAAGCGCGGGCTTAACCAGCAGCACCTCGGAAGCATTTCGTATGATTAAACAAGGTGCAGTGAAAATTGACAGTGAAAAAGTCAGTGACAAGGGACTGCGCATTCAGGCTGGCACAAATGCTGTGTTTCAGGTCGGTAAACGGCGCTTTGCCAGAGTAAGCGTTACTTCATAAGGCAATATTTGTATGGACATTACCCCCCAGGCCGACTCGCATACGCATTCACGCAGAGCTGCATTGTATACCCTGCTTATTGCAGCAATAGTGACTGTGGTGATTTGGCAGTTCCCCTGGGGTAATTATGTCTTATACCCTTTTACCATTCTAGCCACCTGGTTTCATGAAATGGGGCATGGCCTCAGTGCGCAGTTACTGGGTGGCAATTTTGAGCGCCTGACCTTATATGCTGATGGCTCCGGGGTGGCGCGTTATACCACCACGGTCGATTTCAGTGGTTTTAAAAAAGGGATAATTGCAGCTGCCGGGCCGTTGGGCCCTGCCATTGCCGGGGCTATTTTTATTATTGCCGGACGTAATTACCGCAGCGGTCAGATTTGTTTATGGCTGTTATTGCTGATACTGGTTTTATCTGCGTTTTTATGGATACGTTCAGGTTTTGGACTCAGCGCCACCCTGCTACTGGCAGGCAGTCTGTTTTTGATTCTCTGGCTGACACCGCATTGGATGCAGCAATTTACCATCCAGTTTTTGGGCGTACAGGCGATTATCAGCGCCTGGCGGCAACTGGATTATTTATTTACCTATTCCGTCACCATTGCTGATCAGGCACCGATGTTATCCGATACCGGACAAATGGCAAAATACTTGTTTTTACCCTATTGGTTCTGGGCAAGTTTTTTGATTGTCATTGGTCTGGCGCTATTATTTGGCAGTTTGCGCATCGCATATCGTTAAATAACCTGAATGCGATGTAAGCTTCTTTTCATGCCAACACTTGCTTAGGCATTCCCTCTGTATCTTCGCCATTTTTGCATGAGCTGTAAATATGTTGACAAATACAAGCAGGACTGTGTAAAAGATGGGGATTGAAGTTTAGGATTGTTTTATGTGATTAGTTAATTAATGACAACAATAACAACGAGGCGATATATGGAGATTACGCAACATATAGAAGAGATTTGTATTGGCTTACGAGAAGGTCGTTTTATAAATGAAGCAGCAGTCTCGCAAGGGATTGTACTGCGTGTGTTGCAAGCACTCGAATGGCCAATATTTGATTCTTCTGTTGTAGCTCCTGAATATACCATTGAAGGCCGAAGAGTGGATTATGCGTTATGCCATCCTGCTAATAAACCCGCTGTATTTGTCGAAGTGAAGCAGGTCGGACAAGCAGAAGGCGCTGAACGTCAACTTTTTGAATATGCCTTTCATAGAGGCATTCCAATGGCTATTCTAACTGATGGTCAAGAATGGCATTTTTACTTACCAGGCGAACAAGGTCGGTATACTGAAAGGCGATTCTATAAACTTGATTTATTGGAGCGAGAAACTGATGAAGTTGCTTCAAAACTACAACGATATTTACGCCATACATCCATTATTTCAGGGGATGCCATTGAAATTGCAAGAAAAGATTATAAAAATATCGCCAAAAATAGACAGATAGTGGAAGCGATTCCTCATGCTTGGACAAAACTCATTCAAGAGCAAGATGATTTATTGGTAGAGTTACTGAGCGATAAAGTGGAAAGCCTATGTGGATACAAGCCTGCGGCGAATATCATAGAGGATTTCTTAGTCACTTTACACCATCCTGCAAAAAAATCTTCCACAACATCACATAAGAACAAAGCAACTCTTCCTAAAAAAACACATCGACCAAACAGTGATAGGAAAGGTTCAAGCAAAACGCAAAAGTTGAGTGGTGTCGGTTTTATGCTTGATGGTCATGAATATAGAGAAAAAAGTGCTCGTGGCGTATTAATTCTTATGTTGAAGGAACTTTATAAAAGGGACTCAACATTTTTAAGCAGATTAGCCGCAAGGCCAAAACATGGAAGAAAACGACGGTTTGTTGCACAATCAAAAAGTGAATTGTATCCGGATCGCCCAGATTTATGTGAAGAATACTCAGAACTCATTGCGCCCGGTTGGTGGGCGGGAACGAATTACAGCAAAGGGAATATTATGAAGATCGCCAGTATGGCTTCAGAGGTTGCTGGAATCTCGTTAGGAGATGAGCTTGTTATTAATTTGGGCGAATAAACTGAGATTAAAACTGGATACTCACTAAAGGTCGATCTTAATGTCTGACAAAACATTGCTTTCAGTTATCGAGTTACCCGGACACCCGAATTTTTCCGACCTCTACCAAAAACTGAATATCCGTGAACAACGGGTTAACTCACCGCGCAAAGCGATTAAAATGCTGAAAAAATCAGCACCTGATTTAATTTTTGCAGAGTTTTTGTATGGCTATAGTAATAATTATGCGGGAATTAACATCTGCAACCTGGATGTCTTGATGTACAGCCTGCCAAAATATGCGCCAGAAGCCAAAGTGATAATTATTGCTGATAAATCTGAACAACAATACGCTAAACAGTTTGCTGAAATGTTTCCATTACAGGCTATTTTAATCCGCCCTGTGACAACACAGCAGCTTGAAACAGTTTTGCTGCCATTAATCTAAACCCAGATTTAAACATAAACTTCAATAAACCATTTCGGCTTTATGCGTCCAAAATCAGTGCGGATATGTTGTTTTAAGCCTGCCTTGGAATCTAAAACATAACGGCACTCTGCTTCATGGTTTATAAATCATACCAACGCACATGAAAAATAGAGCGCAACACGCCCACTAAAAAACACACGGCAGCGCTGCCGCTGACAATCGGCCCCAACATATGATAGATCCGTTGCACAAACTCCTGATGATATTCCAGTCCCAAAGCTTCTGGGCTGAAACTGCCCGCCATGCTGACAAAAATCAAAGCGGTGATGCCGCCCATGCCACAACCCACCAGCAAGCCATCAAAAATGGGGGATAATAAAGTATGGCAAAGATTTACAAACCAGTAGGCGGAAGATACATAAATAAAAATAGCCAGTGGAGTGATCATCATCGCTGACCAGGGATAATCAATCTCTCCGATAACAAAATAGAGTAACAACACTGGGATTGCTGCGAGGATACCGGCAATAAAACCAGCCACAATTTTGCCATCCGCCCGACAAATATGCGATTGCTTATCCTGCCAACCATATAAGGCACCCAGCAGCGCACCCAGGCCGCTACCAATTAAAATCAGCGGTTCCAGTGTTGCGCCATCCGGTTTTTTTAAGACATACATCATTAAGGCAATAAACACAAAATTTGCAATCACCACAGTCAGACGCATACTGCTGTATAACAAAGCGGTTAACACGCTGGCCCCGATTGTTGCAATCCAAATGCGTAGCAAGTTTGGGACAATATCGCGTATATATTCACCTAATAATACAAACAGAAAACTGAAAATCATGCCGGTAAAAGCCCAGATGATGCCTCGAAATGCAGCATCTTCCAATAAACGGGAGCGTTGTTGAATCATAAAGGCTCAACGATAATCGCGTAGATAAAACCACTCAAATAAACGCTTCAGCCATTGAAATACTACCAACTTAAAGTGCCAGGCACGTTTTTCATCGCGGTATACCATGATGCCGTTATTTAAGGAATCAACAATACAAATCAGCTCGGTCTTAAAGGTATGTGTTGCGGCTTCGCCCTGCATTTCCGCCAGCAAATTAGTCACCGCTGCTTTAGCTTGTAAATCCGCCATGTGCGCTTGTTTGGGTTTCCAGTCAGGGCCGGGGAAACTACCCGCATCACCCGCCACATAAATATTGTCAAAATCAGGCGTTTTACAATGCTCATCAGCATTAATAAAGCCACCCGCAGTCAATGGCAGACCGCTGTTTGCTGCCCAGGCAGGCCCCGTCATGCCCGGCATGAACAAGGTTAAATCACTACGCTCTTCGCCGCCTTCAGTTTTAATTTTATGCGCTTCAAAACCTTTTATTTTATGCCCAAGATGAGTATGAATCTGGCGATTTTTCATTTCCATCAGCAAACCGTCAACGGCTTTTGCGCCCATGCGTTTACCGGGTTGTGGCGCGGGACTGAAAAACAATAAATCAAATTGCTCGCGTCGCCCCTGCTGACGTAAGAGGGTATCAATGCCAAACATGAATTCAAAAATAGGCCCACCGCGCATGGCGGAAGGCTCTTTGGGATTGCCGCCAAAGCCAAAAGCCAGGGTGCCGCTGGTCATTTCCGCCAAGCGGTCGCTATAAGCGCGGGTGGATTCGTAACCTTCGCAGGGTATAAAAACCTGATCTATACCCGGTAGTTTTTTAATAAAACGCCCACCACTGGCAATGATCAGCTTATCAAAATCAAACTCACCTTGATCTGTTTCCACAATGGAGGCTTCCGGGCGTAAACCCGTCACACTGGCTTGCTGGTATTCCACTGCATGACGTTTAAAAAAATTGGCCAAAGGTAATTTAATATCGGTTTCCGTGCGCCAGCCTGCGGGTACCCAAATCAGGCTGGGATAATAGACAAATTCTGCCTTGGGCGCGAGCAGGGTGATTTTGTCACGATAGCCCTGTTTACGCAGGCTTTTAACGGCAGTCAGTGCGGCAAAACCCGCACCTAGAATGACAGTGTTTTGCATAGATTCATTTCTCCTGAATGTCCAGATGTTGGCTATAAAATGTTTTTAAGGGTTTGTTCATTTCCTGTTCCGTAAGTGCGCGTATCGGTTCTAATGTTTGTTCCAGATTTTTATTCCAGCTTTGATGCTTGTCAGGTAACTCCGGGTAGGTATCAAAAATGCCGTTGACCATCATTTTGTATAAATCCAATAATGCTACTTCACCTAAATCCCGCGCCAGACCCCATTCATCACCCTCAACACCGCGATAAACCCAATGATGGCGTTTTAATCGCCTTAACATATCCATTAAACGCAATTCATTCTGCCAGCCTTCGCGGCTTAAAATCACCTCCAGGCTCAAGGTGCTGCCCTGCTGCTGGGCTTCCCATAAATGCCCCAGCAAGCGATAGCTGTAAATAAAATTACTATAGCCTGATAATTTTTGATTATGATATTCCGAACGCCGATAGATGGTCAGACAATAGGTCACTTCCGCACCAAATAGAATCATAATCCAGGAGGCGTAAATCCAAATCAGAAATAATGGAATAGTGGACAGCGCACCATAAATCGTTTCATACACGGGGGATTGCGTCACATATAAAGCAAAGCCACGTTTTGCCATGTCAAATAATAAAGCGGCGCAGATACCACCCAATAAAGCGTAAAACATGGGAACCCGCCGATTTGGAATCAACATATACAGCAGGGTAAATGCCGTGGCTGAAGTCACAAAAGGCAGTATATTTAACACCTGCAAACCCAGGTGGCGCTCTACCACATCACTCCACAAGGATAAGGAGGTCAGATAAGAAGTGATAAACACACTGATACCAATCAGCAGTGGCGCAACGGTTAATATCGACCAATACACCAGAAAACTGGTCACCGGGTTACGACTTCGATTGCTGTGCCAGATGGTATTTAAGGCTTTATCAATGGTTTTTACCATCAGCAGCGCGGTGATAATCAAAAAAGCGATACCAATCGCAGTCAGTTGTGAGGTTTTTTGGGTAAAATTTTCTAAATAGTCCTGTACCACCGCACCGGAAGCCGGGACAAAGTTTTCAAAAATAAAATGCTGTATATCATTTTGAATTTCGCTAAATGCCGGAAATGCTGAGAGCATACCAAACACCAGGGTCATCAACGGCACCAGTGATAACAAGGTGGTGTAAGCCAGTGCTGATGCCTGCGTGATACAGCGATCCTCAACAAAACGTAGCACCAGCAAATGCAAAAAACCACTGATATTCTGTAAAAATGTGCGTATTGCAGGGGGGAGTTTATGGAAAAAACGCTGCTCCCATTCCTGGTAGCGCTGTATATCCATCAAGGTTGTATTTTCCGATTCACAGGCTCAACATGCAAGGCGGCTTCCGCCTGAGCCAAAGCCTGCTCAACTTGCTCTAATGCAGAGGCTGCCAGCGCGCTGGCTTTCTGTAAATCCCCATGCAAGGCCAGGGCTTTCGCTTCTTTTAATAAAACTTCGGTATACAACCATTCAAATCCTTGTGCTTTTACCTGCTGTAAGCCACTTTCGGCAGACAATAGCGTCTGTGTAAGCTGATGCGCGTATACTGCCTCTTCTTTGGCAACCTCAGCATTAAAATGGGCATAATGATAAGCATGAGGGCCTGCTGATAATTCCTTTTCCGCCTGGTGCAAACGTCGCTCCGCGCAGGCAATGTTCGCAGGCAGATAAACATGCGCCTTAATATCACGCGCTGCCTGAATTGCCTGACGCGCATCGCTCATCGCCTGAGTGGGTGGCAGCACACTGCTACAGGCGCTGAGCATGAATAAAACAATACAAATAGATAAATAAGCTGACTTCATGATAATACGATAAAAACAGAAAGCTTGGAGTATAACCTGATTTCTGCTATTGCGCATCCTGCGTGCAGTTGATGAAACAACAACACCTGCTTCAGGAATCTGTGGTGAGCATAATTATTCTGACAAGGATTTGTGCAGGCTATTTTGTATTTTTCAAAGCGCAACGCCGGGAGCGTCGTTCCCAGGAGGCCGTCCGAGAATAGCAAAATCAATAATTTTGCTAAATTTAACCCATTATTTATCAATAACTTAAAAACCCAGTTTTTTGAAAAACCGAGTTCTTGGACAGCTTCCTATGGAGTGAGGATGAAATAAATGCAGGAACTGGGCACAGGATTTTTATTCATTTTCACAATGCAGAAAATGGAGAAAAAGACCAGCCAGCTTGCTGAAGTTATAAAATTCTCACTCCTATGTAACCACTGCCAGATTCCCTTTACTTTCCAGCCAGGCCCTGCGATCCGAGGCACGTTTTTTAGCCAGCAGCATATCCATGGTGGCCTGGGTTTCCTCCGGGGCTTCCATCGTCAATTGCACCAAACGCCGGGTATCCGGGTTCATGGTGGTTTCCCGCAGTTGCATGGGGTTCATTTCGCCCAAGCCCTTAAAACGCTGGACATTGGTTTTGCCGCGTTTGCGCTCGGCGGTAAGACGCTCTAATATGCCTTCACGTTCATCATCATTGAGTGCATAAAATACTTCATTACCTAAATCAATCCGGTATAAGGGCGGCATTGCCACATAAATATGTCCGGCACTCACCACTGCGGGAAAGTGGCGCACAAACAAGGCGCATAACAAGGTGGCGATATGCGCGCCATCAGAATCGGCATCCGCCAGAATACAGACCTTGCCATAGCGTAATCCTGTCAGGTTTTCGCTGTCCGGGTCTACGCCAATAGCCACCGCAATATCATGCACTTCCTGTGAAGCCAGCACCTGCCCGGAAGAAACTTCCCAGGTGTTGAGAATTTTACCGCGCAAGGGCATCACCGCCTGATAGTTTTTATCTCTGGCCTGCTTGGCAGAACCACCCGCAGAATCTCCTTCTACCAGGAACAGTTCGGTTAAATTCATATCTGCACTGGTGCAATCTGAGAGTTTTCCCGGTAATGCTGGCCCGCCGGTGGTTTTTTTGCGAGTAACTTTTTTAGCGGTTTTTAAGCGGTTTTGAGCGCGGGTGATAATCTGCTCGGCAATTTTCTCGCCGGTTTCCGGGTGCTGGTTTAACCATAAACTCAGGCTGTCGCGCACCACGCCGGAAACAAAACTGGCACAGGCGCGGGAAGATAAACGTTCTTTGGTTTGCCCGGAAAATTGTGGGTCAGCCAGTTTCACGGACAGCACATAAGCGCATTGCGCCCAGACATCATCAGGCGCGAGTTTAACGCCGCGTGGCAATAAGTTGCGTAAATCACAAAATTCCCGCACCGCTTCCAGTAAACCACTGCGCAGACCATTGACATGGGTACCGCCCTGGATGGTGGGAATCAGATTGACATAACTTTCTACCAGTAATTCCTGCTCTTCCACCTGCCATACCAAGGCCCAGTCAGCGGCTTCTGTATTGCCACTGAAATGCCCGGTAAAGGGTTCTTGCGGCAGGTATTCAGTATCCGTGAGATGGGCTTGCAAATAGCTGGTCAGGCCATCTTCATAAAACCATTCCCAGCTTTCATCGCTGCCAGCTTCTTTTAGGGTGATAGTCAAACCCGGACATAACACCGCTTTGGCGCGCAGCACTTGTTTGAGTTTATTGAGGGAAAACGGGGCTTGATCAAAATACTGGGGATCAGGATAAAAATGTACCTGGGTGCCGGTATTTTTTTTGCCAACACTGCCTGTGGCCTGTAAATCACTGACTTTTTCGCCATCGGCAAACGCCATATGCCAGGTTTTCCCATCGCGTTTGACTTCTACCTCCAGGCGCGTGGATAAGGCATTGACTACCGAGATACCCACCCCGTGCAAACCGCCGGAAAACTGGTAATTTTTATTGGAAAATTTGCCCCCGGCATGGAGTCGGGTCAAAATCAGTTCTACGCCACTGATGCCTTCTTCCGGGTGAATATCCACCGGCATACCACGCCCGTTATCACTGACGGAAAGTGATTGATCGGCATATAACACCACATCAATCTGATTGGCATGACCCGCCATCGCTTCATCCACACTGTTATCAATGACTTCCTGGGCAAGATGATTTGGACGCGTGGTATCGGTATACATGCCCGGACGTTTGCGCACAGGGTCAAGACCGCTGAGTACCTCAATTTCTGAGGCTTGATATTGTTCTGTCATATTTTAACCTGAATTTTTACGGGGCGGCTTGCTGTTTCTGTGCTTGTTGCCAGTGAGTGAATACCCGTTTGACATAATGCTGGGTTTCCGGGATACGCGGTATCCGACCTAATTTTGCAACTCTGGTGGGACCGGCATTATACGCGGCTAATGCCAGCTTTACCGATTTAAAACGGCGCAATTGCTGGGCAAAATATTTTGCTCCGCAATCTAAATTTTTTTCTGACTGGAAACGCTCTTTAGTGCTTAAACCACAAACAGATTTTGCCGTTTCCGGCATTAACTGGGTTAACCCTGCTGCACCAGCCGATGAGTAGGCCCAGGGGTTCCAGTGGCTTTCCTGAGTGATTAATGCGTGAAATAAAAGTGTATCAATTTCATATTTTTTGGCATAAAAGGCCGCGCGTTGTTGTAAATCGTCTTTTTGCAGGGAAATATAATAATAGCCAGCAAACAAAACAAGATAAGCCAACACAAAAAAAATGAGTAATTGTCTGAATAAACGTACTAACAAGCCCGGCTTTTTTTTCTCAAAACCTGAGCTTATCTCATCTATGCCATCGCCAGCGGGAGGTGGTGTTGCAGGTGTTACAGGCTGGTTTTGTTGGCTTGCATCAATTTCAGCCATGATTATTTAAATTTAATTTGGGTTTGTGGAATTCAGAAGCTACTGCTAAACCTATTGCGCTCGACATAGCGGCGCTGCCTGCGCCCTGCCCCGGCTTTGTTCATAACGCTTTAGCAACAACTTCTCAGATGGTTTATTTTTTAATAATTTTACCATTATTTAAAATTTTTAATGGGGTCTTTGGAAAATCCGTCAGAGTCAATTGCTGTATACGCTTTAGGACTTTAGCATTGGCATCCAGATAAACACCATTGGCTTTATTCTGTCGGGTGGAAATTACCTTGCCCTGCATAAACTGGCCTTGTGCATCAACATCAACTTGTAAAATGGGTGCAATGCCATTGATACCGCGTAGATTAAAGCGCCCGTAAGTACAAAAATTACCCAGGCTATAGGCTATTAAACGGCCTTTATATAGTTCCAGCGCACGGGTGACATGCGGGCCATGTCCAAATACCAGATCGGCACCTGCATCGATTACCGCATGGGCAAATTGGTAGACATTACCCCGGTTTTCACCATAAAATTTTTCAGTTTTACGGGTCACATGTTCATACTTGCGACCTTCTGCGCCACCATGAAAAGAAACAATAACAACATCACTTTGTTTGGCAAGCTGAGTGACAATTTGTTTGGCTTTTTTTATGTTGCGCAAATCCACCGTACCGACATTAGGCGCAAAAGCGGCAAAGCCATAACGCACCCCGTTTTTAGTAAATACCGCAGTGGGTTTGCTAAGCTGCCCCGCAGCCTGTATGCCCATGGCTTTGAGATTGGCTATGGTGCTGCTACGTCCACTTTGCCCAAAATCACCGACATGATTATTGGCAATACTGACGGCATCAAAGCCCCCGTTTTTTAAGTTATGCTGTGCATAAGCGACTGGCATACGAAAGGCATAACATTTTTTGGGATCACTGCAACGTTTAACCTGACCA
The DNA here is from genome assembly GCF_030378065.1 of Candidatus Venteria ishoeyi. Lineage (GTDB taxonomy): Bacteria > Pseudomonadota > Gammaproteobacteria > Beggiatoales > Beggiatoaceae > Venteria > Venteria ishoeyi. The sequence goes on along the minus strand of NZ_JAUCGJ010000010.1, from coordinate 66,494 downwards.
CCTTTATTGAGGATAGTGCCTTCCAGATTACCCACAGTTAAATCCGCGCTGCGCAATATTGCCGCCGTATCGTGCAACAGGCTTTTGCCTTCATTGGCAGGCAAATAAGCTGCGCTGGGATAGTTGGTGCCAAACATCATGTCACCCACAGCCATAATGCGCACAGCCCCTTCAGGCTTTGCTGCAACAGCAGGGGGAAGACATAAACTGCAAAAAGTCAGGAAAAATAAAAAAAAGTGTTTCATATTTTGGCGCAAATAAATACTAATAAAATTCAGCGTGAAGCAGCGGTATTTTTTTTATGCCCTTAAAGCACAAACAAAAAGCCTTTGCGTAACTCAGCTCTATTCAGTTTGTTTTTAACTTTTCAATAACCAATTCGCTTAACTCATCATGTTCGATTTTTTTATCTTTTGTTTTAGCCCCTTCCGGACAAAACATATAACCAACACTGTGTACCGTGCGAATATAAGCAGGCTCTGCGGGATCTTCTTCCATTTTTGTGCGTAAACGTCGAACCTTGACATCAATACTGCGATTCTGACGATTATACTCACGCCCTTTCAGTAAAGTGGAGAGCTTATCGCGATTTAAAACCTGGTTGGGGTTTTCCACAAACACGCGCAATAATTCAAATTCAGATTTACTTAAATGAATCTGTTGATTCTGGTGCAGAAACTGGTAGGAAGCCAGATTTAATACAAAATCACCAAAACAATAACTCGGAGGGATCGGCTCAAGCTTATCTGTACCGGACTGCATATGCATACGCCGCAATAAAGCACGCACCCTGGCAAGTACTTCGCGCAAACTGGTGGGTTTACTCAGATAATCATCCGCACCAATTTCCAGGCCAACAACTCTGTCCACTTCTTCGTTTAAGGCTGATAAAATCAAAATTGGTGCAACAAATTTATTTGCCCGTAAGCGTTTGGCAATAGATAAGCCATCTTCACCCGGCAACATGACATCGAGAATTAATAAATCAATTGTTTCCCGGTTGATAATCGGATCCATGATAGTGGCATCACGCGCGGTACTAACCTGGTAACCGCGTGCGGACAGATAGTCACGCAAAGTATCACGAAATAAATCATCATCTTCTACAATAAGAAGGTGGGCTTGAATATCGGTTATCATGTGGCAATCATCCTGATAAAATGCGAGCGTAACTTACGCATATCCTCTAAAATCCTGTTTATTATTTGATTATTATCACACAGCGAAAAATTACACTGAGCTAGTATTAGGAGTGAGAATTTTATAACTTCAGCAACTTGGCTGGTCTTTTTCTCCATTTTCTGCGTTCCGCCTGTTTGGACTTAGGCAGTTACATAGCTTGCTATGCGCCTGTTTTCACGCCTTGAAAATGAATAAAAATCCTGCGCCCAGTTTCTGTATTTATTTTATCCTCACTCCTTAGTGTTATCAAATACCTGCTGATAATCGAATCTGCAATTACCCCATCAGTGGAATAAATTGCAAACAGATGCTTTACTTATACAGTCGGCTTTAGCGGCTTTTATATTATCGGCGGCACTTAGGAACGAGGATTTTATAATTCCCGAAACCAAGCTGGCCTTTTTCTCCATTTTCTGTGTTATGAAAACTGCAACATAAGCTGCTTGTACGCCTGTTTTCATACCTTGAAAATGAACAAAAATCCTGCGTCCAGTTTCGGTTCTTATTTCATCCTCGCTCTTTAATTAATAAAATTAATTAATAGTGCCTTAAGATATTTCCATTAAAATAGTCACAACTTTATAACATATTTTGAAAAAAATAACCTGTCAATTTACACAATGGCTGATTTGTAACGGGCTGTTCTTTGTATTAGTACCTGCTGCCTGGGCATTGGATAGCTTAAATTTACAAATGAACAGCCTGCAAGCTGTGGGCATGGAAATCACCCAGCCTCAATTTCAGCTTGAGTTGCGCGCAGATAACAGCTTATCGGTAAAACTCAAAGCGGCTAAGTTGAAAATACCTGCCTTGCAAGCACTACTGCAAGGCACGGGCAGCACCACGTTAAAACAATTGGAACTGCATTGTGCGCAGCTCATTGATACGGCAAATAAACTGACCTGCGTTAAAGGCCGCTTAACCCTGGCGCAATTGCCCGTATACCGTAACAGCCTGTTGCGCTTTGAGTACCATAAACCCAGCGCCGCACTAAAACTCTGGTTAACCGGTATTAAACTCGGTGGTGGGCGGGTTAATCTTCATGTCAACTGGCAAGGGCCGGGAAAACGCTGGAAACTGAATATCCAGCTTAAAAATTTCTCCCATCAGCGTTTATCCGGCTGGTGGTTGCGCCTCTGGCAAAAATGGCTGCCAAAACTACCCGCAGGATTTGAGCTGACATTGCCACTCAATGCAGAACTGGATTTACAGGGTAAAACCACATTAGAAAAAATTTCCGGCACAATCAGCAGTCGTGGCAAACAAAAAGGTCTGACGCTGAATAATGCGCAGGGCACTATCGCCACAGAAAACCTGAAATTTGAGTTGGCACTGAATCTACGCCAAGTTAAACAAGACTGGGCAATTTCCACGCGGCTGAAATTATACAGCGGTGCAGTTTATGCCGAACCTGCCTTTATCGAAGTTCAAAAAGCACCGATAGTCATACAAACAGAACTGGATTGGTCTGCACGCAAATCCCGTCTGCATGTTCGGAAATTGCATTATCTACATAAAGACATTCTGGAATGGCAGGCGCGTGGTTTTTATTTTCCAGGCAAAGCCAGCGCATTTAAAAAACTGCATCTGGAATTATTTCCCAGTTCACTGAAAAATTTACAAAAATACTATCTGCAAGCATGGCTGGAGACAGCACAATCCAATTTACGTCTGCGCGGTTTAATCAGTGCTCGCCTGGATTGGGATAAGGCCAGCAGCGCAACGCTGACGCTGTCTCGGGTCAGTCTCAGCACTGCTACAACAAGCATTCGGAGCATCAATGGCAGCTTGCACTGGTTATCAGAAAAACCACCTAATAATGCACCCATAAAACCCAGTCAGATAAGCTGGTCAGGGCTGCAACTGGGAACATTAAGCTTGCCTGCGGCTTATTGCAAACTGGAAATACTTGGCGACAAATTGCGTTTATTACAACCCTGGAAAAGTCGCTTATTAGATGGCTCTGTGACGCTAAATACACTGGAAATCAGTGGTCTGGGAGGAAAACCAGCAAACTATAGCGCAAAACTTTCCGCTAATTTCAAACCCATTTCCATGTCTGCCTTATCACATACACTGGGATTTCCTGAATTGGGTGGTGAATTGGCGGCAGTGATTCCTGCAATTCACTACCAGAAACAGCAATTGCGTATTGAAGGCGCGTTATTACTGAAAGTGTTTGATGGTGATGTCATTATTCACAATTTAAGCCTGCAAAATCCTTTCGGCGAAACCCCACAATTGCGGGGCAAGGTTGATTTTAAGCAACTGGATTTAGAATTGCTTACACGCTTTTTTGAATTTGGCGAGATTTCCGGGCGACTGGATGGTTATATTCGCAAACTGCATTTGTACAACTGGCAACCTGTCGCTTTTGACGCCTGGTTTGGTACCCCTGAAAAGGATCGCAGTCCGCATAAAATCAGCCAGAAGGCATTGAACAACCTCTCCAGCCTCGGCGGTGCCAGCGTCACTGATGCCTTATCCCGCAGTATATTACGAGTATTTTCCGCATTTTCTTATGCTCGTATCGGCTGGGGCTGTGTGCTAAAAAATAACACCTGCCAGATGAGTGGCGTGGAACCTGCCAAACAGGGTTATTACATCGTCAAAGGCGGCGGCCTGCCACGTATTGATGTGATTGGTTTTAATCATCGAGTAAACTGGCAGACTTTACTGCAACGTCTGAAAAGCGCCACCAATATTGGTGCACCGGTTATTGAGTAACTGAAAACTCTGGAAAAGCCTGTAAGCCATTGATTTTATTAAAAGCAAAAAAGTTCTTCGGAGTTTTCAGTTATAACGCCACTTATCAAGGACTGCCAGTTCAGGTTATTGGTATCAGCATTGTGATTACGCTGCATAATTAAAGTATTGCCTTAGGAGCGAGAATTTTATCTGCTTATTTTTCAGCCAGGAATTATTAAAGCGATTCCAATGTTACTGTGTTAATATACATGTATATTTATACAGGAATACTATCAAGAGGCTAATACTATCAAGAGGCTGAAAAAAATGGATGAGAATCGTAAAAAAGCCCTGGGCACCACCTTGCTGCAAATCGAAAAACAATTTGGCAAAGGCGCAGTCATGCGTTTGGGTGATGATCGTGCGGTGACTAATATCGAAAGCGTTTCAACCGGCTCACTGGGTCTGGATATTGCGCTGGGCATCGGCGGTCTGCCTCGGGGGCGCGTGGTTGAAATCTACGGCCCGGAATCTTCCGGTAAAACCACCTTGACCTTGCATGTGGTAGCGGAAATTCAAAAACAAGGTGGCACGGCGGCTTTTATTGATGCCGAACATGCTTTAGACCCCGCTTATGCGGAAAATCTTGGTGTCGATGTTGATGAACTACTGGTTTCCCAGCCGGATACTGGCGAACAGGCGCTGGAAATTGCCGATATGCTGGTACGCTCCAGTGCTGTTGATGTTGTCGTCATTGATTCCGTTGCCGCGCTAACGCCTAAAGCAGAAATTGAAGGGGAAATGGGCGACACCCATGTGGGTTTGCAGGCGCGTTTAATGTCTCAGGCACTGCGTAAATTAACCGCCAATATCAAACGCTCTAATACTTTGGTTGTTTTTATTAACCAGATTCGTATGAAAATCGGTGTTATGTTCGGCAACCCGGAAACCACCACCGGTGGTAACGCGCTGAAATTTTATGCCTCAGTGCGCCTGGATATACGCCGTATCGGTGCGATTAAACGCGGTGATGAAGTGGTCGGTAATGAAACCCGGGTGAAGGTGTTAAAAAACAAAATCGCGCCGCCCTTTAAGGAAGTGATTTTCGACATTATCTATGGCGAAGGCATTTCCCGCGAAAGTGAAATTATCGATATGGGCGTTAAACAGGGACTGATTAACAAGGCGGGAGCCTGGTACAGTTACAATGGTGATCGTATTGGTCAGGGTAAGGAAAATGTACGCTTGTATATGAAAGAAAACCCGGAAACTGCTGCTGGTATTGAGAAACTAATCCGCGAAAAAATGATGCCTCAAAAAGCGACAGAGGAAACGAAAGAAAAAGAAAGCAAGGAAAGTGCTAAAAAAAACAAATAAGCTGACGTAAGACGGAAGCGGTTTTCAGCCGTATCACGGCTGAAAGAAGCTTACGTCGAACCTCAGGTTAAATATCAGAAACCGGAATCCGCCATTCCAACGGCCCGGTTTGATGTACGGCGCGGCCTTTTGCATCCACGGCAACGGTCACGGGCATATCTTTGATTTCAAATTCATAAATCGCTTCCATACCCAAATCTTCAAAAGCTAAAACTTGCGCTTTACAAATCGCTTTAGACACCAGATAAGCCGCGCCGCCGACAGCCATTAAGTACACAGAGCCATGTTTGGCGATGCTGTCTATGGTGGCCTGCCCTCGCTCTGCCTTGCCTATCATGCCCAGCAAGCCGGTTTCTGTCAGCATCATGTCGGTATAAGGGTCCATGCGGGTGGCAGTGGTCGGGCCTGCCGGGCCAACTACTTCACCGGCAATCGGATCAACTGGCCCTACGTAATAAATAAAACGTCCCTGAAAATCAACGGGTAAGCTTTGGCCTTGCGCCAGCATTTGTTGAATACGTTGATGCGCGGCATCACGTCCGGTCAGGATTTTCCCGGATAATAATATCTGCTCTCCGGCTTTCCAGCTTTGAATGTCGGCCTTATCCAGATTCTCCAGATTTACGCGGCGTACCTGTGCTTGTGGTGTGTAAGTAATATCCGGCCAATCTTCCAGTGCAGGTGCTTGTAACGCCACCGGGCCACTACCATCCAGGCTGAAATGTATATGCCGGGTGGCGGCGCAGTTGGGGATCATGGCAACAGGCAAGGAAGCTGCATGTGTTGGGTAATCCAGAATTTTTACATCCAGCACCGTGGTCAAGCCACCCAGGCCTTGTGCGCCGATACCCAGTGCATTGACTTTTTCATAGAGTTCCAGGCGCAAAGCTTGCAGATGATTGTCTGCACCTTTTTCCCGCAAGAGTTGAATATCAATGGGTTCCAGCAAGGCTTGCTTTGCCAGTAACATGGCTTTTTCCGCCGTGCCGCCAATACCGATGCCCAGCATACCCGGCGGACACCAACCCGCGCCCATCCCCGGCACTGTGTCCAACACCCAGTCAACAATAGATGCACCGGGATTGAGCATGGCAAACCGAGCCTTGTTTTCCGAGCCACCGCCTTTGGCTGCCAGACGCACTTCCAGCGTATTGCCCGGCACCAGATTGATATGCACCACTGCCGGAGTATTATCGCGGGTATTTTGTCGTCGCCCCGCAGGATCATCTAACACTGAAGCGCGCAGGCGGTTATCCGGGTGGTTATAAGCACGGCGCACACCTTCATCCACCATCTCCTGAATGCTTAAATCCGTATCCCAGGAAACATCCATACCAATGTCCAGAAACACCACGGCAATACCGGTATCCTGGCAAATTGGGCGATGGCCCTGGGCGCACATTCTGGAGTTGATTAAAATCTGTGCCATGGCATCTTTGGCTGCCGGTGATTTCTCCTTTTGCCAGGCCTGGTGCAGACTTTGAATGTAATCTATGGGATGGTAATAGGAAATAAACTGAAAACCATCAGCGATGCTTTGAATAAAATCATTTTTTTTAATAGATGTTGTCATGGTGCTGGATTTAACATATTAACGATGAGCATATTTATGAAATATCTGGGTAAATTCCCAGTGAAAAATTCACTGGGCGAGATGGAACTAAACAACCACCCGCTAAAAGACGAGTGGATTAGAGCGTTTGGCGGCTGAAAGCCAAGATACAGGGCGGACAAACCCTGTTGTTTAGCCCCAACGGGGCGCATTAATATAGCCAGGGGTAACACCCCTGGAATTGTATCCGTGTCATTCTCTACCCTGGGGCGCTGCCCCACTACCATTAACTTAAGAAAATATTCAGCCAGCCCCAAAGGGGTATAACATACCAGCCCAGGGCAACGCCCTGGGTGTGTAATGTGATGATACCAGAGCCCTTTCAGGGCTCTAATTCAACAAAACAACCTACCTGGGGCGCTGCCCCAGGCTATATTAAAATACCCCTTTGGGGTGTTAGCGCTAAAACCCATATTTTAAGTTTTACCGTTAAACATTAGAAATAAATCTGTTCGCCTGAAAGGCGAAGGTTTTAACCTTTCTTAATATTTTCCACAGAAACTTCCCGCATTGCGCGTTTGAAAAAACCACGCAAGTGTTTTTTCAAATAGGGTGTTACCTGCCGTGGCGGGATTTCTTTTAATACACAAAAAATTGCCAGCGCATAGGTGGCTTCAAACTCCGATAGATATGCGGCACGACCTACGGTTTGACAACTGCCACAGCCACCGCGAAAGGTAAAGGCGCTGTTGGCGAACATCAGGCCAAAACCCATAAAAATAGCCAGCACTTCAGTGGCATGAGGGTGGTGTTCGGGGTCACCGGGCGGGGGCTGAGTGGCGGTGCCGCTGAGATAATAAGCCAGGGCGTGAGCATAGGTGGCGATCATCGCTTCCGGGTTGTTGATTTGCCGGGGATCGTATTGCACGGGAAGGCGGGGCAAATCTGCCGCCGCTGGTGGCAGGTCTGTGCCACGCAAAGGGTCTTCAATCTGTATCTGAAGCGGTGCATCCAGAGCGCACTGCCCTGGCTCCAGCAGTTCAAAAGGCCAGTGCGCCATGCCCGCATAGGTTTTAACCCGCTCAAAAATCAATTCTGCCATACCGTGAACACTATCGGCACGTCCAGGGAAAAACTGATTACTGGGAATCACCAAGGGGGTTTGCTGGTAAAAAAAATCTGCATCGAAGTGATCTCTGCACCAGGAAAAACTTTGTAATAACCACTGTGTAGAAGCTTCTTCCAACAGTGGCGCTTTGTCAAACCAATTAAATAGCATCGTATAGACTCTTATTACTCAACGGGTAATATGGCACGTAGTTCAAACAGGCCATTGTGTTGCTGCATATGCACTTCCCAACCCTGCTCGGCATGACCCGTCAGTTGCACCTGTGGCAAATATAAGGCTCCGCTGTCCGGGTGATAACGTGCGCTATCGTCCTGGCACTGGCTCAAACCACAGGCCGCAGGATTTTGCTGGCAGTAAGCGATACCGTCTGCATGTCCCTGGGTATAACGGCTATCGGTTAGCGGGGGTATTTCAGGCGTGCTTTGCTGTTGTCCACAGCTTAAGTCGGGTTGCAGAAATAAGTGGGTGGGTGCCTGCGCAAAACCCAGTTGCAAACCAAATTCAATTTTGCCACCAGCAGGAATCATGTTATTCCAGGCCAGGGGGATGGCACTCAGGCTGTTTTGGTTTTGCAAGGCGATATTCCAGTAATTGTCGATACGCAGGTCTGCGGGGAACTGCCAGTTCAACTGCCAGGGGCTGAGCGCCTGCGTGCCAGTATTATAAATTTCAACCTGCACTACCATGCCCTGCTGCCATTGGCTGCGAATCTGGTAACGGGCTGCACAGGTTCCGTTTTGTATCAGGCTGTCAAAATCAGGCGTGGTAACGGGCGGTGTCTGGGGATCGGTTTCCGGTGCGGGATCGGTGACGGGTTCAGTAACAGGCTCGCTTGTATTGCTATTATCTGTTGTCATTAAACGCCGTAGCAGGGTCAGTTTGTCTTCCCGCAGCGTCTGCCAATCATCATTGAGAATGCCGCCGGTATCGCCGCTGTTAGGATTCCATGACCAGTAAAAAAAGCTGCGCATGTTCTTGTTGAGCAAATAGCTGACAAAGGCATCCTGCCATTGTTGATCGGCACTGCCAGGGGCGTAGTGACCACCAAATTCACCCGGAACCACTGCTTGCCCTTGCGCTGCCAGATAACCAAAATGGGCATCCCAAATTGCGGGTAAATTTTCGGGAAAATCAGCGGCCTGGAAATAATCCTGCGCATACACGTCCGGCCCGTAAACATGAGGCGAAAACACCAGCTTATCGGCAGGAATTGCCAGCGGGTGGCAGGCTTGTGGCTCCAGGTTGCCGCCCCACCAGTGGTTGATCGCGCCGCTGCACTGTGGGTTGTTTTCCACACCTTCAACAAATATCAATAAATGGGGATTAACGGCTAAAACAGCGGCAGCCGCTTTTTCTGCGGCAGTGTTCCAATCCGTAGCCACATTGCCAGTACCCCAGGTGGCTTCACCATGTGGCTCATTTTTTAAGTCAATGCCGATAACATGGGAAATACCCGCATAACGCTGTGCCACAAAAGACAAGTCTTCAAGCCACTGGGCTTCGCTGTAGCTGTCGGTGTACCATAAGTTGGAAATTGCCTTGCAGTCCGGGCGATGGTGATCCAGTAAAATATACAGCCCTTGCTTATCTAATTCTGCAATGACCTTATCGAGTAGTTGCAGTGAATCCAGGCCTTGTAAATCCGGGTTTTGCTGCGCATCAATCGCACCGGGGGTAACACCTTGCAGGGTGCCAGGGCAGAATGGCAGACGCACGGCGTTAAATCCTGCGGTTTTGATTTGCCCTATCATGTCCTGCCAGTTACGCGCCCACAGCCCATGCACCACATGATCCTGGGTTTCAAAACCAAACCAGTTTACGCCTTGTAATACGATAGGCTGGTTTTGAGCATTATAAAGCTGTCCCTTATCTACGCTGAATGCGTTGACTGTTGTGTTATAAAACACCAGTACAAGGCTAAAAATGAGACTATAACTTATTTTACATAACATTGTGGGCATCCTTCCATGGAATATCATAAGTTGTATTTGTTTTAGAACTCAATTTCGGAAAAAATCTGATAGGTATTTTTGCCCGACTGGCGAGATAAATGCATTGCCAGATCAGCGTGTTGTTGCAGTGCTTCCATACACTCGCTGGTTTTCTCCTTGAGGCCGCCGGGGTGAAAACCAATACCGATATTACAGTCGATCTGAATGTCGTGAATCCCGATTTGCATGACGGGAATCAGGTTGGCAATAATTCTTTCCGCCATCAGGTTAATATCATAACGCTGTTCCAGCGGGTATAACAGCAGGGCAAAACTGTCTTCTTCCAGGCGCGCCAGCATGTGTTCATCAGGCGCGCACAGGCGCAGGCGTTTAGCGAGTTCTTGCAGGCATTGATCGCCCATTTCATAACCAAAATTTTTATTAATGGCGCGAAAGTTGTCAAAGTCGATAATAAACAGGGCCAGACTACTGCCATTGCGACAGGCGCGGGTGAGTTGTCCCTGAAAACGCTGACGTCCTGGCAAACCGGTGAGCATATCCAGGCTGTGATCCGTTTTCGGGGTTTCAGCGCGTGGACTGGCCTGGGTTTCTGCTCGACAGTCAGAATAAAACGCAACATACGCGCTGATTTCATTTTGTTCATCACGCACGCCGCTGATACTCAGCATTTGCTGGTAAATACCACCATCTTTATAGCGATTGCTGATTTGCCCTTGCCAGCCGCCGGTATCTCTCAGCGTATTCCACATCTGGCTGAAAAACATCTCATCCTGGCGACCAGAGTCAAACAGGGTGGGATGTTGATCCAGCAGTTCTTCGTAATGATAACCGGTTAACTGGGTAAACGCTTGATTGACATCCATAATCACGCCATTGGCATCAGTGATCATAACCGGTTCTGTGGTAGTTTCAAAAACTTTGGCAGCAATACGCTGGCGGGTGCGGTTCTGAGTCTGCCGGGTAATATCTTCAATTAAATAAATACTGGAAACCGGATCTCCCTCATCATCAAATACCAGAGAAGTCGTCAGCCGCGCCCAGCCGCGCTGCCCGTCTTTGCGGAAAAAATACTTGTCCATCTGGTAATCATTGCGCTCGCCATTATAAAGTTGTTTTTGAAATTCTGCCTCAATCGGGCTGTCGGCAGGTAAAAACAATTCGTTAATAAAACGCTCGCATAGTTGCTCATCATCTTGATCCAGCAGATTTTGCAATGTGGGATTGGCATCCTGAATTTGTCCCTGGGTGCTGGTGATGGCAATGCCAATGGTGGCTTGTTCATAGAGGCAGCGAAACCGCGCTTCGCTATTACTAAGTGCACTCAGCGCACGTTTTGTATTAATCAGTAATGAGATACGGTTACGCAGCACCGCCCAGTTGATTGGTTTGGTAATGTATTCGACGGCACCGCTGTCAAAGGCTTTATCCACTGATTCTTCATCATTTAGTGAGGTCAGCATTATGACGGGAATTTCTGCGCTTTCCGGGTGTTCGCGCAGGAACTGGCAAGCCTGAAACCCATCCATAACCGGCATGGCGGCATCCATTAAGACTAGGTCAGGCAGATGTTTGGCGACTTCCAAGACGGCCTGTTCACCATTTTCCGCCGTCACCACCTGATAATTCTGTTCTTCCAGTAAACGTTGCAACATGCTGCGTACAACCAGGTCATCATCAACAACCAAGAGTTTTTGGACATCATCTTGTGAACACAAATTAAGCATATTTCAACGACTCCAACGCAGTTTTGATACGCGCAGCAGCAGGTTTAAGGGCCTTGATATAGTCTTGCGCCGCATCCAATTCCATTTTCCTGGCAGCCTGTTCCAGTTGCAGGCAGATGCCGCAGAGTTCCTGCCCGCCAAAACTGCTGGTACTGCCTTTGCATTTGTGTGCCGACAGATAAAGTGCGTCAGCATCCTGTAGGTTCAGTGCCTGCTCAATTTCCTGTAAATAATGTGGTAGTTCTTGCAAGTATAAATCAATCAGCCAGTTAATGTTGCCGTCTTTTTGTTCCTTGCGCAGACGTTGAATCATGGTTTGACTAATCACCAGTAATTTTGTAGTGGCCTTTGTTGTATCCCTTGTTGCCTTACTGTCATCTGGTTTATGACTTGCCGGGGTTTTTGGCGTGGTTTCTGTTACTGCTTCTAACCAACGTCTGAGCATTTGATAGAGATCATGACTGCTGACAGGCTTACTGAGATAATCACTCATGCCTGCCTGCAAGCAACGATCTCTATCACCTGGCATGGCATTAGCAGTCAAGGCAATAATGGGCATTGCTTGTTGTTCACTAAGCTTATCTTCCTGCTCACGGATCACGGCGGTGGTTTCAAAACCATCCATACCCGGCATATGGCAATCCATAAAAATTAAAGCATAATGATGTTTTTTCAGCATTTCCAATGCGTGTTTACCATTATTCGCCACGTCCACAGTGCAGCTCAGGTTATTCAGCATTTTTAAGATAACTTGCTGATTAATTAAATTGTCTTCCACCAACAAGAGGCGGTATGGGCATTGCCAATGGGGATCGATATGCTCGGTTCGTAAATGATTATGCTGGTTGAGTTCTTCATTGTCCGCAGATTCTATCGATTCATACCCCAGTGCCTGTAAAACACCCTGCTGTAATGTAATGCTATTGACCGGTTTATGAATAAAAGGCAGTAGTTGATAATCAATCTCAATACGTTCCAGATGATGTATGGGCATCAGAAATAATAAAGGCAGACTTTTTAAGGAGGCTTGCTGACGAATACGGGTGGCCAGCATGATGCCATTCATATCCGGCATGTCCTGATCAATAATAATTAAATCCAATGGCACGACACCATCAATGGTACGCAGTTCATTCATGAGGGATAAGGCTTCCTCACCATAACCAGCCACTTGTGTCAACATTCCCCAATGTTGTAACTGTCTGCTCAGCAGATTCTGACTATCGGGATGATCATCCACAATAAGCACGCGCAGCCCCGACAGTTCCGGGCGTTTTTCAGCAACGCGCATATTAGACAGCGTAGTGCCCAGTTGCAGCGGCACTTTAAACCAGAAGGTTGAACCCTGCTGTGGTTGGCTGTGTACGCCAATTTCACCCGCCATTAATGCCACCAGTTTACGTGCAATCACCAAACCCAGCCCGGTACCGCCATAATACCGGGTGGTAGAGCTGTCTGCCTGAGTGAATGGCGTAAATAAACGTATCTGATCTTCGGCTTTAATGCCGATGCCAGTGTCACTGACCTTAAATTCCAGTAAAGCCTGCGTGGATGCATGGCTACACTCCACTTGCAGAAATACCGCACCATGATGGGTAAATTTAATTGCATTGCCCAGCAAATTCACCAGAATCTGGCGCAGGCGTCCGGGATCACCGTTAAAGGTTTGCGTGGGCAGGCTTAATGGGAGTTGATAAAGCAGTTCCAGACCTTTTTGCTGAGCCTGGCTGGCAAACATCATAACAATATCTTCAATTAAAGCAGGCAACTCATAATCAATATGATCAAGCTCCAGTTTGCCCGCTTCTATTTTAGAGAAATCAAGAATGTCGTTAATGACGGAAAGCAAGCCTTTACCGGAACTGCGCAGGGTATCAATATATTGGCGTTGCAATGGCGTGAGGGAAGTCTGTAATAATAACTCCGTCATGCCAATCACCCCATTCATGGGGGTGCGAATTTCATGGCTCATGGTTGCCAGAAACTCACTTTTAACCCGGTTAGCCGATTCCGCACTTTCTTTGGCATGCAGTAAGGCTTGTTCCGCTTGTTTACGGGTGGTAATCTCATGCAAAGACGCAATAAAGACATCTTGATCTTCCCAGCGGCTACGGGCAATCTGGCGTTCGATAATATGAATATTACCCGCTTGATCAGAAATTTCCATTTCCTGGCTGCCTTCCTGCAATGGCATATCCAGGGCAAACGGCTGCCCTGTCAATTGCTCACTGGAACGCTGAAACAAGGTTTCAGCAGCAGGATTGGCAAACAAAATACAGCCTTGCTGATCCACAATTAAAATCGCATCACGGCTGTTTTCAATAATACTGCGAAATTTAATTTCACTTTCCCGCAAAGCATATTCTGATTGCTGGCGGGCAATGGTGGCGCGAATACTGTCCCCGGCCACCTGCAACATGGTCATTTCATGCGGCGACCAATCGCGCTGCTGGCGACAGTCATCAAATGCGATGCAGCCCCAGAAACTGCCTTGAAAATGAATCGGCATCACCAGAATGGAAGCAATGCCCAGCGGCGTTAAAACGGCTTGTTCAGTTGTTGACAGGTTTTTAATACTGGCGGCAATCGCCTGCCCCGTTTCCAATTGCTGATACCAGCTTGGTAACTGCCGATCATAAGAGAATTTCTGTCCATTTTGGCGCTGTAATGGCGTGGGGGGGATCTTCGGACTTAACCAGTGGTATTGTTGCCACATTTCCTGCTCGCCCTGGAGATTGACACGATTTTCCAGCACATAAACCCGATCAACGCTGGCAGCTTCCCCCAGCTTTTTTAGCGCCTGATAAATGGCGGCTTCGTAATCCGGCGTGGTGAGTAATTGCTGCGTGGCGCGAGACAAACCCTGTAACAAGTGATCACGTTGTTGTAAATCCAGGCCAATCTGTTTACGCATGGAAATATCGGTATCCGTACCAATCAGACGTAATAAACGCCCTTGCTCATCCCGTAATACCCGACCCCTGGCAATAAACCAACAAATTGAATGATCTTTGCGCAACATGCGCCGATCAATTTCAAAATTTTGTAAGCCGCCTTGCAGGCATTGCTCAAATACCTGTTTCAAGCGTGTCTGATCATCCTGGTGGGTTAAGGCATACCAGCTTTCCAGGGTATTTTCCACCTCATCATCCTGATAACCCAGCAGTGCTTTTAAGGTGGGATCAATATAAAACTCACCAGTTTCCAGGCTCCAGTCCAGTATGCCTGTTTTGCCAGCACTCATCGCCAGGGCATAACGTTCTGACAGCCAATAAGGATTGGACGAATTGGCATGGGAGGCTGTTGCAGACACTATGCTGATGACTCCATATAGATATGGGGAATATCGGCTTCATAAAAGACCGAACCCCGCGCATTAAAGCCAAAAGCCAAATAAAAATCAATGGCATCTGTCTGTGCGTGTAAAAATAGCTTAACCCCATTTTGGGCTGTGCTGGCGCTTAAAATTGCAGTCAACAAGGCGCGTCCCACACCCTGACCACGCCAGGGTTTTAATACTGCCATGCGCCCGATTTGCCCGGTACTGAGCAAACGCGCACAGCCTATGGGCTGATGTTTTTTATCCACTGCCAGCCAATGCCGGGCAGCTTCATCCAGGCCGTCCCATTCCAATGCCAGCGGCACGGCTTGTTCTGCAATAAAGACCTGCTCACGAATGAACTTTAATGCACCTTGCTGGGACAACCAATCCGTGGTGATAATAGAAAAGCTCATATTCGCTTTCGATCCAGTTGCCGATAACTCAAGGCTTCACTGAGGTGCTGGCTTTGAATTTTGGGCGCAGCATCCAAATCAGCAATGGTGCGCGCCACTTTTAAAACCCGATGCCAGGCGCGCGCAGAAAGCCCCAGTTTATCAATCGCGCTGTCCAGTAATTGCTCATCTGCCGGGGATAAGGCGCAATCATATTCGATTTCCGTATTATTCAGCGCATGATTGGGTTTATTGCGCCGTAATAACTGCCGCTCGCGGGCGGCGCTGACCCGCGCCTGCACACTGCGACTGTCCTCGCGTTGGGTATGACTTTCCCGGCGTTGCGCGCGGGGGATGTTTAACACCGTGACATGTAAATCAATGCGATCCAGCAACGGCCCGGAAATCCGGCTTTGATAACGCTGCACCTGCTCTGCTGTGCAATGACAACGCCCACCGGCATCACCCAAATAACCGCAAGGGCAGGGATTCATCGCCGCGATCAATTGAAACTCTGCCGGAAAGTTGGCTTGCTGTGCAGCGCGGGAAATAGTGATATGCCCCGATTCCAGAGGCTCGCGCAATACTTCCAGCACCTGACGACTGAATTCCGGCAATTCATCCAAAAACAAGACCCCGTGATGCGCCATAGAAATTTCGCCAGGACGCGGCTGATTGCCGCCACCCACCAAAGCCACCCCGGAAGCAGTATGATGTGGTGCGCGAAATGGGCGCTCACCCCAATGCTCAGGATTAAAACCGGAAGTGGTAATGGATTGCACGGCGGCGCAGGCAATGCTTTCCGCTTCAGTCATCATGGGCAGAATGCCGGGCAGACGGCTGGCTAACATGGTTTTGCCAGTACCCGGTGGGCCGACAAATAATAAATGATGACCACCGGCAGCGGCGATTTCTAACGCACGTTTGGCCTGGTGCTGCCCATAAACCTCTTTAAGATCGGCATAATACGGGGCTTGACTGGCCCATTCACTGCGCGCCTGTTGGGATAAACTGTTTTGCTGCCCCAGATGATTGCAGACATCCAATAAATGCCGCGCCGGAAACACTTCCGCACCTTCCACCATTGCCGCTTCTTCGGCATTGGCTAAGGGCACGATCAACTTGCGTCCGGCATCCCGCGCCGCCAGCGCCACCGGCAAAACACCCCGCACCGGGCGCAACTCGCCACTGAGCGCCAGCTCTCCCACACATTCATATTGACCAAGCAAGTCCCCGGAAATCTGCCCGGAAGCCGCCAATATACCCAGCGCAATCGGCAAGTCAAAACGTCCGCCTTCCTTGGGTAGATCGGCGGGTGCCAGGTTGATGGTGAAACGTTTATTGGGGAACTCAAACAAGGCATTGAGCAAGGCGCTACGCACGCGATCCTTGCTTTCTTTAACCGCAGTTTCCGGCAAACCAACAATGGAGAGAAAAGTGCTGCCGTTGGTCAGATGGACTTCAATAGTGACAGACAGCGCATCAATGCCTTGTTGCGCCCGACTGTGAACGACGGCGAGAGACATCAGCCGAATGCACTGCGCCTGCGTTGTTCTTCCTCATCCTGTGCCTGTAGCCTGACTTCCAGCGCCGTGACCTTGGCTTCCAGGGCTTCAAGTTTTTCACGGGTGCGTAATAAAACAGCAGCCTGCACATCAAATTCTTCACGGCTGACCAGATTCATTTTATTAAATGCGGTTTGCATGGCAGCGCGCAGATTTTTTTCAAAATCAGCTTTCAACCCTAGCGGGTCGCGTGGTAAGACATCATTAAACTGTTTAAAAAAACTTTCAAATTCGGGGGATTTCATCATTTACCTCCTAAAAAAAAACGGACTATCGGGTTCCTCTGGAAAACGCACTTGTTTATAACCGGCCTGACGCACTTGATAAGTGATAATTTCCTGCTCATTTTGCGCCACTTGCACATCCATTTCAAATAAACCCACCTGGAAATAACTCAAAGTACCCGCTGGAGACTTGCCATCTTTGGCTGGTTCTAGCAGTGTACTTTGCCAGGAAATCTGATACATACCCAGGTTTGCCTTTCCTGTGGGTTGTTGCAATGGATTTAGTGTCTGAATAAAATCCAGGGTATTTTGAATCGCCACATCAGCGCGTTGCTTATCCTGTATCCGTTGCAGGGTAATCAACTGACTGTTAATCCAGGCCAGCAAAGTCATGCCCACGGTGGCAATCAGCACCAGCGCAACAATGGCTTCCAGTAAGGTGAAACCTTTTTGCCGGTTAGATATTAGCTGGTGCATGCTAATCCGCCTGAAGGTGACAAAATGGCGGACTTAAATCCGCAACCCAGTTTTGTTCCTGCTCGGTGTGTTGTTGGTATTGCAAATAAATTCTACCACCACTGCAAGCCCCGTTGGCAAGATAATAAATCGGCGTTTCCGTTTGCAGCGTCCAGTCAGCGGGTAATTCTAACGGTAGCGTAGAAGAAACCATAGGCAGACTTTCCAGCACAAAGCCCTGTTTTTGCTGAAAAGCCAGATAACCCAAAGCATTAATCTGGGAAAAAACTTCATCACGCTGCATAGCCGCTTGAATGCTGTCATAAATACCGGACAAGCGCGGCATCACCAGCGCACTCAGCAGGCCGATAAGCAACAATACAATCAGGATTTCCAACAAAGTATAACCCTGATTGACTGATACTAAACGCTGTTTCAGGGTAAATACCCCAAATCCGCATCATAAGCCTCGCCACCACGCTTAGCATCTGCGCCCATGGAATACAGCGCAAACGGGCGACCATTCCCCCCCGGCACTGCATATTGATAAGGTACATTCCAGGGATCATTAGGCACTGTCTCATCCATATACGGGCCTTTCCACATGGCCTTAATCCGCTCTTCTGCCGGTGGCGCGCTCAACAACCCCAAGCCTTCTTCCGCAGTGGGAAAGCGCCCAATATCCAGGCGCATGGTTTCCAGCGCGCCTTTGAGCATTTTAATCTGGGTTCTGGTGGTTTTGACTTTCGCCTCATCCACCTGACCAAATAACTGCGGCCCCACCAATCCTGCCAACAGACCGATAATAACCAACACCACTAACATTTCCAGCAGCGTAAAACCAGCCTGTTTTTTCATGCGGGAAATTCTGAATTTTTTCATGATTGTTCTCTTAAAAATAGTCAATGTACTTAAATCTATATATTTTATAACGCTTAATGCTTGAAAAAGCGAATAATATGGCATAAGTTTAATACAAGTCGTAGAGACTTCTCTACGTTTCTACATCATGTTATTTTCGCCGTTTCACCAATTGAAAACCCCGTACCTGATATTTATTTAGCGCCAGCGCCGCATAAAACGCATCACGTCTCGGCCCATAAGCCGATAAATCAAACAAGCCGGTTTTTAGCAGTTTTTCATCAAACTTATGTTGTTTCTCATAATTAGGAAAATCCGGCGGAATATACAAAGACTTAAGATATAAAGGCTGCGGCTGATACTCCCCCACATAATCAAAAAAATCTATCGCCTGCTCACGCAGTTTGATTTTGATACGTTCCTGTAATTCCGGCAGGGGTTTATTGGCAAAATCATCATACACCATCAAACTGACCTTGCCGGAATAGATATGAATTTTGATTAAATCCGCGCTGTCCACATCCCCGTATAACTGCGTGGCACAGCCGATATACACCCGCAATATCGCCGGTAATTGACCGACTTGCGAACGGTGCAGGGTCAGTGCCTTATGCGCCTGTAAATAGCCTAACTCCTGCGCCTGCTCACACGCGGCTTGAATCTGTTCTACATTGCCCACCGCAAACAAAAGCTGGGTTGCCTTGGCCTGGGCATTTTTATAATCACCAAACCAGGCTTTAACATCACGCTTAAGGCTTTCCGGTAAATGCGTATAAGGCTTGCGCCCACTGAATTTCTCCAGCGCCAGATACACCCGCAAATCCTCCGCTCGCGCCTGCTGCGCCTGCTCAAATACATCCACCCCGTAAAAGTTGACCACGCGGTCAAATGCCTTGCGCAAGGAACCAAATGCCTGGCGTATCAGCTCCGTCTGCTCCAGCTCACTGCTGACCGGGCAACGCCCCAAATCCAGCGCAACCTCCCACAGATATTCATATAACTGCCGATGCTTATCAAACAGGTTTTGTTGCTGCTTAAGCTGGATTGGTTTTGTCGGTTGCGTCAACTGCCGCCATTCCCGCCGCACCTGAAAACGCTTATTTAAAAATACCTGCTCATCCAGAGCATCACGAAACACATAAAAAATACCGGGCGCTACCGCAATGGCATTAAGCCCTAAGCTGCTTTCGATATAAGCTTTTAACTCACCCTGACTGTAATATTTCTGAAACGTATTACGCTGCGTCAACACGCCATCGCCAAAACGCTGAAACTTCGCCAGCAGCTTTGCATTGCCCAGCATCACCGACACCACCAGCACCCGCTGCGCCAGCTTAAATGCCTCACGCAAACAAGCAAGGCGCTCCTGTGGGTCTTCGATAACATTAAGCACAAAACCCAGATTAACAATATCTGCTGCTTGTTTGGATATATCCGGCTGATGCACCGGGTCAAAACCGGATACCTGCAAGTCATGCGCCGCCAGCTCGCGTATATCATCACCCTGCCCACAGCCATAATCAAACAGGCTGTAATGACCATTCAAATAATCATGCTGCATCAGTGTTTGCATGGGTTTGGACAAGGCATAACGGCGAATTGCCGTCTTGTGGCGGTGAATTGCCGTATCTTGCGCTATCGGTTCCGCCGCTTCAACAAGCTGCGCCAGTTGTTGCAACTGCCCATCAACTAACTGATAACCCTTACGCCGAATCAAACGCAACCAGTTCTGCTTAAAACCGATGCTGCGCGGGTTCTCAAATAAACCCGCCTGTTCACAAGCCTGGGTTAAAGCCTGAAAACGTGGAATATCGGGATGTTCCGCTAACAGCATGGTTTCCTTGCGGTGCAGAATCGGCGGATTTTTGGATTCCAGATAAGAAGTCAGGCGATAGCGGCCTTTCATTAAATCAATGGTGCAACTGCTGTGCAGCACCGGAAAGGCTTCCGTGAAAAAATCTGGGTAGGCCAGCAGGGAAAGCTTGAAATCGCGTTTGGAGAATTTAACCAACTGATATTCAAAAGACTGTAAAGCTAAATTTTGGATGGTATCACTTAACAAACTTTGCAGTTCAACAGGCAAAGCCGTGAGCGCAGAACTATGCACATAAACTGCATCAGGCAAATGTTTACCCGGATATTTTGCAGAAGTCACTTGCTGGATGAGTTTTTTATAAATGGTATAGTTCATATTTTTGTTGATATAAATTTCCCATCAAAAAGAAATTTAAGCACTTATACTCACATCCAAAGCCGCTGAAAACTCATGTGGGTTCAATTCCGCTAACTGGGTTCGTACCCGTTTTCGCAAGTCCATTGCTGGGTGCAGCACATAATTTTCATACTCTGCATCGTCAGGATTCAACATCAGTAACTTTGATAAGGCCTTAGCTAAACGCTCCACTGCATTTTTGTCACGGGTATCCCCTTTTAGTATAGGCACTTCCCCATAGGGAAGCTCATAATGCCCAGCAATTCGGATTTGGTTTGCATATTCACCAAATACATCGGCTTTGATGCCTGGCCCTTGCGCAGCATGTTCAGTCCTAAAACGAGGAATTTCCCAACCAGGGATAATGCCATGAAACCTATCCATCAGCGCATCATCATGAAACATTTCCGGCAGGTGGCGAATGTAATCTGGGCGGCGAGGTTGCTTATTTGAAGATAAATCAATATTTGCTAATAACATCAAGCCACATTCACTGGTAACTTTATCCTGACCTATAGAATAGTGTCCAGATTCCAGATAATTTTTGAAGTTAGCATGAATATCCCCACTACCAGTAAATTCAAGCGACTGTCCCTCATCCAAAACAAGTACATCAAAGCGTGCCAACAAACCTTCTTCTTTAGTATTCAAATTTTTAAATAATTGAGCACGACTTAGTTTGCCAGTCGTTAGCCATACATGACGACTGAGATTGTCATAAATAAACGACTTCCCCGTGCCTTTGGGTGCCAGCTCCATCATATTCAAATTTTTCTGCACCAAAGGCAATAGACGCAAAATTATTCGGCATTGCTCGGCTTCAGAGTAGGCGCTGGGCTCATAACCCATAGTACGCAACAGTACATGTATCCATTCCTGTGTGCTAAATTGCTGACGCGCTTCAATAATATTGTCCAGCCGCACCTGGCCTGACTGCATTGGCTTAAACTCCACTAATTCAATAATATGAGCATTCCCTTCCGGCCTGACATATAAGCGTCCCGCGCCCCATTGACCACCACTGAGCAAACCAGGATTTGCATCCAGAACGCCATTATCTACAACAGCATTATTCTCATCCAGACATGGTATCTTGATAAAACTTTGCTTCTTTTTAATATCCACACTAACCGTAAAGCGATCAAGTAATACAATTGACTCCCCTTGATTCAGGCGATGTTTAATTGTTTGTTTTTCATTTTTTGTCGGCAAGTGCTTACTCATGAAATCGGTAATATCTGCATACACTTGCGCATTACTTTTACCCGGTTGCTGATAACGTGAAACCAGCCATTCCTCTACAAAACTGGTAATAGTGCGTGCATCACGAATTTTTAAGTCTCGCACCGCTGCTTTATCAATACTAATATCACCAAAAATACTAATGAGTTTATGATCAAAATCTGAATTAATTGCCATTGTAATGCGCCTACTTAAAACATTTTATTAAAATTATCTGCTTCCTGCGTCTGTTGCATGAGAGGTGCAACCAGATCTAAAGATAAATTGACCGTCAAAGATGTCCATGTAGTCTGCTTATCTGGTAGGTAGCGCAATGTTAAATCCACTTGAGTTAATCCTGACTGTGCCTGTTCTGAAACCAACTGCAAAGGAATTTTGGTTTCACTGTGTGCCTGTAAATCACTATAATTTGGCGTATTGGCATCAAATGGCTCATTAAACTGCAACTGCAATTTATTCAGGCGTATGCGGGGTAATATGGATAGCTCTAAATGCCAACCCTTTTCCAGAGTTGGGCAGCGCGGTTTGAGCACATTCACTTTAATAGGTATTTTTTCATCTGCCTGCAAAGCCTCCCTGCTCAAGGTAAACAAAGGAATAAACACTTCTTCAGGGGTTAGCCCCCCATGAGTTAAGGGCGTATCACCAAAATGTATACGCTTTAAAGGTACAGCATAACCCTTTGGCTTCCTGCCAGGGATAAAAACAAAATCATCTGGCAAATTATGTGCTTGTTCCTCATTAGTTTGCAGTACCCGATCTTTGATTATCGTTTCAGTTAAATGACAAGCTTCCTTTTGGGCAATTGTCGTTGCACCATGATCAGCCGTAATCAAAATGATAGGTTTTTTACCCAAATGTACCGCATCTTTAACCCAGTCAGCCAAACTGCGTGTCAACTGCTTTAATATTGGCTCAACTTCCTCACGATGTTTTGCAAAGCTCAAACAACCATGTAAACGTTCATCCAAACGATTTTCAAAATAGACCAACAAACGTGTATTGGCATCTAAATGTTCACTTGATTCACGAAAACTTTTTACAATTTTCAAGGATTCAGGCTGTTCCAACCAAGTCGCATAACGTTGTCGCAATGCCTTTTCATAATCACTTGAAACTTCACTTGCAGCCTGCCCCGTAAGCACCGCAGCCTTACCCACTTCAGTCAAAGTTGGTAGTGGTGCAAACACGGTGCGTGAATCAATATGCAAATCATTAACCCGCTCACGTAAAATTCTCTCCAGCATGTCTGCATGAATAGCACCTAAGGCATCAACCATAAACACCAATACCAGATAATCTTCACTTAAATACTGCTCAATTGTTGGTGCGATACTGCGCCAATCCGCATTAGAGCGCATAATACGAGGTTGCTGCGCATATACCCAGCGACTGAAACTTTGGCAAATACTATTTTGGGGTTCGCGTCCATGCAAAAACTCACGCAAAGTATAGGAAAAATAACGCTCACTCCAGTCTAAAACCTGCTCTACCGGCGCATTTTCCGGTAATACTTCACAAGGTGCATATTGCAAATGTTCATTGACACGCACGGCTAACTTGCGCGCCTCATCGCCTCCCATAGTCTGCAAAACATCACGTAGCGCAGTAGTGCCAATGTCTGAGTTATCCTGAAATAACTGTGCTAAATGCGCCAATACTTGTGGCCAAGCCACAAAAACAAAATCAGCCAATACGCCAGCTTTCTGTTCATCCATACGAATACGGCGCTCGACTGTATCTAGCAAATCACATAAACAGACGACTAAATCATGCGCTTGATGTTCCTGCAAAGGTAGCTCTGGTAACTGCGCAATCAAATCTGGGGAAAATTGGCGGGCAGGTAAGGCAATATCAGCAACCCAGCAATGCTGTTCAAGCACTTTCCGTAGCTTTTCCCAGTATTGTTCCAAAGCCAGTGCTCGTAAAAACTCAGCGATATCATTACAACCTTGCAAGTTTTTTAAAAAACCGGCAACAATTTCAATCGGCAT
This sequence comes from Candidatus Venteria ishoeyi, assembly GCF_030378065.1. Classification (GTDB taxonomy): domain Bacteria; phylum Pseudomonadota; class Gammaproteobacteria; order Beggiatoales; family Beggiatoaceae; genus Venteria; species Venteria ishoeyi. The sequence continues at coordinate 42,622 of NZ_JAUCGJ010000010.1, read as the reverse complement.
AAAAGTGGATAACTGCGTATGTAAATAGGCAGTCACGACATCAATTTTTAGAATATTAATAAAATCTGATGTTTGTTGCTGCAATGCTACACAAAACGCCTGCCAACTATCCTGTGCCAATAAATCAGAGTGCAGCAAAGCTAAAACCTTCACCGTACTGTTATTTAACCGCTTTAATTCATCAGATAATACACCCCGCTGATATAAGCCTAGCTTCTCGGCTAAGGCATCAGTCAGCCATAAAGGTGGCGCTTCACCCAGTTGATGAGACAACTGTAAAAAGGGGGAAATACGTTTAACTGTAATACCTTGACCGCCCTCAAAACTCTTAAAACGCTGAAAAAAAACGGAAGACATACGAATGGATAAAGCGCCCTGTCCATATGCCAGGTGAGCATAAATTTTTTGGCGAATATGGGGAATATCATCAGGATTAACAAGATGAATATCCTCCCCATCTTCTAAATCAAAATCATCCACAAGCAACTGGATACACGGATGCATTGTAATTAAGTATTCCTTTTAAATGATTATTGTAACTCTGTCCGTAAAGCATCCACCGCCTGCAACAGTGTTTGCTTATCCGCTTTATTTTTATAGTGATCGATCACTTGTCGAAACCTCACTAAAATATCATCCACCATCACGACACGAGCCGGTGTATTCTCTGTTGGTTTCACTGTTCCTAGTGGCAATGTATTTACTGGCTTATTCGTTGTCCCCGTCACAGTCAGCGGTGAAGATACCGGTGGCAAAGGTGTTAAAGCGGTATTCAGCACATTTTCCAGTTTTGCACTAAGCCGCCCTGTCTCCATATCAGAGCATTCTGCCAATGACTTATTTGCCAGACATTGAACCAAAGGCGCAACCATCTGCGATGCCTTTTCTGCACTTAATGCATTAGCGATGCAGTTTTGATTACCTGCCTGCAAGCCTGCGATTAATTTTTCTTTATTATCAAGGAAAGCATATAACACATTCTGAATTTCTTTCTGGCGAGCATTCGCAATCTCATCAAACTCTCCTAATAAATTTCGTAACAGACGAGTAACCTCGGAATAGCCATCAATCTCTAAGCCATCCCGTAAAGCCTCATTAACGCCATCGAGCAACAATAAAAAATCTACCAGTTCATGCGATGAGCGGCCTGGTTGCGTGATTTCTCTAACAAAATCCTGTGCCTGCCTGGATAATTTTGCTGTATATTTTACGGCATCCGGTAATGCTTCAATATGTTTGCGTAACGCCTGTAATGTCTCCCGCGCTGCTTGATGCTCGTCTTGGATAACCCACTCACATTCCAAAGCTTTAGCCAAAGCCCGTAATAAATTTAACTGCTTCCGGTTAAAATCCTCGTGCCGAATCTGCGCCTTAGTACCCTCATTAAATGCTGAGGCTAAATTTTGATGAAATGCTCCTTTGCCATTCACCCACTTTAAGCGTTTGTAATCCGCCCGCAAGGCAACGGCAGCAAACAATGGCATTGCCGCAGATGGAATCCCATACGGTGGATTTAATAAGGTTTTACGCAGTTCTGACACGGGATAAGCTTTTTCTCGTTTACGCACCAACTCATCGCGCATCAATTGTAATACCGACTTAATTGGCTCATCTACCTGTTCTAATGTTTTAATATCCCAAACATCGGCACCTTGAATAAATAAATCATTGGCAAATTTCCCCAAAGTACCGTCAATGGTTGCGGCACGCTCACTGGTCTCTTTCTCTCCGAGTAAGTCATTGCGATCTTTTTCCGCGACATCCTCATCAAAATGCAAAATATGATGCAGCAAATGCTCAAGCTTGGGAATTTTTCGTGCTTTCTCCACATAGAGATGATTCACATTCATTGCCCGCACCGGTACTTCCTTGGGATACAACAGATTGACCTGGGTTCCCACTAGATCACGGAATTCATGCCAACTGCGGCAAGATAAAGGATTATCTATATCTCCAGCGGCAAAAATCTGTGCCTGACCATCCTCCAGACCTTTACCACCAAAATATTCGCGCAGCAACTTAATCAAAGCATAGCGGTTATTTTCCCACTCCATTAATAAACGCCGACGCATACTGTCCCCGGTGCCAGCCTGCTGTAATAGCCTCTCAATGGCGACATAACGCCGTAAATGAGCATCAAGATTTCGCGTACCCTGGCGGGGAATCCAAAAATATAATAAGCGATCATTTTTTACTATAGCCTGACGGCATGAAATACGCGCTTTTTCTGCGGCGCGCTCATCTTTGGGTAAAACCAGAAATACCTGCGCCGATAGGCATTCATTGTCTAACTTCAGTAATTGTGATTCAAAAGGTGTATCTAACAAATGCACCGCATATGCACGCACAATTCCCGCAGGGGAAGGATCCAAATCATGAATACCTAAATGGGGAAATAGATCAGCGCACATATCCACATGATTATTTAACAAGGTATGCGTGCCCATACCCGCATCAACCTGCTGCGCCTGTTCTTCAATCAATCCACCGACTTCAACGTTGCCACCGCTTTCCAGCTCCCACACGCCGGTACGATCATTCTTATAAATAAACTGTGCCTGCTTCAACCAATCCAAGTCTTCCTGTAAATATGCGGCTTCCACGCTGTCTACTGTTGCATCGTACAAAGTGATTGCCAGAAATTTTTCAGTCGGCTGAAAATTATCCCCCAGCACCCGCGCCAATAACATTACTGTCAACACCGCCACCCGGCGCTCTACAGCATCCGCTTGCGCCTTAATCTTTGCCACTGCGTTATGATACATATCGACTAGTGCAGGCAATTCCTGGGCGATAGATTGCTCATAGACCATCAATAATGCAGGCAAGCGAATTAACTCAGCACCATACAAACGCTGTATATCCACCTGCTGATTAAACACTTTGCCCTGTGTTTCTTTATCTAGTTCAGTATAAAAAGTAAATATTGTACGACTGGCTTCTGAATAACTACCACGAGAAGCTATCCCAAACAAAGCAGCGGCTGTGACTGGATGTAGTGGATAACACAAGCGTGCCACATGCATCAATTCCTGTGGCTCAAAATTATTAAATATAGCCAGCTTGCTGCATATCCCCGTTAAAGCCTCCAAATTCTCATCTGCTGCATTCAGGTATGCCTCTCCTCTTGAGGTAAATTCCCGTAATCCCCCCAACAAGTGATAGCCTTCTTGCTCAGTAGCTTTTAGCTCAATATGAAAATTTCCAAAACGGCCTTCAATAGTACGCAGACGTTGTATAACTGTCTGTTCTGCTCCGGAATCTACGCCATAATTACCTAAATCCCTGTGCGTCAGCCCCATAAATAATAAATGACCGTTATCTTTTTTGCCGCATAAAGTCTCAATAAAATTCTGCAAAGCAAATACTTCATTGACAGCATTATATGGGCGCTTGGTGAGCAGGTTTTCCAGCGCATAACCTAATTCATCCCAAAGTATAGCGATACCTGCATAACCATGCTGCTTCGCTAAATTCTGACAGGCTTCAAAGTAGGCTTCTGTAACATTTTTCCCCCCGGCATCTGCGGAACGAAACGCCGCTCCTGCTGAAACCTTAACATGCCAAGCTTTAAATGTTTCCAAGGCTTCTGGTGTACGTTTTTTTAGCCCTGTCAATAAATTATCAGCCGTTAAAAACTCCTGCATCAGCCCCCACTTATCCAAGCTGGCATCTTGTAGCTCAGGCTTATGATCTAGAATATCCTCAAACCGTGTAACCGCTGCATCATATTCTGTTTTTGGAATAATCAGCTTCTCATCCAAACCAGAGGCGCGAGAAACGCTATCATACAAAGCTTCCAGCAAGGCTAATTGCAAACTTGGCGCATTCTGCGAACCATACAAAGGCACCACCAAATAAGGCCGCGCTCCTGAGTCTTCCAAAGCCGGGAAGGTATTTGCCAGTTCCCGTGCCAATGTAGGCTGATCTAAATTTTCTAATTTTTTTAACAAACCTTTAAAGGCATTTGTGTCTGTACCATGTCGTAGCAAGTGGCCTACCAGTACGCCCAAATGACTTTTTCCTGCGCCATAAATACCATGCCAAATCATTGCTCGCTGCTGTGGTGAAGCATTAGGCAATACCGACTTTTGAATATTTTTTAATACTTTCAGTGCTGACTGGGTAGGCGTAAAATAGGATACCAGTGCTTCAGATTGCCCTGCCAGCCCATCATCCAAACGAATAGCCTTCCCTCGCTTTTGTGTTTGTATGGTTTGTTCTGTACTGACTATATCTTTTAATTGCAAATCCATTGACTTCAATCCCAAGGTTGGTGTTTAGACAGCCATAGCTGTACAGGACTCGCTTCCATATCCCATGCCTTAAAACTGGCACTTAATAAACGTAAGGTCTCATGGGTTTCAAAAGATATCGTAATCACCGTATGTCGCCCAAAACTCTCTGCCAAACTCGTCCAAAAGCTCTCTTTATCGACTAAATTCCAGCTTTGCATCCACTCTTCCGGGTATAAAACAAGTAAATTTTCCCGCTGCCCTTGTTCAATACTTTGCTGAATAAAATCCAAGCGATGACAAGACAAATCAGGCACATCATTTCCCTGACCCATTTGCCAAATTCGCCAAGTAGGCAAAAGCGTTTGCAATACTTCAAAAACAACCTGACCATCCAATACTTCTTTAACGGATAAAGCAATACCACGATAACGTGCATGGTGATAAGTATTCAGAAATATTTGTAAATTTTCGGCTAATAGATTCCTGTCTATCATAGCCAGCTATCCTTATGATTTTGTAACAAATTCAATAACATCTTATGTGAATTTAAGTCTTCACTGAGAAACTCTACCGTGTCCAAACCCTTCACCTCATCAAAACGTAATTGAGACTGCCAACGCGCCGAACGATGCAAGTTACGCAAACGTTTACGCAGCTCATCGGGGGAAAGACAAATAAAATGATTTAAACCACAGGTCAATAATTCTGTAAAAGTGATACTGGTGCGATTTTTAGCGACATGGAAGCGAGCTAATGTTAAGGCGTAAAGGAGAATTTCATCGGATATGGTGGGGGAGCCGAGGCGGATATATATTTCTAAATCTTTAGGTCTAAACTCAATTAATTCCAAATCAGCTAAAGGTTTATTATCCTGAAACATACTTTTAACACCTTGAAAATCATCCTCAATATAGTTATCAGACTGCTCAATTCTTTCTTGCATACGTTTAAGTATTTTTTTTGAGGCATACCATTCATTGCTAGGATTTAAGATTTTAAAAAGTGTTGAATACGGTTCACCACGAGAAGAAAAACAAAGTGATAAATGAAATGCCCACCAAGTTGATGACTTTTCAAAGTTAGAGTCATTATTTTTTAATTCATACCCAAAATCAGATAAATAATACCGTCGTTTATCATTTTGTATTATCTGACTTGCCAGTAACCACCCTTTTATAGTATCTAAGCGATTTGAACCAACAATCAGCATGGTACGCATTTGCCGCATTTTATCTTTTGAGAAAAGATCAGGATGGGCTTCTATCAATTTTAGCCCTTCTGTAATCCACCATTTTGATATAGGGGCTGTTTGAGTTCTGATTAAAGACACTAGAATTAACCTCTATATAGAGCAAATAGGGCAAGACTGATCTTCTGGTGCATCATCTTCTTCTTGAAGAACAGCCTCAAATAAATTTTTAGCACGTTTAGCATCATATCTAACCTCAGCTTCTGCTTTTATTTTATCGGCTCTAGCTATGATATGATCTAAAGACTCACCTGGCGACCAAGTGTAATTCCTACCTCTTTCATGATGAAATTGTTCATATACTCTTGCCTTTTCAAAAAGTTCGGGATGGTTTTCATAAAGTCCTACCCATTCTTCCTTCCTTTGAAAAAAACAAAAATAACAACCAGAACGACTTCGCCAGTTATAATATTTAGGTATACCAACACCAGAGTCCTCTAAAATTCTTAGAATATCCTCTTTTAATAGTCCATCTTCTTTAAATGGATATTTAGCTTGAATATTTGACTTATTACTAACAAGATAACCTTCTCGATATAGTTCATCAGCTCTAATACCCACATAAGTGATAGCCTTATCAGTACCAACAAACTTTTCAAAAGGTGCTAACTTCATATACTGTGTACACCAACGAAAATGAGCATTAGGTAAAAAATTACCTTTTAATTTTAGAAAATGTTCAAAATCTCTACCAGAATTAATACGTGTAATTTCTTTTCCTAAATAATCTTGCATAATATTTACAAATTCAAGTGTTTCTGGTAACTCTGATCCTGTATCAGCAAAAAAATACTCCATTTCAGGCACTTTTTCTTTCATATAAATTGCTAATGCTGCACTATCTTTTCCACCAGATAAACCAAGTAAATGTCTAATAGGTTTTTCCACTTTTAACTACTCCGGTAAATAACGTGATGAACCTAAAAATACTTCTTTAACATGCCAAGCTACAAATTCTTTGTGAGGTATATAATCTGGATGCTGAGGCTTAATCAATGTTTTTCCATGATAAGCCATAAGCCATTCTTGAAAACCTGCTGTACCATTTGCCAAATCAGATACTTGTATTCTTTGATTATCATCTAGCGTAAAAGCTCCCCGATCAAATAACTTATGATGCAAAGAACACAAGGCCAATCCATTTGACTCTATATCTGGCCCTTTATGCATATGCCATTTAATATGAGCAGCTTCCAATGCAATAGGTGTATGCCCCATTTTTACATCAAAACCACAAATAGCACAGCGATACTCATATGCTTTAAGAATAAGTTCTCTAAATTTTGGATCACGTTTATGAGTTTTCAACTCTAAATCAATACCTATTGCTTGCAATATATCCTCATGTATTGATTCAGGAAATGTATCTTTCAATAAGCTTTCTACAATCTCTTTAACAAGAGATTGATCATTGGCTATCAAATCATAAATTTCAGTAGTAAATCCACCTTTTACATCAAATTTTCGTAAATCTGTAACATATGCATCACCACTACTGGATGATCTAACATGTTCAGTATTTTCTAAAACCCATATTTTATCTGATTTTAATCGCCAAAAAGGATAATGAAGATTAGCTGCTCGACGCTGAGGAGTAAACCCTTGTACCAAGTCAGCAAAATCTTTTTCTATTTCCTTATATGGTAGTAAACGTATTTTTTTATTTAAACAATGGGAAATTGCCAATAAAACAAGTAATGGCTTATGTGGTGCTCGCTTATCTCCAGTTTTCCAAATAGTTAATTGGCTAAATAGTTTTTTTAATTCATTTTTTGTCATTGTAATATTTCCGTTAAAATAACAACATAAGTTGCTAATTTTTATTTAAGTTTAATATTATCAATTAATTACTGATGTAATAATTAGTTATTCCAACAGCAAATTAAATAGCTATAAAATTTACAACCCTTCCAATAGCTCTGCAATAACTGCCAGCCCCATTGATTTATCTATTCCCTTTAGTGTTTTTTGTACTGCTCTGACCTGTTGTTTTACCTGCTGTTCCTGTGCTTCATTGATGTAGGCAATTTTGCTTGCTTGTTCACCTTTATCTTGACTCACTGCCCGGATCAGAACAGTACGGGTTTGATTATTGGGACGATTTTTAATGGCTTCATCTAGTGCGGCGACATCATGTAAGCGTTCCCTGAATTCTTTCAATTTCAGTTCCGCTTGTTGGCTGTGAGATTCTTGCCATTTATTAGGTGGTATGCGGCCTAATAAGGTGCCAACAGATTCTAGCCAGGCTTGATCTTTATTTTGAAGGCTGGTGAGACGGCGAATAAACGCAAATAAATCTTGACCTTCCCCCCCTGTATACTGCTCTAAGCCGGTAAAACGTTCTTGTATCGTTTGACGCATAGCAGGCAGGTTAAAAGGTTCTGGTAGCTTCAGGGCATAGGCCAGTTGATCGCGCAACTCATCAAGCCGCACCTGGTAAGCACCTTTAAGCTCACGCAGGCTATTAAGCAGTGCTTCCATATAATTTTTTGCTAAGGTTTCATCTACCGAATTGATTTCAAAAGGAGTAAAACCACAGGCTTGGGGTAGTGCCTGAAATAATAACTTAGCGGGACTTTGGGCCTTGTTGAAACTATTACGTACAGCCAGGGTTTCAGGGCTGAGGTTGTTGGTCTTTTGGGTATAAACAGGTAAACCACGCATGAATTTTGCCAATGGGCGGATAATATCAAGCAGGGTGGCTTGTTCTGGAATATGTCCAAGAATATTTTGTAAATAGTGGCGAAATACTTCAAGCCGCATACCCTGAAGGCGAAAACGCTCAATACTGAAACGCTCTGGTCGTTTGCTCAGTAGCTCAAGGTGTTCATAAGTGAATAAAGGGCAAAAGATATTCTCTTCATAGAGTGCAATCTCACGCTGGCGGCTTAAATAATAAGCCGCAAATAAGACGGGTAAAATACCATTTTTAAGTCCATAAGGTGGTTTTTGTAATATGGCATAAAGTGCTGTCAAAGCCTGTGCTTGGGTTTCATGAGTGTCCAGAAAGCGGTCAATAGCTTGCCAGAGTTTGTGAAACTTAAACGGGTTATCTGCATCAGGAGAAGAAAATAGCCAGCGACCATCCGCTGCTTGTCGATGTAGACCAGGCTCTTTTAATAGTGCCAGGTACATGCTTTTTTCAGCCGGAAACTTGGTGATACCCAAGTTAGTTTCAGCAGCATGTTCAAGCATGGCGTTAAACAGCTTATTACGCCCGGTACTGGCACTGCCTGAAATTTGGGTGCGGTTAATAAGTTCATTACGAATAATTGGCGTATCGTAGTAAATTGTGTCGCAAATTTCTGAAAGTGTAATTTGTAGGCGGCGCTTAGTAGGAATTTCACAAGCTTTACCACGCCAATACCAAGAATAATAACAAGGTGTTTCGAGAAAATTATTAAGTAGCTTTTGTTCATTGGCGTGAGCATTGCTGAGCCAGGCCTTATGTTCACGTTCCGCTACAGGGTCGGTTTGCAATACCGTATGATGTTGCGCCATATTCACAAGCCCCATAACCTGAATAACGCTATCATGCAAACGCGCTAAGTTTGGGCAAAAAACCATCACCACGAGGTCGCCAACTTGTTCCAGGAGCTGTTCAAATATCTTTTGCTCTTCTGTATCTGCTGCCAGATAAAAGTAAATTTGTAGCTGCTGTGTATCAGGTTGAAATTTATGAACTGATTCACTATCAATAAAACTAGGGATAAAGTAGCGTAGAGAACCGCTTTCTATGGTGTGGCGGCGGGCAACCAGGGGGGCTAATACTTGACGCTGATTCAGTGTTTCCGCAAGATTGAGTCCTCTAAGTGCATTGGTCTCTTCAACCAAGATACCGCTGAGATCAAAATCACTGCCTTGCCATACGCGGTATTCTTGGCTAAAGCTGCGAAAGTGTATACAGGATGCTGCTTGCAGTGCTTTTAGGTTCTGTTCTTGCTGGCTGGCGTCTTGTTCTGGATGACTCAGTGCGAGTATGGCTTGAGAAGCTTTAAATCCTCCCTGCCCTCCAACGATATTGAGCAGACCAATGGTTTTGAGTAGTTTGATTTGTTCAGGTGGTGCATCACTGCCGAGGCGCTCTAAGGCAGTAATAACTTCCACCCAGTGATGATAGGTAAAGCTATCAGTTAGCGCAGTAGGTTGATTGAGTAAAAAATAATCATAAATATCTGCTGCCTGAATCCAATCCCCAATGTTTAAGTGTGCAAGGCGTTCTTGAAAACTATAAGCTTCACGGCTGCCGATGTAGCTAAAGAGGGTGCGCTCATTTTGTGCAACTTTTTGGCAGAGTTGGGGTAATAGCAGGAGTGCAATGGGATGTAAGGGGTAACATTTGTAAAATAGTTCTGCGGCCTGTTCAATGTCAAGAGAACCGGGCAGTGCGCCTACTTGATATAATGGCTCAGCAATTTGTTGTGCTAATATTTGGAGTTTTGGGTATTCGCTAGTGTTAAAGCGATGACGAAAGGTTGCCTTGAGTACATGCAACGTTTGTTCCGCAGCTTCAAGAAAAGCAATGCTTTCAAAACGTCCTTGAATTTTGAGCCATTCATCTTGGAGTTTTTTACCCAGACCACGCGCATATTGTTCAAATGCTTGATGCAAAAAAACAACTAAATAAATCGGAATGGGTTTGCTTTTTTTGCCATGTTCAGCAATGAGTTGAAGCAGGTGAATATCATTGACCTGGGCGTGGCTGGCTTGGTATTCAATATTTTCGCTTTAATTTCCATAAGCTTAAAAACTATAGGTTATTTAATTAATGGATAAATTGACTATTGCAAATTATGATAAAAATGCAAAGCAGATTGCCAAACTACACTGCAATTTAACTCCGGTTAAACTATATCAACTAATCAGGTATTTTTTTAGCCCCCATGAAAGCGTAATTGATATTGGTTGTGGTATTGGTCGAGATTGTTATTGGCTTCAACAACAAGGCTTTGTGGTTACTGGTATTGATGCTTCACAGGGAATGCTACAGCAAGCACATCAACGTTATCCGACGATTAATTTTATTCACGATACACTACCCAATTTAATTAAGTTAAGAGATGTTGAATACGTTAATGTACTTTGTTCAGCAGTGGTTATGCATCTAAACCCAGAAAATCTGTCCATAGCAATAAAAAATTTACTACGAATTACCCATAATAATGGTGTAATTCTACTGTCATTTCGAGGTACTTCTGCGATTAATTATCGTGAAGATGGAAAACTTTACGCACCAATAACGCAGGAGCAAATTATAAATTTATTTTTAAAACAGGATGCATTACTATTATATCAAAGTCAGGATAGAGAACAGGGTAGAGGGCATCTTTGGCACAACTTAGTATTCAGAAAATAGCTGCGCCCTGTGGTTTAGGCTCCCACTTTTTACGGCTACCAACAAATAGTGTTGCACAGTTATATGCTTCCTGTAAGTAATTTTGCCGTTTGGTAGCAGTATTCCCAGTTTGAGCAATTAGAGTTTCACGTAGAGGGTGATGTGAGGTAATAAGATACTCATTCCGATCATAAAGTCTTTCGAGTAATGTGGTTGATGGTAATTTATCAAATTTACCATCAACACCTCTGTTACATTCTTGGCAAGCTAATACTAAATTAACCACTCCATCAATGGGCTTATTGGTATCGCAAGATTTCAGCATATGTGGAAAGAAGTGATCTACATCTGCCAGTGCATCACTACCAATAATAGTAGAAATTTCTTGATAGCAGTAGAAACAACGCCCTTTTTGATAACCATTCAGTGCTGGTCTAGCAGATGTCACTGTTGTACGACGAATAGAATTTACCCCAATCAGGTTTTGATTTTGATTGTCATATTCAACCAGCATCAAATTACGGGAAATATTATTTTCCCACGCTGTTTCCACTAAACGCCATCGAGCCTCAGTTTCCTGCTTGAGATTCTTAAACTGGAATTGCTCTCCCAGTCTATCAAACTCTCTGGTCAACTCGATACCCCCCCCACTTTTACGAGTATCAACAAAAAAACGTGTTCCAATTTCTGCACCATGAACATTGTGAAAAGCATCCAGTACATAATTAAAACCATGACGTACTGTTTGTCCAATGACTTGATCATGGTTAATATCACCAGAATTAAATGAACGTAGATAGTTAAGAAACGTACTTTTATCTCTTGTACTTTGCTTTGGGTGGCTTTTTAAATGCTCACATAAATATCGGGAATATGGTTCAGCTAATTCCTCTAATGAAAAATTACTTTTACCCATTGAGTGAAGATCAAATAATGCTTTTGCTAATGCAAATTTATAGGAAGCTGTGTTACGTCCAAACAGGATAATAGCACGCCAGTAATTTTCTAGGGTAGGTTCAATTTCATAAAATCTTGACACAAAATTACCTTTATATCTGTATGACCTAAATACTGGTGATGAGTAAAATATTTATCATTTCCTACTATTTTTGTTCCAAGCAATATCCCCCTTTAATAAAACCCTTTCAGGGTTGGCAAAGGTATTGGTTATAAAACCTGAGTTAGATGTGAAAAGTATCTTTAATCGCTTGCTGTACAGCACCCATTTGGTAATAACGCTGGACTTTAACATGTAAAATCGGCACGCCTGCTGCTGCCAAGGCATTATCTACAAAAATATCCCGTGCTTTGCGATGTGGCAAATTGTGCGAGCGATCATCTAATTCTATCACGCCCAATACCGTCAAATCTTCAGCGCGACAGATTACATAATCCAGATGTTTGGCAGCAATGCGATTAAATGCTCCTTGATATACCCCGCGCTCAAGGTTGTTTTGCACCTTGATAATATCAGCCAAACGGACTTTGCCGAAAATCAGGTAACGTCGCTCCAGCACCTTATCCAGTATCATGTAAAAACGTTTTTCTGCGGGTGTAAATAATGCAGGTTGTGCGATATAAGGGTAATCAGTGGGTTTGGGTTTTTGCCGATTGCGCAATAGTGCATATAACAGCAAAATAGCGAATGCCAGCACCCACCATCCAATGTTGATTTTTTCCATTTTAATGTAGATTTTTTATGGTTTTATAAATAAAAAAAACCTGAAATATTTTTTATGAAATATTTCAGGTTGAGGTGTTTGGTGATTTGGCGCATTTTACTGACCTTTCAGGCGTGAATGGCGCGGATATAATTCCAGGGGTGTTACCCCTGGCTATATTAATGCGCCCCGTTGGGGCTAAACAACAGGGCTTGTCCGCCCTGTATCTCGGCTTTCAGCCGCTAAATGCTCTAACCCACCCGTTTTTTAGCGGGTGGTTGTTTAGGAGTGAGAATTTTATAACTTCAGCAACTTGGCTGGTCTTTTCCTCCATTTTCTGCGTTGTGCCTGTTTGGACTTAGGCAGTTACATAGCTTGCTATGCGCCTGTTTTCACGCCTTGAAAATGAATAAAAATCCTGCGCCCAGTTTCTGCATTTATTTCATCCTCACTCCTTAAAAAAATCCCCAAGGATTTTTTTAAGGCATCTGCTCCAAATCATCCATATCTTCGCCTTCTTTCTCTACCGGCATCAAATCCAGTTTGGTCAGGCCCAGTTTCAGGGTGATGGCGCTGGCAACATAGATAGAGGAATAGGTACCCACAATAATCCCGATGATTAAAGCCGCCGCGAAGTTATGAATCAGTTCCCCACCCAGGAAAAACAAAGCCAGTACCACTAACAAGGTGGTGATAGAAGTCACCAAGGTACGAATCAGAGTCTGGTTGATGGAGATATTCATTACTTCTGTGGGCGTGCCTTTGCGTAATTTCAGGAAGTTATCACGAATACGATCAAAGACTACGATGGTGTCATTAAGCGAGTAACCGATAATCGCCAGTACCGCAGCCAGCACCGTGAGGTCAAATTCCCATTGAAACAGGGAGAAAAACCCCAGCGTGATGAGTGAATCATGCACCAATGCCACGACTGCGCCCACGGAGAAGCGTTTTTCAAAACGTAAAGTGACATAAATCAATAAGCCGATTAAGGTGTATAAAATTGCCAGGCCACCATCTTCAACCAGTTCCTTGCCGACTTGCGGGCCGACAAACTCAGCACGGCGCATTTTAATTGTGGCACCATCAGCCCGTAACAGAGCAAGCACTTCATTACTGAGCACGTCATTTTTTTTGTCCGCATGAACCCCCAGGCGAATCAAAACTTCTTTGTCAGTGCCAAAATGTTGAACCACGGCATCAGCATAGCCCCCGGCACTCAGTTGGGCGCGTATTTTTTCCAGGTCAGCCGCTTGTTCATAACCGACTTCTACCAATGTCCCCCCGGTAAAATCCAGGCCAAAGTTCAAGCCCTGGACAATCAGTGAGCCGATGGAAATCAATATTAAAGTGGCGCTGACCACCATTGCTTTTTTAATATTATGCGGTTCCAGAAAACGGAAATTAAAATTGGTTTGATTAAAACGCAAAATAGCCATTAATAAATTCTCTTGTTAAAGGGGCAGCTTGTGCAGCTTGCGGCGACCATATACGCCATTGATAATTGCCCGACTGACCATAATCGCGGTGAACATGGAAGCGATAATACCCAATGCCAAAGTGACAGCAAAGCCTTTCACCGGCCCGGTGCCGAAACTGAGCAGGACAATGGCTGCCAGCAAGGTGGTGATGTTAGCGTCAACAATGGTGCCAAAGGCTTTTTCATAACCGGCATGGATGCTGGCCTGGGGGCTGTTGCCATTGCGCTCTTCTTCAAGGATACGCTCAAAAATCAAGACGTTGGCATCAATCGCCATACCGATGGTTAGCAGGATTCCGGCAATACCCGGCAGGGTTAATGTTGCCTGAATCAGCGATAGCAGTGCGATCACGATAACCACGTTAAGCAACAGCGCAACATTGGCTACCATGCCAAACTGGCTGTAACGCAATACCATAAAAATCAGCACCAGCAGGAAACCGACAACAATGGATTTGAAACCCTGATCGATATTTTCTTGTCCCAGGCTGGGGCCGATGGTACGTTCTTCCACAATTTCAATCGGCGCTTTTAATGCACCCGCACGTAATAACAGCGCGAGATTCACCGCTTCACGTTGCTCTAGTCCCGTAGTCTGAAATTGCTTGCCAAAAGGCTCTTGAATGGTGGCAACGCTGATGACTTCTTCTTTGCGATTGCGAATTTTGGTTTCTTTGCCATTAATCGTTTTACGGGTAATGGTGGTTTCAATAAACACCACAGCCATAGGTTTAAGTACATTGGCTTTGGTGGTGTCAAACATGCGTTTGGCACCTTTACTGTCCAGATGCACGACCACCGCAGGCTGGGCCGTGCGCTGGTCAATAGTGGAGGCGGCATGATTAATTTGATCACCAGTGACAATCACGCTGCGTTTTAACCACACCGTGCCGCCATTACGACTTTTATATTCGCGGGCGTTAGGCCCGGCATCCGTCACCAGACGATATTCCAGGGTTGCGGTAGAGCCAAGAATTTCCTTGGCACGGGCCGTATCCTGTACGCCGGGTAATTGCACCACGATACGATCATCACCCTGGCGTTGTATCACTGGCTCTGCCACGCCTAGTTCATTGACACGATTGCGCAGGGTGGAGATGTTCTGCTCAATAGCCATATCCTGCACTTCTTTCAGGGCTTTTTCACTATAGGAAAGGGTAGTGAAATGACCATCAAAATTGGCTTCTTCACGGTGCAATAAGTCTGGATAATTTTTACTCAGTAAAGCAACGGCCTGATCGCGCACGGCTTCATCTTTAAAGCCAACCTGTACCCCGCCTGCTTTCAGACGCCGCACAGTTTTATAGCGCAATTTGTTCTGGCGCATTAAACTGCGAAATTCTTGAACGAAGTTTTCTTCATCCTGAGTAATCGCCGTTTCCATGTCAATCGCCATCAGAAAGTGTACGCCACCACGCAAATCCAGCCCCAGAGACATAGGCTGGGCGTTAAATGCCGACAGCCACCCCGGTGTGCTGGGAGCCAGATTTTGTGCAACCACAAAACCCATCTCTGCCAGCGGCCCTTTCAGCGCAGAATAAGCGGTTAACTGGGTCTGGGTGTCGGGAAAACGCAGCAATAACTGCCGGAGATTACTTTCCTGGCTTTTAGGTTCAATTTTGGCTGCAATTAACAGTTCTTTGACCTTTTTTTCCAGTTGTTCATCGACCTGCCCTTCTCTGGCATAAGCCACAGAAATTTGTACCGCAGGGTCTTCACCGTATAGATTGGGTAAAGCATACAAGGTGCTGAGCGCCAGTAAAAAAGCGATCAGCACGTATTTCCATAAGGGATATTGATTGATCATGGTGTTTTCAGAAACCGTTTAGAGAGTGAGTTTTATAATGACTTCATCGTGCCTTTAGGCATAACGGTGGCAATCGCGTCACGTTGTATTTTAACCTGTATATCCAGGCTGATTTCAACCAGTACAAAATTTTCACCCAAGTCAATGATCTTGCCAATAATACCGCCATTAGTGACCACTTCATCACCTTTTTTCAGTGCTTCAACCATTTGTTTGTGTTCTTTAACCCGTTTGGTCTGAGGGCGGATTAATAAAAAGTAGAACACCACAAATAATAAAACCAGCGGTAATAAATCAGTCAGCGCCGCCAAACCACCCGGCGCAGCTGCACCTTCTGCCCAGGCAGAGCGAATCAGAAAATCCATAGTCAGTCCTTCAAAGAAACAATAAAAAATCCTGCATTATGCCATTATTTTGCCTGAATGCCCAGTATATCCACCATATGCTGTGCCAGACAATGCATGTCCAGGCTACCGATATAATGCCCTTGATCCAATACAAAAAAGTAGCTGGTCTTATATTTATCCATTAATGCCAGGGCTTTATAGAGTGGGGTGTCGGGATTGGTTACAACAAAATCTGATAACACATAGGTATCCACTGAACTGTCTATCAGATTATTTAATTTTCTCAAGGTAAGAGCAGCTTGTTCCGGGATTGCTTTATCTGCGATTAAATGGGCATAATTACTCATGTCTTTGGGTACACAGGATGTAATTAATAAGTGTTTCAGTGAAACTTTGCCAACCACATCCCCTTGTTCATTACAAAAGGGGATACCCGGCAAACCCGCTTTCAGGCAATATAAAATTGCGGTATCCACCGACATGCCGGGACGAGCGACCTGCGAACTGATGAGTTTGCTGCAATCGCGTACCAGTGGACACTGGGTTTCTGTTGAATCGTCTTGAGTCATCATATCGACCTTATACAAATATTTAAGCGTATTATAATAGGCGGTTATTTAATTTATCATCTTATCCCCAAGGAGTGTCTGTGTCCATTTTTAGAGCCTATGATATTCGCGGCATCGTCGGACGTGATCTGGATGAAGATCGCACCATGCAAATTGGTCATGCCATTGGCAGCGAGGCCATTGCGCGTGGACAACGACGTATTGTTGTTGCCAGAGACGGGCGTTTATCCGGCCCCATGCTATTAACGGCGCTGGTGGCGGGTTTGCGCGCCAGTGGTTGTGATGTTATTGATATTGGCATGGTGCCCACCCCGGTTTTATATTTTGCCGCCTGGCATCTGGACACCGGTAGTGGCGTGATGTTAACCGCCAGCCATAATCCGGCAAATTATAACGGCATGAAAATCATGCTCGCTGGCAAGACCTTATTCGGTGATGAAATTACCGATTTGGAACGGCGCATTGAGCAGCAGGATTTTATTGATGGTTCTGGTACATTTGAATTGCGTGATGTACGCGATGATTATCTCCAGCGCATCTTATCTGATGTAAAACTGCATAAAGATCATCAGCCGCTGCGTGTTGTGGTTGATTGTGGAAATGGTGCCGCAGGCGAATTGACGCCGCAGTTACTGAAAAAAATGGGCTGTGAAGTCATTGAATTGTATTGTGAAGTAGATGGCAACTTCCCTAACCACCACCCCGATCCCACACGCCCGGAAAATCTACACGATTTAATCCAGAGGGTGAAAGAGTATCAGGCTGATTTAGGCCTGGGGCTGGATGGTGATGGTGATCGCCTGGGCGTTGTTGATAATCAGGGAGGAATTATCTGGGCCGACCGGCAGATGATGTTATATACCCGCGATGTGTTATCCCGCAACCCCGGTGCGCGTATTATTTATGATGTGAAATGCAGTCGTCATCTGGAGAAGGTGATACAGGATGCAGGCGGCGAGCCACTCATGTGGAAAACCGGACATTCCTTTATGAAAAGCAAACTGGAAGAAGGCGGTTTGCTGGCGGGAGAAATGAGCGGTCATATTTTCTTCAAAGAACGCTGGTATGGCTTTGATGATGGCTTATATACCGCAGCACGATTGCTGGAAATTTTATCCGCCGATCCCCGCCCCACTTCAGCGGTGTTTGCTGAACTGCCGGATGCAATTAACACCCCGGAATTACAGCTTAAAATGCCGGAAGGTACGCATTTTGATTTCATGCAGCGTTTTCTGGAACAGGCACAGTTTGCAGACGCAGAAGTGACGCGCATTGATGGCCTGCGGGTTGATTTTGAGCATGGCTGGGGACTGGTTCGAGCTTCCAATACCACATCTTGCCTGGTATTGCGTTTTGAAGCGGATGACCAAGCGCAGATGGAGACGATACAAGAGGCTTTCCGTGCACAATTATTGGCCTTGGAAGCGGATTTGAAGCTCCCTTTTTAGTATTGAGATGCACCTTAATGCAGGAATCAGGCATTATCTAAGCCTGACATTATTATTACTGTCTTCCAGTGCTTTTGCCCAGGAAAGTATGTGTTATGGCACAACATCCAATGGCAGGCTGGAAGGCGGTGTACAGTTACCAGACGAAGGCGTAAACTTTGTCAGCTATAGTGATACGGCTGCTTTGCTGGGCAGAACCTATGTACATTCCAAAGTTAAAAGAATCATTTTAAGTGCTTATAAAATGCTGGAAACCGAGGCACCATTAAAGGTTTTCAAATATGCTGAAACCGGGTTTAAAAAAGGCGGTCAATTTAAGCCACATAAAACCCACAGAAATGGCTTGTCAGTAGATTTCATGGTGCCAGTTGTCAATTCCAAAGGGAACTCCGTGCATTTACCCACGCACTATTTTAATCAATTAGGTTATGCCATAGAATTTGATAAGCAAGGACGATATGAAGCCTACACGATTGATTTTGAAGCCATGGCTGCGCATATCGTCGCGCTGCATAAAGCCGCCCACAAGCATGGTGCAGGCTTGTGGCGCGTGATATTTGCGCCTAAGCTACAATCTTATTTATTTAAAACGCAGTATGGTACTTATCTGCAAAAGCATATTCAGTTTTCCAAAAAACCTTCCTGGGTGCGGCATGATGAACATTATCATGTTGATTTTGAAGTTAAGTGTAAAGCCAATTAGGCTGAACTCAGGTAACTTAGAAAAGTATTATTTACAGCATAACCAGAGAAGTTAAGATGCAAATTGTTACTGTATCAATAAAGACTGAAGATATAAAAGATAAGATTATCTGGTTTTTAAAACATCTGGAAAATGAGGGCGTGGAAATACTATCTCAGGAAGATGTCAATGACTTAAAGCTTTTAATAGCAACAAGAGCAGAAAAAAGTATTCCATTTTCTGAGTAGATATCACTGAAAATACAATTGAAATAGGTCGAATTTTGCACCGTAAAGATAGCTATAAAAACACATAAAGAATACTACCGGGTAATTATCCCAACCCAAAACAAGGAGACACTATCACTCATGAGTGAACAACTAACATTCTGGTTTGATCTAGAAAACGCCCCGGACGTATTATATTTTGAACCAATTACCAAATCCCTGCGCGAGCTGGGGCATACGGTATACACCACCAGCCGTGATTATTCAGCAGTACCGGAGTTGGCTGAACTATACGGCATTGGTGGCGCGGTGGTGGGAAAACACGGCGGCAATAAAAAAATCAGTAAAATCCTGGTGGGCCTGCAACGCAGTTTGCAATTGATGCTTTGGAGCCGGGGCAAAAACATTGATTTGGCAGTGGGGTTCGGCTCGCGCCCTATGGCAGTGGCCTGTGGTCTGTTGCGTATGCCCAATGTTACCGTATACGATTATGAGCATGTTTTTATCAGTGCCTTAAATCGTTTCTGTGACTGGATTTTTGTGCCGCAAGAAGTGCCACTGGAGCGCCTGACTGCACGCGGTACACCGGAACATAAACTGCTGCGTTATTCGGGTTTGAAAGAAGAAGTCTATACCGGCGTGTATGAGCCGGATTACAGCCTGCTGGAAAAACTCAAACTCGACCCGGAGCGGATTATTGTCACCATTCGCCCACCCGCAACCCTGGCACATTATCACGATCACACCAGTGTGGTGATTAATCAAAAGATTCTGGAAGATATTGCCAAACAGCCGGATGTGCAATGTATTTTGATGAACCGGGCAGATGATGAAACCTTTAACGATTTTCTCAAATACCCCAACATCAATGATTTACCCTTTCCGGTTAAGGGTCTGGATTTGATTGCCATTTCCGATGCCATGATCAGCGGTGGCGGTACGATGGTACGAGAAGCGGCGGCGCTGGGCGTACCCGCATTTTCCACATTTACCGGCGAGCAAGGCGCAGTGGATGAAGAACTGGATCGCCTTGGACGCTTAATGTTGGTACGCGATCCGGCAGATGTGGCTAAAATTGAATACCATAAACGCACTGACCGCTCGGTAAAAGATTTCCAGAAAACCCAGGTGCGGGATTTTTTCGTACAGGAATACATCCGTTTAGCAAAAGATAATAAAGCAGGGAGTAAAAAGGCATGAAAAAAATCAAAGTGATGCCAGTGTTTGGCACCCGCCCGGAAGCGATTAAAATGGCCCCGGTGATTATGGCCCTGCGCGCCGATGAGCGCTTTGAAACCGTAGTTTGCGCCACCGCGCAACATCGCCAGATGCAGGATCAGGCATTGGGCGTATTTGGCATACAACCCGATCATGATCTGAACCTGATGAAACCGGGGCAATCCTTAAATGATGTGGTTGCCGGGGTGCTCAATCAAATGGGCGACTTGCTGGAAGCGGTAAAACCTGACTGGGTGCTGGTGCAGGGTGATACTTCCACCGCCTTTGCCGCAGGGCTGGCAGCCTTTCATGCTCGCATTGCTGTGGGCCATGTCGAAGCCGGTCTGCGCTCTTATCAAAAATATGCGCCTTACCCGGAAGAAATTAATCGCAAAATGTTATCCGCCATAACCGATTTACATTTTGCCCCCACCCCGTTTGCCAAACAGGCTTTGCAAAAAGAAGGTTTTGCTGACAAGGATATTGCCGTAACCGGTAATACCGTGATTGATGCCTTGTTCTGGGTGTTAAACCACACCCAGGCCGCGCCCATACCAGAATTGGCAGCAATACCTGAAAATGCCCCGGTTATCCTGGTAACAGGACACCGCCGGGAGAATTTTGGCGAGGGTTTTCGTGATATTTGTGAAGCCTTGAAACAAATCGCGCAGCAATATCCAGACTATCACATTATTTATCCGGTACATCTCAATCCTAATGTACAAAAGCCGGTATTGTCTATTCTGGGTGACATCAACAATATTCATTTAGTTGAACCCATGGAATACGTGTCTTTTATCCATTTAATGCAGCGTTCCCATTTTATTATCTCCGACTCCGGCGGCATTCAGGAAGAATCCACCGCTTTAGGAAAACCCGTACTGGTGATGCGTGATGTCACCGAACGCCCGGAAGGCGTGCAAGCCGGTGTTTGTCAGTTGGTGGGTACGGATGTTGAGAAAATCGTCAGCGGCGCAAAACAGATGATAGAAGATGAAAATGCCTATCAACAGGCCAGCAGCGCCAGACAGGTATTTGGCGATGGCACGGCTGCGCAGAAAATTTTAGAGGCGCTGGTGGCGTGGAAATAATATTATTTTTGTAAATAGGATATACAGAAACTATGCGTATTGTAATGGACAGAATCTGTTTGTTTTTATATTCATAGGTTCTGTCTAATAAAATGTTATGTTTATATTTTATCTTCTTGCTTATGCCATATAGATAAACTAAAATAGTTAACCTATAAGGTTATGGTTTTGATATGGAAATAGTTTTCTCCAGTAAAAAGCTCCAAAAACAATTAAGTGAATTTAAATCTTTGGTTAAAGCTCACGGCTCTAGGCGAGCTGATATTTTAAAAGTTATCATGACTCAGTTAAGAGCCGCTCCAAACCTCGGTATTTTCGCCCCACCTTACAGTCTTCCAAATCGTTGTCACGAACTGAAGGGTAATAAAAAAGGGCAATTATCGGTAGATTTAGATCATCCTTATAGGCTGCTTTTCAAACCTATAAATGATCCTATACCCATGAGAGCAGAAGGTGGATTAGATTGGTCTCAAGTAACAGCTATAGAAATTAAAGGTGTGGAGGATACCCATGGTTGATATACAAAATGAATTTTATCCTGACTATGCAGTCTCTCCAGGTGAAGTGCTTAGCGTAGAATTAGAAATAAGAGGAATGACTCAACAAGAGCTAGCCAAACGTACAGGTATTACTCCTAAACATATTATCTCAATTTTAAAGGCTAAATCAGTAGTTACTCCTGAAACGGCTATAAAGTTTGAGCGTGCACTGGGAATGCCTGTAGAGTATTGGTTAAATCTTGAATCCCATTATCAAGAAATTCTTGCACGTATGGTGGAAGAGGAGCAATTGGAAACCTCCCTCAATTGGCTTAAACATATCCCTATTAATGCAATGGCAAAGTTAAACTGGATTGAAAAGACCAGAGACAAGAAGGCCCAACTTGTAGAGGTACTTCGCTTCTTTGCTATTGCGAGAGTAGAGCAATGGAGTGAAATGTGGCCAAAGCTTAATGTTGCATACCGTCAAAATCATACTTATGAGGTCTTTCCTGAAGCTGTATCAGCATGGCTAAGAAAAGGGGAAATAGAATCTTCTAAAATTAACTGTGAACCATACAATAAGGCTAAATTCAGAAACGTACTAGATGAAATTAGAGGTTTGACCACTGAAACCCCGGAGCAATTTGTACCCCAAATGCAAGAACTTTGCTCTATAGCTGGTGTTGCTGTTGTCTTTGTACCTGCTCTTCCTAAAACAGGTGTTAGTGGTGCAACACGCTGGGTCAATAAAAATAAAGCAATTATCCAGCTAAGTCTTCGTTACAAGACCGATGATCACCTTTGGTTTACCTTTTTTCATGAGGCGGCCCATATTTTGCTCCATGGTAAAAAAGAACTATTCCTGGAAGGTACAAATGGGTTAGACAAAGATAAAGAAAATGAGGCAAATATCTTTGCTGAACAGGAGTTAATTCCAACTCATAAATTTGCTACATTTATTGAAAGGAAAAAGTTTAGCAAAGTATCAATTATTTCATTTGCTAAGGATATTGGAATTTCACCTGGGATTGTAGTTGGACAATTGCAACATAAAAACTTATTAAATATAACTTTTTGTAATGACTTAAAACAAAGGTTCAAATGGGATCATGAGTAATCCTCCATTGCCATTGATAGAAACATAACAAGGTAAATTAACAACGAGCTTCGCTATCGCTTGCCGTGTTATTTACGGCGTTGGGCGCAATAAAAAATAATATGGTGCCATGATGGTGGCTCCAATAAAGCGCGGTAGGGCGCATAAGCGGTAGCGTCATGCGCCGTTGTGGGAAGCCCCAATATGGCGGAATCGAGGTAGAACAGCCAGTTACCCAACTACCCCTCACAAATCCCGGCGTGCGGAACTGCCGCACCGGGCTTTTCAAAGTTGTTCGCTTTGCACACGGTCTTATTTGCTTAGACATTATGACAAATACGTGGTTTATTAGCCAGAGGCAGGTCTTTACGTAAAGCGTTGAACCCGTCCCAAGTATAGCTGCGTTTCAATTAAAAGGGGACGCTACTAGGAGGCTGTCCGAAAACACAAGACCTACTGCGGAAAAGCTGGATTTGGTCAGATTTCTCCCTTATTTTCGTTAAATATACCCAATATTCGCCTCAAATAATGAAAAAATCTGCCTCAAACCAGCCTTCCCTCGCTACGGCCTCTGTTCTCGGACAGCCTCCTAGGAGGCTGTCCGAGAATAGCAAAATCAATGATTTTACTAAAATTAACTCATTATTTATCAATGAGTTAAAAACCCGATTTTTTGAAAAACTGAGTTCTCGGACAACCTCCTAGGACGCTACCATTTTTTTAGGGGGGTTCTATCGATAAAAGGAAAGCGTCCACTTTAATTTCTTTAATTTCTTTAATTTTTAATTCAACCCTAAAAATACCTAATGGAGGAATTTATGCTTGAGACCGAAAAATACGATATATTAATGGAGCTTGGAAGTTCTATTAAAGAGATATATTTTTCTGATATACCCAACATATCATTACTTGAAGCTTTGGCTGATTATGAAATTCCAAGCAAGGCAAAAAGATCGCCTATATCTGAAAAAATAATATTTCATCTTCCGTTGGATAAAGTGGCCGGTTTTATTGATGAGTATGAAGACTCTAATATAAGTAGCAATATTTATAGCGCAAATTTTCAAACTGACCAATTTATAGATTGGCAAGCATTATACGCTCTTCCAAATTTGAGAAAGTTAGTCTTGACATGTGAAAAAATAGATAGCATTTATAATTATGAGGATATTTCAAACATACAGCTTATCTTATCCGAGCTAGAGCATTTTGAGTTGTTAGTGTTTGATATGGGAGAAACGCAGAGAAAAATTATTGAACAGATTGAATCGTTTGTGCATTTCCCATTCCAAAATATAAAAGTTGAATTTAAATCAATGAGAAAACATAGATTAAAGAGGACGCTACCCTTTTAATTGCTTAAAATTCAATCTTTTAAATGTTTTCTCCTAGAACAAAATGGAAGTATCCCCTTTCATTAGGCGAAAGAAATGCAGGAAGTCATGTCATATAAGGGAACTTTAAGTGCTATTGCTATAGTACTCACATTTATGGCTTTTTTTCCATATATTCGCTCAATCATTCTGGGTACCGTAAAACCTCATGTATTTTCCTGGGTTATTTGGGGAACCACCACTTTTGTTGTATTCCTCGCACAACTGCAAGACAATGCCGGGGTGGGTGCATGGCCAATCGGGGTTTCAGGGTTAATTACAATATTCATTGCATTATTGGCATTTATGAAGCGGGGGGATATTTCTATTACCCGTATAGATTGGGTGTTTTTTATATCAGCAATGTCGTCTTTACCATTTTGGTACTTAACCTCAGATCCACTTTGGGCTGTTGTTATACTAACAATAGTAGATGTTCTAGGTTTTGGGCCAACAATTAGAAAATCCTATGACCAACCATTTTCTGAATCATTAGTGTTCTTTTCAATTTTTACAGCTCGTAATCTTATCGTCGTAATGGCATTAGAAAACTATTCTATTACAACAGTATTATTCCCAAGTATCGTAGCAGTTACCTGTATACTCTTGATGAGTATGATCATTTATCGCAGAAGTGTGGTAATGGTGGAAGAGTTATGAATAAACCACCTAATCGGGTAAAGGCAGGTATCTAACCCGCCGTTACTTACCCTGCTGCACTTACTTTCCGAAGCAGGAAAAATCCGATAGAATTCCCATAACGTAGGTACGTTAGCGGCTCAGTCCAACGGTATTTTATCCGCATTCAATTAGGAGAAAGATAGTGAAATTTTTAATTTATACTGTAATCTTACTTACTATCCTTGCAGTGAATCCACTTGCAGTATCAGCAACTCTTCCACCTGCCTATGAGGGAAGAGGGCTGTATGTTTCTTACTGCCAATTGTGTCATGGCATCAGTGGCAAGGGGGATGGGCCTCTCGCAAAGGCAATGAAGATCACTCCGGCAAATCTGACCACCACTGTACGCTCCAGAAGTGATGCCATTCTCATAAAAATCATCACTGGTAAAGGTCGACAGACCATAACGGGTCGTGACCGACACAATCTGCTTAGTGATGCCATGCCGGAATGGAAAGATATCTTCAATGAGTCTCAGCTTATGTCATTGATTGCCTATCTTCGATTTCTGGGGAACACCAAGCATGACCTGATGGGAGATCCTAAGGCTGGCCTGCAAATCTATCAGAAGTATTGTCAAGTCTGTCACGGCGTGGAAGGTGATGGCGATGGAATTATGACAAAACTCATGGGAATTATGCCGATGGATCACACTAATAAAAATGAGACCAGCCGTCTCAACAATAATGATCTTGTTAAGAGCATTCTTGATGGTAAGGGACGGTTTATGCCAGCTTGGCGTGGCATCCTCAGTCAAAGTGATGTCGAGGCACTGGTTAGTTATATTCGGCTTCTCTCTCATTGAGATGAGGATGTGATTAGGAAAATGGTGATATAGGAAAACGAGGGGTATTACCATTTTTTCATTTGAAAAAGACCTTCCAGGTTTTCAAAACCTGGAAGGTCTGTTACCAGTCCGGCCAAGATACACTGAGAAATGAATAGAGTCGGTAGGCGAAACTAATAAATAGTCGTCAAATCTTTTAACCCATCGCCCCAGCCATAACTGATTATCACCATCAGCACAGTCAGTGTGAGTTATAATACATCCACAAAATTTGAAAAAGTTGCCGAATATCTTCCCGCTCAACTTCGTAAACTTTTTGCAGTACATACACCACTTCGCACGCAGCCTCTATCGGCAATATTACCTCATACTACTCAAGAATCTCTATTGCCTTGGGTGATAGCTCTGCATGGTCATCCAAGACATAGCGTAAAATGATATTCACATCAACGATACTCATGTTTTTCACTTATTGCCATGCATCTTTTTTTTGACTAATTAAATCAGGCTTGGCATAACGCTTCAAACAACTGCGTAAACTTTTCTTGCGCATGATGGGCTGTGTGACTTGTTGTGGCGTGGATAACACAATAATTTCCACTTCCTTCCCCCAAAACTGCTTGGGTAAATCGACATGAACTTGTCCGTCTTCTACGGTTTCGATTTTACGAATGGCTTCCATCATTAAAAACCTCTATTTTTAGTTTGTTTTATCAAAAACTTACCGAAAAACAGTGTTTTTTTATTATCAAAGCATTAAGCAAGGTATTGGTATCTAAAAACGACCCGCAGAATTAGTCATCTTTGGGTAATTGTTCAATTAATTTCATGTGTTAAGGCATACTGTTGAGTGGTAAGCGTTCACAGAAAGCATTTCAACAGTTTCAGCTTCCAAGACGTAGCAACACTACATCTCTATAAAGCTCAAGCATCCTTGATTTTGAAATAGCCCATCATTTCTTTAAGCGTCTCGGCCTGTGCCGCCATTTCCTCACCAGATGAGGCCAGCTCTTCAGAAGCCGCAGCATTTTGTTGCGTTACTTGATCCAACTGTGACATGGCCTGGTTAATTTGTGCAATATTGCTACTTTGCTCAACATTTGCCGCGGCAATCTCAGTCACCAGGTCTGCCGTTTTATCAATTGCTGGCACCATTTCATTTAACAACTGCCCTGCGCGCTCGGATACATCAACGCTATTACTGGCAAGCGTTCTGATTTCCTGTGCCGCACCCTGGCTGCGCTCAGCCAATTTACGAATCTCCCCGGCCACCACAGTAAAGCCTCTGCCCTGCTCTCCTGCTCTGGCTGCTTCAATGGCAGCATTGAGTGCCAATAAATTGGTTTGATAGGCAATCTCTTCAATAATGGTAATTTTTTGAGTGATTTGATTCATGGCTTCAATCGTATCTTTTACCGCCTGTCCACCTTCACTGGATTTTGCCGCAGTCTGTCTGGCAATACTATCGGTACTGTTGGCATTTTCAGCATTTTGGTCAATGCTGGCAGACATTTGTTCGATTGATGCGGAGGTTTCCTCCAGGCTGGAGGCTTGCTCAATCGTGCTTTGGGAAATTGCCTGCGCAGTGCCATTCATTTGTCCTGAAGCACCATTAATTTGCTCAGCTACATTCCATACCTCACGAATAATATTTTGAATTTTATCTGCCATCGTGTTCATTGCCAGCAGCAATTGTCCACTCTCATCACGCACATTTTTTGCAAGCGTAACCCGGCGGGTTAAATCACCCGCAGCCAAATCCGTGGAAAGATCAACTGCCCGTTTTAAGGGAAATACAATACTGTTACGGGTCAGCCAGCCAAAGACAATACTGACAATTAACACGATAAAGATAAGCCAGTACATATCCCGCAAAGTCTTATCACGCACCTGACCGGCATTGGCATGAAATTCTGTTGCCTTATTATCCGCAAACTGGATAAATTCCTGTAATAAACCCTGCAATTTTGTTAGTTGCAAGGCTGCTTTTTGCATAGTTTCCTGTAATACAAGTTGGCGACTTTGATCTAAAAGCAACGTGATTAATTGCTCTGCACTTGCTTCCCAGATGGTAAATATCTGTTCTGTTTTTATAATTTCTTTTGCATTACCTAAAAAGCGTCCTTTGACCAGCACAAAATCAGCTTTAATTTTTTTCTTATTTTGCTCAATACGTGCCAACGCCTGCTGCATAAATGCTTTATCAACATCCTGCTGTATTTGCTCCAAATCAAATTGCATTTTGCCAAGATGACTTTCAATACGCAGCACTGCGCGACTAACGGCAAAAGGGTGGCGATACATTTTATTTAATAATTCCAGAGCCGCTTCTTTAGTATTTGCCTGTGTTTGACTGGCACTCATAAAATCATCAGCTTTATCACTGGCAAAACCAATAATCCAGGTCATCTTCTGCTGTAACTGTTGCCAGTCTGACAACAGTTGTTTATCAAGCGCAGCCAGTTGTTCAGCCCGGGTACGATCCGCCAATAGTGCCAGATCCTTATCAACAAACACCATCCAGTCGCTAAATGTTTGCTCTGCAAGTGAAATTTGTGCCTTATCACCCAGAAAACGACTTTGCATCAGTTTGAAGTCAACTTCAACCTGTGTTTGTAGTTGTTTTATGGCTTCTTGATGTACCTGTATATTTTCTTGGTTTTGTGTAACACTGGCAAGATTAAGCTGCTCGTGCATCTGCATAATGTTGTTGCCCACCCGCAGCGCAGCCGTACTGACGGTGTAAGGGTGCTGATACAGCTTATCTGTCTGCCCGGCAAGTTTGGATAAATTAGCCACCGCCAGGTAACTGAGTAAGCCCACTAGCAGCAGTACACCGCCAAACCCCAGTAGTAATCGTGTACCAATATTCATAATTTATGATTCCATCATAATAAACCTGAATTCAATGCAAGAATTTTTCAGCACATTATCGAGCTTACACTGAACCCAGGTTAATAAGTTTTATGTTTATGTGTTTATTTATAGAATGTCAGCCAGCAAATTGCAAATTTAAACACAGGTATTACGCAAAGACTTCTTTTTTGTGCATTAAGCGCACAAAAAAACTGTCATTACTTCACGCTGAACTTTATTCCTTTAGGCTGTTCCTAAACAAAAAACCTGGTAGTTTTTAGGTAACTCGCAAGAAATAACACCCCCATAGCGCGAGCGAAATGGGGGGTGTTATTCGTGGCGAGTTACCTTAATAACCTGCCTGTGCAGTGGTACTGGAAGAAACCAGGAATTCATAAGAATCAAAGTCATTCCACACTTTTGCAACCGGTTCAGCATACGCATCATGCATCGCTTCCAGCATCCGTATCGGCGAAAAGGCCATTACGCTATCCAGGGTCATGTCACTGCCAAAGAATAATTGACCACCGGTTGCCGGGGTGAAGAAAGTACGAACATCAAACACACTCATCGGATTCATATTAAAGGTCGAGCGTGTCTGTGTGATTTCCACGGAATGTGGATGATCCTGCAATATCAAACCGGGGAAGGTAATTAACCAGTTGCCGCCGGTATCCGCCACAACAGAGCTCTGCCCCAGACTTTGCCCCAATCCATCATACAATTCCAGCGTGATATTGGTTCCAGGGGCAATCATGCCACTGAAAATTGGATCAACCGGAATCGGCGGCAATTTGAACTGCACGTCATCCCAGTCAAAGAAAGTTCTTTCAGGCATGATGCCATGTAACAGCGGCTCCCTATCATTGAAATAAAAATACACATAGTTATCTGCTAAAAGTTCTGGTTCTGGCGCTGGCTCAGGATCAACATTAGGATCAACATTAGGATCAACGTTAGGATCAACGTTAGGATCAACGTTAGGATCAACGTTAGGATCAACGTTAGGATCAACGTTAGGATCAACGTTAGGATCTACCTCTGGTTCCAGGAATGTCAGTACATCCTCATCCGTATCACTATTATCTTCCGGGGTGGGATCGGGAATGCCACTGTCATCGCTGACCGTAACCCGGTTCAGGATGCGCTGTACCTGCTCGGCATCCAGCTCCGGGTTCACCGTTGCAGAAACTGCAAAGGTGCGGGTTTCCCCCATTTCCAGACGTGGCAACAACCATTCAATCTGCCCGTTTGCCACATTCACCTGACCGCCATTATTGGCACTGACGTTGATTAACAGGTCTGCGGGGTAATCATCCACCACCCGTACCTGTTCTCCGTCGGCTGCACCATTATTCGTCACTGTTAGCGTATAGATCAGGCTTTGTCCGACTTGTACTTCGGTCAAGCCATCATCTTTAGTGATGCTGTAATCCGGCAACTGAGATTCCGGCTCAGGTGTTGGGTCTGGTGTTGGGTCTGGCGTTGGATCAGGTATGGAATCAGGGTCAACCGGCGTAGTCAATACGCTATCCCGATCATTATCCCGGTTATTTTCCGGCGTGGGATCCGGAATATCATCCAGGTCCGTAACCGTAACCAGGTTTTCAAAACTGTCACTGACAATATCTTCCCGAACCTCAGCCGTTAGTGTCAGACTGTGACTTTCTCCCGCATCCAGTGTGTCAAATGTCCAGATAACCTCTCCTGTGTCCAGATTAATCTGACCACCATCACTGGCCTGGAAATTGGTCAGGCTATCCAGCGGCAGGGTGTCTGTCACAATTACATCCTGCCCGGCAGCACTGCCCACGTTGCTCACTTCAATCTGATAAGTCAGCATATCGCCTGCGGCAACTTCCATCACCTCATCATCTTTAGTGATGACATAATCAGGTATCCCTTCAGTCACCAGAATATCCGTATCCTCATCCCGGTTATTTTCCGGTGTCGGGTCAGGTATGCCACTGTCATCGCCCACAATGACCGTATTGGTAAAGCTGTCCTGAGCCAGATCGGCATTCGCTTTAACCGTTGCCGTCACTGTAAACTGTTGTAACTCACCGGATAGCATTTGTGACAGTGTCCAGCTCACTTCGCCGGTTGCTGCATTCACAACACCGTCACGGTCTACCTGGATATTCTCCAGTACGTCAATTGGCACGTTATCAGTGACCATCACGTTATACCCATCGCCACCACCCACATTCTGCGCTGTAATGGTGTAAGTCAGTGTCTGCCCCGGTATCGCCTGGGTAACACCATCATCCTTGGTGATAACATAATCTGGCAGGTCGCCCATTGCAAAGCCAAAGTCTACATCCAGTTTGTCCTGACCCGCAGTTAATGTTGTCGTGGTCTGCGTTGCGCCCACTGAAGCTGGCCCTGTCGTTGGACTTAGACCAGCAGGCAGCGTTGCCGTATCCAGCATCACATCATAACCTCCCGCAGCCAGACCATTAAACAGATAAAAGCCATTGGCATCGGTCACGGTTTGATAAGACACGTCATCTGCGGTATTTGCCAGACCATCCAGGCCATGCCAGCGCAGATTGATGTCAACACCGGCAATGCCCTGTTCATCAGGATCCTGAATACCGTCTTTATCACTATCCAGCCAGATATAGTCTCCCAGCGTACCAGCACCGTTTGCACCAAAATCAATGTCATCACGGACTTCCATGTTAGCCAGCGTGGCAGTGATGTTGTTAAGCGTGGTCAGGGTCATGCCGTTTGGTAAGCTGCCGGTTTCTATATTCACTTGGTAATCACCTGCATCCAGGTCAGTGAAGGTATAAAAACCGCTGCTGTCAGTGGTTGTCATCTGCATCAGGTCATCCGCCGTGCCCAACACACCATCCGCGCCCGGTAAGGTCAGGCGCACAGTAACGCCAGCAATGCCAGTCTCTCCTGCATCCTGCTGAGCGTCGCCATCTTGGTCAAACCAGACAAAATCACCCAGTGCTGCACCGGTTTGCGCATAGCCGAAATCGACATCCTGCTGTTTCTCGCTGGCTGCCAACGTGACTACGGTTTGATTTGCACCTACAGATTGCGCACCGATAGTCGGGTTCAAGCCCAGCGGAATTGTGCTGGGTGTCAAACTCACCTGATAATCACCCGCAGCCAGATTATCAAACAAATAGAAGCCGTTGCTGTCGGTTGTTGTGGTGTAGGTGACATCATCAGCCGTACCTGCAAGGCCGTCAAAACCTGCCCAGACTGCCGTGACTGTGACATTGCTGATGCCTTGCTCAGTGGCATCCTGAATACCATCCTGGTTAGTGTCGCGCCAGACGAAATCGCCCAGAGAGGCATTACCGGCAAAACCAAAGTCCTGATCATCACGTAGCTGGTTGTCCGTCAGGGTAACGCTGTTGTTGTTGCTGGTAGTCAGACCGAGACCGCTGCCAACGCTGGTGGTATCCACCGCCACCTGATAGCTGCCAGCATTGAGACCGGCAAACTGATACCAGCCATTGCTGTCTGTGGTCGTCGTGCGCTGGTTATCATCTGCGGTACCAAATACACCATCCGCGCCTGCGGTGGTGATGGTAACAACTGCGCCGACAATACCGGGTTCAGTTGTATCCTGTACGCCATCGGCATTTTGATCAAACCAGACAAAATCACCCACTGCCGCACCAGTCTGCACATAACCAAAGTCAGCATCCAGATGATTTTCACCACCTGCCAGCGTCAGGTTCAGGTTATTGCCACCAATAGACTGCGGCCCGGTGGTTGCGCTTAAGCCAATGGGTAATGAGCTGTTATTTAAGCTCAGACGGTAATCGCCCGGTGCTAAATCATTAAATAAATAATGTCCGTTGCTGTCGGTCACGGTGCTAAAGACCTGATCATCTGCCGTCCCCATCACACCGTCATTACCGGCCCAGGTTAATTCCAGAGTAATGCCTGAAATACCGCTTTCATCGGCATCTTGAACGCCATCGGCATCCTGATCCAACCAGACATAATCCCCCAGACTCGCCAATCCGCGATAACCAAAATCTCTGTCCAGACGATTTTCACCATCTGCCAGTGAGAAGCTGTCACCCGCTGAAGGCGTGGTGCTGGTCACTGCGCTGGCAATGCCACCTGGCAAGGTGCTGGTATCGACGATAACCCGGTATTGATCCACTGGCAAATCGCTGAACAGATAAGCGCCTGTGCTATCGGTCACGGTGTTGCGTAATACATCATCTGCGGTATTTAATAAGCCATCAGCACCTGCTGCGCGTAAATACACACTCACGCCAGCCAAGCCGTTTTCACCGCTGTCCGGCACACCATCGCCGTCACTGTCATACCAGATTAAATCACCAATGCTGCCAGTACCGGTTGGAGTGGGCACATAAGCAAAGTCAATATCGTCACGGTTTGTGCCTGTACTCAAATCAAATACTGCGCTGCCTGCGCCAATACTGTGCGCGCCCAGGGTCGGTGTCAGATTAGCCGATACACCTGCTGTCACCTGCACCCGGAAGCTACCGGCTGGCAGCTTATCAAACTGATAACGACCATTGTTGTCGGTCACAGTGGTTTGGGTTTGGTCATCAGCCGTGCCAAACACACCATCTGCACCAGCCCACAAGGATTCAACCGTAACACCCGCCAATCCGGTTTCAGTGCTATCTTGCAAACCATCGCCATCGGCATCCAGCCAGACATAATCACCAAAGCTTGCCGTGCCGGTATCCTCCAGAGCATAAGCAAAATCCATGGTCAGGTCGCTGCCAGCCGCGCTCAGCGTCACGCTGGCAGTGCCGGGACCTGCAACCTGTGGGCCGCTGCTCACTGTGTAACCGGCAGGTATGCCACTGTCCACGCTGACTTGATATAAACCCCCCGGCAGTCCGTTAAATAGATACTGTCCAATGGCGTTGGTCACGGTGGTATATCTTACATCGTCCGCCGTGCCCAGCGTGCCGTCAGCACCCGCCCAGACAGCTTGCATGGTGACACCGGCAAAACCGGTTTCACCTGTATCCTGTATGCCATCTTTATTAATGTCGACCCAGACAAAATCACCCAGTTCAGCACTGCCCAGGAAGCCAAAGTCCACGCTTCTCAGCGCATCACCATCAGCCACCGTCAGCGTATTATAAGCATTCGGCGTGGTGCTGGCAGTGCCTGCTGGTGCGGTGACATTTACCCGATAATCGCCAGCCGGTAAGCCGTTAAACAGATACAGGCCGTTGGCATCAGTGGTGGTATTAACAGCAATGTCATCAGCATTGCCAAACACACCGTCAGCACCCGGATGGGTCAAGGTCACAGTAGCACCAGGCAGGACGGCCTCAGCGGCATCCTTGATGCCATCGCCGTCGCTGTCCAGCCAGACTTCATCGCCAATAGAAGCCGTACCCAGCAAATCACCCTGATAGCCAAAATCCACTGTCCGAATCGCCTGTCCGCTTGCCAATGTCAGCATGGTGCTATGACTGCCCACAGATTCTGCGCCAATACTGGGGCTCAAACCCACGGGAATACCGCTGATAACATCAATTTGGTAAGCACCAACAGGCAGGGCATTAAATAGATATAAGCCTTGCTCATCGGTGGTGGTGGTAAAATGCTGGTCATCATTGGTACCGGAAATGCCATCCGCACCAACCCAGGTTGCCTGCATTAAGACATTTGCCAGCCCGCTTTCTCCGCTATCTTGCAAGCCATTGGCATTGTTATCATGCCAGACATAATCACCAATACTGCCAATAGGCTGGAAGCCAAAATCACGATCCAGACGGTTTTCACCCGCGCCCAGCACAATACTTTGGTAGCTTTCCGGCGTTGTTGCCTGGGTGTGTTCCGGGGTATCAACAAAGACCTGATACTGACCTTCCGGCAGACCGCTGAAACGGTATTTGCCATCATTATCAGTTTGCGTGGTAACGCTAATATCATCCGCCGTGCCAAATGTTCCATCGGCACCCGGATGGGTCAGAGTCACAGTGACATCCGCCAGTGGCAATTCACTGTCATCCATTACGCCATCGCCATCAATGTCTTGCCAGACCTGATCGCCGATACTGCTATCGCCCAGCAGCGTGCCATTGTAGCCAAAGTCCATATCAAAGCGGTTTTCAGCCGGTGCCAGCATAATGCTGGTTTGGTTGCCACCCACTGATTGCGGGCCGCTGGTTGGTGTCAAGCCCACAGGCACGGAAGTGACGCTCACTTGATACACACCACCTGCCAGTTGATTGAAGAAATAATGTCCGCTGCTGTCAGTGGTGGTGGTTTTTGTCACATCATCCGCCGTGCCAAACACCCCGTCCAAACCAGACCAACGCGCTTCAACACTGACATTAGCGATACCGGATTCATCTATATCCTGTATGCCGTCATTATCCAGGTCATGCCAGACATAATCCCCCAGACTGCCCAGACCACGGAAACCAAAATCAACACTATCCAACACCTGACCATCCGTTACGCTAACGGGATTATAGGTATCTGGCGTAGTGCTTTGGGTGCCGCTTGGGGTATCGGTAAACACCTGATACTGACCGGCTGGCAAGCCACTGAATAAATATTTGCCATCGCTGTCAGTCACAGTGCTAACGCTGATGTCATCGGCATTGCCAAACACGCCATCATCGCCGGGATGGGTTAAGGTGACGCTGACACCGGCATACACCGGTTCATCCGCATCCACCACACCATCGCCATCCGTGTCATACCAGACCTGATCGCCAATCGTGGCGCTGCCCAGTGGTGTGCCCTGATAACCAAAGTCAACGTCTTTGCGCTCTTGTCCAGCATCTAAAATCATATTGCTACTGTTGCTGCCAACCGACTGTGGCCCAATACTGGGACTCAAGCCCACCGGCACACCGCTGAGCACGCTAATCTGATAGCTGCCTGCTGCCAGATTGTTAAACAGATAAGCGCCGTTGCTGTCGGTGGTGGTGGTCAAGGTGACATCATCGGCAGTGCCGCTGATACCATCAAAACCTGACCATAAGGCTTGTACAGTGACACCCGACAAGCCCTGCTCGCCGAAGTCCTGAACGCCATCTTTATCGCCATCCAGCCAGACATAATCACCCAGACTGCCCAGACCGTGGAAACCAAAATCAAGCTGGTCGTTGTAGTCGTTATCCGGCAGGGTGACGGTATTATAAGCCGCTGGCGTTGTCGTGCGCGTGCCATCCGGCGCAAGCACATTAACCCGATAGTCGCCACCTGGCAGACCGGTAAAGCGATACAAGCCATTGCTGTCAGTCGTCGTGGTCACGGAAATATCATCACCACTGCCAAACACGCCATCACTGCCGGGATGGGTTAGACTCACGGTGATACCCGCTAATACTGGCTCACCACTGTCAAGCTGACCATCGCCATCAGTGTCATACCAGACTTGGTCGCCCAGCCAGCTATTCCCCGCCGGGGTACCGGCATAACCAAAATCAATATCGGTTCTCGTTCCCACGCTCTGTGTGGGAATGTCCAGTGGTAACGTGACTGTAGTGCTGTTTCCACCAACTGACTGTGCCCCGGTGGTTGCGGTGAAGCCAACAGGTACGCCACCTATCACGCTGACAAGATATTCTCCGGCTGCCAGATTCTCAAACAAATAAGCGCCATTGGCATCAGTCACCGTGGAACGGGTAATGTCATCGGCAGTGCCAAACAGCCCATCCACACCGCTCCATACCAGGTTGACACCGACATTAGCCAGCCCGGTTTCTGCGCTGTCTTGAATACCATCCTGATTCTGGTCAAACCAGACATAATCACCCAGACTGCCGTTAGTTGGCAGATTGTAGGCAAAGTCAATATCATCACGGGTCTGAGCATTAGCCAGGGTCAGCGTGGCAGTGCCCAGCCCTGCGGTATCCGGGCCAATCACGCCCTGCATACCTGCGGGTACGCCATTATCCACCGTCACCTGATAAGTACCGGCTGGCAGACCATCAAGGCTGTATTTACCCGTACTGTCCGTGCTTGTGGTATAGCGGCTGTCATCTAACGTGCCTATCACACCGTCAGAACCCGCGCCAATAATTTCCAGTGTCACGCCAGCAAGACCCGGTTCTCCGGCATCTTGTATGCCGTCATTATCCAGATCATACCAGATAAAATCACCGAGTCCCGCAGTGCCACGGAAACCAAAATCAATCGTGTCAATATCCTGACCGTCCGCTAAATCCACTGGATTATAAGCATCCGGCGTGGTTGAAGTCGTGCCATCCGGGGTCACCACATTCACCTGATACTGCGCTGCTGGCAAACCATTAAAGCGGTAGTTGCCGTTGCTGTCAGTGACGGTGGTCACGCTGATATCATCACCGTTACCGAAGATGCCATCCGCGCCGGGATAAGTCAGGGTCACGGTTGCACCGCTGATGCCGTTTTCATCAGCATCCAGCAAACCATCACCATCACTGTCCAGCCACACGGTATCACCAATGCTCCCAGTGCCCGCTGAGGTACCCGTATAAGCAAAGTCAACCGTGCGATTATCATCACCCGCGCTTAAGGACAGGTTGGCAGTACCAGGACCTGCGGTATCAGGGCCAGTACTGACCGTCATACCTACCGGCGAATTCATCACCGTCACCTGATAATCCCCAATTGGCAAATTATCCAACAGATATAAACCATTACTATCGGTAATCGTACTGTATGAACGGTCATCAGCCGAGCCAAATACACCATCGACTCCAGCCCAGGTCGCCTGCACCGTGACACCGCCAAGACCTATCTCAGTGGCATCCTGTACGCCATCGGCATTAGTATCATGCCAGATGTAATCACCAAACTGTGCCGTGCCATTAAAGCCAAAGTCCACATCATCGCGGTTTTCGCTATCCGCCAGACTTACGGTATTGTAAGCATCCGGCGTGGTAGAACTGGTGTTCGCCGGGGTTGGTGTGCTTACCCGATAATCTCCGGCTGGCAAACCGCTGAAGCGGTAAATACCCTCGGCATCGGTGGTGGTGGTCACGCTGATATCATCCGCGCTGCCAAACACGCCATCACTGCCGGGATGGGTTAAGGTGACAGTTACGTCGGCAATACCCTGCTCATTGGCATCTTTAACACCGTCTTCATCCAAGTCAATCCAGACCTGATCGCCAATACTGCCATCACCAATCGGCGTACCCGCGTAGCCAAAATCTACATCCTGTTTAATCTGAGCATTTGCCAGATTAAAGTCGTAGAGGCGCAACAGCGCAACGTCCCTGCCAACTGACTCCGGCCCAAAGCTGGAAGTCAAACCAACAGGAACACCGCTGACCACGGTCATTTGATAGTGACCCGCACTCAGGTGCGCAAAGTGATAATAACCGTTGCTATCGGTGGTGGTCGTGGCAATCACATCATCACTGCTGTTAGCCAGACCATCCGGGCCATCCCAGCGCAGTTGCAGATTAACGCCTGCCAAACCTGCTTCACCGATATCCTGTATGCCGTCATTATTCAGATCATGCCAGACGTAATCACCAATGCTGCCCAGACCGCGGAAACCAAAGTCCTGGATATCACGCTTTTCACCCTCATTGAGGTGGAATTCATCATAAGCATTTGGTGTGGTTGTGCCGGTGCCATTCGGTGCCTGCACGTTAACCTTATAATCACCTTCCGGCAAACCACTGAACAGATACAAACCATTGTCATCAGTGACGGTGCTTGTCAGCAAATCATCCGCAGTGCCAAACACACCATCAATACCAGCTTCCGTCAAGGTCACGGTCAAGCCGCCATGTACTGGCTCTCCGGCATCAAAGTTGCCATCACCATCGCTGTCATACCAAACCTGATCGCCGATGCTGCCACTGCCTGCGGGAGTACCAGTGTAACCAAAGTCAATGTCTGTTCTTTGCTCGCCCTGCGTCAATGTTGTCGTAGTGCTATGTCCGCCAGCCGACTGCGGCCCGACGCTTGGGGTTAGACCGACGGGAATGCCACCCACTACAGTAACCGTATAGTCACCTGCGGCAAGATGGTTGAACTGATATAAACCATCGCTGTCAGTCGTTGTGGTTAAGGACACATCATCGCCCGTACCACTGATACCATCAAAACCAGCCCAGGTCGCCTGCACCGTAACATTGCCCAGACCGTTTTCGTCAGCATCCTGAATGCCATCGTTGTTGCTGTCATTCCAGACATAATCGCCCAGACTGGCATTGCCATAGAAACCAAAATCAAGCGTATCAATATGGTCGTTATCCGGCAGGCTGACGGTGTTATACGCACCTGGCGTGGTGCTGGTGGTACCCGTTGGCGTTGCCACGAAAACCTGATAATCACCACCCGGTAAACCACTAAAACGATACAAGCCGTTGCTGTCGGTGGTGGTGGTTGCTGTTAGGTCATCAGCATTGCCAAACACACCGTCTGCACCGGGATGGGTCAGAGTAACCGTCATCCCTGCATAAACCGGCTCGCTACTATCAAAGACGCCATCACCATCGGCATCGTACCAGACCTGATCGCCTATCCAACTGTTACCCGCCGGGCTACCGCTGAAGCCAAAGTCTACATCACGTTTATTTTCATCGGCATTCAGGTTGAATTCCGCAGAAGTGCCGCCCAGTGATTGTGGGCCGGTGCTTGCAGTTAAGCCAATCGGCACGCCGCCCAAGGTAATGCGATAAGCACCTGCTGCCAGTTGCTCAAATAGATAAGCGCCATTGGCATCAGTGGTAGTGGAAGCCAATGTATCATCTGCGGTATCCAACATACCGTCAACACCCGCGCCAAGCAGATTCACCAGCACGTTTTCCAGACCGCTTTCAGCCGCATCCTGGATACCATCGGCATTGCTATCCAACCAGACGTAATCACCAATAGAGCCGGTAGGCTGAGCAAAACCAAAGTCTGCCTCAAGATGGGCGGTGCCTTCTGGCAAGGCCACTGTATAGCTGCCGGTGGTGGTCAGACGTGATGCATCCGGTGCCGTTGTGGTATTCACATCAATTTGATAATTGCCAGCAGGCAGACCATCAAACAGGTAATTTCCTGTGCTGTTGGTGCGTGTGGTATAAATCGGATCATCATCCGTGCCCAGTACATTGTCAGCACCCGGCAGACGCATTTGCACTTCAACATTGTGAATTGTTTCCTCGCCCGTATCCTGCACACCATTTTGGTTGGCATCCAGCCACACGGTATCACCAATGCTGCCAGCGCCGCGATAAGCAAAATCAACATCGTCTTTCTGCTCACCCAGACTCAGGGTGAACACGCTGGGATTATTAGCGGTGGTCAGCGTCAGCGCGCCAGGAATACCTGACAGGGAAACGCTTGCGCTGTCCACAGACATGCGGTATTCACCCGCACTCAGCTTATCAAACAGATACAAACCATTAGCATTGGTGCTTGTCGTATGGCTGGTATCATCCGCTGTGCCAAACACACCATCAGCACCCGCACCCTGCAAGTTTAGCGTTACCCCGGCAATACCCGGCTCGTTGGCATCCTGGAACTGATCGCCGTCCATGTCGTGCCAGACGGTATCGCCGACACTGGTAATGCCAACATAACCAAAGTCAGCCGTCAAATGCTGTTCGCCATCACTTAAAGTGACTTTAGTCTGATTATCATAAGCGCCATCAGGATCACCAGTCTGTTGCAAACCAGCAACACCATTACTGACCACAACCTGATAATCACCCGCAGGCAGATTATCAAACAGATAGTCACCTGCGTTGTCGCTTATCTGTGTATCCACCAGTGTTTCATAAATGCCATCAGTGTTATTATCCTGCCGTAATTCCAGGGTGACACCTGCGATACCGGCTTCTCCGGCATCCTGCACGCCGTCAGCATTTAAATCCTGCCAAACCGTATCGCCCAGACTTGCCAGCACAGGATTTTGATAAGCAAAATCCATATCCTCACGATTTTGTCCT
Source organism: Candidatus Venteria ishoeyi (assembly GCF_030378065.1). Classification (GTDB taxonomy): domain Bacteria; phylum Pseudomonadota; class Gammaproteobacteria; order Beggiatoales; family Beggiatoaceae; genus Venteria; species Venteria ishoeyi. The sequence goes on along the minus strand of NZ_JAUCGJ010000010.1, from coordinate 2,125 downwards.
GCCGTCAAGGTGACATTAGACTGTGCATCCAGGGTAGCGTCCGGGTCGCTGGTCTGGTTCATCCCCACAGGTACACCGGAAACCACGCGCACTTGATAATCACCGGCATCCAAACCTGCAAATACATACAAACCCTGATTGTCAGTAACCTTGGTGCCTAAGCTGGTTTCATACACACCATCACCATCGCTATCCTGGAACAGTTCCAGGGTGACATCAGCAATACCGGGTTCTCCGGCATCCTGCACCCCGTCACCATTCAAATCCTGCCAAACCGTATCGCCCAGACTTGCCAGCACAGGATTTTGATAAGCAAAATCCATATCCTCACGGTTTTCTCCTGCCGTCAAGGTGACATTAGACTGTGCATCCAGGGTAGCGTCCGGGTCGCTGGTCTGGTTCATACCCACAGGTACACCGGAAACCACGCGCACTTGATAATCACCGGCATCCAAACCTGCAAATACATACAAACCCTGATTGTCAGTAACCTTGGTGCCTAAGCTGGTTTCATATACACCATCGCCATCGCTATCCTGGAACAGTTCCAGAGTGACATCGGCAATACCGGGTTCTCCGGCATCCTGTACCCCGTCACCATTCAAATCCTGCCAAACCGTATCGCCCAGACTGGCCAGCACAGGATTTTGATAAGCAAAATCCATATCTTCACGGTTTTCTCCTGCCGTCAAGGTGACATTAGACTGTGCATCCAGGGTAGCGTCCGGGTCGCTGGTCTGGTTCATCCCCACAGGCACACCGGAAACCACGCGCACTTGATAATCACCGGCAGCTAAATCTGTAAAGCCATACAGTCCCTGGTCGTCAGTGGTTTGTGTGCCAACACTGGTTTCATACACACCATCGCCATCGCTATCCTGGAACAGTTCCAGGGTGACATCAGCAATACCGGGTTCTCCGGCATCCTGTACCCCGTCACCATTCAAATCCTGCCAAACCGTATCGCCCAGACTTGCCAGCACAGGATTTTGATAAGCAAAATCCATATCTTCACGGTTTTCTCCTGCCGTCAAGGTGACATTAGACTGTGCATCCAGGGTAGCGTCCGGGTCGCTGGTCTGGTTCATCCCCACAGGTACACCGGAAACCACGCGCACCTGATAATCACCGGCAGCTAAATCTGTAAAGCCATACAGTCCCTGGTCGTCAGTGGTTTGTGTGCCAACACTGGTTTCATACACACCATCGCCATCGCTATCCTGAAACAGTTCCAGGGTGACATCAGCAATACCGGGTTCTCCGGCATCCTGTACTCCGTCACCATTTAAGTCATTCCAGATAAGATCACCAATTTGAGCAGGAGGAATATCTGCATAACCAAAATCGGCCTGCTCATCATTGCCTGTAGTGATCTTAGCCTGATAGGGGTTTTCACTACCCACAGTCAAAGATTTGCCTGTCAGCTTATTGGCGGTATCCGTCACCTCAACCAGATAATAATCGCGAGATAGTCCGGTAAATTGATAAAAACCACTGCTGTTGGTTGTTTTTGTGCTAACGCGCGTATCACCGGCATCAAGCACGCCATCTTTATTTTTATCCAGATATAAATCGATTGTAACCCCACTTATACCAAGTTCTCCGGCATCCTGCACCCCGTCTGCACTTTGATCATACCAGACGAAATCGCCGATGGTGCCGGAGGGGGGGGGAGGGAGTGCAATATGATTGAAACCAAAATCAGCAAGCACATAATCCTGGCTGGCAGCAAGGGCGATATAATGTGGATCATTAGCTGTTGTCAATATATGATTTGCAGGTGCTGTCACATCCACCAGATAATTTTCAGGTTTTAGATCTGTAAATTTATAAGCGCCAGCAGAATCAGTCGTCTGAGTATCAAGCAGAGTATCACCACTATCAACAACACCATCATTGTTATTATCCTGATAAAGTCTGACCGTGACACCACTAATGCCATTTTCTCCAGCTAACCAAATGCCATCATCATTTTCATCCAACCATACAAAGTCACCAATGCTGCCACCCTGTACATAACCAAAATCATTTGTATTGTCATTACCCCCTTGTGCAACCACGGCTATTTCATCAGTCGGATTATCGGCATTGTTATCCACATCCGAACTGTCTGTTGCATCAGTAT
>NZ_JAUCGJ010000099.1 GCF_030378065.1 Candidatus Venteria ishoeyi | reverse complement strand
GGTGTACAAGGACCACAAGGAGATCCAGGCGTTGATGGTGCCGGTATGATCTGGCAAGGTAGCTGGAGCGCAGCGGTTTCTTATAATATTGGTGATGCTGTAGAAAATAGTGGTAGCAGTTATATAAGTCTGCAAGATGCCAATCAAGGCAATACGCCTCCCGCTACTGGACTTTGGGGATTAGTGGCAGTTAAGGGAAATACAGGTTCTCCTGGTTCTTCTGGTTCTAGAGGGGCGACAGGGGCGACAGGGCCAGCGGGCAGCTATACCATAGGTTCCGGTCTGGTGGACTCATCAGGAACCTTGAGCGTAACCTTTGGCTCCACCGAATTGTTAGATCTTTCCGGAATCGATGCTTCAACAACTACGGAAGGTCTACGTTTACCCCAGGCTGCTGATGTTTCTAATGCTACGGCTGAAGGGCAAATCAGTTGGGACACTGATAACGACACCCTATTTGTGGGCACGGGAAGCAGCAGTCAGATAGCGTTTGGCACTGGTTCCGGCGACATGACCAAATCCGTGTATGATACAGATAACAACAACAAGGTTGACGCGGACAAAGTGGATGGTGTTGATGGTGCGCCAGTGGGTGCTAGTTCAGCAAATACAGGAGCATTTACCACTTTAGAAGCATCTTCAACAACCACCCTTAATGCAGGGGTTATAGTAAAAAATGGTGCTTCTGCTGGTACGATTGAGATTTTTGAAGCCAGTGGTGGTGGTACTGAAAAAGTCACTCTACAAACTCAAGCAATGGCAGCAGATTATAGTTTAACCTTGCCAGCCGATGGTGGTAGCAATGGTGAAATACTAAGTACAGACGGCAGTGGAGTTCTTTCTTGGACAACGGCTGGCAATGTCACTTTGACTGGAGCAGAAACATTAACGAATAAGACCTTAACCAATCCAACCTTAACCAATCCAACCATTAATGCCAGTACATTAAATGGAGCAATAGCTGGAACACCAACATTTTTAGGAGCCGTGGTGTTAAATACACCAGACATCAACGGCGGTTCAGTTGATGGTGCGCCAGTGGGTGCTAATTCAGCAAGTACAGGAGCATTTACTAATTTAACCACTAGTGGCGACACCACTCTTGGTGATACAGCAGCCGATATCGTTACTGTTACGGGAATAGTACAAGGAGCTAGTCCGTTAATATTTGAAGGCGGCACAGCAGATGGCAATGAAACTACTTTGGCTATCACCGCACCAAGTGCAGATCGCACCATTACCTTGCCAGATGCTTCGGGTACTGTTGTGTTGGCTAATGCGGATGGTCAACACACCCAAACCATTGATGCTACAGCAAAAACAGCAGCCTATACTCTAACCAATACTGATGGCACTGTTTTAGCTGATACTTTTGGTAGTGCATTCACCTTCACCTTGCCGACTGCTTCTGGTATTGCTGGACGAACCTACACAGTTAAGCTAATTACTGCCGGAAATGATTTAACTCTTGATGGCAATGCTGCTGAAACCATTGATGGTGTAGCTAATTCCATTCTGTCTATAGCAGGAGATGCAGTAACGCTAATCAGTGATGGGACGAATTGGTGGACGATTGCTAATAAATCCAAATCCCCTGACTTTAAAGATGAAGACACCATGACATCAGATAGCGACACCGCCGTGGCTTCTCAACAGTCAATCAAGGCTTATGTTGATAGTTCAGCCGCTGCGGGTAGCGGTGGTTATCCTACATCGGTTTCTGCCAAGAGCAGCAGCACGATGAATCATAAAGCGGCGGTGAACTACTGTTCAAATTTGACCGCCACTTATACAGACTGGCGATTGCCCACTGCCGGGGAATTGGCCAACCTTTGTGCTTCAGGCAACGGAGATTGCACTGGAACGGATTATCTCTGGACAGCCACGCACAGGGACCTTTACTATGGTGGTTGGGTCGTACTCAGGCCATCTGATGACTATTGGTTCGGCGGCGGTTACGACTCTAGCTATTATGTTCGTTGTGTCCGCTAGGCATTCCCTTTTGATCTTTGACCTTTGATTTTTTATTTTTTATTTTTTTATTTTTACAGTGGGGCATCCCGCCCGAAGGTTGTTTTTTACCGAGGGGCGCTTTAGGGGGCTGTTTGGTCACGGCTGTGCAGCGTAGAGGTGAAAGGGGTGTTTGCGGCATAGCCCGCTTGTATTGTTGCAAGCATTATATTCTGTTATCCAGTTCAACCGGATAACGGGACGATCCTGCCGAAGTAATTCTGTTGTGGGTCGTTTGAGTGGCTATGCAATTCCTACGTGTTGTTGGTTGACAGTGATTATCTCTGGACAGCCACGCACAGGGACAATAACAATGGTAATTGGGTCGTACTCAGGCCATCTGATGACAATTGGAACAACAACAATTACAACAATAGCAATTATGTTCGTTGTGTCCGCTAGGAAAACGCTTCTTTGCTCATTAGGAACTGTAAATAGTTTGGTCGCCCGTTAAGGGCGACTTTTTTTATTATGGAATCAAAAAAATATCGTCACCCACAGATATTTGCTGATGTACTGGTTTTATACAAACAGTATTTTCAAGCTCACAGCAATTTACCTAAATTATTTCGAGTTACTATTGGTTCAGAAATCTTGAGTGAATTGTCTTCTTTGATGCGTTTAATTACTTTGGCAAATTTCAAAAAGGAGAACAGCGAAGATTGGAAGGAAGCGATTTCTTGTCTTAAAGATATTCGCTCAAGGGTCGAACTGTTGAAAAGTTATTTCTTTGTGGCTTGGGAAATGAAACTGATCTCGCATGGGTTTTATGCGGATGTTTCCAATAGAATTGAATCCATCAGCAAACAAGCAGCCCGTTGGGAAGCATGGATTAGAAAGCAGCTAACCAATAATAAACACCGCTCTTGATTTTAATGCTGTTATAGTTTGCATCAGCAGGTAAAAAATAACGTTTTAATTCTTGAAGGTGATGATGATATATATGTTTACGCAGTTTGTAACTGTCGGCAAAACGGAATATACCATAATATGAATTGATAGTCGCTTGCATCTCTTGTAATAATGCAGGCGTTGGTGTGACTGGTGGCAACAGGTCTCCACTGCGATAACGCTTGGTTATTTTTAAGTTACTTGGTGGGTTGCCATAGGGAAACTTATCTGGGTTGAGCAAATGATTAAAAAAATATAGTCGTCGTTTCAAGGCTCTGACGGTGCGTTGGCGCACCAAAATATGGTCTTTGTAAGTTATATATCCTAAAAAATTGATACCACGAGAAACAGCTTGCAACGTAACCATTCAGACCCCCTCCACCTGAGCGACAGGCAAAGCCGGAGCGCTTCTCCCTGCCCGCCGCTCTCCAATAACCTTTTCCAGATAACGCCAAGGAGAAACATCTCGCTTACGGCAGGTATCA
>NZ_JAUCGJ010000098.1 GCF_030378065.1 Candidatus Venteria ishoeyi | reverse complement strand
TCAATATAAACCAAGGAGAAACTGCGGCTTTTTCTGGTGCAGCACATATTGAAAATGTCATTTCCCGCGTTACTGGCGGTTCTCCATCCAATATCAACGGCATGATTAGAAATAGCATCCCCGGTGCAGATACTTACCTGATGAACCCTGCCGGGATAATGTTTGGCGAACATGCACAATTAGACGTGCAAGGTGGATTTCATACCACCACAGCGGATTATTTAAAGTTTGAAGATGGTGGAAAATTTCATGCTGATACAACTCAACCCAGCAATTTTAGTGTCAGCAGTCTACAAAGTTTTGGTTTTCTGGATAAGACACATGGAGCAATTGAGGTCAACAGGCGCGGTTACATTCCCACGCAGGCGCATGGGAATGAGGAAGCTGAACCCCATCATGCCCTGCTACAAGTACCGGAAAACCAGAGCTTATCACTGATTGGTGGCGATATTCACCTGAGCCAGGGCATAGAAGACTTACCTACTGATTCTGACGAATCCTTACTCAACAACCTTTGGGCACCTGGTGGCAGATTAAATCTGGCTGCGGTACGGAGCGTGGGAGAGGTAACTTTAAGCGCGGATGGTATCGCCAGCACGGCAGAACAGGGCGCATCCGTATCTATGGAACAGGGCGCTAATCTCAATGTTAGTGGAGATAGCAGCAATGTGTTTATCCATGCCGGTGAATTTTTAATGGATAATGCATTAATTTTTGCAATAGCAATGGGTGAACAAGCAGGTGGTGTAGTGGATATCCAAGCCACTAACATCACCCTTGATAATGCTTCACTTATCAGTGGTGGTACAGCCCATATAGGTGATGGTACGGATATTTATCTTAATGCCGACAATGCCATACACTTATTGAACGGTAGTGCCATGAATACAGATTCATTAAAGATAAGTGAACATAATCAGATAACTGGTAATGCAGGGCATATCCACTTACAAGCTAAAGACATTGAAATTAAGAATAATTATGGTCCTTCCAGACTGTTTTCCACTGATAGTTATGGTACAGGACGTGGTGGCGATATAACTATGGTCGCGGAAAACCGTCTGGATATTATTAATTCCTATATTCAAAGTGCCACCTGGAACGATAAGGTGCAGGCGGGAGATGGTGGCGATGTATATTTACAGGCTGAGTATTTGAATTTCCAACAGGGTTCGACATTGATAATGTCTTCAGAGGGCAGGGGGAATGTGGGTCGCCTAACCTTAAAGGGTGGACAAATTCATGCTGGAGGGATTAATGATTATGGCGATAGTTCGCTGTTAGGTACTTATTCCTCGGCACAAAGTGATTCCGGTGACATTCTAATCCAGGCTGATGAATTGCTTTTGGAAGACGGGATGTACTTGGTATCTGCCAATGTTGGCAAAGGCAATGGTGGTGATATAAGTATTCAGCTTTCGGGAACTTTTACCGCGCGTGGTGCATCGGCAGCAACTGGATTGGCAACAGCAGTTTTTTCCGGTACAGCCCCCTTACCAAACCAGCAAGCTGGTCAGGCAGGAGATATTCATATTCAGGCAGCGAGCATTCAGTTAGAAGATGGTGCGCTTATTTATGCGGATAGTCAGGCGACCAATCCCGGTACCTCCAGCCAGGATGCAGGAAATATTCATTTGGATGCCTCAAATATACGTTTGTCCGGTGTCAATCTCTATGGTGAAGCCCTATATGGTTTTGGTAGCACAATTTCCGCCAGTAGCCTGGGAGAATACGCAGGCCAAGCGGGAGATATTCAGATTCAGGCAGATAGCGTGGAAATTCTTGATGGTGCTTCAATTGAGTCGGGCAGCGACAACCCTAGTGACGGTGGTAATATTCAAATTCAGGCAACGGAACAGATTAGAATTCATGGCGATGCCTCGGACATTACCTTGCTTGAACCCTTGGAAGAACAAGCCTTGTACCTGGCTAATTACAACCCTGAAACCTACAATCAATCCATCAGCGGGGTATATGCACATGTCACCAGCCAGGCGGCAAACAGCGGTGACAGCGGTCATATCAAACTTAACGCACCGCTAGTGCAAATCAACAAAGGTGGGCAAATCTCCACCGCTAACCGAGGTGGTGGCAAAGCGGGACACATCAGCCTCAATGTCGAAACTCTGGAACTTGATAATCACACCCTGATACGTTCTAACAGCGAACTGGCCAATCAATTCAGTTTTGAGGATGCTCAGGCGCGAGATAGCCAATTGCTGGAGCAAGGGACGGTAGTAAAAACCATTGATGATGGTGAAGGCCGGACTCTGTACCAAATCAATTTTGGCGATAGACTGTTTAATCTGATGCCCATCACCCAGGTAGAAGATATGGCGGCATTGGAAGCCTTACCAACGCGGGTCAATATGTTAGCAACTGCCTTTGCTGCGGACGACATTGTTACGGTAAAAGACGATGGCAGTGGTCAGGTGGCACGTTTTGCCTATACTAACTACGAATTTGCGGCGAAAAACTGGACTCGAGTCAACGAAAACAATCGTGTGGTATTGCCACACTCGGATATTTCGTTTACCTCAAGCTACCATATGTATACCAGTATCATGCCTTATGCTAATGGCAGTTTGATTCATGTCGAAGACATCGGTAACGGTAAAGCCGCAGATTATGTCTATATCATCACTACGTTTACGGACGGCCCTAATCATGGAACATTTCTTGGCGAACCTATCCGCATTAAATACTACCAACTCACCGACCTGGATGAATTACAGACATTCACTGACAATATTGATGTATTCACCGGCATCCAGGTAGATATTGCAGCAGCTCAAGATGGTCAACCCGCACGTTTTGTATATGACGGTGTGGACTGGGTACACTACGGCAAAGTATTGGAAGTACCGGACATCGAAGCACAACAAAATCTAGTATTGGCCAAACCTGGCTATATCACCCATTTGCCTGAAGGCGACAGCATTTTCACTGGCAAAGCATGGATAGACTTGGGTAATACCTATCGTGTAGCCAATCTGTCCCAACGCAATGCGCTGAATGTGCAACAAGGCGATTTGGTAAAAGTCGCCGATACCGGCAATGGTCGCCATGATGCCTTTTTGTACGCCAACAGTGAATGGATACCACAAATTCGTGGTGGTAATGCAGGTGAAATTGAACTGAATGTCGGCAAAATGCACTTATCGCAGGATTCCGAAATCAGCACCAGCTCGGTCAGTGGCGGCGGTGGCGAGATTGACATCAATGCCAATGGCCTGGTGCAACTGAAAAACAGCCAAATCACCACCAGCGTGCAAGAAGATGCAGGCAACGGTGGTAATTTGAATATAGACGCAGCATTTCTAGTCCAGGATCAAGCACCGATTATCGCCCGTGCGGTGGAAGGCAGCGGTGGCAATATTGCCATAGAAACCAAAGGTGTTTTTAAGTTCC
>NZ_JAUCGJ010000097.1 GCF_030378065.1 Candidatus Venteria ishoeyi | reverse complement strand
GATTATTAGGCGGTATTGTATATATCAATATTATTATTAATTTAATATTTATAGTTGAATTCATTTGCTCAAACAAAATTATTAATACTGAATAAATCATTTACACCAAATATCATTAAGATTAATTTTAATTATTTATATTAACAACACCATCCCTACCATCCCTACCATCCCTATCATCCCTATCATCCCTATCATCCCTATCATCCCTATCATCCTTATTGTTCTTATTAATTAACAAAAAGAAAGCAACAATATGTGCTAGCAAAGCATAAAAAATCAATTAAACTACGGGGATAAAATATATTGCGGTGGATTTGTACGCTGGCGTACATCCTGAAAATACCAAAGAAGCTCTTGCTTAAACTTAGAAACTTTATGACACCATCAACTTACCCCCTCATTGAACATTACTATGATGTCGTTATTGTCGGCGCAGGTGGCGCGGGTCTGCGTGCCGCGCTGGGCATGGCAGAAAAAAATCTGAAAACCGCCTGTATCAGCAAGGTTTTCCCCACCCGCAGCCACACGGTTGCTGCGCAAGGCGGCATCAGCGCATCACTGGGCAATATGGGAGAGGACGACTGGCGCTGGCATATGTATGACACGGTGAAGGGCGGCGACTGGCTGGGCGATCAGGATGCCATTGAATACATGTGCCGGGCAGCACCAGCCGCGATTATTGAACTGGAACATTACGGCGTACCCTTCTCGCGCACGGAAGACGGGCGTATTTATCAACGCGCTTTTGGCGGCATGACCACGCATTACGGCAAAGGCCGCGCCCAGCGTACCTGTGCTGCCGCTGACCGCACCGGACACGCCATCTTACACACCCTGTATCAACAGGCGCTGAAACACTCGGCAGAATTTTTTATTGAATATTTTGTGCTGGATTTGATTATGGATGCCGATGGCACTTGTCGCGGCGTGCTGGCGCTGGACATGGCTAATGGTCAGCTACATTTGTTTCGCGCCCATCGCACCGTATTGGCAACCGGCGGTTATGGTCGTACCTTCCTTTCCTGCACTTCCGCGCACACCTGCACGGGCGATGGTAACGGCATGATACTGCGTGCCGGACTGCCTTTGCAGGATATGGAATTTATCCAGTTTCACCCCACTGGCATTTATGGTTCAGGCTGCTTAATCACTGAAGGCGTGCGCGGTGAAGGGGGCTATCTCACTAATTCAGAAGGTGAGCGTTTTATGGCAAATTACGCACCTAACGCCAAAGACCTGGCTTCGCGTGATGTTGTCAGTCGGGCGATTACCGTGGAAATCAACGAAGGCCGTGGCGTGGGTGAGAAGAAAGATCATATACACCTGCATCTGGAACACCTGGACAGTGAGATTATTGATGAACGCCTGCCCGGTATTGCAGAATCAGCCAAAATTTTTGCCGGTGTGGATGTCAATTGTGAACCCATACCCGTACTGCCCACCGTGCATTACAATATGGGCGGCATCCCCACCAATTATCATGCGGAAGTGGTCACGCGCAAGGGCAATGACCCGGAATCCATCGTACCCGGCTTAATGGCAATCGGTGAAGCGGCCTGCGTATCCGTGCATGGTGCTAACCGTCTGGGTTCTAACTCGCTGCTGGATATTATCGTATTTGGACGCGCTGCCGCCCTGCGCTGCGCCGAGCAAATCACACCGCAGACAGCACATCCAAAGTTAGCTGTAGATGCCTGTGATGTTGCCCTTGAGCGTTTTGATAAGCTGCGTTATGCCAAGGGCGACACACCCACCTCTAAAATTCGCGATGATTTACAACGCACCATGCAGCAACATGCTGCTGTATTTCGTAGTGGCGATAATTTGCGCGCAGGCATCAAAGGCATACAGGAAGTTTACGAAAGTTTTACCGATGTACAGGTGGTTGATCGCTCATTAATCTGGAATTCTGATTTAATTGAAACCCTGGAACTGGATAATTTGCGTGGGCAGGCGGCAACCGTTATTAATGCCGCTGAAAATCGCACTGAAAGCCGTGGCGCTCATGCCAGAGAAGATTACCCGGAACGGGATGATAAAAACTGGATGAAACACAGCCTGATTTGGCTGGATAATGAAACCGGGCAAACTCACATTGATTACCGCCCGGTACATAATTACACTTTAAGTGATGACATTGAAGTGATTCCGCCTAAAGCGCGGGTTTATTAAGAAATCAAGTTTTTTATAGACAAAAACTTAGTCGTAACAATAAACTTTCCAGCAATCCGCTGGCCTGTTACCTGCCCAGCTCACGCCTGAACTCGGGCACAACGGAAACCCCGGTAGGCGTCGCGGTAGTCTGGCGACCCGGCGTTACGGCACGCGGCGCGCACGCCACGCGCGCCGCCGAACCAGGAGCCGCCGCGGATCACACGCGAGTCACCGTCAGCAGGCCCCTTGGGGTCGGTTTGCGCCTCAGCAAGATAGCTGTCACTCCAATAGTCCTCACACCATTCCCACACGTTGCCGAGCATATCGTACAACCCCAAGGAATTCGGCTGTTTCAAAGCTACCGGGTGGGTTCCGGCCTGCTTGTGCTCGTACTGCTTTTCTTTCCAGTCGGAACTGTCATAACCGTTTTCCAACTCAAAATCCACACCGCTGTTGCCACCGTACCAGGCAATCTTGTCCAATAGCGGCGCGTTGCCCTCACCCAGAATTTTCAGGTCACCGGCATAGGTGGCGGTTTTGATGCCGGCGCGGCAGGCGTGTTCCCATTGGGCTTCACTGGGCAGGCAAAGTTCAAGGCCGGGCAGGCCATCGTTTAGTTTCTTGATAAATTCCTGGGCATCGTTCCAACTGACGTTTTCTACCGGGCGTTGCGGGCTTTGGAAACGGCTGGGGTTCTCTCCCATCACCGCTTGCCATAAAGCTTGGGTCACGGGAGTGTCGAACAGCCAGAAGCCTTGAGTGAGGGTCACTTGATGTTGAATTTCCCAGTCATAGCGCCCCTGCTCGGACTCCGGCGACCCCATAAGAAACTCCCCTGGCGGAATCCAGCGCAAAAGCTGGCTGATGCCGTCGAACTCGAACGCCACCCAGCCGCCGTACTCGTCTTGGCCCCAGGCATCAGCCCAGGCGGGGGGGATTCCATTGCTAAGGGGATGAGACATTATCTACCTTTCAGCCCCACAGGGGCGTATTAATATAGCCAGGGGCAACGTCCCTGGGAGTGGATGAATATATGTAAAGCCCCAACGGGGCGCATTAAAATCCCGAAATAACATGACTAATCCCAAACATAACGCTCATCAAATGTCACATCATATTTTTTCAACAACACTCGGTATTCATCTTCAAACGACAGGGTTTGATGGTGTTGTTTTTGATTGTGGATATATGCGGTCAATGCCTGGATATTGGAAGCACCGATGGAAAATGCACCATAACCTGTTTGCCAGGTAAAATCTGAGAATTCACTACCTTTCGTTTTTACCCATTTGGATGTTCCTTTCTTCACCTGTTCCAATAAATGCGCCACGCTTACTGTCCGCTCCAACCGACACAAGCTATGGACATGATTTGTCGTACCGTTGATGATGAGTGCCGGACAAGATTCATTGCGATAGATTTCCGCCATGTAAGCATATAATTCCGTCTCAATGGCTGGCAAAATTAAATCTGTACGGTTTTTGGTGCTGAATACGATATGGAGCAAAATATTGGATAAAGATTGAGGCATTGTTGATGCTCTATTAAATCGCCCCTTCAGGGCGTGAATGGCACGGATACAATTCCAGGGGTGTTTATTTTCCATGCACAAGGTTAAAACCTTCGCCTTTCAGGCGAACAGATTTATCTCTAATGTTTAACGGTAAAACTTAAAATATGGGTTTTAGCGCTAACACCCCAAAGGGGTATTTTAATATAG
>NZ_JAUCGJ010000096.1 GCF_030378065.1 Candidatus Venteria ishoeyi | reverse complement strand
TGCGGTTTTTTACCAAATAAAAGGTTGCGGTTTATTTTTAGATGGGACGAACCGCATGAACGCCCCATATGTTAAGCTTTCAATGCTTCGATTTCTGTATTTAATTCTTTTATTGCATTTATCAAAGAAGCAATTATTGGGCGGTCTGACATTGTCATAGTTCCTCACTCTTTTTGATTTACTGCTTCAGGAATTACAGTTTGCACGTTCTGTGCTATTAATCAAGTATATTCATTTTCAGTATCTAGTCCACTTTCAGCGTTCCATTTATAAGTTTTCGGAGTAATTGCAAGTATCGCACTTAATCATGTCGTAAAATCTCTTTTAATGTCTTTTAAATTCTCATCTGAACTTGCTGTAATATTACCGCCTGCATCTGTGACTAATGTTCCTGCTCCGTAAGAGTGAAAACGGATTGCTCCAGCACTACTAATTGTTTGTCTAGTTGAAGCTCCGCTAACAGCTAACATTAAGTCACCGCTAGAGTTTGAGTGTACTGCACCTGTAGTCGTTCCGTTACTTCTGAATCTTAAGTAAGGAGTTCCATTTGTATCATTAATATTAATTTCAGCATCAGCCATTTTAATGTCAAGTGCTGCTGATGGCGTTGGGCTTCCTATACCAACTTTACCATCGAAATCCATTGTCATATATTTCTGAAAAACGCTGTCGCCTGTCGAGCGTCTTCCTAAATGTAGTTTTGTAGTATTGTTTCCAGATTGATCAACGTGCATCCCCATTTTATCGCCTAAAGCACTACCGCCTGGATCAAGCATAATGTCGCCGTGTGTGGCATTTGATGATAAAATATCTAATTTTGCAAACGGCATTTTACCTATTCCAACATTGCCACCAGATGTAATGTGAAAGCGGTTTGTGAATGTGTCCACGCCATTCCAGTGACCCATCTGAAATGCTTCGCCGTCTGGAAATGCCACGTCAGCAGTTCCACCAGATAAATATAAAGCTGGTTTTGTTGCATCGCCACCGTGAATATGTAGTTTTCCAAGTGGGCTTGTTGTTCCTATCCCTACATTACCATTGCTTAAAATCTGAACCCGATTATTTGAGCCGTCAGTGTTAAACTGCATTCCTGTGCCAGTGCCAGATTCAATTGTTACATAACCATCACTATATAGTTTTTGAGCTGCTTTAATTTTGATATTGCCGTCAACATGCAGCTTGTCGTCTGGCGCAATTCCTATTCCTACATCACCAGCACTATCAACCGTCACCCTTACATCGTTCTCATCTCTAATTGTTAGCTCACCACTTGCACCAGCAACGAGATTAAATCTTGATCCTTCTGTTGAGTTTTTTATTCCAAGCTTTGGAAGTGTATCTTCAATTAATATGTCACCGTCTTTGATGTGTAATTTTTCATCTGGGCTTGTTCCTATTCCTACATCACCATCATTATCAATTCGCATACGCTCCACCCATGCAGAACTGCCGTGCCGATTTGCAAATACTAATTGAGCACCGCCTGAATTTAATGCCTGTATTTTTGCACCATATCCATTTGAGTTTCCAGCTATTTTAAACTCAAGACCACTATCGCCTGTCAAATCAGCGGCTGAGCTTGTGTCACGAATAGACCCCACACCTGCGGCTTCCCCGATTGTTGGGGATACTATTGTGCTGTAAACATCTAGTTTTGTGTGAGGAGTATCAGTTCCGATTCCTACATTACCAGTACTATCAACCGTCACTCGCTTTGTGTTATCAGTCCACAAGCTCAAGTCAGTGCTTTCATATCCAACGAAGCCAGTCGAACTAGCACTATTAGTTAGACGCAGATAAACTTTAGTACCTAAAGACCGGACATTTGCAGGAACTGAGCTTGTACTTATCGCATCAAATCCATCATTTGCAGTCAACTTATCAGAGAATGTTTTTTCCCCTGCTGCCGTTTCAACTCCTGTTTTGTGTACCACGTTTGTATCATCCGCCTTCAGTGCTAGTGAATCAAATACGCCGTTGCTTTCTACTGGATTAGTACTTGTATCAGTTGGAACAGTGTCAAAAGTCAATGTGTTTTGTTTCAGAGCTAAATCAGCAATGATTTTAGAAGCAGAAAAAAGTTCTGTCGCTGTAGTTCCTGCGTCGTTTATTACTCTGTGCTTTGTGTCATCTGCTATATGCGTATCAATTTGAACATGCGTATTAGTTCCGATATTTGAAAGCAGTGTATGATCTGTAACTCCACTTGCTGGAGTTTCACTTTGCCACCCGTTCGTTGTATCATATGTCAACACTTGCCCGTCAATGGGGGACATTGTAGTAAATACATCTGAGAGCGTTTTAATGCTCTGAGCAGATAGATTTTCTAGTTTGGTATCAAGTGTTGTTTGAAGGTTTGTAATTGCACTTATTGGATGAGAATCTGCATCACTTCGCCCTGTCGTATCATTATGAACAGTCGCAACCCCTGAAATAGTACCTGTTCCGCCTTCTTTCGCTTGTCTCAAGTCAACGATTACTTCATCAGCTGAAACATCGTCAACCTGACCCAATCTGTCTACAATAACGGCGTATATTGGAAGAAATTCAGGACTTGGCAAGCCGTCAAGAGCTAATTCATTTATAGCCGTTCCAACATCAGCCCTAGCGTTAGCACTGTTTGAATATACTTTTTGACCTAAAACTTTTACATATGGGAACTCTGCATCATTTGTGAGAATGAAAAACATTATCATCCGATCATTGCCCGTTACATCTCTGAGCTCATAAAGTCCTGTCGGTGTGTAATCTGTGCCAGCAGTTCCATAATTTACATACGCAGTATCACAATTGAATTGAGTTGCTCCGCCGTCTAAGTGTGCAATGTCTGTGCTATCTGTCAAAACAGCCCAAAATGCCCCATCTCTCCATAAAAAAGGCGCGTCTGCCTGTTGGCTAGATGTTATCGGCAAATCTTCATCGTATGCTACACCGCTTGTAATTTGAGTGTATGTAGTACCACCATCGACTACGCCCTGCAATTCCATACCTGATACATACCTTGTGCCCTCTGTCATGTGCAAATATTTATGAGTTGCTCCTGACATTTGAACGCCGTGTCTTTCGTCTCCAAAAGTTACTAAAGCTTGGTCAACTGAGTTACCATATACAACGGCAGTAATTGGCGTTTTTGTGAAATAATCAAAAGAAAACACATTGCTTGAAGTAATAGTTCCAGCTGTTTCATGATATACAAATTGTAATCCAGACTGATTTGGAAAAGTTACTTTTTGAGTTGTAGAGATTACTTTCTTTGTCCCCTCTACCCATACGATATACGTCCCATCTCCACCATCTCCAACACTAACGGGGGAAATTGCGAACTCCCGAGCGTTAGCACTCGATCCGTCATAAAATAACCCGTCTGTTCTTGTCGTGGTGTTCCCGTCTTGATCTATTGCTATGATTTTCGTTCCATCTGGAGAAAGTTCTATAATTCCATTTGTGAGTGGGTTTTCCCTGTCAAATCCGCTTGGCTCGCCTGTTGCCGTTATTGCCTGATCCATTTCAGTGAATCTTAGTTTCTCTGCTTCTGTGAGTTGTGCAAAGGCTACCCAAAATAAAGGGGAAGAGGCTGGATCTTGTCCTGTTCCTGCTTGAATACATGCGTATAATATTCATGCTGAGTTTATAATTTCATTCACCGCATACGCCTGTGTTGCTGAGTATTCTCCGACTTTTCAGAAAATATTGTTTATTCTATCCGCACTTACGGCTCAAGTTGTTGCTCATACTCCGCCAACCGTTGCTACTATGTTCGTTTCTCTGGTCATGTTGTGTTAAATAAAAAATTAAGCTACCCAAAGTCAAGCACTATCCCATGTTCAAGCACTGTCCCAGAATCAAGTTGTCAAGATCCATATTGCCACTGGTGGCGTTACGTTACTTACAAGAACTCAGAGAGCAGAAAGGTTTGTGATGTTTCATAAATTTTGCATAAAAAAATGTTTAATTTTATCTGTTTTATTATACACGAGCATAAAAAAAAGCAAGTTAGACTTGCTTATTCTTAATATACTCTGAGTAGTAC